>DASZNP010000106.1:0-43534 GCA_035551255.1 Solirubrobacterales bacterium
CCTCCCCTCCCCCAGCGGGTCCGGGCAACGCCTTCCCTTTCTCGGTCAGCCGAACGAGGGGTCCACCGAACCGCAGCGCAGCTCTAGAGACCTGTTCGACCGCCCCCCACCGCTTGGCCGCCGCCAGCGCCGCCCGTTCAGCCCGCTCGCCATGCCGAGCCACCCGCAGCTCCTTGACCATCCGCCCCGTATCGATCCCCAACGGACAAGCCAGTTGGCAAGAGCCGTCCGTCGCGCAGGTTTCGACCGCGTCGTACTCGTACTCCGCGAGCAGCGCCCGCTGCACCGGCGACCCCTCCGGCTGCCGAGCCATCTCCCGTCGCAGGACGATCCGCTGCCGCGGCGTCGTCGTCAGGTTGCGGCTGGGGCAGACCGGCTCGCAGAAGCCGCACTCGACGCAGGTGGTCGCCCCGCCCCAGTCCTCGATCGCCGGGGTGGTTTTGAGGTTGCGCAGGTGGACGCCGGGGTCGCGGCTGAGGACGACGCCGGGCGAGAGGACGCCGTCGGGGTCGGCGAGCTGCTTCACCCGCCACATCAGCTCGGTCGCCTTCGCCCCCCACTCGCGCTCTACATAAGGGGCCATGTTGACCCCGGTCCCGTGCTCGGCCTTCAGCGAACCGTCGTACTTGTCGACGATCAGCTCGACCAGGCCGCCCATGAACGCCTCGTAGCGCTCGAGGTCCTCTTGCTTGGCGAAGTCGGGCGTCAGCATGAAGTGGAGGTTCCCGGCCGAGGCGTGGCCAGCGACGCCGGGGAGGAAGCCGTGCTGGCCGAGCAGCGCCTGCAGGTCCTTGGCGCCTTCGGCGATCCGGGCAGGCGGCACGCAGACGTCCTCGACGATCAGCGCCGTGCCCTCCGGGCGCACCCGACCGATCAGGCCGTGCAGGCCCTCGCGGACGCGCCAGGCGAGCTCGATCTCCTCGAGGTCCTGGGTGAAGGCGATCGGCCGAATCAGCTCGTGGGAACCCAGGATGGCTTCGGCACGGAGCACCTGGGCGGCCAGGTCGCCCTCGTCCTCGCCGCCGAACTCGACCAGGAGGACGGCTGACTCCGGCGGCAGCTCTTTCCACTCCTGCGGCGCCCCGACCATGTTCCAGGCGGCGGTGATCAGCGCCGGCGCGACCATCAGCTCGACCGCGGTAGCGCCGGAGGCGACCAGGTCCCCGACCGGGGCGGTGGCGGCATCGATGCTTGGAAGGTGGATCCAGGCGGTGGTGGTCAGCGGCGGCACCGGGACCGTCTCGAAGACGACCTCGCTGACGAAGGCGAGCGTGCCCTCGGAGCCGACGAGGAGACGGCGGAAGATCTCCAACGGCTCGTTGGCATCGAGGAAGGCGCAGAGGCGGTAGCCGGTCGTGTTCTTGATCTCGAACTTGCGGCGGATCCGCGCGGTGAGCTCGGCGTCGGCGCGGACCTCGTCGCGGATCGCTTCGAGGCCGGCAACGAGCTCCGGCTCGGCGGCGGCGAACGCGGCGGCGGCGCCGGGCGCACCGGTGTTGATCTTCGTCCCCGAGGGGAGGACGAAGGTCAGCTCCCGCACCGTCGAGTAGGAGTCCTTGGTGACGCCGCAGCGCATCCCACCCGAGTTGTTGGCGACGACGCCGCCGACCGTGCAGACGTCGGTGCTGGCCGGGTCGGGGCCGAGCTTGCGGCCGTGCGGGGCGAGGACGCGGTTGGCGTGGCCGAGGATCGTCCCCGGCTTGACCCGGGCGCGAGCGCCGTCGTCCTCGACCCGGACGCCGCCGAAGTGCTTGCGGACGTCGACGAGGATGCCGTCGCTCTGGCCCTGGCCGTTGAGGCTGGTGCCGCCGGCGCGGAAGGTGACGGGGGTGCCGCGGTCGCGACCGAAGCGAAGGACCTTGGCGACGTCGTCGGCGTCGCGCGCCTCGACCACCGCGCGCGGGAAGAGCCGGTAGGGGCTGGCGTCGGAGGCGTAGGCGACGAGATCGCTGACGCGGTGGAGAACGCGGTCGGCGCCGAACAACTGCTCGAGCTCGCGCCGCAGCACCGTGTCGACCCCCGCGGCAAGTGAGTCCGGCGCCCGATCGTCCACCGGCTGGCTCGGCGGCGGCGGGACCGAAGGACGCTTGCGCGGCAGCAGACTCATGGGCCTCAGTGCAGCAGGGCCGTCAACTCGTGGTTCCTTTTTCGGGCTATGGGTGCAAAAGGAACCACGACTTAGAACAGGGACATCCCCGGGGCGACCGGGACTTCGACCAGCTCCGGCTGCGAGGAGGCTAGGGCGGTGCTGAGGGCGCCGGCGACTTCGTCGCGGTCCTTTGCCCGGTGCGCCTTGACGCCGTAGCCCTCGGCGACCGCGGCGACGTCGAGCTTCGGCAGGTCGAGGCCCGGCGCCGCGTTCACCTGCTCGACTTCGGCGAACCACTTGAGGATCGCGTACTCCTCGTTGCGGAGGACGAGGAAGGTGACTGGGGCGTTGTAGGCGACGGCGCTCCAGAAGGCGGTGATCGCGTACTGGGCCGAGCCCTCCCCGAGGACGCAGACGACGGGCCGGTCCGGCTGAGCGAGCTGAACGCCGACCGAGGCGGCGAGGCCGAAGCCGAGGCCGCCCCCGGCGCTGAAGTAGTAGCTGCCGGGGCGGGAGATGCGCAGCTGGTTGCGCAGGGCCAGCGTGCTGGAGGGTGACTCGAGGACGACGATCGCGTCCCCGGGCATCACCTCGGCCAGGGCGCTGTGAACGGTCGAGGCGTTGAGCGGGTCCTCAGCCGGGATTTCCCCTGGGCCGGGGTTCGGCTCCGGCGCCGGGCGCGAGGACTCCGGCACCTGCTCCAGCAGGGCGGCCAGGGTCAGGCCGACGTCGGCGACGATCGCGTCGCCCATCGGCGCCCGCACCGCCTCGTCGTGGTCGCTGGTGATCGCGACCAGGCTGGCCCCCTCCGGCAGCAGCGGACCGGGGATGTGCGGGTAGTACGGGAAGACCGAGCTGCCGATGACGAGGATCAGGTCGTGGCCCTCGAGCGTCTGGCCGACCGGGCCGATCGCCGGCGGCAGCACGCCGCGGAAGTTCGGGTGGTTCTCGGGGAAGCCGAGGCGGACGCCGCCGGTCGCGGGCGAGGCCCAGACCGGCAGGCGCTGGCGCTCGGCGAGGGCGATCGCAGTCTCCCAGGCGCCGGCGGTATCGATGTCGGGACCGGCGACGAGGACCGGGTTCTGCGCGGCGTCGAGGCGTTCGGCGAGTGCCCGGACCGCCTCGGGATCGGCGACGGCGCGTCCCGTCACCTGGCGCTCGATCGCGGCGCGCGCGTCGGCCTCGTCGACCTCGGCGTACCAGTCGTCCATCGGCAGCGAGACGAAGACCGGCCCCCGCGGGGCGAGCCCGGCGAGGTGGGCGCCGTGGGCGAGCGCCAGCGGCACGTCCTCGGCCCGCGGCGGCTCGTAGGACCACTTGACCAGCGGGTGCGGCATCCGGGTCGCGTCGCGGTTGGTCAGGTTCGCCTGCAAAGTGATCTGGGCGCGGGCCTGCTGGCCGGCGGTGATCAAGAGCGGCGAGTGGTTGGCCTGGGCGTTGAAGATCGCCCCCATCGCGTTGCCGACCCCCGGCGCGGTGTGGAGGTTGACGATCGTGGTCTTGCCGGAGGCCTGCGCGAAGCCGTCGGCCATCCCGACCACGACCGCCTCCTGCAAGCCGAGCACGTAGCGGAAGTCGCCGGGGAAGTCGGCGAGCATCGGCAGCTCGGTCGAGCCCGGGTTGCCGAACATCGTCGTCATCCCGTGGGTGCGGAAGAGGTCGAACGTCGCTTCGCGAACCGTAGGCACGGGCGAACCCTACCTGGCTGATTGGCCAAGGGCAGGATTCAAGACACCGGCGTCGTACGGCCGATAAGGCGGGAGTGAGCCACCGTCTCCTTGCCAGCTCCTGGGCGCGATTCGTCGCGGTCTTCGCCCTCTCCCTCCTGCCGCTTTTTGCGATCTGCGCCTACTCGCAGGCATCGCCGATCCCGGCGACGCGGCTGCTCTACAGCGCCGGCAAGATCGTCCCGATCCCGGCCTCGATCCCGCACGAAGAAGGCGACATGGTCGACAAGCGGATCCTGCCCGACCTGCGCTGGATCGCCAAGCGCTACCCGATCTACATCACCGACGGCTACTCCGGCCCGCTGCCAAACGGCGAACACGCTGGCTGCAACCGCTGCCACACGCGCGGCTCCGACCACTACAACGGGCTCGCGGTCGACATCGTGCCGCTGAACGGCGACGGCAAGTGCGATGCGACCTGGGCGCCGATCACCCGCCTCGCCCTCTGGGCCGAGCCGGTCCAGAACCAGCCGCACGCCCCCTTCCGCTGGGTCGGATACGAAGGCGACGCCGGCCACGGCTGCGGCAACCACCTCCACCTCTCCTGGAACCACGCCACCGCTCCCGAATACACGCTCGCCCAGTGGGTCGAAGTCTTTGCGGTCAACGGCAAAGGCGCAGCGCCGACCGCTCCAACCACCCCGACCGCGCCCACGAAGCCGCCAGCACCCCCGCCCCCGCCCCGCCCCTCCGGCGGCGTCGCCCAAGCCTCGACCGGCGGCCTCTCGGCCCGACCGGGGGATTGAGCGAACCTGGAACTCAGCCGCCGAGCCGGTAAGCAACCAGCTGCGGCACTTCTTCTCTGTCGACGAGACCGGCTCGTGCCAACAGAGTATTTCCGGTCACGGTCACACCACCTTCAGCATGGGGTGCTAGTTCTTCACTCCAGACTTCGTCACCGTTTTTCGCATTGAAAGCATAAATCCGCCCGTCGAAAGTGGAGGAGATGACGAGGTCGTTAGTGGCGACAACCGGACCGAAAAGCCCACTTGACAGTCGCTTCTTCCACCTCACCGCACCGGTTGCGAGGTTCAGCGCCACCAACTGCCCGGTGGGCACACCGACCATTTCCGCTGATACCTGCGTGTTGAGGCGCGTTGCCCAATCAACCACGGGAACGAAAACGGTACGGCCCCGGATAGCAATCGGCCCGGAAACCCCACCGAACACCCCCGGGTAGACAACGACCGGCATATGCAAGCTGGCATAGTGATGCTTCGCGGCCAATAAGCCGTCATCGTCATGGCCATCGTGCTTTCCCACCGGCTTTCGCCACAAGGGTTTGCCGGTCTCACGGTCGAGAGCGACGAGGATCCCACCCTGGCTCGCAGCGACGACGATGTGGCGACCATCGACCTTTGAAAGCACCGGCGCTCCGACATCCCATCGGCAGATGCTGTGCGGAGTCACCTGGTAGAACCACTCCACCTTTCCGGTCTTCTCGTTGAGCTTGACTACCGAGTTGCTGTAGAGGTTGGGGCCGGGCCTGCTGGAGCCCCATGGGAACTCTTCGCTTCCAGGGATCGGTCCCGGACTGCTGGTTCCGATGTACATCGAACCCTTACCATCGAACGCAGGGGGCCCAGACAGGCCGCCACCGAAGTTGATTTCGGGGTGCCCCCAGAGGCTCCGGGGAACCGTGTCGAAATGCCACACCTTCTTTCCTGATTTCGCATCGAGGGCCCAGAGGGTCCCAACTTCTCCGCCCTGTTCTGCATTGGGACTGGTAGCGAGGTAGACCAGCCCGTCGTGATACCCCGGCGCCATCGCGATGTGTTCGAGTTCGGTATGAACCAAGGGCACCGACCAGAGTTCCTTACCAGTGTCGGCATCTAGTGCAAACGCGCTTGATGGCGTCGCGCCGAAGATCTTTCCTTGGACGGCTATGACTGCGTTGGGCCCACCGGTCGGCGCTTCGAATCGCTTTTCCCACAAGATCTCACCACTGTTAGCGTCGATCGCGAGAACGTTTGAGTCGGGATCCTGGAGATAAGCAACCCCATCGACCACTACAGGGCTTCCGCTGAAACGTGCCCTTTCTCCCTGCGCTTCGAGCGGCAGCGACCATGCCTGCTGGAGCGAGGAAGCCGTGGCGGCCTTGATCGAGCTCGTCGCGTTGCGCGTGTTGGCCAGATCGACGTTCGCGTAAGGGCTATCGGTGAATTGACCCTTCTCTCCCCCTGCTGACGAGGAAGAGCATCCGGCGAGCGCAATCGTCACTATCAGTAGGAGCAGCGCCCAAACTTTCGTCAACATTTTCTCACTATATAGAATGAATCGTTCCTATTTAGGGCCCCTAATCGTGCTCCTGGTGATCGCAGTTACCCCTGGCTGCGGGAGCCAGGGTGACTCGACGCCGGTCGCCTGCCTCGAAGGCGCGCCTGCCTACGAAAAGGCCCTGCGGGATGCGCCTGGGGAAGTGCTGATCCGGGGGGAGACGCCGATCAGCCACTGCCTTGCCTCCAACCAGCAGGCCGGCGACCTGGCTCAGGTCGGCGAAGCGATGGTTGAGACGGCGACCAGGCTGAACGCGGAGGCGCGCGAAGAAGACGGCGGCGAAGCGGCCCTCCAGCTCGGCTACTTGCTCGGCGCCGCCGAACAGGGCGCGGCATCCAGCGAAGGTATCCACTCCGACCTCGTCCGCCGCCTCACCGTCGCCGCCCGCTTCGCCCCGGACAAAGAACCGCTTTCGCCGCAGTTCACCTCCGCCTACCGCGAGGGCTTCGACGCTGGGCGCTCCGGCGGATAAGCGTCCAGCCTTCCCGGGTCAATACGCTCCAGCCTCTCAACGATCTTCGACGGAGGCATGACCTTGGCAGAGCAACTTTGGGGTGGCGAGACCACCAAAGCAGTTGACAACTTCCCCGTCTCGGGCGAGCGGGTGCCGGTGCCGGTGGTGCGTTGGCTGGGCCGGATCAAGGGCGCCGCCGCCGAGGCCAACGGCGAGTTGGGCCTGCTCGACGGCGACCTCGCCGGGCGGATCGCCGACGCGGGCCGCGCGATTGCCGAGGGCGAGCACGACGGCCAGTTCCCGATCGACGTCTTCCAGACCGGCTCCGGCACCTCCTCGAACATGAACGCCAACGAGGTGATCGCCAACCTCGCCGGCGAGGGCGCCCACCCCAATGACCACGTCAACATGGGCCAGTCCTCCAACGACGTCTTCCCCTCCGCCGTCCACCTGGCAGCGCTCGACGAGGTGACGCACGACCTGCTGCCGGCGATGGGCGGCCTCGAGGGCGCGCTGGAAGGCAAGGCGCAGCAGTTCGCCGACGTCGTCAAGGCCGGCCGCACTCACCTGATGGACGCGGTCCCGGTCACCCTCGGCCAGGAGTTCGGCGGCTACGCGGCGCAGATCCGGCTCGGCGTCCAGCGGGTCGAGGCGACGCTGCGGCGGGTCGGCCAGATCCCGCTCGGCGGCACCGCCACCGGCACCGGCCTCAACACCCACCCCGAGTTCGCCGCCAAGGTCCGCGAGAAGCTCGCCGCCGACACCGGCCTGCAGATCTCCGCGCCGCTCGACGCCTTCGAGGCGCAGGGCAACCGCGACGCCCTGGTCGAGCTCTCGGGCGCCCTCAAGGTCTATGCGGTCTCGCTCAACAAGATCGCCAACGACCTGGCGCTGATGGGCTCGGGCCCGCGCGCCGGCCTCGCCGAGCTGCGCCTGCCGGAGCTGCAGAAGGGCTCCTCGATCATGCCCGGCAAGGTCAACCCCGTGATCCCGGAGGTCGTGATCCAGGTCGCCGCCCAGGTGATCGGCAACGACGCCGCGATCACCGTCGCCGGCAGCCAGGGCCAGTTCGAGCTCAACGTCCGCGTGCCGCTGATCGCCCGCAACCTGCTCGACTCGATCAAGCTGCTGGCAAGCGCGTCGCGCCTGCTGAACGAGAAGTGCGTCGCCGGGCTGGAGGCGAATGAGGAGATGACCGAGCGCCACGCCGAGGCGACGCTCGCCACGGCCACCGCGCTCAATCCCCACATCGGTTACGACCGCGCCGCAGACATCGTCAAGACCGCGGCGGAGTCCGGGCGATCGCTGCGCGAGGTCGCGCTCGAGCAGGGCGTCGAGCCGGCGGTGCTCGAGGAGGCGCTGGACCACCGGCGGATGGCGCGGCCGCACGAGTAAGCGGCGGCGCCTACGGTGTAGGTGTGCGCCACAACCCGGCATACGCCTGCACCGACCCGGCAGCAGTCCGGGAGCTGATCGACGAGAACCCCTGGGCGACCCTCGTCAGTGAGAACGCTGGGCTAGTCGCTTCGCACTGCCCGGTGCTCCTTGATCCTCAAGCTGAGGAGCTGACTCTTCTCACTCATCTCGGCAAGCCGGACGACGAGCTGCACGGAGTCGGCGGTGGCGAGATGCTGGTGATCGTCCAAGGCGAGCACGGCTACGTGTCGCCCAGCTGGTACGCGCCGGGGGCGACGCGAGCGCCTACCTGGAACTTCAGCGTTGCTCACCTCTACGGGACGCCGGAGGTGCTCAGCGAGAAGGAGAACCTGGATGCGCTTACGCAGCTGGTCGAGCGCTTCGAGCAGCACGTCGAGGAGCCGATGCTCCTCGAACGCGATTGGGCGACGCCGTTCGCCCGCGGCACGGTCGGCATCCGCCTGCGGGTCGAGCGGTTCACCTGCAAGCGCAAGCTGAGCCAGGACAAGGACCCGGTCAGCCGCCGCAACGTGATCGAGCGGCTGCGCGCGCCGGGCCCGTACCAGCACCCGGCGCTGGCGGACGAAGTCGAGCGCGAGCTCGACTAGCCCTGCAGCGTGACGAAGCGCTCCTCGGTGAGCTCGTAGACGGCGTAGGCCGGGCCCTCGCGAGTGTTGCCGGAGTCCTTGACGCCGCCGTAGGGCTGCTGGTCGGCGCGGAAGGTCGGGACCTCGTTGATGAGGACGCCGCCGAACTCGAGGGTGCGGCCGGCCTCGAGGCCCTTGCCGATGTCGCGGGTGAAGACGCCCGCCTGGAGGCCGAACTTGGAGTCATTGGCCATGGTGAGGGCTTCCTCAAAGATCGAGAAGGTGTCGATCGTCGCCACGGGGCCGAAGATCTCCTCACACCAGACCTTCGCCTCTTTCGGCGGCGCTTTGAGGAGGGTCGGTGCGAGGCATCGGCCCTCGTCAACCAGCTCGCCGCCGGTCAGGAGCTCCGCCCCACCTTTGACCGCCTCGTCGACCCAGCCTTTGACCCGGTCGCGGTCGTCGGGGGTGATCAGCGGGCCGACGTCGGTGTTCTCATCGAGCGGGTCGCCGACGGTCAGGCCTTCGACGTTCTTCACCAGCCGCTCGGTGAACTGGTCGGCGATCGACTCGTGGACGAGGATTCTCTGGATCGAGATGCAGCTCTGCCCGGCGTGCGAGAAGGCGTGCAGCTGGGCTTTGTCAGCGGCCGCTTCCCAATCGCCGTCGGCGTCGACGATCAGCGGCGCGTTGGAGCCAAGCTCGAGGTTGACCTTCTTGTGCGGCACCTTCGAGCGGATGTCCCAGCCGACCGGCGCCGAGCCGGTGAAGGTGAGGGCGCGGGTCAGCGGGTGCTCGACGATCGCGTTGCCGACCTTCGAGCCCGGCCCGGGGACGACCGAGAGCCAGTTCTCGGGCAGCCCTGCGTCGAGCAGGATCTCGGCCAGCTTCAGCGCCGAGATCGGCGTCTGGCCGGCGGGCTTCAAGACGATCGCGTTGCCGGCGGCGATCGCCGGGCCGAGCTTGTGGGCGACCAGGTTGAGCGGGAAGTTGAAGGGGCTGATCGCGCCAACCACCCCGTAGGGGACGCGCAGCATCACGCCGAGCTTGCCGACCCCGGCCGGGGCGGCGTCCATCGGCACCGTGCCGCCGGTCAGCTTGCGCGCCTCGACCGAGGAGAACTCGAGCGTGGAGACGCAGCGTTCAGCCTCCAGGGTCGCCGTCTTGATCGGCTTGCCGGCCTCGGCGGCGATCGTCGCCGCCAGCTCATCGCGGCGCTCGGCGACCAGCTCGGCCGCGCGGTCGAGCACTTTCGCCCGCTCGTGCTGCGGGAAGTCAGTCGCCTCGAAGGCCTCATTGGCGGCCTCGATCGCCTTCTTCGCGAGCGCCTCGTCAGCCTGCGCGACCCGGCCGACGACGCTGCCGTCGTAGGGGCTCTTCACCTCGTCCCACTCGCCCGTCGCCTGCCACTCGCCGGCGGCAAGGAGCTTGTGGTCGGTTGCCTCTACGGTCTGCGTCGCCATCGCGCCCTCCTCGAAATTGCGTGCATATCCAGGGTACGCCCCCGCCGTTGCAGGCCGCTACTCCGCAACGTTGAATCTGTTCTCTCGAAGATGTCCAAGACCGTGAACGAGGCCATCGTCAACAAGCTCCGCACCCTCCTCGCAACCTGCTCGGCGGGATTTGCCCTGCTCTCCCTCTCCCCGCTCGCCGCCCAGGCCAGCGTCAGCTGGATCGTCCACGGCCGCGGCTTCGGCCACGGGGTCGGGATGAGCGCCTACGGCGCCTACGGGTACGCCGAACACGGCAAGAACTACCGCTTCATCCTCGGCCACTACTACACGGGGACGAGGCTGGGGACGGTGCAGGGCGCCCACGTGGTGCGGGTGCTGCTGGGGATCGAAGGCGGCGACGTCGGCTTCAGCGGCGCCACCAGCGCCTGCGGGCTGCGCCTCAATCCAAGCCGCAGCTACGAGGCCCACCGCGACGGCAACTCGGTGAAGCTGCGCAGCTCGGGCGGCAAACGCCTCGCCGACTGCGGGCGCAAACTTCGTGCGGCTGGTCCCGGCAAGGTGAGCGTCGCCGGCTACGGCACCTACCGCGGGGCGCTGGAGGCGGTGCCGACCGAAAGCCAGGCCGGGTCGCTCAACGTCGTAAACGCGCTGGCGCTCGAGCAGTACGTCAAAGGCGTGATGCCAAACGAGGTGCCCCCCTCCTGGCCGGCCGAGGAGCTGAAAGCGCAGGCGGTCGCGGTCCGCTCGATCGCCCTCACCGGTGACGTCGGCGGCAACGGCTTCGACCTCTACTCCGACACCCGCAGCCAGGTCTACAAAGGGCTCGAAAGCGAGTACGCGAGCACCAATGCCGCGGTCGCCGCGACCCGTGGCCAGGTCGTCATGTACGGCGGCAAGATCGCCCAGACCCTCTACTCGGCCTGCTCCGGCGGCCACACCGAGAGCGCCGTCAACGTGTTCGGCTCCCCGGTCCCCTACCTCGTCGGCGTCCCCGATCCCTATGACTCCGCCTGCCCGCTGCACGAATGGACGCTGAAATTCAGCGGCCCGGAAATCAGCGCCAAGCTTGCCTCCTACCTGCAGGGCCGCCTGAAAAAAATCGTGATCACCAAGACCGGCGTTTCCCCCCGGATCATCGAAGCGAAGCTCTACGGCACCGGCGGCGTCAGCACCGTCACCGGCACCGACCTCGAGGTCGCCCTCGGCGGCTACGACACCTGGATGACCTTCCAGAAGGTGGTCTCAGGGAAGCACTAGCTCGGCCTCAACCGCGCGGTGGTCGGAGTTGGGGATGTCGGCGACGGAGTAGCTGACGATGCCGAGACGGCGGTCAGCGAGGACGTGGTCGATCGTCACCGGCGGGATCAGGTGCCCTTGGGCGGGGAAGGTTGGCTCGAGGCCCTCCCCGGCGACGTCGCCGGCGTCGCGGTAGCCGCGCGCGACGACGGCGCGAAACTGCGACTGGTCGAAGGTCCCGTTGAAGTCGCCGGCGAGGACCCAGGGTGCGCCACGGCCGCCGCTCGGCAGGCTGGCGAGGGCTTCTTCCCATTCGCTCGTGCGGTTCATCTGCGGCGGATACGGGTGGACGCCGACGACCCGCAGCGGCCGCCCATCCGGCAGCCTCACTTCCGCCCGCGGCATGCGGAAGACGAAGCGGTGCGGGGACGGCAGCTTCCGCATCGGCAGGCGCGAGTAGAGGCCGGCTCCGGAGGTGTTGCGGTGGGTTTCGAGCACGGCATTGGGAAGGCGGGAACCGAGGCCGGCGGCGGCGAGCTTGCGGTTGAAGCTCGGCGTCAGCTCCTCGACGCTGAGCAGGTCGGGATGGAAGCGATCGACCAGGGCGATGATCCCGTCCGGGTCGGCGCCGCCGTGATGGACGTTGGCGGCGAGGACGACGAAGGTCTCGCGCCCGTTCGCCTCAACCGTCCCGTTCCCCACCGCCCGCGGCAGCACCGCGATCGCCAGCAGGAGAGTCGCCAGAGTGGCGACAAACGCGGCGGCCCAGTTGCGCAGCGCGAGGGCGACCCCGGTAACGAGGAGCGCCGCGATCGCCGCGTAGGGCGTGAACGCCATCAGCGGCGCCAGCGGGAACCCGTTATCGATCCCGAGCAGGCGCAGCAGCGCCCACAGCGCGACGGGCGCCACCAGGGCCCAGATCAACCAATACCGCCGCGCCCCCGCCAGGCCGTGGCGCTTTCGTTCGGATATGCCGAACAAAGTCGACAGGCTCAACCGTCCGGGTAAGGCTGGATGGGGATCCCGTGAACTTGTTGCGGCTCGGGGCGCATTCCGAACTCGTAGGCGGCGCCGGCTTCGAGGTTCAGGTGGCGGGCGGGGAGGCCGGGGCGTTCGACGGTCAGTTCGAGGTCGGCGACCGAGCAGTTGAGGGTGTGGTGCTCGGGGCCCTTGGGGTCGGCGTAGACCCAGCCGACGAAGTCCTTCTCGGGAGCGGTGACGCGGCCGTGGACCATGATGTCGTTGCCGGGGAGCTGGAAGCTGCAGACCGTCGGCTGCTCGTCGATGTGAACGGAGCGGATCGCGCCGAGGCCGCCGAGGCGGTGCGGCTCGCCGTCGAGGACGAGCATCCCCGAAGGGATCCAAGGACTGGTGCGGGAGCCGAGCTTGACGCGGGCGGCCCCGGCGTCGAAGTAGGTGTTCGGCGCGTCGGGGAAGCCGGTGCCCTCGAGCCAGACCCAGCGCTCGGCGTGCTCCGTGCCCCAGTTGTGGCCGATCATCCCCAGCCAGCCGGTCAGCTCGATCGTCTCGTCGTCGATTTCGAGCCGGCCTTCGAAGCGGGCATCGGGATAGGGAGCGAGGAACTTGGTCTTGGGCAGCGGCGCCTTGTAGAGCCAGTCGGCCGGCAGGTACTTGCAGGGCTCGGCGTTGCCGCTGAAGGTCAGCGACCAAGCGGCGCTGAGCGCGTCGGTGTCGACAGAGCCCTCGGCACGGCCGGGACCGATCTCGGCGTCGCCGACCCGGATCCAGTCCCCCGCCGGCACCTCCAACTGCGAGGCCGGGACCGTCACCTTCGTCGCCCGCGGCCCGCTGGCGCTGCGATCGAAGAAGCAGAACCAGATCGAGGCGCTCGGCTCGGCACCCGGGCGCTTGTGGACCGTGTGTCGGATCCAGACCCCGCGCCCGCCACCCGGCTCGCAGGCCTTGACGTAGAAGCTCTCGTAGTGGCCGGCCTTCGCCGCCACCTCCGGGAACCGCGCCCGTTCCTCCATATCGACACCCTAGCCCGATCCCGTGGTTCCTTTTGCACGACATAGGTGCATAAGGAACCACGACTTAGACCTTGATCGTGATTACGTCGCCGTCCTGGACTTCGTAGTCGCGTCCCTCGATCCGCAGCAGACCTTTGTCCCGCGCGGCGACGTAGCCGCCGGTGTTGACGAGGTCCTGCCAGCTGATCACCTCGGCTTTGACGAACGCTTCCATGATCTCGGTGTGGATCGTGCCGGCGGCTTGCAGCGCGGTGGTGCCGCGGGCGATCGGCCGGGCGACCGCCTCCTTGCCCTCGCCGGCGGTGAAGAAGGTGATCAGCTCCAGCAGGTCGTAGGCGGCGCGGACCAGGCGCGCCAGGCCGGAGCCCTCGACGCCGTAGCTCTCGCGCATTTCCGCCGCTTCCTCTGGGTCGAGCTCCGCCAGCTCGGCCTCGATCCGGGCGCTGACCGCGACCACGCCGGCGTTGACCGAGTTGGCGTGGGAGACGACCGCTTCCGGCGGCTGCGCGTCGCCCTCGTCGACGTTGGCGACGTAGAGGATCGGCTTCGTCGTCAGCGCCTGCAGGTTCTGCACCGCCTGCGGCGCGCCTTCGGGCGCCGGGATCGAGCGCGCCGGCCGCCCCGCCGCCAGCGCCTCGTGCACCGCCTGGAGCCACTCGTGCTCGACCTGCGCTTCCTTGTCCCCCGACTTCGCCTGCTTGCCGACCCGCGGCAGTCGCCGCTCGACCTGGTCGTAGTCGGCGAGCACCAGCTCGGTCTCGATCGTCTCGATGTCGGCGAGCGGGTCGACGCGGCCATCGGGGTGCGGCACGTCGGATTCGGTGTGGCAGCGGACGACGTGGCAGATCGCATCGGTCTCGCGGATCGAGGCGAGGAACTGGTTGCCGAGCCCCTCCCCTTCCGAGGCGCCTTTGACCAGCCCGGCGATGTCGTGGAAGTCGATTTTCGCCGGCACCAGCTCCGAGCTCTTGACCGTCTCGGCGACCTTTTCCAGCCGCTCGTCGGGCACCTGGGCGACGGCGACGTTCGGCTCGATCGTCGTGAACGGGTAGTCGCCCATCTGGGCGCCGCCCTTGGTCAGGGCGTTGAAGAGAGTCGACTTGCCCGCATTCGGCAGCCCGACTATTCCGACCTTCATCTCGCGCGCTCCATCAGAAGGTGAGCGGCACGATCAGGCCAAGGACGATGCCGAGGAGGGCGCCGGCGAGGACGTCGGACGGGTAGTGCATGCCGAGGTAGGGGCGGCCGAGCGAGAGCGCCAGGGCGACGATGAAGGCGGCCGAGGTCGCCGGGTCGACCCGGCACATCGCCGTCGCCACCGCGAACGCGGAGGTCGCGTGGGCGGAGGGGAAGCTGAGCGAGCTGGGGGCGCCGCCCAGCGGCGGCAGGCCCTCGAGCACCGGGCGCGGCCGCTTCACCGCCAGCTTGACCACGTAGTTGAGGGCGATCGCGAAGGGACCGAGCAGGGCGCAGATCAGCCACTGTTCCCAGCGGCCGTTGTCGATGATCGCCAGGGCGAGGCCGAGGATGAGCCAAACGAGGCCGTTGTTGCCGGCCTTGCCAAGCGCGACGGCGGCGTCCTCCACCGCGGGCGTGTGCCCGTGGGTCCGCATCCAGCGCAGCACTTTGAGGTCGAGGTCGCGCATCGGCGGCAGAATAGTCACCTGATGCCCGAAGTCCCCGGCTTCGTCCACACTCCCGGCCACCACTGTGGCTCGACCGCGCTGCGGAACCTGCTCGCCTTTCACGGCGTCGAGATCAGCGAGGAGATGGCGTTTGGGCTCGGGGCGGGCGCCGGCTTCTACTACCTGGCGATGGACGACTCCTCGCCGAGCCGCTGGTTCAACGGCCGCACCGCGCGACTCGAGGAGACCTTCCGCGAGCTGACCGGCGCCGCGCTCGAGCTGCGCACCTTCGCCGAGGAGGACGGCGAGGCGGCCTGGGAGGCGGCGCGCTCGCAGGTCGACAGCGGCAACCCGGCGCTGCTCCTCACCGACATCTACTACCTCGACCACTACGGCAACTCGGCCCACTTCCCGGGCCACGCCGTCGTCCTCGCCGGCTACGACTCCGAGGTCGCGCGCCTCTCCGACACCGCCTTCGAGGAGCTGCAGACGACCCGCCTGGAGAACCTCGCCCGCGCCCGCCACAGCGGCCACCCGGCCTACCCGCTCGAAGGCCACATGTTCACCGTCGGCGAGGAGATCGGCCGGGCGCAGTTGGAGGCGGCGGTGCCGCGGGCGATCGCCCGGGCGGCGAGCGAGATGCTCGAACCGCCCTTCGGCCCCTTCGCCGGCGTCCCCGCGCTCGAACGGCTCGCCGACGAGGCAGGGTCCTGGCCCGACGCGATCGGGGACTGGCAGTGGTGTGCGCGCTTCGCCTACCAGGTGATCGAGCGCCGCGGGACCGGTGGCGGCTGCTTCCGGCTCATGTACTCGCGCTTCCTGGCGGAGGCGGGACGGGAGGAGGCGCCGCTCGCTGCCGAGGCGGCTGCGCGCTGGACCGAGCTGGCCGAGGCGTTCAAGGCCGCGAGCGAGGAGGACGAACCGCGGCCAGAGCTGTGGCAAGCGGTCGGCGCGGCCGCGAAGCAGGTGCTCGAGGCCGAGCGGCGCCTCTGGACCGCGCTCGCCTGACGGCTCGCGGCGACCGTCTCCCTCCTACTTGAACTGGAAGCTGGTCAGGTCCTGGGCGAAAGTCGGGTTGAAGACGACCTTGTCGAGGTCGACTTCGGAGGAGACGAAGGTCGGCAGGGTGCTGTTGCCGTAAGGCACCCACGGCGCTTGTTCCATGAACTTGCGGTCGAGTTCGGCATATTCGGATTCAACCTGCGGCGTCAGCGGGCCTTCGCTGAGGCGGTCGATCTCCGCGTTCAGCTGCTTGTCGTCGATCCGCGGCAGGTTGGTGGCGCCGGTCGGGACGATGCTCTCGCCGTTCAGCAGCGGCTGGAAGAAGTCGTTCGGGTGCGGGTAGTCCTCGAACCAGTTGGCGAAGCCGATGTCAAGGTTCGGGGTCGATTCGTTGCCGATCAGGCCGAAGTAGTTGTCGGCGTTGACGATCTTCAGCGTCGTCTGGAAGCCGAGCTGCTTCAGCACGCCCTCGAGGTATTCGCCGGCTTCGTTGTTCGGACTTTCGTTGTCGGTCCAGACGGTGATCGCGCGGTCGCTGGGCTTCGCCGCGGCCACCAGTTCCTTCGCCTTGGCGAGACTGTGCGGGTAGAGGTCGAACTGCTTGTAGCCGGGCATGCCCGGCGGCAGGATCTGGTGGGTGCCGGTGATCTGACCGGCGTAGATCCGTTCCAGCGCCCGCGGGTCGACCGCGTAGTTGACCGCCTGCCGCACCTTCACATCGTCGAACGGCGCCTGAGTCGTGCTCATCCAGAAGAAGTAGGTGCTGATCGTCGGCTCGACCTTGAACTGGGAGCCTTCGTATTTGCTCTTCACGTCGGCGTAGCGGTCGGCCGGCGGCGGGTTGCCCATCCAGTCGGTGCGACCGCTTTCGACGTCGTTGACCTGGGTCGAGGGGTTGCGGAGGACGGCGACTTCGACCCGGTCGACGTGCCCGCTGGGGATTTCCGACAGCAGCTTCGCGTTGTTGGCGGCCCATTGCGGGTTGCGCCGGTAGTCCCAGCCGCGGCCGGGCTTGACGCTAGAGATGACGTAGGGACCGGTCGCCGGCGGCGGGTGGGCCGTGAGGTCTTCGACCAGAGTGCCAGCCGGGACGGGAGCGGCGAAGGGCAGGGCCAGCTCGTTGCTGAAGGTGCCTCGCGGCTCGGCGAGATGGATGACGATCTTGCCGCTCTTGTCGTCGGTCGAGATGCCGGGGATCCCGCCCTGTTTCGACTTCGCAAATTCTTCGGCTCCGACGATGTCGGTGTAGAAGGGCGAGCCGGGCGAGTTGAGCTTGAACAGGCGCTCGATCGCGTAGGCGAAGTCCGACGCCTTGACCGGCTTCCCGTCCGAGTACTTCAGCCCCTTGCGCAGGGTCAGCGTGTAGGTGCGGCCGCCGTCGCTGATCTTCGGCAGGGCCTGGGCGAGCCCCGGGATCACCTTGCTGCCGGCGCTGCCGGAGGCGTGGGCATAAGTCAGCAGCGGGATGTAGACGTCGTAGACCGCGGTCGAGCCTTCGCCGGTGTAGGCGAGGCCGGGATCGAGCGAGTCGGGGAAGGAGCCGAACGTCGCCTTCAGCGTCCCGCCTTCCCTGCCGGAGCCGCCGGAACTACCGCAGGCAGACAGGGCCAGCGCTGCGACGAGCGCCAGCGTGAGTGCCGCCAACTTGGTCCGGCCCTTGGTCACGCCGGTACACCTTCGACACCCGCGCCCAAATCCTTGAACGGTGCGAGCGCCTCAGCGATTCGTCTAGCCGCCGCGCCTGCGGTTTGTCGCCCCACCCGCCGGGTAATCAGGCCCCATGACCATTGGAGCAGGCATCTTTCTCATTGCTGTGGGAGCGATTCTCTATTTCGCGACCAACATCCACGTCCAGGGCATCAGCATCGACACGATCGGCCTCATCCTCATGGTCGCTGGTCTCGTCGGCCTGCTGATCGGGCTCTTCCAGGAAATCATCTGGTCCAGCCGCCGTCGCGGCCCCGTCGAAGCAGCACCCGTGGAAGAACGTCGCGAAGTCCGGGATCCCGCCTACCGCGAAGCGCCTCCGCGCTACTAAGCGCAGCGGTTAGAGCAAACCCAAGTCGCTGACATCGATCAGGCCGTCCTCGTTCATGGGGGCGGCCTGGGTGTCGCCAGCACCGCCCGGGACCTGAACGGTGGAGATGCGAACTTCGGGGCTGGTCCGCCGGAACGGGATCCGGTAGCGAACGTCGATCGCGGCGAGGATACTGCTGCCGGTCGGCGGCTGGACACCGGCCTCCCCCATCGCGTCCCACCTTTCCTGGACCAGGTCACGGAGCCGCTCGCACCCGTTCAGGCCCATGTAGGTGCGGCCTTTCTTGACCCAGCAGGCGACCTCGATTGCCGTCGTGCCGTCCGGCTCGGGCAGCGAGGGTCGAAGCCGTTTGCGGGCGGGCGTGTAGCCGGCGGCGATCGTCTTCGCCAGCTCGCGAGCGCGTCCGCGCCGCGAGCCGTGTGCCGCGCGGCTTTCCCACAAGTTCACTCCAAGGGAGAGCAAGGCGCCCACCGCCAGGAGTCCGCCCGCGAACAGTGCCGCGCTTTCCGGAGTCGCCGTCCAGACGCGGAGCGTCAGGATCGCCACCGCCGCCACGTATGCACCGGCAAGGCCGATCGGGAGCATGCTCCAATTGCGATCGCCGGCTTCCCGCAGCCGCGCAGGCACAATCATGAAGACGAGCAGGAACCCAGCGACAACGAGCGGCATCGCCGTTTCGGTCAACTCGTGGCCGGTGATCGCCGTGTTTTGGTGCATCAGGCTGATGGCGATCGAGGCCGTCAACGCAGCGGCGACTAGCACCGAGACGATTGCAAAGATTTCGAAGATCGCGAAGGCAGTGCGCTGGCGAGCGCTGAAGAAGAGCTTGAACAGCGTCGTTATCCCCACCGCGCTGGCAAGAGGGATCAGGCTCTGTAGTGCAGCGCGGTCGCCATCGCTGAGGACGTGCTCTTTCACTCCAAGCCTTTTCGGGCACCTCGCGCTTTGCCTTGAGTGAGACAAGATCGCCTCCTGCCCTCGCGAGCCGAGTAGGTTCCGCCTGTGGCGGAGTTCATGACGATCGGCGTTTATGGGTTCGACGGGCGGGGGTTCGTCCGTGCCCTCCAGGAGGCCGAGGTCGGGATCGTCCTCGATGTGCGCCAGCGGCGTGGGGTGCGGGGCAGCGAGTACGCCTGGGCTAACGCGAAACGGCTGCAGGCAGCGCTGGCCGAGGCGGGCATCGGCTACAGCCACCTGCCAGAGCTGGCGCCGACGACGGAGATGCGACAGCTGCAGTACGAGGAGGACGCCCGGCGCAGCGAGGGCAAACGCTCGCGCACCGAGTTGGCCCCGGCCTACGTCGAGCGCTACACCGAGGAGGTGCTCGAGCCGGTCGACCTGGACCCGATCGTCAAGTTCGTCGGCAACAACCGCGCCGCCCTCCTCTGCGTCGAGCGCGACCCCGAGGCCTGCCACCGCTCACTGATCGCGGCGCGCCTCGAACGCGAATCCGGCGCCGCCGTCACGCACCTGAAGCCGGGCGACTAGACGGATTCGAGCGCGGTCCGCACGACCAGCGCGAACGACCCGAGGAGCAGCAGGAGAAACGCCCAGCCGGGGGCGCCCAGGAGCGCCGTCAGGAGCGCCGTCGCCATGCCGACGTAGAAGACGATTCCGAGGCCCTCGACGAGTTTGTCCGAGGAGTAGAGGTCCAGCTTCGGCATCACGAGGTCTTTCGGAGCGAGAGGCCGAACTCCTCTCCGAACAGAGGTTGATGCTGCGGGGGCTGCCTCACCAGTCCAGCCCCGGAACCTCCTCCGCCCGCACCCTCCCGAACTTCCTGAAGGCAAGCTCTAGCTCCTCACTCAACCAGCTAGCCCCAGCTTCCGAGAGCCGGATCGCCGCGGCCTGCCGAATCGACTGCCGCGGGTCGATGTTCCCCACTCCACGGTCAGCGTTCTCCGCCGTAGGCCCAAAGGCATAAGCCCCGAGCTCATCCATCAGTTCGCCGAGAGAGACCCCATCCCCCAACGTCCCATCCAAGAACTCCATCTCCCGAACCCGGATGAAGTGGGGCCACCGCTCCAACCAAGGCCGCAAAGCAATGTCCTCAGCCCCAGCATCATCCCGCTGCTCCTCATAAGCAAGAGCCACCGCCCGCCCATAAACCAAGATGTCATTAGGCCCACGAACCAGGTGCCCCATGAACATCACATCCCCCTCCCGTACCTGTCGCGGCCGGCGCCCCCGCGGATAGGTGCATATGCGGTGGCTGCCCGAGGTCTTTGCGGCATCGAAAGCCGGCCGGGCTCGCGAGGAGCGGTTGCTGCCTTGACCGAAAAACTTGACGAACGCTGACAAGGTGTACCCTCGGAGGAAGAGCATTTTCACGTGACCTGAGACGGTTACGAAGAATGCAACTTTTCCGGACGAATGTGCGAGTAAGGCTTGTAATGCGCATGTGTCCGAGAACCGTTTACGTGAGCCCTATGAGCCCCCTAGCTGGCTGCGGCGAACGTTTCTGCGCGCCAGCCTGAAGCTCGGCTTCCGACAGGTCTACGCTGACCTTTCTTCACTGAGCGAAATCGAAGGCGCTCCGGCGCTACTCCTCCCCAACCACTTGTGCGGCTGGGACGCCTCGATCGCAATGCTGGTTACCGACTCCGTGGGTCGCAGGCTGAGGATGGCTGCCGCGGAGCGGGTCGTCGATGCCTGGCCAATCCTGCGCCGGGTCGGAATCTTCCCGGTTGAGCGTGGCGCCACCTTGCGCAGCGCCCAGATGCTGCGCGCCCTGGGACAAGACCTCAACGGTGCTGACGACATCGCCCTCTGGTTCTTCACTCAGGGTTGCCACGTGCGCGAGGGGCTCGTGCTCGAGCCGGAACGAGGAGCGCTCGTTGTAGCGAAGGCCGCCCCGCGGGCCCAGGTGATTCCCGTCGCCCTGCACTACGAGCTCCTCGAGGGGCGAAAGGCGACCGCCTGGGTGAAGACGCTGCCACCGCTGCGCAAAGAGCAATCGCAAATTCCCCTGGCGGAGATGATCATCTCGGCGACCGAGGCCCTCGCAGCCGACCTGAGGACGGGAACTTCGAGCTACAAGCCGCTCCTGCACCCCGATCGGCACACGGTCCTGCTGCGCAATGTCCCCTGCAACGTCCGTCTCGTTGACAAGGCATTGCGCAAGGGCGGCTTCGACCTGACCTTCCACACCGCACTGCAACTGCCGACCGAGGAGCTAGAGCGCCTCCGCCCTCAGCTGGCGACCGCAGTTCTGAACTACGTCGGCCCCCTCTACGGAGAACTCGTCGACCAAGCCCTCGAGCAAAACATAGGAGAACCCGTCATATGACCGTAAAGAGACAAGCACCGCAGACTCTGGAGGACCAGTTGCGCCCGATCGTGCTCGCGAACAGCCCGATCGACGAGGCGGACCTGCGCGATAACACGAGCCTGCTCGACATCATCGACTCACTGGGAGTCGCGGAGATCTTCCTGTTCGTGGAAGAACACCTCGGCCGCGAACTGCGCGAGGATGAGATGAACCGCGAAACCTTCGACACCATCGCATCCATCGCCGGACTAATCCGCATGGAGACGATCGACTGATGTGCGGAGTCGCCGGCATCGTCGGCCCCGGCATCGACCCGGCCGCAGCGGAAGCGGCGGTCGAGTCGATGCTCCGGGCGCAGCGACACCGGGGCCCCGACGAACAGGGAACCGCGGCCGCGTCGGGCGCAGTGCTCGGAACGGCCCGTCTGGCGGTCATCGACACGCTCAGCTCAAAACAGCCGATGAGCTCGCCTGACGGCCGCTACACCCTCTGCTTCAACGGCGAGGTGCTCAACTATCCGGAGCTGCGCCGGCATCCGGCGATCCGCGACTGGCGCTTCTCCACCAGCGGCGATACCGAGGTCGTCCTGGCGCTGCTGAGCAGGCTCGGCCCAGCGGCGCTGCCGCTCTTCAATGGCCAGTTTGCGGGCGGGCTCTGGGACGTCGAGCGGTGCAGGCTGATGTTGTTCCGCGACCGCTTCGGGATCCTGCCGCTCTACTACGCGGAGCTCCCTGAGGGTGTCGCCTTCGCCTCGACGATCCGCGCTTTGATGCAGCTGGCGCCAGTGGACGTCTCGCTCGACCCGGTTGCCCTTTCCGACCTTTTCGGATTGTGGGCGCCGCACCCGCCAACCAGCGTCTGCCTCGGCGTCAAGCAGTTGCCGCCGGCGTGCTGGGCTTCGATCTGCGATGGCGCCGTAGACGCCCACCACTATTGGGAACCCGAATTCGAGGACAGGGGCGAGGACGACGAGCGGGAGTTGCTGTTGACCTTGCAACAGGCGGTCGACCGCAGCCTCCGCGCCGACGCCCCCGTCGGCTCGTTGATCAGCGGAGGACTCGACTCCACGCTACTGACGATGCTGGCGGCGGCCCAGGGGCCGAACCGGCCGAGCTTCTCGGTGGCCTTCGAGGATCCCCTGCACGATGAGTCGCCGCACCAGGAGCACGTCGTTGCTGCGGCCGCCACTGATCATGGCCGTGTCCTCTGCTCCCCCCACGGGCTGGCACGAGTGCTGCCCGAAGCAGTCGCCCATGCCGAGACCCCGTTCTTGCGCCTTGCCCCGTGCTCTACCTATCTACTCGGAGCCCTCGTCCACGAAGCGGGCGTCAAGGCGGTCATCAGCGGCGAGGGGGCTGATGAGCTCTTCTGCGGGTACGACCTTTTTCGCGAGCTCGGCGCCCGCAAACAGAGTCTCCGCGCCCGCCGGCTCGAAGCAGCAGGAGTCGGCGGCACCCCGGCGGAGCGAGTGCCCGCGGAGGTCCTTTCTCTCCTCATGGAGGCCGGGGGAAACGAGAAGTTCCCAGCCCACCAGTTGCGTTGGAACGCAGGACGGCAACTGCGCGGGTACCTCTCGCCGGAGCTGCGGGATGAGCTCGACGACCCGGCCGAGCGACTCGCCACGACCCTCCCCTCCCAATTCAGCTCCTGGTCTGAGTTGGCGCGCGCCCAGTACGTCGAGATCCGCACGCTTCTGCCGGATTACATCCTCGGGACCCAGGGCGAGCGGATGCTGATGGCGCACTCGGTCGAAGCTCGGATCCCCTTCCTCGACAACGAGGTAGTCGCACTGGCGCTACGCCTCGCCGACGCGGCCAAGGTTCGGGGGTCGAGTGAAAAGGACATCCTGAGGCGGGCGGCCCGCGGTCTCGTGCCCACGCAGGTTCTGGCTCGGCGCAAGCAGGCCTACCGCGCGCCCGTCGCGGAGGTCCTGCGCACCTCCGCCGCCGCCCCGGCGAGGGAAGCGCTGACGGCGGACGCCCTGCGGGCCCATGACGTCTTCGACGCTTCGAAGGTGGAGCGGCTTCTGCAGCGACTGGACTCCGGCGCTGCCCTCAGCGGAACCCAGGAGATGGCCCTGGCCGGGATCGTCACGACCCAGCTATGGCTCGACTTCGTCGCACGGCGGCGACGCGACGAGAAGGAGGTCTTGGCATGAGTACCAACCGGTGGGAAAAGGAGATCCAGCTTGCAGACGCCTCTCGAACCGTCGAGGAGGTAACCGAGGAGCTGCGTGACTGGATCGCCAAGCGCCGTCGTCGCGGGGGAGTAGTCGGCGTCAGCGGCGGCATCGATTCAGCGGTGACGCTAGCGCTGGCCGCCCGCGCTTTCGGGCCGGAGCGGGTCCTCGCGGTCCTGATCCCCGACCGCGACAGCGACCCGGTGAGCGTCTCGCTCGGGCGCCTGCTCGCCGCCCGCCTCGGGGTGGACGTTGTGGAGCGGGAGATCACCCCGGTCCTCACCGCGTTGGGGGCCTACTCCGCCCGTGATGCCGCGGCAGCGGAGGTGTTTCCAGACTACCACCCCGACCGCGACCGGATCCGGGTGGAGTACCTGCCGGACCTCAACCGGGAGGAGGCGATCGCCCGCTTCTCCCTCACCCGCGTTTCAACCGACGGCGCGACCGAGACGAGGTACATGCCGCCTGGCCCCTATCTGCGGATCGTGGCTGCCACGAACCTCAAGCAACGAGCTCGGATGAGCACGCTTTACCACGAGGCGGAGTCGCGCAACCGCGCTGTGATCGGGACCTCGAACCGGGTCGAGATCGAGCAGGGGTTCTTCGTCAAGTACGGCGACGGGGGCGCAGACGTCTTCCCGCTCGAGCACTTCTACAAGTCTCAGGTGTACGAACTGGCCGCTGAGCTGGACGTGCCGGCAGAGATCGTCGCTCGGCCTCCGACCACCGACACCTACAGCGCCGAGCAGACCCAGGAGGAGTTCTTCTACGGATTGCCGGTCCGGCAGACCGACGTGATGTGGGCGGCGTTCCTGAAGGAAGCGCCGGTCGAGCAGATCGCCGCGGAAACCGAGATGAGCCCGATGGCGGTGAAGCGTCTTCACGCTGCCTTCCGCCGCCGCCTTGGGCCCGCCGCCTACCTGCGGGAAGCCCCGATCGCCGCCGGGACGGATGGCGGGCGATGACTCCACTACTCGTACGCATCCTCTTCATCCACCATTCCGTCGGCCGCTACCTGATCCGTGACGGGGCCATTCGCGAGCGGCTCGCCGCGATCGCGGCCGGGGGGCCGCCTCTGCTGGAGCTATGGGACCACGATTACAACAAGCGCGGCCTCAGCGACGGCAGCGGCCGCTCACTCGGCAGGGCCTTTCCGCTTCCCGATGACGACACCGACCCGCGCGCCCTGCTGAAGCTCTTCACGAGCGAAGATCCGGATGTCCGGTCGGCGCGGGAGCAGGTGCTCGATTTCGACCTGATCGCAATGAAGTCCTGCTACCCCAACAGTGCGATCGGCAGCGACGTCGAGATGGCGCGCGACCAGGAGGTCTACCGTCGGCTCTTGGGCTCGCTGGCCGCACTGCCGCGCAACCAGTTCCTCCTGCTGACCTCGCCGCCCCTGGTACCCCTTCGCAGCCGCCGCGCTGAAGGGCGCCGAGCGCGATACCTGGCGCACTGGCTTTCGAAGGAGGTCGAGTTGCCGCCGAACGTCGCCGTCTTCGACCTCTTCAATCGGCTGGCGGCACCCGACGGCCCGCACGCCGACCGTCTCCGCCGCCGCTACCGCCGCCGCCTTCCGATCGACGCCCACCCGAACGTCCGCGCCGGGGAAGAGGTCGCCCCTGACCTGGTCGAGTCGTTCGTGAGGAGCGCCGCCCGAGCCCGCAAGCGGCCGATCGATGCCCGTGGCTGAGCTGGTTGCAGCAGAGGGCTTCCTCGCGGCGGCCGACCCACGCGCGCCCGTTCTCGCGAACGCGCAGCTTGACTACGGCGAGCTGCGCAAACTCGTGGCGGCGGGGGCGGCGGCACTCGCCGCTGACCTGCCGCCCCGGTCATCGATCCTGCTGGCGATGGAGCCGACTCCCAGTGCTATCGCCTCCTACCTGGCGGTACTGCGAGCCGGGATGACGGCGGTCCCCATCGGCACCGGGCGCGACGGCAGCACGGTGGGGACGATCGTCGAAGACGCTGAGCCAGCGGCGAGGATCGGGGACTTCGGCCCTCTCGAGAGCAACCTCGCCGCGGTTCCGTGCTGGACTCCCCACGATGGGGGAGCGGCTGCATCCCCACCCCACCCCGAGCCCGACGCACCCGCCTTGATCCTCTACACGTCGGGCACCACCGCAAGCCCGAAAGGGGTTGTCCTGAGCCAGCGCAACTTGGCGGCCAACACGGCTTCGATACTCGCCGCAGTGTCCCTTCACGGCTCCGACGTCGTGGCCCTCGTTCTACCTCTCCACCACTCCTACGGCCTCTCGGTATTGCACACGGCACTGTCCGTCGGGGCGCAGCTGGCGCCGGGCGGCGACTTCCGCTTTCCGAACGAGGGCGTGCGCCGGATGGCCGCGGCGGAGGTCTCGGTCTTCCCCGGGGTCCCATTTCACTTCCAGGCCCTGCTTGGGCGCAAGACCGGGTTTGACAGCACGGGTATGCCTCGCCTGCGGAGCGCCCTGGTTGCCGCCGGCGCGATGCCAGTCCGGCTGATCGCCACCTTCCGCCACCGCTTCCCGGGGGTGGAGCTGAACGTCATGTACGGGCAGACCGAGGGTGCCGCCCGCCTTAGTGCACTGCCCCCGGCGGAGCTGCTCCGCCGTCCGGGTTCGATCGGCCGCGGCATTCCCGGTGTTGAGCTCTCGGTTAGGCACCCAGACGGGACGCACGTCCAGGGCGACGAGGTCGGGGAGATCTACGCACGCGGCGAGAACGTCATGCGCGGGTACCTGAACGACCCTGTCGCCACCGCCGAGGTGTTGACCCCCTTCGGGCTGCGGACCCGCGATCTCGGCCGGGTCGACACGGACGGCTACGTCTATGTCGTCGGGCGCATCGGCGACTTCGCGAAGGTAAGGGGCCACCGGGTCAACCTCCTTGCCGTGGAGGCGGCGATCGAAGCATGCGAAGCCGTCACCGATGCCGTCGCCCTCTGCATCAAGAACGCTCAGGGCGAGGAGGAGATCGCCGCAGAGCTCGTCCTCGCCGACGGCGCTCCCGCCGATGCCCTCACGAAGCTGCGACAGGAACTACGGGAGACGTTGCCGCCAGCCGAGCGGCCGCGAGAAATCCGCGCTGTTGAGTCGATTCCCCGGACTGCTAGCGGCAAGAAGATTCGTTGGCGCGCCTGAAAAGTGCGACTTTTCCAGACGCGCCCGGGTCCGCTTCTTAGGCTCCAGACCAATGAGCAAGGATTCTTCATTCGACCCCGAGCTTGCACGGGAGGATCGCATGACGCCAGATCCAGGCGCCGAACCCAATCCTCCGAACCCCGATGGGCCTTGGGGAGCGGGGGGTTTTGAAGTCCCTGTCTACGCCGACGAAGAACCGGGCCTGCGCAACTTCGTCCGCAGCCATGTAAGCAGCCTGAGCTCCCCGGTCTCCGGGACGTTCGCGAATTACATCTGCGGTATGGAGCACAGCCGTACGCGTGGAGGGCCTGGCAAGCCGGTCGACATCAAGGAAGCCCTGGAGAGCGGCCAGAGAAAAGTCTATGACGTGCTCGGCCGCAATAAGTGGAGCTGGAGGGTCGTACGTCACGAAGCAACTTCGAAGACCTTGTGCGGTCCCGGGCTCGACGGCATCGTCGTCAGTGAGACCTTCACCCAATACGCCGATCCGGGCTTCGTCATCCTCACGGCGCACGCCTTCAGCTCGGAGTGGCGGGCACTGGTAGCCGTACGGCGGGCGACGATCGAGCCCGACGGCTCCATGCCGGACCTCGAAGAGGCTTATCAGGGGCTGGTGGAAGAAATCGTCGCTCTGCGCCGGAGCCTCTCGACGGCGGTTCCGGTGCTTGCGGAGTCCCCCCAAGTAGGGCAGCGGATGATCCCCTGGGCTGCGAAAGCTAACCTGGACTACCTGATCGAGGTTCATCCGAGCTGGGCGGAGGGGGGGCTGGCCCCCGCCGCCACGGGAGAGCCGGACCGCCTCTCGAAGGTCGGCGCGACCATCCGCGAGTTCTTCGGGTCGCCGCACAGCCCAGCCGAAACCCAGATCGAGACGGTCCGCCTGGGGGCATGGTCCGGCGACCTTCCCGCCCTTGCCCTGATGGCGGGCCCGCCCGCTGCCCGCCGCGCCTACCTAGGGAACGTCTGCAGCACCTCCCAGCAGGCATACCCCCACTCCTTTTCCCGCCAGGCGATCGAACAGTGGGCAACCCGCTGGTCGAAGCACACCCTCTACAAGGCGGCAGACAACTACGGCTTCGGGCATTTCCGCGCGAAGCCAGATCTGCGCTTCCAGCGGCACTTCACGATCGTCGCCGTGCGGGACGCCTACAACGTCTTCAGAAGGACCGCGAGCGGTCCGTGACTACCCACAGGAGCAGCAAGCCGATGAATGATTCTCCGCCGGAAGAACAGCAAAGCCCGATAACCAAGGCCATGGAAGCCCTGTCCAGGACTCCCGAGCAACAGTGGAGACACGAGCTCTCCAGCGACGACCCGGAGCAAGTCGCAGGTGCCTCTCTCGCCCTCGGGCGGTTCGCCGCCGCCGAAGGAGATCTCGAGGAGGCAAAAAGGCTCCTCGAGAGAGCGGCCACCTCTCAGGTCCGCACCGTCGTGCCACGGGCGCTGGTCCAGCTGGTGCCTGTCCTAGAAGCCCTCGGCCATTCCAGCGAGGCCGGCGAAGCCCTCCACGACGCTCTCGCCGACAGCGACCCCCAGCACACCCCTGACGTGATTCTGGACGTCGCCGCCAACTTAGTGGGACGGGGGCAGCCCGACCGGGCGATACAGGTCCTCAAGGCAGTCGTCCAGGCCTGGACGCGCAATGAAAGGGCAAGCGACGACGGCGCCGGCCTGACCCGCGCCATTGCCGCGCTGCGGCTGGGGAACCTGCTGCACGAGAAGGGCGACGCAAAGGGTGCGATTCACGCCTGGGAGCTAGCCGTCAGCGCCAATTTCCCCGCCGTCACCCCTGAAGCGGCACTGCGGCTCGCCGATGCCTTCGTAGCCGAACACGAGGCCGCGGGAGGGCGCCCTCCAGCCGAGATTGAGGAGCTCTATCGGGTCGCCATCGACTTCGACCATCCAACGGCAAGCCCGGAAGCGCGGCTGAAGCTCGCCGACTTCTACATGAACGAGGAGCAGCCTTCGCTGGCGGCGCGAGAGCTCGAAATCCTTATCCGCCTTGGCGGCGACGTGGGTGAGCGCGCCAGCGCGGGCCTAGAGCGGGCGCGGGCCGCGATCGGTCCGTCCCGCAGCCTCCAGCGGCGGCTGCGCAACCACTTCAACGTTGCGGCGCGGACCACGAAGAGCAGGGTGATCGCGAAGCCGAAAGGCATCGGCAAGCCGCGTGAGATCGCCCTGATCGTCGGCGCCGGAACCGGCGGCAAGTACCTGCTGCGCGACCTCGACAGGGAACGCTACGAAGTCGTCGGCTGGGTCGACGACGGGCTCGAGAAGGGAACTACTATCGGCGGGCTGCCGGTACTCGGGAGGATCGACCAGCTCCCCGACCTGCTCGCCTCGATCCACGTCAACACCATCTACATCGCGATCCCGACGATGTCGGGATCGCGCAGGAAAGCCATCGTGGAAGCGGCGCTGGACGCCGAGCAGAACGTGAAGGTGAGGAACCTGCCGAGCATGTTCGAGCTGCGCCGCCGCAGGAACCTTGCTCGCCAGTTGCGCGACGTCCGCGTGGAGGAGACGCTGGGCTCGCAGCCCATGCGAATCGACCGCGAGGCCGGGGCAGTGGTGCGGGGCCAGAGCGTGATGATCATCGGCGCCGGCAGCACGATTGGCACCGAGCTGGGGCGGCAGATCGCACACGCGCGGGCCCGCTACCTCTCATTGGTCGACCGCTCGACGATGGCCCTGCACCGGGTTGCGGGTGAGTTGCAACGGGAGCGCGAATTCGAGCACGTCTATCCGGTGCTCGCAACGTTCGACCAAGTCGACACGATGCGAAGGGAACTTGCACTGCACAAGCCTGAAGTGGTCTTTCACGCCGCCGGTCACAGCCATGCGCCAATCGTCGAGGAACACGCGCTGGAGGCGATGCGCACCGACGTCGTCGGCACCTGGGAGTTTGCCCGGCTCTGCGGTGAAGCCGAGGTGAAGAAGTTCATCTTCGTCAGCAGTGAAGATGCTGCCGAGCCGAACGGGGTCTTCAGCGCCTCCAAGGCACTGGCTGAGCGCTCACTCGAGCTACTTGCAAAGCAGTGCCCACAGACCGAGTTCGTCGCAGTTCGGGTTGGCAACATCTACCGAGCCTCCGGATCGGTCGTCGAGGTCTTCGAGAACCAGATCGCAACCGGGGGGCCCGTCACCGTCACCGACCTCAACGCGAAGAGGCGGTTCATGCGGGTCGAGCTGGCAACCCAGTTGCTCCTCCGCACGGCTGCCATGGGCAGCGGCGGCCTCTTCGCGCTGAACGGCGAGGAAGATGTCTCGATCAAAGATCTCGCCGACTGGATGATCCGCTTGCGGGGTTATAAGCCTGAGGACATCGAGATCGAAGTGATAGGGGATCGGCGCTGGGAGAAGCGCCTCGGTCACCCTTACAGCGATCGCGAACGACCGATCCCCACCGACGTGCCCGAAGTGATCGAGATCAAGCCTCCCGATCTTCCACCTGACGCGATCGAGAAAATTTTGGCCGACGTCAAAGAGGCAGTTCTGGCGGGCGACTCACCCGAGCTGCTGCACCTGCTCCAAGGAAGCGTGCGAAAGCTCCTCAACGCCGAACTCGAACCGATGGTCGAGAGCGAGCCCGAGGAAGAAGGGTCCGATCTCGTTTTTTAGTGTTTGCGATCAAGACGAGCCGAGCTCTATGCGGATCGCCTCGCAGACCCGCGCGAGCTCGTCATCCGAAGCGCTGACGGAGGATGGGATGCTCAAGCCCGAAGCCGCTAGGCGCTCCGCCACCGGACAGTCGTGCGCCTGCCGGCCAGCGTAAACGCCACAGCTATGCAGCGGGGTAAAAATTGGGCGCGACTCGATCCGATGCCCCTTCTCCAGTCGCTTCATCAGCTCATCGGCGGTGCAGCCACAGACACTCGGATCGACGTGGACCGTGAACAGCCAATTGGTCACGGTCGCCTCCGGGGCGCGTTGGGGCAAGCTCAGGCCAGCCACGGAGCTCAGCTCTCGCTCGTAGAAGCGGGCCACCCTCGCCTTCCGCTCGAGGAACTCATCGATCCGTTCGAACTGCGCCAATCCCAAGGCCGCCTGCGCGCTCGGTAGGCGGTAGTTGAAGCCGATGCTTTTGTGGACGTAGTAAGGCCCGTCGATTTTCGCTTGATTGGCGAGGTCGCGGACATAGCGAATCAGCTTCTCGTTCCTGCAGAGGAGCATGCCGCCCCCACCGCTGGTGACCAGCTTGTTGGCGTTGAAGCTCAAACAGGTGACGTCCGCATGCGCTCCGGCGGGGCGGCCGCGCAAGGTCGCCCCGAGCCCCTGGGCAGCATCCTCGACGAGAGGGATTCCCATATCTCGAACCGCCGCTGCCAAGGCCTCGACGTCGCAGAGGTGGCCAAGGAGGTCGACGGGGACGATCGCGCCGATGCGCTTTCCGCTCTCGACGTGGATGGTCTTTTCCCCGTCGGAATCGCAGTGCTCGCGCAGCCAGGCGACCATTCGCTCGACGTCGAGCTGCCTATACCGCGCCTCCGAATCAAAGAGGAGCAGCTCCGCCCCTACGTAACTGGCCGCATGCGCGGGAGCCACAAAGGTTTGGGTCGGCATGAGGACCAAGTCGCCTGGTTCCACCCCGACCGCGATCAGCGCCAGGTGTAGTGCCGCGGTGCCACTGGTCACCGCCACCCCCTGTCCCGCTTCCAGCTGCGAGGACACGGCCTGCTCGAAGGCGACAACGCTCGGCCCGCCCGCTATCCGAGGGTCTTCCAGAGCGGCCCAGACCCGCTCGCGATCCCCCTCGCTGATATCGGGTGCAGCCAGCGGCACCCTGCTTATCGTTGAATCCTTGATCGGTTGACTCCTCCCCCGCATGCCCCGGCAAAGTCCAGAGACCTTCAGTGGTGAACATATTCATTCTGGTACGAGGAGAGGCTCCCGGCGCTTCGGCGGTAAGCGGGCCTGCCGCGCGCAGACCGAAGCGGGAGCGACGGGACTCGAACCCGCGACCTCCGGCGTGACAGGCCGGCGCTCTAACCAGCTGAGCTACGCCCCCGAGAGAACTTCGAGACGGGCTCTGGGGGGAGCCCGGAATCGAAAGCTAGCGTATCTAGGCTGCCTTGGAGGGGGCTCTGTCGTGGGTCTCGGCGAGGTGGTGGAGCTCGGCGAGGGAGTCTTCGATCCCGGCGCGCATCACCTCTAGGTCGGCGACGCTGTCGTGGTCGGCGTTGAGGCCGAAGGTCATGGTGCCGTCGTAGCTCATGACGGCGATGCCGACGGCGTGGCCGGCGAAGATCGGGACCAGGGGGACTACGCGGCGCAGGGGAGCGGTCTGGTGGTAGAGGGTGACCTGCGGCCCCGGGACGTTGGTGATCGTGACGTTGAAGAGGCGGGGGGTGAACATCAGGCGGGCGACGATGCTCTGGATCAGCGGCGGGGTGAGCCCGGCGAGTTTGACCACGCCTTCGGGGCCGGTGACGGCGCTCCCCTCCTTCAGCTCCCGCGAGGCGGCCGCGATCTTGCGGTAGCGCAGCAGCGGGTCGGGCTCGGCGACGACGAGGTCGACGAAGAGCGAGGAGACCCGGTTGCCGAGCGCCAGGTTCTCGCTTGCCGCCCGGATGCTCACCGGCACCATTGCCCGGATGTAGTCGACGTCCTCGCCGCGCTGCTCGAACAGGCTGCGCAGGCCACCCGCCGTCGCCGCGAGGACGACGTCGTTGACGGTCCCGCCGAGCTCGCGCTTCACCCGCTTCAGATCCTCCAGCGGCACGTCCACCGCGGCGAACCGCCGGGTCGCGCCGATCTCGCCGTTGAGGCTGGTGGACGGGGCGCCCTTCAGCTCGTCGCGGACCAGCATCTCCGCGATCGCCCATCCCTGCGAGATCAGCGCCGAGACATTGTGAGGATGGCGGGCGGCGCTCAGCCCGCCCCGGACCGCACCGCCCACCACACCCCGCAGCTTCGCCACCCTCCCCAGATCGGTCTCTTCCTCGGCCTGCGTCGAGGCGAGCGCTTCGGCCAGCGTCGTCGACCCCGGCGCCGGTTCGGGCTCGGGGTCGAGCAGGGCGGCGGTCACGCCGGCTCCGCTCATCCCGTCGATCAGGCAGTGGTGGACCTTGGTCACCAGCGCCCAGCGGCCGCCCTCCAGGCCCTCGAGCAGGGTCGCCTCCCAGAGCGGGCGGGAGCGGTCGAGCCGGTGCGAGAAAAAGTCCCCGAGCCACTCCATCAGCTCGGCCTCGCCGCCCGGCGCCGGCAGCACGGCCTGGCGGACCAGCTCGGCCGAGTCGAACTCGCCGTCGGCCTTCCAGCTCGGCAGCGAGAGCGGCCGCACCTGCGGCGTCGAGAGGTGGCGGCGGAAGCGCGGCAGCGGCTCCAGGCGCTCACGCACCTGCGCGCGCAGCTTCTCTAGCGAGGGGCGCTCGCCGTTCGGCAGCGGGTCGAAGATCAGCGCCGAGCCGATGTGCATGTGGGCCGAGGAATCGCTTTCCTCGAGCTCCAGGAAGGCGGCGTCGAGAGGGCTCAGTTGGTTGCTCATGGCGCCATGCTCGCCGCCGCGGGCGAGCGCGCCATCCGTAGAAGCCCGTCGCCCGGGAGTGGGCTAGACGTGCGCCAGCTCGGGGCGCGCCAGCTCCGGCACGGCCTCGGGTGCCTCGTTGGCGGCGATCTCTTCCAGAAGCGCCCGCATCTGGGTGACCCGCTCGGCGCCGTAGCGCTTGATCCACTCTTTTTCGACCTCGGCGAACAGGCCGAAGCCGGTCGCCTGCGCCTGCTCGCCGCGCTCGGTCAGACAGATCAGCTTCGCCCGCTTGTCGCCCGGGTCGGGGATGCGCTGCACGTAACCGCGGACGACGAGGTCGTCGACCACCTCCCCAACCGACTGCTTGGTCATCCCGGCCAGCTCGGCGATCTCGGTCAGCCGCATCCCGTCGCCTTTGACGAAGCGGAAGACGCAGCCGTGGGTCGGGCGGATGTCGTTGAACTCGGTCTCTTTCAGCAGCTGCTGGAAGTCCTCCAGCATTGCCTCCAGGGCCACGCCGAAGAGCCCCGTTAGGGGCACGCGGGCATCGGGTTTTTTGGAGGCGCGAGTCATTTCGTCAGGGAGCCTGATAAGGTCACCTTGTCAGGACGCCTTACAAGGTTGCCTTACGAATTGTACCCGATGGTTAGGAGACCTCAAATGGACTCGACCCAGACCGCGACGGCCGCCGGCCCCACCGACCGCAAGTGGTGGACGCTCGGCGCAGTTTGCGTCGCGACCTTCATGCTTCTGCTCGACATCACCGTGGTCAACACGGCGCTGCCGGCGATCCAGCAGGACCTCGGCGGCAGCTTCACCGACCTGCAGTGGGTGATCGACGCCTACGCCCTCTCGCTGGCAGCGCTGGTGCTGACCGCCGGCTCGCTCGCCGACCGGCTCGGGCGGCGGCGCGTCTTCGCGATCGGGCTGGGGATCTTCTCCCTCGCCTCGCTGCTCTGCGCGCTGGCGCCGGACCCGACCTTCCTCAACCTCGCCCGCGGCTTGCAGGGCGTCGGCGGCGCGATCATGTTCGCGGTTTCGCTGGCGCTGGTCGCCCAGGAGTTCCCGAGCGGCCCCGAACGCGGGATGGCGATGGGGATCTACGGGGCGACGATCGGGATCGCGGTCGCGGTCGGCCCGTTGGTCGGCGGCCTGCTGACCGACGGCCTCGGCTGGGAGTCGGTCTTCCTGCTCAATGTGCCGATCGGCTTGGCCGCGATCGCCGTCACCTACTGGAAGGTCGCCGAGAGCCGCGACCCGAACGCGACCCGGATCGACTGGGGCGGCCTCGTTACCTTCTCGACCGCGCTCTTCGTCCTGGTGCTGGCGCTGGTCCGCGGCAACGACGAGGGCTGGGGCAGCACGCTGATTGTCTCGCTGTTCGCGGCCGCGGCGGTGCTGATGGTGGCGTTCCTGGCGATCGAGCGACGGGTTGAGCAACCGATGCTCCCGCTCGGTCTCTTCCGCCGCCGCGCCTTCACCGGCGTCCAGCTGGCGGCGTTCGCGGTCTCCGGCTCGATGTTCGCGCTGTTCCTCTACCTGACGCTCTACCTGCAGAGCTTCCTCGGCTACTCGCCGATCGAAGCGGGCCTGCGCTACCTGCCGATCACGATCGCCTCGTTCGTCGTCGCCCCGCTGTCGGGGATGGCACTGGCGCGGGTGCAGGCGCGCTACCTGATGAGCGGCGGTCTGGCACTGACCGGCCTCGGGCTGCTGCTGATGTCCGGCCTCCATCTGGACTCGGAGTGGACCGCGCTCCTCGCCGGGTTCCTGATTAGTGGCATCGGCGTCGGCCTGCTGAACCCGGTGATCGCCGACGTCGCCCTCAGCGTCGTGCCGAAAGAGCAGAGCGGGATGGCGGCCGGGATCAACGACACCTTCCGCCAGGTCGGGATCGCCGTCGGCATCGCCGCCTGGGGCGCGATCTTCCTCGGCGCCGGTGCTGACAAGACCCAACAGGTGGCGAACGGCGCGGTGACCAACGACCAGGCGCGCGGCCTCGTCGAAGCCGCTTCCTCGGGTCACCTCGGCGAAGCGGTCTCGGGCCTGCCGGCCCAGGCGCAGAACGTCGCCGCCAACGCCGCCCAGCAGGGCTTCCTCCACGGCCTCAACGAGATCCTCGTGCTCGGTGCGATCCTCTCGTTCGTCGGCGCGGTTTTCGGCCTCTGGCTGGTTCGAGAGGGCGACATCGAACGCGAGACGCTGGAGGGCACCGCGTTCGAGGTGGAGCCGGAGCCGGCTCGGGCTTAGCGCCTGGGAGGGGCGGGGTCCCCCTCGCCAGACACCCCTCGCTATGGCTCGGGGTTGAGTGTCTGGAGAGGGGGACCCCGCCCCTCTAGTCGGTCGTTTGGTGATGATGCTGGGTGTGCGGAGGGTCTCTGTCTACGTTCTAGCGGCGGTGTTCGTCGTTGCGGCAGTTGGGTGTGGCTCTAGTCAATCGGGGCCACAAGCGGTGTCAAAGCAGCGAGCAGAGGCGTACGCGGGGAAGATCAACCTGGGGCCGGGTGATGTGGCGGAAGCGAAGGTGAAACCGCCGCATGACGAACCGGGGTTTGCGATCGTCGATCAGGGCTACCGCAAGTGCGCCGGGCTACCTCAGCGACCGGGGACGAGGTGGATCGGGTCGCCTTTCCTCAAGGTCCGCGGCCAACACGGGAGCTTCGAAGAATTCAACTCGACCGTGGAAGTGCCGCCGGAAGGGACGGTCGAATCGGGGCCGCCGACCAAACGCGAGATCGCCTGTCTCAACAAGGAGATCAAGATCGCTTCGGAAGGCAACTACGGTGAGGCCGGTGGCGTCATCGGTGCGGTGCACGTCGAGCCCTTCAAGCTGCCACGGGTTCACGGCATCTATCTCCACGGGACTCGCTACCGGACCTCCCTGAACACCGAAGGCGTCGCGATTCCGATCTTCATCGACACCGTCCACTTCGCCGTACCCGCAGCCGAAGTCACGTTTGAGGGGTACGGCTTCGGCGTGCCCGCGGACTACAACGAAGACGCGCGACTGATCGACCTGCTCGTGGAACGGGCGAAGCGCGCGGGCGCGCCGTAGGAGCATGTCGACTTTGTTCGGCATATCCGAACAAGCGACACCGCTAGGCTGGCCCGCGTGAGGCTGCTGAGCTACGACGCGGGCGACGGCGCTCGAGCGGGAGTGCTTGATGACGAGCGGGTTGTCGATGCGTGGGCCCTGCTGGGGGAGCCGCATCGGGGGAGTCTTCGGGAGCTGATCGCTGCGGAGCGGGTCGAGGAGCTGCGGGGGCGGCTCGGGGATACCGGGGCTCCTTCGCATCCGCTCTCCTCGGTGCAGCTGCTGACTCCGATTCCCGATCCCGAGAAGGTCGTATGTATCGGGTTGAACTACCGGAAGCATGCGGCTGAGGTGGGGGTCGATGTCGATGCCCTGCCTGATGTGCCGACGATCTTCGCCAAGTATCCGAACGCGCTGGTGGCGGATGGAGCGACTGTGCAGGTGCCTACGGCGAAGACGGACTACGAGGCCGAGGTCGCCTTCGTCATCGGGAAGCGCGCCAAGGATGTTGGTGAGGCGGAGGCGCTTGATTACGTCGCTGGCTACACGTTGCTGAACGATCTCTCGGCGCGAGACCTACAGGGGGCGACGCCGCAGTGGATGCCCGGCAAGGTCTTTGATGGCTCGGCGCCCTGCGGTCCTTATCTAGTGACGCCGGATGAGGCGGGGCCGGCGGATGCGATCGCAATCCGGCTGACGCTGAACAGCGAGGAAATGCAGAACGGGGCCACCGACGACCTCATCTTCAGCATCCCGCAGCTGGTCGCGCAGCTATCGAAGCTAATGACGCTCGAGCCCGGCGACATCATCTCCACCGGCACGCCCGAGGGCGTTGGCATGGGCCGCAAACCGCGCGTCTGGCTCGCCGACGGCGACGAGATCATCATCGAGTCACCAACGCTCGGCCGACTCGTCACGCACATCAGCGCCTGAGTCGATCGCGTGGTCCCACGACTATGGCTTGGGCGGGATCTCGTAGGCCTTTGCCGGCAGGCTCGCTGAGAGCGGGCGGGTTGCCGGCTTCGGGCGAGCGCCCGGGCGGGCTCGGCGCGAGGCCCAGCCGCCACGCACGGGCGTGAAGGTGAGCAGGGCGTTCCAGGTTTCGGTGTCGACGATTGCGTTGGCCGGGAGGCCGTGGGCTTCCTTGAAGAGGTGGACGGCGCGAGCGGTCTGTTTGCCGAAGACTCCCGTCACCGGTAGTTCCGCGCCGGCGGCGACGAGGTGCTCCTGCGCCCAGACGACCATGTCGCCCTTGCCGCCTCGCTTCAGCAGCGGGTGGACGACTTCGAGCCGGTAGCCGGGCACCGGCTGCAGGGCGCTGGCGGCGCCGACCGCGCCCCACTCCTGCCCGCTCGTCTCCTGCCAGTCCCACCAGCTCGGCGGCAGCCCGCCGTAGCTCTGGGCGAAGCGGCGGAAGAGGCGGATTGAGGCGGCGCCGGGGCCTTCGTAGGTCTGGCCAACCGGGTAGATCGGGTGCCCCCAGATGCGGTTGTAGAGGTAGGTGTGCTCGTAGACGGTCCGCACCGAGGTACCGATTGCCTTCCAGTACATCTGCGGCTGGTTGTAAGTGGCGCCGCCGGGACCGAAGAAGACCGAGTAGGGGAAGGACGGGTGGTAGTCGACATAAGGGAAGCCGGCGAGTGAGACCGGGAAGGTGGCGCCAATCCGGGCGCGCAGGGCGCGGACGTAGGTTTCGGCGGCGGCGTACTTGCCCTCGTAATCGGCCTCGGCGTCGATCACGAAACAGTCGGCACCCTTGGCCACCGCGGCGGCGGCGATCCTGGCCTCGGCCAGCGGGCTGTCGCCATAGACGAACTGCCAGGCGCAGACGTCGAGGCCGCCACGGTGCAGCGCCTGCACCAGGCCGCGGCTGAACTGGCTCCAGGCGCCGCCGCCGTCGCCGGCCTTGACGTAGACGGTGCCGACGTCGTTTGCCTTCGCCCGGGCGATAATGGCGCCGATGCGGCCGCCCTCCGAGTGCGAGACGTACCAGACCCACATCCCCTGGCGGTCGAAGGCAGTGTTGCTGACGTTGCCGCCGCTTTCGACCTGGCCGGCACCGCCGGGTTCGGCGGAGGCGACTGGGGCCAGCACGAGGGCGGCGACGACCGCGAGGGCGGCGATGATTCGGGAGTGGAAGCTCACAACTGGTCCGAACACGGTAATGGTGACGGGGGTGCGGGGCTGGGCAAGTCCATGACGAAAGCCGCTCGCAAGATCGTGTGCGTCGCCCTATTGGTTCTAGGTGGGCTGCTGGTGATCCCTGGGGTTGCGGGAGCGCAGATGCAGTTGCAGCACGCAGGCCTGGCGCAGAAGGGGCAGGAGCTGGTGCTTTCAGTGCGGACTTCTGAGCCGGTGGCACTGGGGGAGCTGGAACCGCATCCGGACCCGCGGCGGGCGGCATCGCGGTACCTCTGCTTTGAGTTCAGCTCCGCTCCCTCGGCGCCGCCGTTGCGCCTCTGCCTCGGCGGTCGCAAGGCCCACCGGCGCATGGGTCTCGAGCAGGTCAATCCGATCGGGCAGCCAGGGCAGAAGACCTGGGTGCGGGCGACGGTTAAGCGGCCGCAGCCACAGAAGCTGGTCGTCGCGCTGGTGCCTCGGGAAGCCGCGCTCTCGCCGCAGCGCTACCGGTGGCGCGCGATCCGCAGCTCCGGCTGCGAAGTGCGCAACAGCTGCGCCGAAGCCTTCCCCACCGCCGGGACCAGCGCCTTCCGCCTGCGCCCGGTCCGCGCGGTCGGCTGCACCGGCGGCACGCCCGGGTTCGTCACCAACGGCTCGCGCGATCGGCCCGTCGTCGCCCTCACCTTCGACGACGGTCCCAGCGAATACACGCCGGACTTCCTCAAGGTCCTGCGTGAAAAGGGCGTCCACGGCACCTTCTTCGAGGTCGGCCAGGAGATGCCGGGGCGCGAAGAGGCGATGCGCCAGATCCTCGCCGAAGGCAACGAGCTCGGCGACCACACGATGAACCACGTCGAATTCCCCGGCTACGACCAGATCGCCGGCGCCGCGGCACGGATCCGCGCCTACACGCACTTCCAACCGTGCCTCTTCCGGCCGCCTGGCGGCGGCGTCAACGCGAGCGTCGTCGCCACCGCCGGCAGCCTCGGGATGAGGACGATCAACTGGGATGTCGACCCGCGCGACTGGTCGCTGCCCGGCACCGACGCGATCTACTCGAACATCGTCAGCCACGCCCGCAAGGGCTCGATCATCCTCATGCACGACGGCGGCGGCCCCCGCAGCGAGACCCTCGCCGCCCTGCCGCAGATCATCGACACCCTGCGTGCCCGCGGCTTCGGCTTCGCCACCGTCTCCGAACTGCTCGGCGACCGCATCCTCTACCGGCCCTACGGGTAGCTGACCAGATCGAGACTCCGATGCAACCGATCGGCCCTCCGCTCCGTAGGGAAAGGCCGAGATGAGAATCGCAATCGTCGGGACCGGGATCTCGGGACTGGTCGCCGCCCACCGCCTGCATCCCGAGTACGAGATCGTCGTCTACGAGGCGAGCGAGCGGATCGGCGGCCACACCCACACGGTCCCGGTCGAGGCCGCCGACGGCACCCACTGGATCGACACCGGCTTCATCGTCTTCAACGACCGCAACTACCCGAACTTCGAAGCGCTGCTGGGCGAGCTCGGGGTGCCAAGCCAGCCGTCGCACATGAGCTTCTCGGTCTCCGACGGGCGCGGCCGCTTCGAGTACTCCGGCACGCCCTGGGGCCTCTTCGCCCGGCCGGCGCACCTGCTCAGCCCGACCTTCCTCGGGATGCTGCGCGACTGGCGCCGCTTCAACCGCGAGGCGCGGGCGCTGATCGGGATGAACGGGACCGCGCCCTCGCTCGGCCACTGGCTCGAGCAGCAGGGCTTCTCCCGGCACTTCGTCGAGCGGCTGATCGTGCCGCAAGCATCCGCTGTCTGGTCGGCGGACCCGGCGCAGATGTGGGCCTTCCCGGCCAGCTTCATGGCCGAGTTCTTCGAGAACCACGGCATGTACAGCCTGCGGGACCGGCCGCGCTGGCGGACGGTCAGCGGCGGCTCGCGCAGCTACGTTGAGGCGATCACGGCGCCGTGGCGCGATCGGGTGCGGGCCGGGGCGCCGGTGCGGCGGATCGAGCGGCTGGCGGACGGGGTGCGGATCGAGGCCGACGGGTGCGAGAGCGAGGAATTCGACCAGGTCGTCATCGCCACCCACTCCGACCAGGCGCTGGCGCTGCTCGCCGATCCGAGCGAGGCCGAGCGCGAAGTCCTCGATGCGATCCCCTACCAGCGCAACGAGGCGGTCCTCCACACCGACGCCTCGCTGATGCCGCGCCGCCGCGCCACCTGGTCGAGCTGGAACTTCCACCTCGCCCCGGAGCCGGCCGCCGGCACCACCGTCACCTACTGGATGAACCACTTGCAGCGCCTGCGCACCCGCGAGCAGTACTTCGTCACCCTCAACCGCACCGATCAGATCGACCCGGCGAAGATCATCCGCAAGATCGCCTACGACCACCCCGTCTACACCAAGGAGGGCGTAGCCGCCCAGGCCCGCCACCCCGAGATCAGCAACACCGGCTGCCGCACCCACTACTGCGGCGCCTACTGGGGCTGGGGCTTCCACGAGGACGGCGTAGTCAGCGCGAACCGCGTGAGCGACGCGATCGCCGGCGCCACCTCTTCCGAACTGCATCAAATTTCCGGTCCAGCAACCCGGAAATTTGATGCAGTTCGCGCGGGGGTGGACGAGGAGGGGGTTGCGGCTTGAGCGCTTCCGCCGTTTACGAGGGGTTGGTGCGGCATCGGCGGTTCTCGCCGGTCGCGCATGAGTTCCGCTACCGGCTCTTCCTTATGTACCTGGACCTGGGGGAGTTGCCCGCGGTGCTCGATCCCTTTCCGTTCTTCTCCGCCCGCGGCCGCGCGCTTGCCCGCTTCCGCCGCGAGGACTTCATGGGCGACTCGGCGCGGCCGCTCGACGAGTGCGTGCGCGCGGCGGTCGAGGAGGCAACCGGCGAGACCCCTTCCGGGCCGGTGCGCCTCCTCGGCGGCCTGCGGTACTTCGGCCACAGCTTCAACCCGGTCTCCTTCTATTACTGCTTCGACCCGGCGGGGGAGCGGGTAGAAGCAGTTGTGGCCGACGTTCAGAACATCCCCTGGCGCGAGCGGCACCCTTACGTCTTGGCGCGGGGCGAGGGCCGCGGTCGCGTCCTCAGCGACGAGCTCGAGAAGACCTTCCATGTCTCCCCGCTGATGGGCATGGACCAGACCTACGCCTTCCGCGCCGGCGAACCCGGCGAGACGCTCGCCGTCCACATCGAGTCGCGGCCACGCGAGTCCGCCGTAGACCCGAATAGTTCCGGTCTAGCGCGGACTCGCGGAGCGCCCAAGGAATTCGATGCGACCCTGAACCTCCGCCGCCGCGAGCTCTCGCGGCGCACCCTGACCACCATGCTTGCCCGCTACCCGGCGCTGTCGCTCCAAGTCGTGGCGAAGATCTACGGGCAGGCGCTGCGGCTGAAGCTGAAGGGCGCGCCCTACCACCCGCACCCGGAGGCGACGGGATGAGGGACGCGGTCGCCCGTGCCGGCGTCGGCGCCGTCCTCGGCCGCGTCACGCACGGCCGCATCGATGTCGTCGAAGGCGCCCGCGAACGCAGCTACGGCCCCGCCGACGCCGACCTCCGCGCCACCGTCACGATCAACGACCCCGCCGCCTGGCGCGGTCCGCTTCGGGGCAGCGTCGGCCTCGGCGAGGGCTACGTCGAGGGCCGCTGGGAAACCGACGACCTCGTCGCCCTGATCCAGATCGCCGCCCGCGAGCTGCGCGGGATGGACGGGGTCCGCGGCGCCGTCGCCCGCCCGCGCGCCCTCTGGCACCGGCTCCGCGGCCTCGTCCCCGAGAACACCCGCCCCGGCGCCCGCCGCAACATCTCCGCCCACTACGACCTCGGCAACGACCTCTTCGCCGCCTTCCTCGACGAGCGGATGATGTACAGCTGCGCCTACTTCCCCGACCGCACCGCCAGTCTCGAGCAGGCGCAAGTGGCGAAGCTCGACCGCATCTGCGATCGCCTCCGCCTCGGCCCCGGGAACCACCTGCTGGAGATCGGCACCGGCTGGGGTGGAATGGCGATGCACGCCGCCCAGCGCAGCGGCTGCCGGGTGACGACGACGACGATCTCCCGCGAGCAGTTCGAGCTGGCGCGGCGGCGCGTGCGCGAGGCCGGCCTCGAGGACCAGGTCACCGTCCTCCTCCAGGACTACCGCGACCTCGACGGCCGCTACGACCGCCTCGTCAGCGTCGAGATGATCGAGGCGGTCGGCTGGCAGTACTTCGACGACTACTTCCGCCGCTGCGACCAGTTGCTCAGCGACGACGGCCTGATGCTGCTGCAGGCGATCACGATCGACGACCGCCTCTACCCGTTCGAAAAGGCGGCCAAGAGCTTTGCCAACACGCACGTCTTCCCCGGCGGCTGCCTGCCCTCGCAGGGCCTGATCGGCGACTGCCTGGAGCGGGTGACCTCTATGAAGCAGGTCTGGATCGACGACATCACCGCCCACTACCCGCCGACCCTGGCCGAGTGGCGCGGGCGCTTCTTCGCGGCCTGGGAGCGGTTGCGCGCCCGCGGCTATGACGAGCGCTTCCGCCGCCTCTGGGACTTCTACCTGAGCTCCTCGGAGGCGGGCTTCCGCGAGCGGCGGATCGGCGACGTGCAGGCGCTCTTCGCGAAGCCGAAGGCCCGGTGAGCGCCGCGAGCGCCAACCAGCAGCTGCTGCTGATCCACGGGCTCGGCGGCACCCGCAGCATCTGGGAGCCGGTGACGCCGCTGCTCGAAGGCGAGCGCGAGGTGCACGCGATCGACATGCCGGGGTTCGGGGAGATGCCGCCGCTGCCCGAGGGCGAAGAGGCGACGGCGGCAAACCTCGCGCGCGCCGTCCATGAAGAGTGCCTACGCAACGGAGTCGAGCGCCCGCACGTCGCTGGCAACTCGCTCGGCGGCTGGGTGGCGCTGGAAATGGGCCGCTTCGGCTGGGCGGCCTCGGTCACGACCCTCTCCCCCGCCGGCCTCTGGTCCCGGCCGCTCGGCGAACCGGCGAACGGCGGCGCCCGGATGTTGCTGCGTGGCTCGCCCTGGCTGAAGGCCGCCCGGCCCCTGATGTCGGTCGCGATGCAGTTCCCGCAGACCCGCGCCGCCGCCTTCCAGTCGATCGCCGCCCACCCCGAGCGGATCCCGCCCGACGCCGCCCACGACCTCGTCGCCGGCTGGCTCGACGGCGAGGGCTACGACGCCGCCAACCGGGCGATGCGAAATCACGTCTTCGACCCGGCCGGCTACCCCGAGGACGTGCCGGTGACGATCGCCTGGTGCGAGAAGGACCGCCTGCTCGGCCCGCCGAAGCCGCACCGCCGCCCCGCCCACGCCCGCTTCCTCGTCCTCCCCGGCGTCGGCCACACTCCCACCTGGGACGACCCGGAGCTGGTCGCCCAGACCCTCCTCGACGGCAGCGCCCATTCGAGCCCCCGCGGACGTGTCTGACTTAACGGGGGCTATATGACCCGGAAAGTCAGACACCC
>DASZNP010000107.1:0-27691 GCA_035551255.1 Solirubrobacterales bacterium
GGGCGCCGCAGACGACCAGTCAACGACCACGACGCCCTTCATGCTGCCAGCCTCAGCGCACAGGTGAGCATCTGCAACCCAGCGGGAATGGCGACGGTCGTCATGCCTCGGCCCAATGCGGTGTCACGATCCACGACTCCCCGGTCGGGAGGACGCCTTTCATCGTCCCGTCCGGGCTGATGGTGCAGCGGGTGTCGTCATCGAAAGGAATCGTCACCGCTGCCGACAGCGCGCCGACGTTGAGGATCAGGCGCACATGACCGTCCTCTTCCTCCCACGCCAGCACCCCCGTTAACCTCACAGTCTCCTCGCAGAGCGCGTTCAGCAGCCGCAGCCGACGCGCCTCGGTGGGCGAGTCGTAGACGATGCCCAGCGCCACCCGCAGGTCGATGTCTAGCGGCGGGCCTTCGTACTCGCTCACCCTCGCTCCCGCGCCTGATTCATGACCTCACTGGCGGTGTCGCGGATCGTGGCGATCTCATCCCATTCCGCCTGTGACCCTTCCCGAGCGGGCCGCATCGACTCGTATAGGCCCACCATCCGCCCCCGCAGACGTTCCATGATCGCCGCCAGCTCCTCGTCGGGGATGGTGAGGACGGCTGGTTCGCCCGTACGCGGCCGCCAACCCATCCCTCCGTCAAGCAAGAGACGGAGGCCGTCACTCAGGATTCGCCCGAGGATGTAGCACTGCTCCTCGTGACCCTCCTCGATGGCTTTTTCGAGATCGCCGAACAGGGTGAAGTCGGCGGAAATCTGAGCGAAGATCGCGTCCCGCTCCTTCGGCTTGAGCGTAATCGCCATCGTCAGTTCACCGGCAAGAGCTTCGCGTCAAACAAGCGCTCGCGGTGGTATTTGACGTGAGCCGCCGTCACGTCCCTGTACTCAGCGGTGTCCTTCAGAACGGTGGTCATTGTCTCCACCGACAGGGACCGGCCCTTCATCCGCAGGTGCATCTCAAGGATTCGGACCCTGAGCGGGTGGGCCAGCACCTGTGTCTGCGTGGGATCAAGGCCGTGCGGATCACGGCCGCCAAAGAGTCGCATCTGCCTACCTCCTTGGGAACGGTGAGACGACGGCCATCCCTCCCGAAGCCGTCGCCTCTCCCGTCGAGTCCACCGAGGCCCCGATTGGGCGCAGGGAATCGCCAACGAACGGGGCGGCGGTGGACGGCCCTGGGGTGGCTGGTCTGTGGGAGGAAGTCGTCATGGGGTGAAGTACGGCCGGGGGCGGGGGTCGTGTTTCTTTCCACGATGCCCACCCCCAGCCGGAGGAAGGACGCCTTGCGCTAAGGGCGCTGGTCGGCGTGCCTTGAGTGGACGACTCTAAAGTCGGTAATCCGCACTAGTCAATGCGAAAACGATGACTAGTCACGAATCCATTACGACGCTTGTAGTGCGGCGGCTCGGACCCTTCTTCGCCCGCTTGAACGCACCGAGGGCAACGAGGATCGAGCGGGTTTTCGCCTTGCTCTTCGCAACCCGGTTCATCGAGTCGCACTCGATCTTCCAGACTCGTTCCCAGGCCTGTTCCAGCACGGCGTAGATTTCCAGCTCGCCCTCGGCGTCGACGTTGTGCCAGCGCCAGGACAAGATCGTCTTGTTGTTCTCCCGCAGCGTGCCTTGCCAGAGGGCAGCCATCATCTCCGCTGCCATCGACTGGATGATCAGGCCCCAGGTGACATCGCGCTGCTCCGGAGTCATGGCTTCCATGTCCTCCTCCGTGTAGCAGGGCATCTCGATTGCCCGGTAGTGATGCTGCGCCATGTTCCGCCGCTTGACGGTTTTGACCAGTTCGATAGACCCGATGGCGACCATGTCGCGTATGTGATTCGAGACTGACTGCACAGGCTCGTCGATCATCTCCGCGACCTGGCCCGGGGTGTAGGTGCCTTCGTTCAGCGCGAGCAGGATCAGTACCCGGGTGCGGTGGCTGAGGGCGTAAGCGATCACTTCCCCGATCCGCTTCTTCCGTTTGGCTATCGAGCCGGCCTGCATCTATGCCCCCTCCTTATTTCGATCTTTCTGCTGCGCTCAAGCGAAATCGAGCATAGAGGTAACCGCTAGATTCCGAGGTAACGAAACCGTGTAAACTCAAAAGTTCTTTAGTATTGGCCTCTCCTCCGTTGCGCTTTGCCCCGAGGCAGGACCAGGAGGGGGGTGAGGACATGACGATCAGCAAGGCGGCAGGTGTGCCAGTGATCTCGCTGGCAAAGGCGGGTTAACCGTCAGTCTCGTTGGGGAACCGTCTTCGGCCTCATTCGAGCCGAGGGCGGTTCCCTTGGTTCCGTCCGGCGCCGATCAGGAAGACCGCCAGGCCTACTAAGCCAGCATCCGCCTAGCCGCCCTCACCTTCCAGGATCAAACTCACGTTCCACAGTGCCTGAGAACGCAGCTTTAGCTCCATTCGGGGCCCTTCCGGTAGCCCTACGAACAGCAAGCCTGCACCCCCTCACGCCGCATCACCTAGCGGCGATTCCCACAACGCCCTTCCGGCAGGGCACCGGCACCGGCTCGGATTAGAGGGGACGCATACGCCCTCCGGTTGATGAAGGGGGCGCAATGAAGAAGCCAAATCCCCTCTCGCCGGCTTTGAGGCCCAAGCAATGTCTGTCCACTTTCGCCGCTCGCGGCCCTGTTGTCGTGATGAGACGAAATGCCATTTCGGCCAGCAAGGGGGGCCACTTTCGAGACTCGCGCCCCTGTTGTCACGTGGAGCCCTTCTCGAAGACCTTCCGCTCAGACACCGAGAGGCGCGATTGCGATGTCGCCGAGGTGCCGGGTACGCATCGGTACCTCAGGCTTAACAAAAAAAGTGGCCGGATTTGCCCTGCCCGTTCGACAGAGGGGCAGATGAGCAAATTCATCGAGATAGGCGTCGAGGTCAAGAGGGCCTTTCCCGGGTTCGTTCGTGCGGTCGGGCGTGCGGTCGCCCCTGCGGTCGGACCTCGGGTCGCTTCAATCAGCGCCCGGAGCGGCCCGATTCCGCATCGCAGCGCCGATCGCGTCGACTGCGCTTTGCCGACATACCTACGTCACCTGGGAGAACGTGCATGAAGGGCGACGGTCGCGATCCCAGGCCGCTGCTGGCGATCGTCGCGGTGCTCGCGCTCATGGCCATCGATCGCGCAGTGTCGAGCATCCGCATCGACCACCTGCTCGCCTCCGCGGCATCCCTCGCGCCCCTCGCTCTCGGCGCCCTCGCTATCGCCGCCGCGCTGGCTCCACAGCGCTTCTACGCCACTCGCCGCGCGCTTGCCGCGCGCGTCACCGTCGCGGTGGTCCCGGCCGACGAGTTCGACCCGAAGCCCGAGACCGTGCTGCGCTTCGCCGCCGAGGTGGCGCGGGCGGACCGCAGCCTCCGCGGCTGGCTCGACCGCCGCGCCCACGCGGTGCGGGTCCAGCTGACCAACGATCGCGAGGGACAGCTCGTCTACCTGCTCGAAGTCCCCGCCCGCTCCCGCGAGGCGCTGCGCACCGCCCTGCGCGACTACGAAGGGGCCGAGCTGCGCGATGTCGCCGAGGTGCTGCCCGACGCGGAGCGACCCGGCGCCGCGGTCCGGCTCCGCACCGAGCTGGTCCTCGCCAAGGCGAGCGTCGAGCCGCTGCGGCGGCTCGACCTCGACCCCGATCCCCTGCAGCCCTTCGCCGCGGCGATGGCCTCGCTGCGGGCCGGGCGCGGCGAGCGGGCGACCGTCTGCGTCGACCTGCTGCCGAGCGCCGGGCGCCGGGACTCGCGCCTGCGCCGCCGGCTGAAACGGGAGGCCCGCCGGGCGCACGGACAACGGCGCTCGCTGATGGAGATCCTCGACAACGAGCGCAAGCGTGGTCCGGCCGACCCCGCCGAGCTGTTCGAGCGGCGGATGGTCGGACAGGCCCTCGACGCGAAGCTCCGCGACGCGGGACCGCTCTTTGAGGCGCAGATCCTCCTCTGCTGCGAAGCGGCCGAGAGGCCGCGCGCGAAGCAGGCGATGCACGGCCTCCTCGCCGCCTTCGCTCCCTTCAGCTCGGGCAACTATCTCCGCGCCGCCGGACTCCCGGTCGGCGACGCGGTGTTCTTCGGCGCCGACAACCCCCTGCGGCGGCGGGGCTTCGACCGCCGTCTCGCCACCGGCCTGCACCGTCCCGCCCGCCGGCAGGTCCTCACCGCCCGGGAGGTGGCCGGCTTCCTGAAGCCGCCAAACGCCCACTGCGTCACCGAGAACGTCGTGCGCTCCGGAACGCTCTTGCCGGCGCCGCCCGCGCTCCCGCGCTTCAGCGAAGGCGACCGCGAGGTGATCCCGCTCGGCCACATCAGCGGCGAGAGCGGCAGGCAGCTCGTCGGCGCCCGCACCGCCGACACCTTCTTCACCTACATCGCCGGGCGCAGCCGCTACGGCAAGACCGAGACGGCGATCGCCCAGTTCGTCCATCTCGTCCGCTGCGGGCACGGCGGCCTTTTCCTCGATCCCCATGGCGATGCGCTCGAGCGGATCAGGCCCTACCTCGCCGAGTCGCGGATCGGCCGCCGGGTGATCGAGATCGACGTTGGCGGCGGTGATTGGAGCCTGCCGGGCTGGAACCTCTTCGAGCTTCGGGGCGCGGGCACGGCCGCGGTCGAGGGGCGGGTGGAGGCGGTGGTCGACGCCTTCGCCTCGACCATGCGGTGGAGCGAGCAGAGTACCCGCGCGATCAACCTGACTACCCAGGCGGCGGGCGCGCTCGCCCACGCAGCCCGGGTGCTGCCGCCCGAGCTCTCCCCGACGATCTTCCAGCTCCCCACCCTGCTCTCCGACGAGCGCTGGCGCGAAGCGGTGCTGCCGTTCCTGCCGAAGGCATCCCAGCGCTTCTGGGTCGACCGCTTCCCGCTGCTGGCCGAAGAGGCGATCACGCCGCTAACCAACTTGGTCGACCGCCTGCGCGGCTCGACGCCGATGACCGCGCTGCTCGGCCAGAGCGCCAGCACCTACCGGGTGCGCGAGGCGATGGACGAGGGCTGGATCGTCCTCGCCCACCCGGGCTCCGGCGGCACGCGCGAGCGGCTGCTCGCCAACCTGCTCCTCTTCGACCTGCTGCACGCCGCCAAGGGCCGCGCGGAGATCCGGAGCGAGGAGCGCAAGCCCTTCTGGGTCTTCCTCGACGAGGTCCAGACCTACGACGGCGTCGCCTCCGGCAACCTCGCCGCGCTGCTGGAGCAGAGCGCCAAGTTCGGACTGCGGGCGGTCGTGCTGAACCAGAACCCCGAGCGGCTGAACCCGCAAACGCTGAACGCGCTCACGACCAACCGCTCCCACCTGCTGACGAGCGCGCTGAACTCCCACGCCGCCGCGCTCCTGACGAAGGAGTGGGGCCGACGGATCAGCCCCGAGGCGGTGACCCAGCTCGACCGCTACCGCTTCATCGCCCAGGTGACCGACCGCGGCAAGCTGAGCAAGCCGTTCGCGCTTGAGGGGATCAGGGTCGAGGACGTGGCCGAGCTGCGGGAGGCCCTAGCCGGCGAACCTGGCGAGGGCGCGGTCACGCGGGCCGAGGCGGGCGAGGTAATCGAGCACCTGGAGACGCTCGACGAGCGCATCCTCGCGGCGCTGAGGAAGCTACGGAAGGAAGGAAGCGAAGCGTCCTCGGACGCTTCCGGCGAGCCATCCAGCGAACCAAGCGAGAAGCCGCAGCGCTCCTTCTTCGTCCCGGGAGGCGACGGCCAAGGGTGAGCGGATCGGTGAGCCTGGAATCGGCTGCCAGCGAGGTCGGGGTCGAGATCGTCGCCTCGCTGGCCCAGCACCGCATTCTCACCGCGGCACAGGTTCGCGCCATCCACCTGCCGGGCAGCGGCGAGCGCTGGGCGCAGCGACTGCTTGTCAGGCTGGCCGAAGCCGCCCTCGCCGGCTACGTCCGCGCGCCGCGCTCCCACCGACGCCTCTGGCACGTCACCGAGCGGGGCGCGCGGATCGCGAGCAAGGCCGGCATCCTCGAGGGCGAGCCGCGCCTGATCGGCCCCGAGGACGCCGCCGGCCCCCTGCAGACCCATACCCTCGCCGTCAACGACGCCGGGATCTGCTTCCTTGAAGCGGCGCGGGAGCGGGGCGACGAGTTTGGGCCATTCGCCTGGCGGCACGAGGTCTCCCACCCGCTCTCCCGTGGACGCGGACGCCGCTGCCGGGCGCTGGTCGCCGATGCCGTTCTGACCTACCTGCGGCTGGGCGATGACGGGGTAGCGGTCGAGCAGCGCTTCCTCGAGATCGACCGCGCGACCCTCACCATCGACCGCCTCGCCGCCGAGCTTGCGCGCTACGCGGAGCTGTTCCGGGTGGCCGACGGGGAGGGCGAGCCGCTCTGGCGTTCGCGCTATCCGGTCTTCCCCCCGGTCCACTGCATCCTCACCGGAGGCAGCCGAGCGGTGCTGGAGCGCCGCCGCTTAACCACCCTGGCCCTGCTGCGCAGCGATCCTCGGCTTACCCGCGCGCCCGCGGTCTCGATCTCGATCTGCCTGCTGGAGGACCTACAAGCCGAGGGTCCGTTCGCGCCGATCTTCTGCGACGTTCGCGATCCGGGGCAGCCGGTCGATTGGCTCGGCGAGGTGAGCCGCTGATCTGCCGACGCCGGCATACCGGGCATTCGTGTCTCTGCCGGAGATTTGCCCAGGCAGAGACCCCTCTTTGCCCGGGCACACACGACTGTTTGCCCGGGCTTAGCTCGGGCATTGTTTGCCCGCCTTTGCCCGCTTTGCCCGGGCTTAGCCGGGGTGTTCTTTGCCCCCTTTTGTCCGCTTTGCCGGGGCAATGCCGGGAGTGGGCAGAGCTTTGCCCAGGTCTGAGTACGGGCAGTCGTGCCTATTTGCCCTGGCAATGTGAGCCCAGCGTTTACTCAGCGGCTACTGGCTTTGTCGCGTGCATCGCTATGCAATGTCAAGGGCTTACGTCGGAGGTTAGGAGCAGGACCCAGATCCGCACCCCTCGGTCACCCGGGGGGTCAAGGGGGGTCCACCCCCTACCCCCCTTCAACGAAAGTGATCGACGGCCTAGCTTCGGAAGGAAGCGATGACCGAACCGACCTTGACCGATGCTGCAGTCGAGCAGATTGCCCGGCGAGTTGTGGAACTTCTTGGAGAGAGTGACCTTGCCGGTCCCGGTCGGTATGTCGATGCGGCAACCCTTGCTGCCGAGCTCAGCGTAGAGCGCGATTGGGTGTATGCCCATGCCGATGAACTCGGTGCGCTCCGGCTCGGCGGCCCCAACGGCCGGCTGCGGTTCGATCGCGTCGACGTCAAACGACGGCTGGGCTTCGATGGGTCGCCGCCGCGCCCGAGGAAGCTACGATCATCCAAATACAGCGACGGGTCAGCGGTTGCGCGCCGACCCGATCGCCTAAGCAACACCGACCGGGAGGTAACCCCGATGATGAAGCCTGAGCGGCACGATAGCCCTTCCTCCAAAGGGAGGGCGTGATGCCGAGAAAAGCGACGGGAACGATTGACCCGCGGCGTCTCGCCGACGGCACTCTTGCGTTCCACATTCGAATTCGTGTCAATGGCAAGCGCGAACCAATCACCTTGCATGAGCGGCCCGGATGCACCTGCGGCTGCGGCGGAGGTTGGAACGAGCCAGCCGCCCGAACCGAGATGGGCAACATGCTGGCCCGGGTCCGAGCGGGCGTTTGGGAGCGACCGGCACCGCCGCCGAACCTTGCCCGACTTGAGGCAGCAGATGAAGCGCCTCTCTATGTTGATTACACCGACTGGTGGTTGCAGGCGAAGATCGACGGCGTGATCGGCGACGCACCGATCTCTGAGAACACGGCCGCCGATTACACCTGGCGACTCACCTACTCGCGTCGCTTCTTCGCGGCCATTCGTGTAGACGAAATTGACCGCGACTGGTCTTTGCAGTTCAAGGCGCACCTCCTGGCCGAAGCGCGGGAGCAGCAAGACCTACTCAAGGCAGGGGTCGACCTGCGAGACGGGCGTGGAAGGGCAGCCAAGCCACTCGGCCTCTCCTCGATCAAGAAGATCCTCGACGCCTTCGCTGCTGTACTGGATGAGGCGATAGAGGACAAATATCGGGACGACAACCCCGCTCGCTCAAAGCGAATGCACATCAAGGTGCCGAAGCCCAAGCGCACCTACTTGGAGATGGACGAGCTGGCGGCCCTCCTCGATGCCGCAGCCGATCAGGACGTAGCCCTGCCCGATCTGGCGGGTGTCGCGGTCACCGCCGGCAGCACCGATGAGAAGGTGCTTCGGGCAGCGGCGATCGGCAGTCGGCCAAAACAGATTGCTGCTGACCTCGGCCTAGCGAAGTCGACGGTCACCTACCACCTGCGGAAGCTCGATATCCGAGTCGGCCGGGGCTACATCGGCCGCCGCGTCATCTGCGAGCTGCTTGGCCGCGCGGGGCTCCGAGTCAGCGAGCTTTGCGATCTGAAGATCGGCGATGTTCGTCTGCACGATCGCGAAGGTGCGCAGCTTCGGATCATCGACGCCAAGACCGAGGCAGGTGAGCGAATCGTCCTCGTCAGCCCTGACCTCGCCGAGGTGATCGTCGAGCACATCGACCGGATGCGACGAGCGGGGCTCCCGACCGGCCCCGATGACTACCTCATTCCGAACACCCGCGGCGGGCGGATCAGCCGGCAGAGGGTCGCAAAGATCGTGGCCGCGGCCGCAAAGCTCGCAAGCGAACGGCTGCGTGCGAAGCGGCTGTCGCCACTTCCGAAAACGACGCCTCACACGCTCCGGCGGACCTACATCTCCATCGCCCTGGTCGCCAACAACTTTGACGTCAAGTGGGTGATGGATCAGGTCGGGCACTCTGACTCGACCATGACGATGGATGTCTACGCGCAGTTGCAGCAGCGCGTGAAACGGCAGCACGGCAAGAGCTTCGACCGCCTGCTGCGGCGAGCAAAGAAGCAACTGGCAGGCGTCGTAGCCCCGGCCTGAGCCCGGTTATTGGGCGACGATTGGGCTATGCGCCCGGTTTCGAGGCGTTGGTAGCCACCTAAAGAAGTGGGAGGGAAGCGGCGCAACCCGCTTCCCTCCTGGCTTTCCGCGTATGGCGAGACCCGGATTCGAACCGGGGACACCACGATTTTCAGTCGTGTGCTCTACCAACTGAGCTATCTCGCCTAGGCGCATGCAGCGCTGGGCCGAAGGCTACCGGGAGCGAAGGGGCCGGGGCTGATTGCATGGGGGAATGGGCTGGGCTCGGGCGGTGCTGGCGCTGGTTGCCGTGGTGGCGGCGGGGGCGTTGCTGCTGTCTGGTGGGTCGAGGGCCGATCCGCGGACGCCATCGGGATTGCCGAGTGAGCCGCCGCCGTTCCTGGGGACGGCAGTCGTCGGCAGCGGGGGACTGACGGCGGCGATCGATGCCTACGGAGACGTCGTCGACCTGCGGGTGCCGGGGCCGGCGGGAGAGTCACTGATCGGCCTGTCGGCGGCGGAGCAGGCGGCGGGAACGGTGCCGGCGGACACCGGGATCGTGCCGTGGGTGCGGGTCGGCAAGGGGGCGTGGCGGCCGCTGTGGTCGGCGGCCTCGGTCGCGCAGAGCTATCGGCCGCGGTCCAATGTCCTGGTCATCACGGCTCGTTTCGGAAAGTCGCACGTCCGCATCGTCTACGGCGCCGGCGATTCCCTCCTCGTTTGTCTCACGCAGTCAAGTAGGAGCATGCGCGTCGACTTCCACGCGGACGCCCCAGCCGCTACCCAGCGGCTCCGCTGTAACGACCGCGCAGCGCAGCGGACTATTGGAGCCGCTGCTCATGCCGACCGGCGCTGGCTCGCACAGGCTCGACCGCTGGCGGCGGACGCGCCTGCCTGGGCGAGGCAGATGTACGAGCGCTCGCTGCTCGTCCTCCACGCGCTGACCGACCGGCGGGTCGGGGCGGTGGCCGCCGGGGCGCGCGACAGCTGGGCCTACGTCTGGCCGCGGGACGCCGCCACCGCGGCGCTTGCCTTCGACGCGGCCGGCTATCGGACCGGAGCCCGCCGGATCGTCCACTTCCTCCTCGGCCTCGACCTCAAGTCCGCCGCCCGCTTCTATGGCAACGGCGAACCCGTGCCGGGCCGCGGGCCTCAGGGCGACGCCGCGGGCTGGGTCGGAGCAGCTGCCCGGCGCGTAGGACTCCCGGCCCCACCGCGCCTCCCCTGGCGCAACCTCCCGGATTATCAAGAGGGAGAGTCCGGCGACTACCTCGCCAACGCCATCGCGGCTTCCGCTGACGGGACGAAACTCCCCCTATATGGAGGGAAATCGTCCCGTCGGCTGGTGAGGCGGCTGGGTGATCCGAGCTCCGGGAGGGATTCTGCGGCGGCTTGGGCTGTCGAGCCGTTCCGGCTGCGGCCGCTCTTTCCCACGGCGCGGGAATCGATGCTGCGGCTCGCGCGGCGGGGCGGCCGCTTCGGGATCACCCCGAGCGAAGACTGGAAGGGCGGGCGCGACCCCTGGTCCGCTCCCACCGCTTGGACCGCCTGGTCCCTCGCAGCGCTTGCTCGAGAGGACGCCGGGTCGCGACAAGCGAGCGAAGGCCGTCGCCTCGCTCTGCGCCTCCTAGACGACCTCCGCCGCTCCGCCACGCCTGCGGGTGCCCTCCCCGAGCGCGTCGACTACCGCACCGGCCTCCCGACCTCGACCACCCCGCTCGCCTGGTCGCACGCCTTCGCGATCCTCGCCCTGCGCGAACTATGGCCTCCCCCGACCGGCTAGAGCTCGGCGCGCATCAGGCCCATCAGCTCCAAAGCGCCCGCCTTGTGCAGCGGTTCGTTGAGGTTCCCGCACTTCGGGCTCTGGACGCAGGAGGGGCAGCCGGACTCGCAGGGGCACTCGGCGATCAGGCGCTCGGCGTCGCCGAGCAGGCGCTCGAACTCCTCGTAGCCGCGACGGGTGATCCCGACCCCGCCCGGGTGGCCGTCGTAGATGAAGATCGTCGAGCGGCCGGTCTGGAAGTGGACGTTGGTCGAGAGGCCGCCGATGTCCCAGCGGTCGCACATCGCGATCAGCGGTAGGACGGCGATCTGGCTGTGCTCGGTCGCGTGCAGGGAGCCGAGCAGCGCCTCGGTCGGCAGCTTGTTCGCGAGCTGGTCGGGCAGCACGTACCAGAGCGCCTGGGTGACGAAGTTCTGCTCAGGCAACTCGAGGGCGACGATGTCGATTGGTTCCTGATCAGCGACCGAAACCCGCTGGAAGGCGATCACCTGCTCGGTTACCGAGACCTCGCCGAAATTGAGCTGCACGCCGGCGACCTCGCGCTGCTCGTGCACGCGCTCGATGTAGATCTCGGTCTCCTTTTTCGGCCGCGTGTACCAGTCGCCGTCGAAGGCGGAGACGATCGCCCGGCGCTCCTCGATGTCGAGGCGGTCGACCTCGTAGGAGCGGCCGAGGTGGAGGTAGACGGCGCCGGGGTGGATCGTCGTAAAGGCGCGCTCGGCCTCGACCAGGCCCAGCATCTCCCCCGCGTCGCGCTCGATCACCGCGACCGAGTCGGCCGAGGCCGAGCGCAGGGCGATCCGGTTGGCGACGAACTCCGGCCGCCGTGGCAGCAGCTTGCCGCTGACGCTGCGCAGCTCGCCCGCTGCGACTAGCCGTTCGGCGCGCTCGCGCCAGCCCTCGCCGAAGACCTCGTCGTCCTCACGCGTCAGCGGCAGCTCGTAGGCAGCGGCGATCAGGTGCCGGGAGGCGATCTGCTCGTTGCCGTGGTCGAGGATCGCCGCCTCGACCGGCCGCCCGAGGAACTCCTCCGGGTGGCGGCAGAAGAACTGGTCGAGCGCGTCCTGGCCGGCGACGTAGACGGCGAGGCCGCGGCGGCGGCGCCCGGCCCGGCCCCACATCTGCCGCAGGCTGGCGACGGTGCCGGGGAAGGTGGTGCAGATCGCCGCGTCGAGCTCGCCGACGTCGATCCCCAACTCGAGTGCGTCAGTGGCGACGACCGCCAACAGCTCGCCGGCGGCGAGGCGGGACTCGATTTCGCGCCGCTGCTGCGGCGTGTAGCCGCCGCGGTAGGGAGCAATCCGCCGCGCTAGCTCCGGCTTGCCACGGCGCTCGAGGTTTTCGCGGGCGAAGCGCTGGATCAGCTCGATCCCGCGCCGGCTTTTGAGGAAGCAAATCGTTCGCACGTTCTGGGAGACGAGCTCGGCGAGCAGGTCGGCGGCCTCCGAGAGGGCCGAGCGGCGGGTGCCGCTGCGCTCGTCGATCAGCGGCGGGTTCCACATCGCGATCTCCCGGCCGGCCCGCGGCGCGCCATCGTCGTCGACCATCTCGAACGGCGCTCCCACCAGCTCCTCGGCGAGCTCGACCGGGTTGGCGATCGTCGCTGAGGCGAGCAGGAAGCGCGGCTCGCGGCCGTAGGCGCGGGCGAGCCGCCGCAGCCGCCGCAGGACGTTGGCGACGTGGGAGCCAAAGACGCCGCGGTAGGTGTGGGCCTCATCGACGACGACCCACTCGAGGTTGGCGAGGAAGTCGCCCCAACTCTTGTGGTTTGGCAGCAGGGCGACGTGGAGCATGTCGGGGTTGGTCAGGACCAGATTGCTGCGGCGGCGGATCGCCGGGCGCTCCTCGCGCGGGGTGTCGCCGTCGTAGATTGCCTCGCGCAGACCGGGCGGGCGCAGCTGCGCGAGCTTGCGTGCCTGGTCCTGGGCGAGCGCCTTGGTCGGGTAGAGGTAGAGCGCCCGGTCTTTCGGACGGGAGGCAACCGAGTTCAGCACGGGCAGGTTGAAGGCAAGGCTCTTGCCCGAGGCGGTGCCGCTGGTGATCACCAGGTTCGACCCCTCGGCAAGCTCAAAGGCGCGTAGCTGGTGGGTGTAGAGCGAGTCGATGCCGACCCGGCCGAGGGCGTCGCGCAGCCCGGGGTGCAGCTCCACCGGCAGCGGTGCCGGCCGCGACCGTCGCTCCTCTTCAGAGGACTCGGCAACGATCCGCCCGTCACGTCGGGCTGGATCGATGGCAATCGCCCAGTCAGACGCCAGGAGCGATCCCCCGCGCGCCATCAAACCACCCCTCGACGGGACGAAAACGTCCCTATGCGGGACGGAATCGTCCCGTCGGCATCAAGGGGCCGGCAGATCGCGGCGGCTACGTGGATGGCTTGTAGGGACGAGCGGTCGTGGATGCGGAGGATGTCGGCGCCCTCGCGGACGGCGAGGGTTACGGCGGCGACGGTCCCCCACTCGCGTTCGTCTGCCGGCAGCCGCTCCTCCCAGGAGCCGGCGAGGACGGCGCCGATGAAGTCCTTACGCGAGAGGCTGACGTAGAGCGGCAGACCGAGCGCACGCAGCTCGCCAAGGCGCCGCAGGATCTCCAGGTCCTGCTCGGGGCTGAGGTCGAAGTCGAGGCCGGGATCGATCGCGATCTGCTCCTCGGCCACCCCCAGGTCCCGAGCCATTTCGATCCTCGCCTCGAACCACGCGCGCAGATGGTCGACGACGTCGTCGTACTCGCGCCAGGGGCGATCGACCCGCGGCGGCCCCTCGATGTGCATCAGCACGTAGCCGGCTCCCGTCTCGGCAACGAGCTCGAACATCTCCTCGCAGCCGCCCGAGATGTCGTTGACGACAGTCGCCCCAGCCGCCAGCGCCCGCCGCGCCACCTCGACCGAGAACGTGTCGGCCGAGACGGGAATCGCTTCGCTAGGGCACCGGTCTCCAAAACCGGCGAGTTCGCCATCCCGTGGTTCCTTTTGCACGTCATCGGTGCGAAAGGAACCACGCGATTGACTTACGAGTCCTTCCACGGCCGGGACCAGCGCTGCGGCCTCTTGCTCGGGGGGGACCGGGGGGCCTGCTTTCGCCGCCACCGCGCCGACGTCGAGCATCTCGAAGCCCGCCTCCGCCAGCGCCAGGCCGTCGCGCACCGCCTGCTCGGGCGTGCCGCTGCGGGCGCCCTCGAACATCGAGTCGACGGTGACGTTGACGATCCCGGCGCCGATCGGACGCGAGAGGTCGAGGTCGCCCCCGCCGATCCTCCATCTGCTCATGCGGACGAGCTTACGGATCGGCTGCTTCAGCCCACCCGGCGCGTGATCCGGTCCTCGCCTGCCCAGATTCCCCAGCGGGCGTCGTTGAACACAGCCCAGACTTTGAAGGCCGGCCGCCGCTGCAGCCTTGGGTTCGAGACGACGATCCCCCCGGCGCCGAGCCGCAGCCGCACCTCTCCGGCGTTGCCGACGCCTTCGACGAACAGGACCGGCCCCCGCTCCCCCGGCTTGGCCTTAGCCACCCGGACCCTGTCCACTTCCGGAGCGCCTGCCACCCGCAACTTCCCGCGGAAGCGAGGTGCCAGCCGCATCGACTCGGGCAACGTCACCGCAAGCGATTCGATTCCCGCCCAGTCGAAGCTCGGTCGTGCCCGCAAGGTCAGCACAGGGTGCCGTGAGCGCGGTCGCCGCAGGTCCAGCGCGACTTTCAACGAGGGGAGACATCCAGGTTCAAAGTGGAACGCCCCGGGCGTGTCCCGACAAGGGAAGTGAGGGGTGACGAGCCCGCCGTCCCCGAAGCTGCGGTCGTAGCTGCCATCGCCGTTGAGCCGGGCGACGAAGAAGGCGAACTTCGCAAACTCCTTCAGGGGCCCGGTGACGAGAGCTTTGCCGTCAGGCAGGGGAACGACCTGCTCCACGCTGGCCTTCAGGATGTCGCCGTCAGGGCGGCGCAGGCGCAGCAGGCCGCCGTCGCCGAAGGTCGGATCGAGGCGCCCGCCGGCGTCAAAGCGAGCCAGCATCGGTTGCTCGCACCCGAAACAGTGGACTCCCGATCGGTCTTTCACTCGCCGGCCCCATTGCGAGGTCCGGCCGCCGACCAGGATGTCGCCGTCGGGCATCACCGCCAGGTCTTCGGCCCAACTGCGGCGTTTCTCCGAGAACGCCCTCGGGGGGCCCTTGATCGGCGGGGCGACGAAGCCGCCTTCGCCGAAGCCCGAGTGAGGTAGCGGACCCGCGGGAAGTCGGGCTGCACCAGCCCCGTACCGCCGCCGAACGAAGGGTCGAAACCAGAGCCCGACCCGGGCACGAACCTGGCCAGGAGCGGCTCGACCAGCTGCCTACCGTCGTAGTTGTAGGTCGACCCCGCGCCGATCAGCGACCCGTCCGGCGCTTCCAGCAGGTCGGTGAGATCGACGTTTGCGGTCGGCGTCGGCGTCGAGATGCCGCCGACCGTCTCCAGCAGGCTTCCAGCGTTGTCATAGCGACGTACCCATGCTTCGGTGTTCACCCCTGCGGCGATCGAATCCGGGCCCGGCTCCGCGTCAGTGAGCGGATGGGAACCGGCGACGACGATGCCACCGTCGGGACGGATCACCATCGCGCTCGGGCCATAGCCACGCTCGAGAGTGTGCTCCACGTTCGGTTCGTTGGTTCCGCCGACGCCGCCCCCGGCGAAGCTCGGATCTGGGGTCCCGTCGGGGAGGTAGCGGGCAAGGTTGAAGCCGCCGACGGCGCCGGCGACGATGCGTCCGTCGGGCGCCAATCCGACGGTGCGAAAGCCCGGCACGCGGTGGTCAATCACGAAGCCGCCTTTCCCAAATCCTCGATCGGGCCTGCCGTCGGGCTCGAGCCTGGCGAGGGCGCCCGCTTCCGGCCACACCTGGCCGAGGATGACGACCTTCCCGTCCGGCTGGACGACCATTGACTGCAAGGTGGCCGTCGCGGCTGTGGGCAGCGACAGCGACCCAAGGACCAGGGCGGCGAGCACCGCGCGGCAGGTGTTTCGCCTCTTCCTCACGATCAATACGGTTAAACCCTCTCATGCCTCTTAGTTGTGTCTACACCGACCTCGACGGGACCCTGCTCGGGCGGGGCAGCTCGCTTTTCCGCGGCCCCGAGGGCGGCTTCAGCCTGGCGCAGGCGCGGGCGCTGGAGGCATGCGATCGGGTCGGCGCCGAGGTGGTGATCATGTCCGGCCGGCGGGAGCCGCAGGTGCACGAGGCGGCGCGGCTGATGGGACAGACCTCCTACATCTACGAGGCCGGCTGCGCCTTTGCGATCGACGGCGAGACGACGCTGATGACCGGCGGGATGGCGCCGAACGAGGACGGGACGATCTACGAGCAGATCGAGGCGCGCGGGATCCCGAAGCTGCTGTTCGAGCACTTCGAGGGCCGGCTCGAGTACCACTCGCCCTGGCACCACGGCCGCGTCCTCTCCCACCTCTTCCGCGGCAAGGTCGACGTCGCGGAGGCGAACGCGCTGCTGCACGAGCACGGCAGCGACGACCTGCGGCTGCTCGACAACGGCGCGATCGGACGGCCGATGCCGACCGTCGAGGGGCGCACCCACGCCTACCATCTGGTCCCGAAGCAGGTCAGCAAGGCGGCAGCGGTCGCCGGCCACGCCCGCGCCCGCGGCTACGACCCGGCCGACTGCATCGCCGTCGGCGACTCGGTCGAGGACTTGGAGGTCGCGGCCGCGGTCGGCCGCTTCTTCGTCGTCGCCAACGGGCCGCAGAACGACGAAGGTCTGCGCGCCGCGCTGCCCAACTGGGACAACGTCACCGTCACCGAGGGCGCGATGGGCGACGGCTTCTACGAGGCGGTCGTCTCCAGCCTGATGGAACGCCGCTAACTCCGCCGACGGGACGAAAACGTCCCTATACGGGACGAAATCGGCCCGTCGGCGGGTGGGTAGACTCGAACGCATGGACGCGCACGCGACCGTCGCCGAGCAGGAGTACCTGGAGATCATGTTTTGGCTCGAGGAGGCCGGGCTGCCGATGACCGGGGCCAACATCGCCCGGGCGATGCAGCTCTCGCCGCCGACCGTGCACGAGATGATCGGCCGCCTGGTCGACGACGGCTACGTCGAGCGCAACCCGAACAAATCGCTCACTTTCACCGAGTCCGGCCGCGAGCACGCCAGCTACATCGTCCGCCGCCACCGGATGATCGAGCGCTTCCTCACCGACGTCCTCGGCATCCCCTGGGACGAGGTGCACGAGGAGGCCGAGCGGATCGAGCACGCGATGAGCCCGGTGCTGGAGGAGCGGATGCGCGCCGCGATCGGCGACGCGACGACCTGCCCGCACGGCCACCCGATCGTCGAGGGCATCCGCGAGCAGGGGGCGCTGCTGGCCGACGTCGAGGTCGGCGCCGACGTCGTCGTCCTGCGCTTCGAGAACGAGGCCGAGGAGCTGCTGCACTACCTCAAGGACGCCGGGCTGCATCCCGGCCTGGAGGGCAAGCTCGAGACCTCCGACGACGAGCGCGTCGTCATCGCTTCCGCCGACGGCAGCCACGAGGTCAGCCGCAGCGTCGCCGAGACCGTCTCGGTCCGCGCCAACCCGGCACCGCCACCCCGCGCGGCGATCCCTGAGCAACTCGTGCTGTCGTCAGATCGCTACGGCCGGTAGGCGAGCGAAAACCAAGCAGAGCAAGGACGCAGGGAGCGTGGCGTGCTTTGCACGCGAGCGACTGAGGACGCCGCTATGCGCCGGTTTGCAGCCGCCTACTGCGACACGGTCATCGTCACGATCGCGTCGCCGGTCGGTTCTTCGCTGCCGCCCTGGGGCTCCTCGGTGACCATCACCGTGTCGACGCCGCTCATGTCGGCGATCGTCGTCTCTGCCTGCCCCTTGCGGTCGGGAACCATTAGTGCGGGCACTGCTTCTACCGTGCCTTCGCGCCGTACCCATGCCTCGAGCACCTTGCCGGGCGGCAGCTGATGGACGCCGGCGAGGTGGAGCGTGCCGCCTTCGCCTTCGCTGACCATCTTCGCCGTGATCCCGTGTTCGTGGGAGCTCAGGGTGACGCCGCCGCCTTTGCTCTCGGAGCCGGAGCCACCCTTGCCGATCTCGTAACCGGCGACGGCCGCGATCGCGAAGGCAACGACGGCAAGGCCGGTCGCAATCCGCAACCCGCGGGCACCGAAGCCTTCCCGCAGCCAGCCGGGGACCCAGCCGCCGCGCTCGCGCCGCTCCTCCCCCGGCGCGTCCGCCCGCACCTCGGCCATCAGCGCCGCACGCAGCCCCGGCGGGGGCTCCTGCCGCTCGACCGACTCCGGCAGCAGGTTCACCGCCGGCTTGAACCAGCGCATCTCTTTCCGGCAGCGCTCGCAGTCCTCCAGGTGCCGCTCGAACTCCGCCACCTCGCCCGGCTCCAGCGCGCCGAGCATGTAGGCCGCGAGGTCCTCGCTCCATTGCGTGTGATCGCCGACGCTCATGCCAAACCCTCCGCAAGCTCGCCCCTGATCTTCTCCAAACCCAACCGCATCCTCCCCTTCACCGTCCCCATCGGCAGGCTGAGGATCTCGGCGATCTCCGAGTGGCTGAACCCGCCGAAGTAGGCGAGCTCGATCACCTTCGCCTGCTCGCCCGGGAGGTTGCCGATCGCCCCGCGCACCTCGGTTGCCGTCTCGCGCCGCAGCGCCTCCTCCTCGGTCCGCTCCGCCGCCGGCCGCTGCTCCAGCGCCGACTCGTCGTCGAAGTCGAGTTTCGGCGCTTTGCCGGCTTTGCTACGGAGGAAGTCGATCGCCCGGTTGCGGACCACGCTGAGGAGCCAGGAGCGGACGCTGCCGCGGGTGGCGTCGAAGCGGGCGCCGCTGCGCCAGACCGAGATGAACGCCTCCTGCGTCACTTCCTCAGCGGCGGCGCGATCGCCAACGATCCGGTAGGCAAGCGAGTAGGCAGCGCCGCCGTGGCGGTCGTAGAGGACCTCGAACGCCTCGGGGTCCTTGCGACCGACCAGGGGCATCAGCTCCTCGTCGGCCAGCCGCTCTGCCTTCTCTCGCCGTACCGCCATCGCTCGATCTTCGCCGCTCGCCTACCCGATTCCTAGGCGATGAACGGTTCCACCGCCTTCAGCACCTTCTTTTCGTCGAGCGGCGTGTCGAAAGCCGCGGGCGCCGGTTCTTCGTCGTTCTGCAGCCGGATCGCCGCGGCGTGGCGCGCCTCGACCTGGACGATCCCGCCCGCCGCCGCCAGGACTTCTTTGGACTTGATCATCGGCGCGGCGCCGTTGTAGGCGCTGACGCCGGTGTCCTCGAAGGTCTGCGCCAGCTTCAGGAAGCCGCTGGTCCCGTTGTAGGGGAAGTCGAACTTCGGCTCCGCCACCGGCTTGCCGCCGAGCTGCTTGATCGTCGCGGTCAGCGCTTCGACGTGCTGCTGCTCGTCTTCGGCCAGCAGATCGACGAGCTTCTTCAGTTCGCCGCGCGCCTTCGCCCGGGTCTTCGCTTCTTCGTAGAACTTCGCCTCCAGGTACTCGAGGGTGAGGGCGAAGTTGAGGATGTCGATGTCACTGCTGCCGCTCATCGCCAGGGCGCGGCGGACGTACGGCCCGACCGCCATTGCCCCGTAGACGGAGCCGACGGCGATCGCGCCTTTGGCTAGGAACTCGCTGCGGGTCTGATGCTCTGAGGTCTTTGCAGTCATCACTGCTCCTTTCAGCCGACGATGAACGGTTCGACGGACTTGAGGACGGTCTTCACATCGGCCGGCTTGGCGAACGCCCCGTCGGGGGTAATCGATTCGCCCAGCAGGGTGTTGAGGACAGCGGCGTGGCGGCCCTCGACGCTGTGGATCGCCAGGGCGCTGGCGAGCACTTCCGGGCTTTCGATGTTCGCGGCTTGACCCAGGTAGGCGGCGGCACCGAGGTTCTCGACCGTGCCCGCCAGTTCCAGCACCGACTTCGCGCTCTTCAGCGGGAATTCGGCCTTCGGTTCCGGCGCCGGCTTGCCGCCGAGGCTCTTCACCGCCTGGGTCAGCGCCTGCACGTGTTCGGCCTCCTCGGAGCCGAACTTGCGGATCGTCTCCAGGTCGGCGCCCTTGAACAGGCCGCTCTTGACGACTTCCGCGTAGAAGGCGGTCTCCAGGTACTCGAGCGTCAGCGCGTAGTTGAGGATGCCGACATCGCCCTTGCCGAATTCGGCGGTTTCGCTCTTGCTGCCGGAGGACATCGTGGTCGTGGTGGTAGAGCCGCTGTCGCCGCCGCCGCAGGCGGCGAGAAAGGCGGCAAGCGCGGTGGTGCCACCGCCGACCGCCAGCAACTTGCGGCGCGAGTGGGGTTGGACGAGGTCCTGCTGGGGTGGCATCGGGGTCGCCTCCTGGTCGTTTACTTGCCCTGCCCTACGGGGGAGGCGTCCCCGGTGGATCAGAATCCCCGGATGTTTCGAACTGCATCAAATTTCCGGGCCAGGAGGCGGGGAATTTGATGCAGTTCGAAAAGGGGGCTGGTGGAGGCACGCGGGGCGCGGCGTTGCTGACGTTGTTCTCGATCGTCTGCGTGCAGAGTGGGTCGGCATTGGCGACCGGACTCTTCGACTCGGTCGGGCCGGCGGGTGCGGTATTCCTGCGCGCTACGTTCGGGGCGATCGCGTTGCTGCTCTTCACCCGGGGGGCGCCACTGCGAACGCGCGAGTGGCCGCATCGCGACGTCTGGCTGCTCAGCGTCTCGGTCGCTGCGGTGAACCTCTTCTTCTACGCCGCCCTCGACCGGCTGCCGCTGGGGATCACGGTCACGCTCGAGTTCGTCGGCCCGCTCGGCGTCGCGGTCCTGGGTTCGCGACGCCCGCGCGACGTCCTCTGGGTCGTCTTGGCAGCCGCCGGAATCGTCCTGCTCTCGGACGGCACCGGCGGCGGCATCGACGGATTGGGCGTGGTGCTGGCACTGGCGGCCGGCTTCTTCTGGGGCGCCTACATCCTGCTGAGCGCCCGCGTCGGCGCCCTTGCGCCCGGTCCAGGTGGAGCGACGATGGCCGCGGTCATCTCCGCCGCGCTCGTCGCTCCCCTCGGGATCGCCCAGGGCGGCACCGACCTCCTCACCGCCTCCACCCTCGCCGTCGGCGCCGCCGTCGGCGTCCTCAGCACCGCGATCCCCTATGCCGCCGAGATGGAGGCGCTGCGCCGCCTGCCCCGAGCAGTCTTTGGCGTCCTCATGAGCCTAGAGCCGGCGGTGGCAGCAGCAATCGGCTTCCTAGCCCTCTCCCAAGACCTCTCCCCCCGCGAGCTGATCGCCATCGCCCTAGTAGTCATCGCCTCAGCCGGCGCCCTCCACACGGCAGCTGCACCTTCTCCAAGGGATTGACCAAGGCGAGGCGGGTCGCCCCCGCCAGGCACTCAACCACGAGCCATTGGCGAGTGGTGCCGGGCGGGGGCGACCCGCCTCGCCCGCCTACGCCGGAGACTTAGAGCGCAGATCCTGCAGCGCCGCAGCAATCCGCTTCACGCCCTCGGCCGCCTTGTCGGCCGGGACCGGAGCGAAGGAGAGGCGCAAGCTGCGCTCGCCGCCGTCGAGCATGAAGTCGGGGCCAGCGACGAAGGTGACGCCGTGGTTTTTCGCCTCGGCCAGCAGGGCGGCGCTGTCGGTGCCCTCAGCGAGGTCGAGCCAGAGGAAGTAGCCGCCGTCGGGGACGACGAACTCGGCCTCGGGGATCTGCTCTTCGAGCGCCGAGACCAAGGCGTCGCAGCGCGCCTTCAGCTCGCCTTTGACGAAGTCGATGTTGCGGTCGAGCTCGCCGCTGCGGCAAAGCTCGAGCACAATCGACTCGGCCAGCATGTTCGGCGAGATGTAGGTCTCGTTGGCCTTCTTGGCGAGCTTCTTGATCTCCTCCTCCGGCCCGGCGAGATAGCCGACGCGGACGCCAGGGCTGACCGTCTTCGAGAAGGAGGAAGCGTGGATGACTTTGCCCCCCCGATCGAGCGAGAGCATCGTCTCCAGTGGCTCGCCTTCGAAGGGAAGCTCTCGATAGGGGTCGTCCTCGAAGATCCAGAAGTCGTGCTCAGCGGCGAGAGATACGAGGCGCCGACGCTTCTCGACCGAGAGCGTGCAGCCGGCCGGGTTGTGGGCGTTGGGGATGACGTGGGCGAACTTCAGCGGCCCCTGGGCGAGCGCCGCCTCCAGCTCATCAACGTTCAGCCCGTCAGCCTCAAGCGAGATCGGGACCAGCTCGACGCCCAGCTGCTGCAGCAGGAGCAGGGTGCGGTCGTAGCTCGGCTGCTCGACAGCGACGCGGTCCCCGGGACCAAGCAGGTGCTGGAAGAGCATCGCACCGGCCTCGAGCGAGCCGTTGGTGATCATCACCTGCGCCGGCTCGAGGTGCCCGTGCCGCTCCGCAACCCATTTGCAGAGCCCCGGGTGACCGATCCCGACGCCGTAGGAGAGCGCGGTTTCCCAGTCTGAATCGAGCGCCCGCTGCGCCGCCTCCCGCACCTGCTCGTGGGGAAGGATGTCGGCGCTAGGAGCCCCGCGCGCGAATGAAATCGTGTCGCCTGCCATGACCGCCGACACTAGCAACGCTGGCCTTCCGAGCGTGCCTAGAGCGAGCGCAGCATCTCGGCGGCGATCTGCGCCGTCTCGGTCGGGCTTTCGCCGACCCGCACGCCCTTTGCTTCGAGCGCGTCTTTCTTCGCCTGGGCGGTGCCCGAGGAACCGGAGATGATCGCGCCGGCGTGGCCCATCTGCTTGCCGGGAGGCGCGGTGAAGCCGGCGATGTAGGCGACCACCGGCTTCGAGACCTCGCTGGCGATGAACTCGGCCGCCCGCTCCTCGGCGTCGCCGCCGATCTCGCCGACCATCACGATCAGCTCGGTGTCGGGGTCGGCCTCGTACATGGTGAGGATGTCGATGAAGTCCGATCCGACGATCGGGTCGCCGCCGATGCCAACGATTGAGGAGTTGCCGGTGCCGGCCTGCTTCAGCTCGTTGCCGATCTGGTAGGTCAGGGTGCCGCTCTTGGAGACGACGCCGATCGGGCCCGGGTCGAAGAACTGGGCCGGGATGATCCCGACGTTGGCCTTGCCGGGCGAGAGGACGCCGGGGCAGTTGGGGCCGATCAGCCGCACGCCCGCCTCCTTCGCCTTCCAGTAGGTCGAGAGCATGTCGAGGACGGGGATGCCCTCGGTGATCGCGATGACGGTCTCGACGCCGGAGTCGATCGCCTCGTCGATCGCCGCGGCGGCGAAGCGCGCGGGGACGAAGATCATCGAGGTGTTGGCGCCGGCCTCGTCGACCGCCTCCTTGATCGTGTCGAAGACCGGCACGCCCTCGACGTCCTGGCCGCCCTTGCCGGGCGTGACGCCAGCGACGAGGTCGGTCCCGTAAGCCTTGTTGCGCAGGCCGTGGAAAGAGCCCTCGCGGCCGGTCAGGCCGGAGACGGCAAGCTTCGTCTTCTCGTCGATGATGATGCTCACGAGGCGCTCCCGGCGAGCTCGACGACGCGGCGCGCAGCGTCCAGCATCGTCTTCTCCTGGTGCAGGTTCGGCAGGTTCGCCTCGGCGAGGATCTTCAGCCCCTCCTCGGAGTTGGTGCCGTCGAGGCGGACGACCAGCGGCACGCCGAGGTCAATCTGCTGCGAGGCGGTGACGATCCCGTTGGCGATCTCGTCGCAGCGGGTGATGCCGCCAAAGATGTTGAAGAGGATCGCGGTGACCTTGGCATCGCTCTTGATGACTTCAAGGGCGTTGACGATCGCCTCGGCTTTGGAGCCGCCGCCGGCGTCGAGGAAGTTGGCGGGCGCCCCGCCAGCCTGGGCGACGACGTCGAGCGTCGACATGCAGAGGCCGGCACCGTTGGCGAGGATGCCGACGTTACCGTCGAGTTTCACGTAGGTGAGGCCCTTTTCCTTCGCCATCTGCTCCTGTGGGTCGTCGACGGTGTCGGCGATCTCGGCCAGGTCCTGGTGGCGGAAGAGCGAGTTGCCGTCGATCGTCACCTTCGCGTCCAGAGCGACGACGTCGCGGTCGGCGGTGACGATCAGCGGGTTGACCTCGATCAGCGTCGCGTCCTCCTCGCGCGCCACCTCGGCCAGCTTCACCAGCGCTTCGGCGGCCTCGTCGAGCGCGTCCTCGGCGAGGCCGGCGTCGGCGGCGATCGAGCGCGCGTCGGCGGCGGTGAACTCGCGGGTCGGATCGATGTGCCGTTTGACCAGCGCGTCGGGGTCCTCGGCGGCGACCGCCTCGATGTCCATCCCGCCTTTGGCGGAGACCATCGCCAGCAGCTTCTTCTCGCCGCGGTCGAGGATGACCGAGGCGTAGTACTCCTCGGCGATGTCCGAGCCGCCCTCGATCCAGACCTGATCGACGCGGAACGGGCCCTCGCCGTGCGGACCGACGATGTCCATGCCGAGGATCGCGTCGGCGTGGGCGCGCGCTTCCACAGAGTCCTTGGCAATCTTGATCCCGCCGGCCTTGCCGCGGCCGCCGATCAAGACCTGGGCCTTGATCGCGCAGGGGTAACCGATCTTCTCCGCCGCCGCGACGGCCTCGTCAACCGTGTTGGCGACCTCGCCGCTCGGCACGGGGATGCCGTGCTTGGCGAATAGCTGCTTGCCCTGGTACTCGAGGAGGTCCATAAAAGAGGGTGGCGCCGGGGCGCGGCGCGGAACCCTATCCGAATGACATAATGCCGCGCTCTCTCATGGCCCTCCCCAGTCTCAAAAACATCAAATGGGTGACCACCGACTGCTACGGAACCCTCATCGACTGGGAGAAAGGCATCGTCGAAGCCTGTAAGAAAGAGGCGGCCAAAGACGGTTTCAGCTTCGAAGAGGAGCCCTTCCTCGCCCGCTTCATGGAAGTCCAGGCCGAAATCATGGCCGGCTCTTACGAGCTCTACGCGGAGGTGCTGCGGCGGACGATCGTCAAAGTCGCGGGTGAGATCGGCTGGGAAGTCGAGCCCTCGCGGGCCCAGTTCCTGCCCAACAGCGTTGCCTACTGGCTGCCGTTCCGCGAGTCCAACGCGGCGATGGACCGGCTGGGCAAGAAGTACGAGATCGGGATCGTCTCCAACATCGACGACAAACTGCTGGGGATCAGCCGCCGCCACCTGCGGACCGAACTCGACCTCGTGGTCACCGCCCAGCAGGTGCGCAGCTACAAGCCCGACCCCGTCCACTTCAAAGAGTGCGCGCGGAGGATCGGCGGCAAGAAAGGCTGGCTTCACATCGGCTGCGACTACACCACCGACATCGCCCCGGTGCTGAAAATGAACGTGCCGGTGATCTGGGTCAACCGCCATGGCGAGAAACTGGAAGGGCGCAAAGCCCCCAGCGCCACGGTCAAAAACTTCCGCGAAGCCGTCAAAAAGCTCGGCGCGTCCTGAGCGTCTTCTAGCTTTCGCGGCGCAACTCAGGCGTGAGGCGTCGGTTGTGGGGTAAAGCCGCCCCGAAGCCCCCTCTATGCAGATGGTCAAAGCACACCTCGGTCACCCGCGCGCGCGGCTCGCCCTCGCCGCCGCCCTCTTCGCGCTGCTGATCTGCCTGGCGCTCGGTAGCTCGGCCCAGGCCGGCCCAGCCACCGCCTCCTCCTCGCCGATCTCCGAAGAATCGCTGGAAGCACGCGGATCGGAGCCGATCAACGAACGGCCGAGCTTCGTCGTCATCCAGACCGATGACGAGACCCTCGACCAGCTCTACACGGTCTTCAACGCCGGCGGGATCGAAGTCCCGGCGATGCCGAACACGCTCTCGATGATCGCCGGGCGCGGCGAGACCTTCAACCGCTACTACGTCTCCTATCCCCTCTGCTGCCCCTCACGCGTGACCCTGCTGACCGGGCGCTACGCGCACAACAGCAACGTCCGCGGCAACGTCCAGCCGAACGGCGGCTACAGCGGCTTCCGCGCCCGCGGCGCCTGGAGCCACAACCTCGCGACCTGGCTGCAGGGAGCCGGCTATCGGACGATCCACATCGGCAAGTTCTTGAACGGCTACGGCGACCCGCCGTACGACAACGGCACCGAAGTGCCGCCCGGCTGGAGCGCCTGGCACACGGTCGAGAACGCCGACACCCACCACTACTACTACGGCTACGAACTCAACGACAACGGGACGATCGACGGCCCCTTCGGCGATTCCGGCAGCTGGGATACGCGCGAATACGGCGAACGCGACTACTTCGGCTGCCCGACGAGCACGATCGAAGAAAAACCGTGCCTGTATGAGACCGACGTCTTCAGCCGGATCGCCTACGAAGAGCTGGTCGGGACCTCGCCCGAACAGCCCTTCTACCTGCAGCTCGACTACACGGCGCCGCACGGTGACTTCCGTCGGCCCGCCGGGCCGGAGCCGGCGCCGCGGCACTACACCCTCTTTGACGGCGCGCCCTATCCGCACGACCGCGAAGAAGGGTTTAACGAGGGCAACGTCAACGACAAGCCCCGCTTCATCCGCGAAGCGCCGTACCTCTCCGGGGAAGAAATCCACACCTACCGCGTCTACTACGACAAGGCGTTGGCCTCGCTGCGGGCGATCGACGACGGGGTGAAAACGGTGCTCGACACGCTCGGCACCCAGCACCGGCTCCGCAATACCTACGTCATCTTCGTCTCCGACAACGGCTTCTTCTACGGTGAGCACCGGCTGACCGGCGGCAAGTTCCTCGCCTACGAGCCTTCGACGCACCTGCCGTTCCTGATCCGCGGCCCGGGGATCAAGCCCGGCACCTCGACCGGCGAGCTGGCGGCGAACACCGACATCGCCCCGACGATCCTCGAATTGGCCGGCGTCACCCCGGACAAAAGCATCGACGGGACTTCGCTGATCCCCTTCCTGCGGGACCCGGACCTGCGAACCCGGCGCGGCATCCTCTTCGAGTCCTTCGTTCAGACCGACGACGTCGAAGCGAACGGCGAACCAACCGCGCAGCGGGCGGTCTCCGAGGTGCGGCCGCGCCGCAAGAGCGGCACCGCCAAGGCCTCGATCGTCGCGCCGCCGAAAGACTACGAGGGAATCCGCCTCGGCCCCTACAAGTACATCGAGTGGCCCGATGGTGAGAAAGAGCTCTACGACATCACCAAAGACCCGAACGAGCTCAACAACATCGTCCGCGTCCCCAACTACTTCCCGATTCGCGCCTTCCTACATGCGCAGCTGATCCGCCTCGAGGCCTGCGTCGGCCGCACCTGCCGCGAAACCGCTCCGCCCTTCCCGCTGACCCGCAAGGAACAGCTGAAGGTCAGCAAGGAACGCCGCGAAGAAGAACGGCGCAAAGAAAAGGAACGCGAAGAAAAACGCCACCACAAACGCCACGCTTAAGCGCGACAGTTATTTGATGACTGCGAGGGTGTCTCCGGAGGAGACGGCGGCGCCTTCGGAGATCGGGAGGTCTTCTACTTTGCCGCTGCGGTGAGCGGTGATCTCGTTCTCCATCTTCATTGCCTCGATCACGCAGATCAGATCGCCCTCTGAGACCTCGGCGCCCTTATCGACGGCGACTTTGAGGACAGTGCCCTGGAGGGGCGATGGGAGGGCCTCGCTGGAGGCGCTAGGCCCGGAGCCGCCTTTGCGATCGCGTTTCGGCGGCTGTTTTTGACCTCGCCCGCCCGCGGCCGGTGCGGCAACGGCGCCGCCCGCGGGGGCCTCGCCGATCACCTTGACGTCGAAGAGCTTGCCGGAGACCTCGACCTTGTAGTCGCGGCTGACGACCTCGCCGCCGTCCTCGCTCGGCTCGGGCGGGGAGGCGTCCTCGGGAGCGGTCGTTTTCAGCCACTCCTTGTCTTCCATCAGGTCGCGGCAGGTCTCCCCTTTCGCCCACTGCTCGGTGGCGAGGATCTTCTTGTGGAAGGGAATCAGGGTGGTGAGGCCGCCGGTGTCGTATTCGTCGAGCGCCCGCAGCATGCGGCGGGTGGCGTGCTCGCGGTCGACGTCCCAGACGATGAGCTTGGCCACCATCGGGTCGTACATCGGCGTCACCTCGCCGCCGGCCTCGACGCCGGAGTCGACGCGGATGCCGGGGCCCGAGGGCTCGTGGTAGGAGCCGCCGATCGGCCCTGGGGCCGGAGCGAAGTTCTTGTGCGCCGCCTCGGCGTTGATCCGGC
>DASZNP010000108.1:0-5482 GCA_035551255.1 Solirubrobacterales bacterium
CCCGATCCGCTCGCACTTCGAACAGGCCGTTGCCGCGCAGGTCTCCCAGCTCGAAGGGGTGACCGAGGTCGCGGTCGGCTTCGACGTCCTCTCCGACGAGGAGCAAGGCCAGCTGCAGCAGACGCTCGGCCGCGGCAAGCTGCCGCAGGGCGCGCTGGCGAAGGTGAAAAACGTGATCTGCGTCTCCTCCGGCAAGGGTGGGGTCGGCAAGTCGACGATGACCGCGAACCTGGCCGCGGCGCTGAACGCCGAAGGCCATTCGGCCGGGGCACTCGACTGCGACGTCTACGGCTACTCGATCCCGCGCATGCTCGGGGTCAACCGCAAACCGGAAGTCAACGGCGAGCGCAAAATCCTGCCGCTGGACTCGGCTAGCGGGGTCAAGGTGATGTCGATCGGCTTCTTCGTCGAGGACAACTCTGCCGTCGTCTGGCGTGGCCCGATGCTGCACAAGGCGATCCAGCAGTTCTTGGAGGACGTCGCCTGGGACGAGCTCGAGTACCTGCTGCTCGACCTGCCGCCCGGGACCGGGGACGTCTCGATGACGCTGGCGCAGCTTCTGCCACAGGCGAAGTTCGTCGTGGTGACGACGCCGCAGCCGGCGGCGCAGTCGGTGGCGCGGCGCGGCGCCGAGATGGCGCGCAAATTCGACCTCGAGATCCTCGGGGTGATCGAGAACATGTCCGGCTTCACGACGCCGACGGGCGAGCGCTTCACGATCTTCGGCGAGGGTGGCGGTCAGCTACTGGCCGACGAACTCGACGTGCCGTTGCTGGGCAAGGTGCCGCTCTCGGAGCCGCTGCGTGAGCACGCCGACGGCGGCTCGCCCCTGGTGATCGACGATCCCGACTCCCCCGCCTCGCAGGCGATTCGCCAGGCGGCGCGCGGGATCATCGCCGCGACCCCGCAGGAGCTGCCGGTGCTGCAGTCGACGCCGAGCGCGGCGGAAGCGCCGCCGGTCAGCGGCACGCCGCTCCCAGTCGTCCAGTAGGCGCCTAAGAACCGAAGAGATTCCTCTGTGACCAAGGCCACAGAGGAATCAGCAACTTCCCTCCAACCTCTGGGTTAAGGTTTGCACACAAACGCCTAATCCCCGGCTCAGAAATGCCGGGGAGCGGGGGAACCAAGTTCCTGGGGCGAGCCCACTCATCGAGTGGGGGCGCAGGCTCCTTCAGCGCCAGCCCGTCAGCTAACCCCGCCGGCCGACGAAGGAGGAGTGACTAGATGCAGATGGCCCTTGGGGCGGCCCGGAAAACGCCCGCCCTTCGTATTTTTATTTCGGTACTGGCCCTGGTAACGGCCTCACTGGCCGTGGCTGGACCGGCACAAGCGACCCCTCCTGGTGGTCTCACCTCGACTACCCCGGAAACCGAAGCGCCAACCGAAGTCGGACCTCCCGGCAAAGCGATGCTGGTCAACGGGCGGGCGATCCCGCCGGTCAACGCGCCGCCCGCGGTCAAGCAGGTGATCGCCGCGGCGAACAAGATCCGCACCAAGCCCTACATCTACGGCGGCGGCCATGCCCGCTTCTGGGACAGCGGCTACGACTGCTCGGGCTCGGTCAGCTTCGCCCTCCACGGCGGCGGCTTCCTCTCGAGCCCCCTCCCCTCCGGTCCAATGGAGAGCTGGGGCAGCGCCGGCAAAGGCCGCTGGATCACCGTCTACGCCAACGCCGGCCACGCCTACGCCGTAATCGCCGGCCTCCGCTGGGACACCGCAGGCAACACCAGCGGCACGGGTCCTCGTTGGCACAAAAGCACTAAGGCAGCAGCGAGTGGGCCTTTCGTGGCCCGCCATCCCAGCGGCTACTGAACCAGCCGCAGCTGTAACAAGGGGGGCGGGAGTCCCTCCCCAGACACTCAACCACGAGCCATTGGCGAGTGGTGTCTGGGGAGGGACTCCCGCCCCCCTTTCCTAACTAAGCCGCCTGATTCTTAAAGTAGTTCGCATTGATCTCCGCGTATTTGGCCCACTCGGCCGGAAGCTGATCCTCGGCGAAGCAGGCATCCACCGGGCAAGCCTCGACACAGGCATCGCAGTCGATGCACTCGTCCGGATCGATGTAGAGCTGCTCGACGTTGTCGTAATCGGCCTCGTCAGGCGTCGGGTGGATGCAATCGACGGGACAAACCTCGACGCACGAGTTGTCCTTCTGGCCAATGCACGGCTCGGCGATGACGTAGGTCATTTCGAAGGTCTCCTAAATGCTCGTTTTACGGGTGCCCGCCGGGGGCCCCGGCCAAGCGCGAGCGCTCATTTTAGGGATGATTCGGCCGTGCTGCTGTTGACTGGGGCAACCGGAAGCATCGGATCGCGGCTATTGCCGCTGCTGTTGGAGCGCGGCGAGGAGGTGCGCTGCCTGGTGCGGGAGCCGCGCAAACTGGGCGCGCGGCGGGTCGACGTGCAGATCGCGCTCGGGGATCTGGGCGAGATGTCGGACCCCTACCTGGTGCGGCAGGCGCTGCGCGGCTGCGACACCGTGATCCACCTGGCGGCCTCGATCCGCGACCAGCCGCCGCGGCGGATCGAGGAGCTGAACGGGCTGGCGACGGTGCGACTGTTGCGGGCAGCCGAGCGCAGCGACGTGCGGAGCTTCCACTTCTTCAGCGCCCTGGATGCGCAGGCAGCGCAGCGGACGCGGTTCTTCCGGGCCAAGTGGCTGGCCGAGCAGGCGGTGCTCTCCTCGCCGCTGCAGACGAGCGTCTTCGCGCCCTCGATCGTCTACGACCACAGCGATCCCTGGATCACCCTGCTGCGGCGCTTCTCCTTCCTGCCGGTGCTGCCGGTCTCCGGCGACGGGCAGGCCCGGTTCCAGCCGATCTGGTCGGCGGACGTGGCGCAGTGCGTTGTCGGTGCGCTCGAACAAGAGCGGGACGACGAGGGCGGGACGAAGCGCTACGAGCTCGCCGGCCCGGAGACGCTCAGCTACGACCAGATGGCCGACTTGGTCAGCCGGATCGCCGGGCGGCCGCGGCCGCTGGTGCACATGCCGCTGCCGCTGGTGCGCGCGAGCCTGATTGCCTTGCGGGCGCTCTGGGGCGAGACCGTCTTTGCCACCTGGGAGGAGGCCGAGCTGATGGAGGTCAGCATGGTGACCGAGCGGGGCACCGCCGACGCGCAGGCACTCGGGGTCGAACCGCGAAGAATGGCGGATGTGCTTCAAGACGCCTAGGCGAGTCCTCGCAGGTGCAGTCGTGCTCTGGGCCCTGGCCGTCCCGGCCTCCGCCGCTGCGCTCTCGCTGGTGCCGCCGAAGCCGGACGTCTTCCTCGGGGTCAGCGACCGCGGGACGACGACCGAATTCAACGAATTCGCCGAACTGACGGGGAAGCACCCGGCGCTGATGGAGACCTTCCATCCCTGGGGCAACAGCCTTAACGAGGCCTACGAACGCTGGCGCGAAACGGCAACCCGGCCGATCCTCGCGATCTCGACCCAGGACGACCAGAACCTGACCGAGCTGATCACGCCAGAGCAGATCGCGCTCGGCGCCGGGGACGAATACCTGCTGCAGCTGAACAACTTCTTCGCCACCCACGGGCTGCCGGCATACGTGCGGCCGTTGGGCGAGCCAAATCGCTGCCTCAACGCCTGGTCGGCAGTCGAATGCGACGGCTCTCAGAAAGGTGGCGAACACACGACGGGCTGGTACAAGCAGGCCTTCCGCCGCATCTCCCTGCTCGTCCGCGGCGGCCAGAGCCTGGAAGGGATCAACGCGACGCTGGCGGAAATCGGGCTACCGCCTGTCAACCGAACGAAAGGGCCGCCGCCGCCCGAATTACCAGCGGCGCCAGTCAGCATCGTCTGGAGCCCCCTGCCGGGCGGCTCGCCCCGCGTCAAAGGCAACTTCCCCGGGAACTACTGGCCCGGTCGTCGCTGGATCAACTGGGTCGGCACCGACTTCTACTCCGAATATCCGGTCTGGGAAGACCTCAACCACTTCTACGCCGGCAAACAGTGGAATGGGATGCCGGTGGCGATGACCGAGTGGGCAGTCTCCGACGAAGACGAACCCCGCTTCGTCAAGCAAGTCATCACCTGGACCGTCCGCCACCCCCGCGTGCGAATGCTCGTCTACTACCAAGGCTTTGGCGCCGGCAACCAATACGACCTCCGCCTCTACCCCCGCACCACCAACACCCTGCGCCAAAAGATCCGCCGCCCCAACTTCCTCGAAACCGCAGAAACCAACGCCGGCATCCTCCCCCCGCTCCCCCCGAAGCCGCGGAAAAAATAGAGAGAACCAGTGTCGCTTTTGTCTCCTTATAGGTAACAAAAGCGACACCCGCGCAAAAGAGAGGCCCGGTTGCCCGGGCCTCTCCGAAACTCACTCCCCTGGGAAGGGGTGCTTACATCATGCCGCCCATGTCGGGCATGCCGCCCGGCATTCCGCCGCCGCCGTTTTCCTCCGGCCGTTCGGCGATGATCGCCTCGGTCACGAGGATGTTCTTCGCGATCGAGGCCGCGTTCTCCAGGGCGGAGCGGGTGACCTTGGTCGGGTCGATGACGCCGGCCTTAATCAGGTCGCCGTACTCGCCGGTCGCCGCGTTCAGGCCTTCGCCGTCCTTCAGCTCGCGGACCTTGTTGACCACGACCGAGCCCTCGAGGCCGGAGTTCTCGGCGATCTGCCGCACCGGCTCCTCCAGCGAGCGGTGGATGATCCGGGCCCCGGTCTTCTCGTCCGGGTCGTCCAGCTTCTCCGGGTCGAGGCCGGCCTGCGCGTTCAGCAGGGCCACGCCACCACCCGGCACGACGCCCTCCTCGAGCGCGGCGCGGGTCGCCTGCAGCGCGTCCTCGACGCGGTGCTTTTTCTCCTTCATCTCGGTCTCGGTGGCAGCGCCGACCTTGACCACGGCGACGCCGCCGGCGAGCTTGGCCAGGCGCTCCTGGAGCTTCTCCCGATCGAAGTCGGAGTCGGTGTTTTCGACCTCGGTTTTGATCTGGTTGATCCGGCCTTTGATGTCCTCGGCCTCACCGGCACCGTCGATGATCGTCGTGTTGTCTTTGGCGACGACGACGCGACGCGCCTTGCCAAGCTGGGCCAGCTGGGTGTTCTCCAGTTTCAGGCCCATCTCCTCGGTGATGACCTCGCCGCCGGTGAGGATCGCGATGTCCTCGAGCATCCGCTTGCGGCGGTCGCCGAAGCCCGGAGCTTTGACGGCGACCCCAGTGAAGGTGCCGCGGAGCTTGTTCACAACCAGGGTCGCGAGGCACTCACCCTCGACGTCCTCGGCCACGATTAGCAGCGGTTTGCCCCCCTGCATCACCTGCTCGAGCACCGGCAGGATGTCCCGCACGGAGCCGATTTTCTGATTGGCGATGAGGATGTAGGGATCGTCCAGTACCGCCTCCATGCGGTCCTGGTCGGTGACCATGTACGGCGAGATGTAGCCCTTGTCGAACTGCATCCCCTCGGTGAACTCGAGCTCCATCCCGAAGGTCTGGCCCTCCTCGACGTTCACGACGCCGTCTTTGCCGACTTTC
>DASZNP010000109.1:0-55139 GCA_035551255.1 Solirubrobacterales bacterium
GGAGGCTGGCGGCTGTTTACGTTCCGAGCTGCACCAACCGCATCTTTGGCGGCAACCCGGTGGGGGCGCTGGTCGAAGTCTCGGCGCGGGCTGGGAAGCCAGTGGCTATCCCTGACGAGGTGGAGGGGAGCTGCTGTGGGCTGCCTTGGAGCAGCAAGGGGTTCGATGCCGCTCATCGGCATAAGACGAATGAGATGGTCGAGCAGCTCTGGCGGTGGAGCGAAGAAGGGAAGCTGCCGGTTGTTATCGATGCAGCCTCCTGTACGGGCGCTATCGCTGATCCTGCTGAGGGGGTGCTCTCGGAGGAGAACTCGGAGCGGCTCTCGCAGATGGAGATCGTTGATTCGGTTGCTTGGGCGCTGCGCTTGCTCCCGCACCTCGGGATCAAGCAGAAGATCAGCTCCGCCACCGCTCACCCGACTTGTGCGACGCGGCGGCTCGGGTTGGCGCATCCGCTTCGTGCGCTCGCGGAGGCACTCGCCGACGAGGTCTACATCGCTCCTTCGGCCACCTGCTGCGGCTTCGCGGGCGACCGCGGGATCACGCATCCGGAGCTGACCGCGTCCGCCACCCGGCCGCAGGCCGAAGAGCTCGCCGGTCGTCGCTTTGACGCCTACCTCTCCAGCAACCGCACCTGCGAGATCGCTCTCTCTCGCGCTACCGGCGAGAACTACGAGTCGCCGTTGCTCCTGCTGGAGCGGCTAACTCGGGGTTGAGCTTTTGACGAGGTCGACGCTTTCGGCGTCGATGTCGCGGACCAGCTCGCCGTATTTCGGTTCGGTCTCCATCCGCTTGTCGAGCAGCGGGTTGACGAGGCCGCGGAAGGCGGAAACGTAGCGCCACCACTTGGGGACGAAGATCCTCGGCGCCTGTTCTTCGATCCCGCGGACGAGGCCGGCGCCGGCCTCTTCGGGGCTGATCCGCTTCATCAGCCATTTCGGGCTCAGTTTTTCCACCCGGCCGGCGCTCTCCTGGGCGAAGGCGTCCTGGACCAGTTTCGTGTCGACCCAGCCGAAGTAGGCGACGCTGGCGCTGGCGCCGTGCGGTTTCAGCTCCACCCGCAGCGCCCGGCCGAGCGACTCGACCCCGGCCTTGGCGACCGCGTAGGGCGTGTTGCCAAAGCCGTTGGCGAAGGCGTAGACGGAGGAGACGACGATCATCTGGCCCTGGCGCTCGACGATCTGCGGCAGCGCCGCCCGCACCGTCCGCCAGACGCCGAGCATGTCGACCTCGAAGACCCGTTCCCACTCCTCGCCGGAGATCCCGCGCACGGTTGCGAACTGTTTCTGGGCGATCCCGGCGTTGGCGACCGCGACATCGAGGCCGCCGAACTCTTCGACGATCTGGGCGACCGCATTCATCATCGCGCTCTGGTCGGTGACGTCGCCGCCGAGCCCGATCGCCCGCGGCCCGATCCTCTCCGCCGCCTCGCGCGCCTCGTCGGCGCTGAGGTCCAGCACCGCCACGGTGGCGCCGCGCATGTGCATCTGGCGCGCCGTCTCGAAGCCGATGCCGCGGGCGGCGCCGGTGACCAGCGCGACTTTGCCGTTGAGGTCGTAGCGATCCATGGGTTCGCACCCTAGAGGGTCGTCACGGAATCGTGACTATCCACCGCTTCATGACCACTCATAGAATCGTGACTTCATGCCCGGATTCGAGCCCGTCGACCCGAAGCAGTCCTTCCCCGCCCTCGAGGAGCGGATGCTGGCGCGTTGGCGCGAGGAGGGGGTCTTCGAGCGCTCGCTCGCCCAGCGCGAGGGCGCCCCGGTCTGGAGCTTCTACGAGGGCCCGCCGACCGCCAACGGTCGCCCCGGCTCCCACCACGTCCTCGCCCGCGTCTTCAAGGACGTCTACCCCCGCTACAAGACGATGTGCGGGTACCGCGTCCCGCGCAAGGCCGGCTGGGACTGCCACGGCCTGCCGGTCGAGCTCGAGGTCGAAAAGCAGCTCGGCATCTCCTCCAAGCAGGAGATCGAGGAGTTCGGGATAGCCAAGTTCAACCAGCGCTGCCGCACCTCGGTCTTCGAGTACGTCGAGGAGTGGAACAAGCTGACCGAGCGGATCGGCTTCTGGATCGACCTCGACGACCCCTACGTCACCCTCGAGGACGACTACATCGAGTCGGTCTGGTGGTCGCTGCGGAAACTGTGGGACGACGACCGCCTCTACGAGGGCCACAAGGTCGTTCCCTACTGCCCGAGGTGCGGGACCGCCCTGTCCTCCCACGAGGTGGCCCTGGGATACGAGGACGTCAAAGACCCGTCGATATACGTGCGGCTCTGGCTAGTAGGGGAGGACGGCAAGCCGCAACTCGACGACTCGTTACTCGTGTGGACGACCACCCCTTGGACGCTTCCAGGGAACGAGGCCGTTGCAGTCAACCCAGAGGTCACCTATGTACGTGCCCGGTTGGACGAAGAGACGCTCACTCTCGCGGAGCCGCTGGTCGAGAAGGTGCTGGGTGAAGAGGCCGAGGTTTTAGAACGATTTCCCGGACAAGACCTGGTCGGCAAGGAGTACTGGGGTCCCGTCTTTCATCTCGGCGACCGAATGGGTCGCGGCTTTCCAGTCATCGCCGGGGACTTCGTCACCACCGACGACGGAACCGGCCTCGTCCACATCGCTCCCGCATTCGGGGAGGACGACTACCGTGTCGCTGCGCAGAATGGGCTCTTTGACCCCACTGATCATCTCAGCCTCTACAACCCAGTCAATCTGGACGGAACCTTCACTGGAATCGTGGAAGGTTTTCGGGGCGCCTTCGTCAAGGACCCCGAGGTCACCAAGGCCCTGATCGCCGACCTCGACCAGCGTGGCCTGCTCTTCCGCGAGCAGGTCTACGAGCACAGCTACCCGCACTGCTGGCGTTGCGGCACGCCGCTCCTCTACTACGCGAAGTCGAGCTGGTACATCGCCACCTCGCAGGCGCGGGATGAGTTGCTCGCCAACAACGAGGAGATCGGCTGGCACCCCGAGCACGTCAAGCACGGGCGCTTTGGCAAATGGCTGGAGAACAACGTCGACTGGGCGCTCAGCCGCGACCGCTACTGGGGCACGCCGCTGCCGATCTGGGAGTGCACCGCCGAGGGCTGCGACGAGCGCTTCTGCGCCGGCTCGGTCGAGGATCTGCGCGAGCGCGCGCGGGGGACCGTGCCCGAGGACCTGCACCGCCCCTACATCGACGGCGTCTCACTCGACTGCGAGCGCTGCGGGGGCGAGATGCGGCGCGTCGTCTCGGTGATTGACACCTGGTACGACAGCGGCGCGATGCCCTTCGCCCAGTTCCACTATCCGTTCGAGGGCAAAGAGGAGTTCGAGGAGCGCTTCCCGGCCGACTACATCTGCGAGGCCCAGGACCAGACCCGCGGCTGGTTCTACACCCTGCTCGCCGAGTCGACCCTCCTCTTCGACACCTCCAGCTACAAGAACTGCGTCTGCCTCGGCCTGATCCTCGACCCCGAGGGGCAGAAGATGTCGAAGAGCCGCGGCAACGTCGTCGACCCCTGGGACGTTCTCGACGCGCACGGCGCCGACGCCTTCCGCTGGTACTACCTGACCGCCCAGCAGCCCTGGGCCGGCTACCGCTTCAGCGTCGACACGGTCGGCGAGTCGGTCCGCCAGTTCCTGCTGACGCTCTGGAACACGTACTCGTTCTGGGTCCTCTACGCGAACGCGGAGAACCTGGCCCCCGCGGACTTCGAGGGTCAATCCCGTGGTTCCTTTTGCACCGATGACGTGCAAAAGGAACCACGGGATGGCCTGAACGATCTCGACCGCTGGGCTCTCTCGCGGCTGCAGGCGACGGTCGCAACCGTGCGCGAGCGGATGGACGCCTACGACTGCACCAGCGCCGGGCGGGCGATCGCCGAGTACGTCGAGGAGCTCTCCAACTGGTACGTGCGGCTCAGTCGCCGCCGCTTCTGGGACGGCGACCGCGCCGCCTTCGCGACCCTGCGGCACACCTTGCTGGAGACGGCGGCGATGCTGGCGCCGTTTACCCCGTTCCTCGCCGACGAGATCCACCGCAACCTCTCGGGCGAGGAGGCCGCGCCCTCGGTCCACCTACGCGACTTCCCGGAGGTTGACGAGGCGCTCGCCGATCCCGATCTAGAGCAGGGGATGGAGGCGGTCCGGCTCACGGTCGAGCTCGGCCGCGCCGCCCGCGCCCAGGCAAAGGCGAAGGTCCGTCAGCCGCTGCGCCGCGCGGTGATCGTCGCCAACGAGGCCGAGCGGGCCGCGATCGAAAACCGAGCCGACCTCGTCACCGCCGAGCTCAACGTCAAGGAGCTCGACTTCGTCACCGACGAGTCCGAGCTCGTCTCCTACAGCGCCAAGCCCAACTACCGGGCCCTCGGGCCCCGCTTCGGCAAGAAGATGCCGCAGGTCGCCGCCGCCGTCGAGGCTCTCGACGCCGCCCACGTCGCCGCTGTGCTCGGCGAAGGCGGCGAGATCGGGATCAACATCGACGGCCAAGACCACAGCCTCACCACCGAAGACGTCACCCTCGCCCTCCAGCCCCTTGAGGGCTACGAGGTAGAGGCCGAGGCCGGCCACGCCGTGGCGCTTCAACTAGAGCTAGACGACGAGCTCCGCCGCGAGGGCCTAGCCCGCGAGATCGTCCACGCCGTCCAAATAGCCCGCAAAGACGCCGGCCTAGAGATCACCGACCGCATCGCCCTAACCCTCACCGGCGACGAAGACCTGATCAACGCCGCCCAGGCCCACCAGGACTACCTAGCCAACGAGGTCCTAGCCACGATCGTCAACTACGACGCCACCCCCGACGGCGCCACGGCAAAAATCGACGGCCGAGACCTCAAAATCGGCGTTTCCCGCGCCTGAGGGGGGAGAGAAGTTGCCTTCCGCGCCCTTAGGCGGGCGTGCGGTTCAGTCGCCATACGAAGAACGAAATGCGCTTGAAAGGTTGGGCTCGGAGCGAGGTGCTCTGGGTTATTTCGAATCCAGTCAGGGTTGACGCTGATGCGTATGGTCACCCCCGCTACTTTGGCTACATACGAGGTGACTTGGTTCGAGTCGTAGTCGCAGCCGACGATCCAGAATTCGTCATCACCATTCATCCGAGGAGGCATCTGTGAAAGCCGATTTCGATAGCGAGGCAAACGCCGTGGGGATCGAGTTGATCGAGGTGGATCGGTGGGACGATGGAGATTGCTTCGATGAGGACTACTGCAACCTCGGCTTCTCCAAGGGTCGTCTCGTCTATATCGGACTGCTGTGCCCGAGCGACAACCTTCACCTTCTAAAGGCTGTCTCGGAGACCTACGGCCTCGACACCGAGGAACTGGTTGCCTTGGCGAAAGCGGCGCTGGCCGCTCCCGACCGGGTCGTGACCGTCAGCGAGCGGGTGGCCGCCTAGTCCTGCGGCTTCTCGCCGATGATGAAGTCCGATTTCTTCGAGTCGTCGAACTTCACCCAGCAGTGATCGGGGGCGACGCCGGCCACCTCGATTAGGGCCGCTTCGATTCGTTTGGCGATCTCGGCCTTTTGCTCGTCGGAGCGGCCCTCGTACCAGTGGACGTGAACGAACGGCATGGGTTCGGGGGAGGAGCGGCGCCGCTAGGCGAGCGCCGGCTCCAGCTCGGCCTCGAGGCGGCGCTTCGGCATCGCGCCGACGATTTTCTTCGCGATCGCGCCGTCCTTGAAGAGGATCATCGTCGGGATCGAGAGGACTTCGTACTGGGCCGCCGTCTGCTGGTTCTCGTCAACGTTGATCGAGACGATCTTGACGTCGTCGCGCTCATTGTCGATCTCCTCGAGGACCGGATGGACGACGCGGCAGGGACCGCACCAGGGCGCCCAGAAGTCGACGAGCACGGGCCCCTCGGCCTCGAGCACGTCCGCTTTGAAGGTCGCATCGGTTACGTCGGTCAATTTGCCAGTCACTGTCCGTCTCCCGGTCGCGTGGTTGCTCTCAATACTTCAGAAAGTATAGCGGCCCCATGCAACCCCGCCGGAGCCGGTCCACTCTCCTTACCCGTCTGAGCCGCGATGGTATTCCTTGACAGGTGACCAACGCCGAGATCGCCGCCGCGCTGGAAGAACTGGGAATCCTCTACGAGCTCGACGGCGCGGTCAAATACCGCGTGCTCGCCTACAGCACCGCGGCCAAGGCGATCCGCGAGAGCCCGGTCTCGGTCGCCGAGCTGGCCGGCCGCGGGGAGGCGACCAAGGTCCCCGGGGTTGGCAAGACGCTCGCCGAAAAGATCGACGCGCTGCTCGAGACCGGCGAGATCCCGGCGGCGGTGCGGCTGAAGGCGAAGTTCCCGCCGACCCTGATCGAGGTCACCCGCGTCCCCGGCGTCGGCCCGAAAACGGCGCGCCGTCTCTTCGAGGAGCTGGAAATCTCCTCGATGGAGGATCTGAAAGCGGCCGCCGAATCCGAACAGGTCCGCCACGTCAAAGGCCTCGGCCCGAAGGCCGAGGAGAACATCCTCGCCTCCCTGGAGCGACTGGGGGAGCCGGGTGAGGGGCCGGGCCGCTTGCTGCTCTCGAAGGTGAAGCCGATCGCCGAGGAGCTGGCGGCAGCGCTGCGCGAGCACCCCGCCGCCGACAAGGTCGAGGTGGCCGGCTCGGTCCGGCGCTGGGCCGAGACCTGTAAGGACATCGACATCATCGCCACCGCCGAGGAACCGGCCGCCCTCGCCGAGCACCTCGCCAGCCACCCGCTGATCGCCGCCGCCGGCACCCCCGGCCCGAACGGCGTCCGCGCCCAGACCCACAACGGCGTCTCGGTCGATCTGCGGATCGTGCCGCCGGCGAACTTCGGCAACCTCCTGCAGCACTTCACCGGCTCCCAGGCTCACAACGTGCAGCTGCGCGAAGAGGCGGTCGGCCGCGGCCTCTCGGTCTCCGAGCACGGGATTACCGAGACCGAGAGCGGCGACGTCCACGCCTGCGCCACCGAGGCCGAGGTCTACAAACGCCTCGGCTACGAGTACATCGAGCCGGAGCTGCGCGAGGGCCGCGGCGAGCTGAAAGCGGCGCGCGAAGGCAAGCTGCCGAAGCTGGTCGAGCTCGGCGACATCAAGGGCGACCTCCACTCCCACACCACCCTCTCCGACGGCCGCAACGGCCTCGAGCAGATGGCCGCGGCGGCGCGCGACCGCGGCTACGAGTACCTGGCGATCACCGACCACTCGGCCAGCCACGGCTTCGGCGACCACGTCACCGCCGAGCGCCTCTGGGAGCGGATCGAGGAGGTGCGGGCCTGGAACAAAGCCAACGCCGATGCCTCTTTCCGCCTGCTCGTCGGCTCCGAGATCAACATCGGCCTCGACGGCTCGCTCGACTATCCCGACGACCTCGTCGAAGCGCTCGACTGGGTAGTCGCCAGCGTCCATACCTCCTTCTCGGTCTCCGAAAAGCAGATGAACGAACGGGTGCTGACCGCGATCGCAAATCCGAACGTCGACTGCATCGGCCACCTCACCGGCCGCCTGATCGGCCGCCGCGAGCCCTACGGCGTCGACATCGAGGCGATCGCCGCGGCCGCGGCCGAGCACGGCACGATGCTCGAGATCAACGGCAACCCCAACCGCCGCGACCTCTCCGACCGCCACGCCCGCCTCGCCGCAGAAGCCGGCGTCAAGATCGTCCTCAACACCGACGCCCACGGCGTCGACACCCTCGACAACATGGCCTACGCCGTAGCCACCGCCCGCCGCGCCTGGCTCACCGCCAAAGACGTCGCCAACACCCGCAGCTGGAAGAGCTTCAAGAAGCCGCTGAAGAGCTAGGAGGGGCGGGCCCCGAGCCGGTCGCCCCGCAGCCCCGGCGTCCGCACCAGCTCGATCGGGCGCAGCGGGTGGCCGGGGACGACGTAGAACTTGACGCCGTCGCGGCTCTCGATCCCGAGGACGGCGGCCTCGCGGGTGTGCCAGGCGAGCGAGACGATCAGCGCGTAGCCGGCGCCGACGGCGGCGACGCCGGGGAAGAAGATGCCGAGGACGCCGGCGGCGATTGCGGTGAAGGCGATCGGCCAGAGGCGAGTGAGGGCGATCCGCGCCGGGCTCTGCTCGGGCAGCGAGGTGGCCGTGCGGGCGCGGGCGAGGGCATCGCGAACGTCGTCGGCGGCGCGCCGCGGGCGCCCCAGGTAGATGCCGATGCCCAAGGCAACCAGCCACCAGGCCGCCGCGATCACGGCGATCCGCGTGTCGCCTTCGCGGTTGGCAGCGATCGCCGTAATCCCCCCAAGCGCAGTCGCCTCGGCGGCAGTAATAAAGACGCTGGCGCGGAGCAGATCGGTGTAAGGCATCGCTAGTCCCCGAACTGCATCAAATTTCCGGGCTGGCAGGCAGGAAATTTGATGCAGTTCGGGTGGGTCACGGGCGTCACTCGGCCAGCCAGCGGAGGATTTCGAGCCAGCCGTCCAAGCCCGCCACGGTGACGTCGCACTCTTCGGCCAGCTCGGCTGGGCCCTCGGGGGAGAGGACGCCGACGCAGACTGCTGCGCTCAGCTGGTCCTCTTCGGACAGCTCGCGGAGGCGGCGGAAGGCGTCGAGGTCGGTGCGGTCGTCGCCGGCGTAGGCGGCGCGGTCGAGCCGCTGGTCGGCGAGCAGCGAGGCGACGGCGCCGTCCTTGCCGCCGCCACCTAGCGGCCGCAGCTCCAGCACCTTGCGCCCCCAACGCGGTTCCAGCCCAGCCCGGCCTGCCTCGTTGGCGATCTCGTGGGCGCGGCTCTCGGCCGCCGCCTCGTCGGCCGCGCCGCGCCAGTGCAGCGCCTGGATCGGGCCCTTGTCCTCTTGCCGCAGCCCGGCTGTAGCGAGGCGCTCTCCGTCAACCGAGGCGAGAAACTCCGACGCTTCGCCCTCCCGTCCCGCCACCGAGGGATCGGGCTGCGGCGTCGCCTCCCCCGGCATCAGCAGCTCGAGACCGTGGTTGCCGGCGTAAGCGAGCGAGTCGAGGCCGACCAGCCGCCGCGCGTCCTCTGCCCGCCGCCCCGAGATGCAGCCGACCAGCGCGTAACGCTCGCTTAGCGCCGCCAAGACTTCGCGCGCCGCTGCCGGCACCGCCGCATCCTCGGCCCGCTCGACGATCGGCGCCAGCGTCCCATCGACGTCGGTGAGGATCGCCGAGCAGCTGGGGTCCTCGCGCAACGGCGCCAGCGCAGCAGCCCAATCGGCGCCCCCGCGGGCGCCCGGGGTCTCGGGGTCGGGGGGCACGGCTCTTAGTATCGCGCCATGCCCGCAAGCGAGAGCCCCGACCACGCTCTCCTCAAGCTGGCGGCGATCGGCACCCTGGCCGGCATCTTCAGCGGTCTCTTCGGGGTCGGCGGCGGGACGATCATCGTGCCGCTGCTGATCTTCTGGTTCGGCTACGGCGAGCGCCTCGCCACCGGCACCAGCCTCGCCGCCATCGTGATCGTCGGCCTGCTCGGCGCCCTTGCCCAGGGCGGTTTCTACGGCAACGTCCACGTCGTCACCGCGCTATTGCTCTCGATCCCCGCCGCGGTCGGCGTCGTCTTCGGCACCGCGATCCAGCAGCGGATCCCCCAGCGCGCCGTCTCTTACCTCTTCGCCCTGCTCCTGGTCGCGATCGCGGTGGAGCTGATCCTCTCGTGAGGGCGACGACGTGAGCGAGCTTGCCGCCGTCCTGATCTGCCTCGCCGGCGGGATGACCGGCGGCCTCGTCGGGGTCGGCGGTGGCATCCTCTTCGTCCCCGCCCTGACCGTCTTCATCGGCCTCAACCAGGTGGAGGGGGAGGCGACCTCGCTGCTGATGATCGTCTTCGTCGCGATCGTCGGCGCCTACCGCCAGAACGGCTACGGCAACGTCCGCCTACGCGAGGCGCTGATCATCGGCGCGCTGTCCCCGCTTGGCGTCCTCGTCGGCGTCGCCGTCGCCAACCACGTCTCCGAACGCGCCCTCCAGCTCGCCTTCGCCGCCCTCGCCCTGTTCATGGCCGCACAGCTCGTCCGCCGCGCCCGCGCCACCGCCTGAGCGTCGCTGCTTGTCCGTCGAGGGGCCGCAGTACATGGCCTAAGCTCAGAAGCGTGGATTCCCTGACTTGGGAAAGCGACCTCCCGCACCTGCGCTCACCAATCCTGGTCTGCGCCTTTCGCGGCTGGAACGACGCCGCCGCCGCGGCGTCGACCGCACTCGCCTCGATCGCCAACGACCTCGAAGGCGAGCAGATCGCCCAGATCGACCCCGAGGACTTCTTCGACTTCCAGTCGACGCGGCCGACGATCACGATGGACGAAGGCCAGACCCGGCGGATCGAGTGGCCGGAGAACAACGTGATCGCGGTGCGGGTGCCGACCGCCGACCGCGACCTCGTGCTCTTCGACGGGACCGAGCCGAATCTGCGCTGGCGCACTTTCTCGGAGACGATCGCGACCGTCGCCGACGCGCTCGGGGTGGAGATGGTGATCACCCTCGGCGCCCTGATCGCCGAGGTCTCCCACACCCTGCCGGTGCCGATCACCGGCCTCGCCTCCAGCCAGGAGCTGGTCGAGGAGCTCGACCTCGAGCGCTCCAGCTACGAGGGTCCGACCGGGATCGTCGGCGTCGTCCACGACCTCTGCCGCCAGAACGGCCTCGACTCGGCCTCGCTCTGGGCCGCGGTGCCCCACTACGTCGCCGCCGTCCCCAACCCGAAGGCGGCGCTAGCACTGCTGCGCCGGCTCGAGGGCCTGACCGGGATCGCCGTCGAGGCCTCCGAGTTGGAGGAGGAAACGATCGACTACGAGGAGCAGATCGGCCGCGCCGTCGCCGCCAACCCGGAGATCGAAGAGCTGGTCTCCCGGATCGAGGCCGAACAGGTCGACATGCTCGACGACGAGGGCGAGCTCCCCAACGCCGACGCGTTGGCCCGCGACTTCCAGCGGTTCCTACGCCAGCGCGGCGACGAGCAGAACTAGGCTTCGGCCGCCGGGCAGATCAGGCGGTAGTCGCACCAGCTACAGACCTTTGGGGAAGGTCGTGGCTCGAAGTCCTGGCTGAGGATTCCCTCGCCGACCTGGAGCACAGTGCGCTCGACCCGCTCGGCGTCGTCGGGCTTGGTCGGGGCAGCGACCTTGTCGCCGTCGAGCACGTAGTAGTAGCTGCCGCTGGATGCGTCGATTCCCCAGGCCTCTCGCGCCGCCATCCGGTAGAGCGCCAGCTGCAGGTCATCCGCAAGCTCATCCTCGCTCTTGCGCTCGCCGGTCTTGTAATCGATCAGCTCGTAATCGCCGTCGGGCAGGCGATCGACGCGATCGACGCGCCCGCGCACGTGGTGGTCGCCGACCTTGAAGTCGAACTTTTTCTCCAGCCAGACCGGTTCGCCCTCAGCCTGGCGCTCGCGCTCCCAGTAGAGGCGCAGCGCCTCCTCGGCTCGGTCGCGGAACTGCAGCTCGTCGTCTGAGTTGCCGAACCCGGTCCGCCGCCAGCCCTGCTCGAAGAGCCGGTTCAGCTCCCGCAGCCCTTCGGACTCGTTCGCCGGCGGCTCCTTGTGGAAGCGTTCGAGGACGTTGTGGAAGAGGATCCCGAAGCGCTGGTTGATCGTCGGCTCCTGGGGGATCCCGAAAACGCGGCCGAACTTGTACTTCAGCGGGCAGGTGAGGTAGAGCGTCAGGTCTGAGGCGGAGAGGCTGAGCATGCCGTCGCCGCGCCGCGGCAGGAAGGCCGCCAGCGAAGGCTCCTCGCGCGCCGCCACCAGCTCCAACCGGCGGCCGCGCTCGCGCTCGGAGTCGAGCAGGTAGGCGTCGAGGGCGGAGGCGTCGAGCTCGGCCTGCTGCTCGGGCGTCGCCACCTGCCGCAGCAGCCCGTTCACCGCCTCAATCGCCTCGGCGGTCGGCTCGTCGCCGGGCCGCTGCGCCAGCGCCGCCAGCTTCAGCAGCTCGAGGTAGCGGGCGATCGCCCGGTTGACGTCGATCGCGGTGTCGAGGCGCGGCTCGGAGAGCTCGCGGCCCGCCCGCCAGGAGGCCTCGAGCACCTGCTCGCGCAGCTGCCGGTAGGTCGCGTGCAGGCCCTCGGCCGGGCCAAACAGCTCCTCCTCGTGCGTCTCCTCGACAGCGCCCTCGCCGGCCTTCGCCAGGGCCTCCTCGTAGAAACGGGAGGCGCGGGTGGTCTCGCCGGCCGGTCCCCGCTCGACCCGCGAGAGCACAAGACCGCTGCGCGCCGGCCAGCCCATCCGCTCCCAGTCCGCTTCTTCCTCCAGCCCGAGGACGAAGACGTGGTCGAAGCCGAGACCCTTCACTGCTGCGGCGGCCATCCCGCGCACCGCGCCGGGCGCCGGCGGCTCTTCGGCCTCCTCCGGTTCCACCCCGGCCTCGGCGACGGCGCTGAGGTAGCGGACGAAGCCGCGGGTCGAGCCGCGCGGTTCCCGCCGCGTCCAGGCGCTCGCCAGCTCGGCCAGGCGCGAGAGCCCGAGCAGCCGCTCGGCGACCTCGGGCTGGGCGGCGAAGAGGCGTTGGCGGCGCAGCCCCACCTGCTCGATCAGCCGCCGCACGAAGACGTCGGCGCGCTGTTCCTCCATGATCGCCGCGGCCCCCGCGTAGAGCTTGAGGAAGGTGCCGATGCGCTCCCGCGCCTCGGGCTGGAACTGGGGGCTGTCGAGGGCGGCCTCGCAAGCGGCGACCATGTCCTGCTTGCGCCGCCGGGCGATCGTCGTCAGCCGCGCCAGGTCGCCCGAGCGCAGCTCGACCGGCGGCCGAGTCAGCGCCCGCGCGGCCGCCGAAGAGTCGTCGGGGTCGGCGAGCACCCGCAGCCAGGCGATCGCGTCGCGCACCTCTGATCGCTGAAAGAGCGCCGCCGGGCCGAAGAGGTGGAAGGGGATGCCGCGCTCCTCCATCGCCGCCGCGACCGCGCCGCCGTCCTGGGCGGGGTCGGCGACCAGCACGCAGATCTCCTCGGCGGCGGTGCCACTGGCGACGAGGTGCTCGACCGCCCGCGCCGTCGCCTGCGCCTGCGCGCGCTCGTTGGCGCAAGCCCAGAAGCTGAGCTGGGGATCGCGGAAACGCTCCTCCAGCTCGATCCGCTCGCCGTCTGAAAAGTGCTCGGCGAACCACGCATCGGTCTTGCCGCCCTCCGTTGCAAAGAACTGGTTCGGGTTGTCAGCGGCGAGCGACTCGAGCACCGCCAGCTGCGCCGGCGTCGCCTCCTCCAGCTCGTCGACCATTAGGTAGGGCCAGCGCTCGGCGATCCGCCGTCGCACGTCGGGCCGCTCGACCAGCAGGCAGTCGAGGGCGAGGAAGACGTCGCCGCGGTCGAGGCTGCCGCTCTCGGCGAGGATGCGGTCGTGGGTCGCGTAGAGCTCGGCGAACTCCTGCTCGCGCTGGACTTCCTCGCGCCCGGCCTCGTCTTCCGCGGTCGCCGCTGCGGCCCGTTCGGAGAGCGTCGTCGGCCCGACCCGTTCAGCCTTCAACCGGTCAATTCGCGCCAGCAGCCGCGCCAGCAGCCCGGCCGGGTTGCCGCGGATCTCGTGCCGGCGCAGCGGCAGGCGGTCGAGCCGGTCGAGCAGGACCGCCAGTCGCTCCGCCCGCCCGAGCACGTCGAAGAAGGGTTCGAGGCCGGCCTCCTCAGAGTACTCGCGCAAGAGCCGCTCGCCGATCGCGTCCCAGCTGCCGACCCAGAGCTCCTCGTAGGAGCCGGTGAGCAGGGCCTCGCAGTGGGCGCGCAGCCGCGCCGCGGTGGTACGGCTGGAGGAGATCATCAGTATCGACTCCGGCTGGGTGCCGGAGGCGACCAGGTGCGCCAGCCGCCGCGCCAGCAGCTCCGTCTTACCGGTCCCTGGCGCCCCGGCGACCAGCAAGGGACCCACTTCGTGCTCGATTGCCCGCTGTCGATCTGACACAGCGCTTTCGAGGGTGGGGTGGTCCTCAGTCACCACCCAAAGCTAGCTACTCCGTAACCTGCGGTCGATGGACGTCGTCTCCGCCGACTGGCCGGCGATCTGCCGCCGCATCGTCGCCGCCCAGCGCCCGATCTTCGAGCGGGCGAAGACGAGCGAGGAGCGGACCGTCTACGAGGGCGTCGGCGAGGGCGGCGACCGCACCCTGGTGATCGACCGCGAATGCGAGGACGTCGTCTTCGCCGAGCTGGAGAAGCTGGCCGCCGAAGGCGCCTCCTTCCTCGCCGTCTCCGAGGAGCGCGGCGAAGTCGAGTTCGGCGGTGGCGGCGAGCACCGGGTCGTGATCGATCCGATCGACGGTTCGCTGAACGCGCGGCGCACGATCCCCTCCTTTGCTGTCTCGATCGCCGTCTCCTCCGGTCCCTCGATGGCCGACGTCGAGTTCGGCTTCGTCCACGACTTCGGCGCCGATGAGGAGTTCATGGCCCGGCGCGGGGACGGGACGACCCTCGGCGGCAAGCCGGCTACGGTCTCGGCGCCGGCCGAGCGGCTCGAGGTCGTCGGGATCGAGTCGGCCGAGCCGGAATGGTCGCTGCCGGCGCTGGAGGCGCTATCCGGCAAGGTCTTCCGCGTGCGGGTGGTCGGCGCGATCGCGATCTCCGCCGCCTACGTCGGCGCCGGCCGCTTCGACGCGATGCTGAGCCTGCGCTCCTGCCGCTCGGTCGACGCCGCCGCGGCGCAGCTGATCGTGCGCGAGGCCGGGGGCGAGGTCGCCTTCGGCGAGGGCGAGCTGACCGAGGCGATCCTCGACCTCGATTCGCGCTATCCGATGGCCGCGGCGAATTCCGCTGACGGTCTCGAGACGATGCGCTCGGCGCAGCTCGCTAAAGCCGCGTAACCCTTCTTCCCAAGCGGTTTACAAACACGTGTTCGTTAGAACACACGTTCGCTACACTCGGGCGTCCCCCAAGCCCCCAATACGAAACTGAAGAGGTGTTTTTCCCCTATGGCAGACGCAAAAAGCAACGGCAGCAAATCGAAAACGCAGGCCAAACGCGCCACTACCGAAGCGAAAAAATCTGCGGCCAAAACCGCATCGGCTTCGAAACGTGCCGCGACCAAGGCCGCTGCTGCTGAGAAGAACCAGGTCCAGGCCGTCGTCGAGACCGCCGTCGACGTCCCCGTCGGCGCCGTGCTCGCGGTCAGCGACCGGGTCAACGAGCTGGTCGAGCCCTGGACCGACCGCAGCAAGGCCGAGCGCCAGATCAAGAACTACCGCAGCAACCTGCGCAAATCGCTGAAGCGGACCGAGCGTCGCGGCACCACCGCCCGCCGCCGCGCCCTCACCGAGGCCCGCCGGACCCGCACGCAGGTCGAGCGCGAGGCCCGAAACCGCCGCAACGAGGTCGAGCAGCGCGTCCGTCGCGCTATCGAGGTGCCGACCTCGCGCGCCCAGGAGGTAGTCGACACCGCCCAGGGCGTCGTCGGTTCAGTCACCAGCCAGATCCCGGTCCTCCGCTAGTCAGCGACCGGTAACGGCAACGGGGCGGGAGAGCGCTGGCTCGTAGGGCCAGCCCTCCCGCCCTTTTACGTAAGCGCGGAACCGGAAGCGGACGCCGCGGCTGTCGTCGTCGCTGAAGCGGTAGGCGTAGCGGAAGCGGCCGCGGGCGTCGGTCTGGACGGTGCGGAAGCCGCTCCACCCGGCGCCGGGATAACGGAACTGCAGTTCCACCGGCAGCCCTTCTTCGAGCGGCGCGGCGCCGGCGCGGGCGACCCTGCCGCTGAAGACGAGCGGGGCGCCACCGACCTTCGCCACCTTGGCGGAGGCGTGGAGGCGGACCGAGGCCTGCACCGCGAGGTGGACGCTTGCACCGCTGGCGCGGGTCAGGGTGCGGGTGCCGGCGAAGGCGGCGCTGATGTCGCGGTTCGGGCCGGCCGCTAGCTGTAGCGAGAACGTCCCGTCGGCCTTGGTGCGGACGACGGTCGTCCGCCGCGCGGGGACCGAGCCAGGCGCGAAGGTCTCGGTCACTGTTACCTCCTGGCCGCCGAGCGGCGCCCCGGAGACGTTCTGCAGGCGCCCGCCGAACTGCGTCCCGCGGCCGAAGAAGATCGCCCGCTTCACCCGCCTGCGGAAACCGTCCTCGAGCTGCACCTGCGTCTTCAGCGGGTTGACGAGGACCATCTTCGCCCCGCGAGCACGGTCGCTGCCGATCGTCGCGTTGCCGGCGCGGTCGTAGCCGATGGCGAGGAACTCGTACTTCCCCCGCGGGTAGCTGTCGCTGTCCCAGTGGGCGACGAGCCGGTCGCCGACTACCTGCGTCGGCAGCTCCTCGAAGCGGCCGTGGCTGCCGGCCTGACGCAGGCGGATCGAGCCGCGGTCGGGGCTGGGGCCGGAGAGGGGATCGGCGACGGTCGCTTCGATCCGCTCCGGTTCGGCTGGGTCCTGCGTCGCCGAGAAGAGCACTCGCGGCGCGTCTTCGTCGATGCGGACCTCCGCCGTCGCTGGCAACGGCGCCTCTGGGGACCCATCGGCGACGTTGCCCGCCGCGTCGCGGGCGAAGTAAGCGACCCGGTGGACGCCGCTGCCGCTGACCCAGGTCGAGACGCTGTCGCCGAGGGCGAGCGCCGGCGGCGCGCCATCCACCGCGATCGCCGTGAACGGCCCGGTCGGTCCGGCGAGCGTCGTCCCCGAGAGGTCGTCGGCAGAGAGGGCGGTCAGCCGCACCGGCCCGTTGCTCCAGCCTGCCGGGGCGCCCTGCAGGGTCAGCCGCGGCAGGGTCGCGTCCGCCCTGAAGATGACGCTGGTCACGGTAGAGCTGACGCCCGAACCGCTGACGGCAACGACCCGCGCGTAGGTCTCGCCCTCGGGGAGTGGCCCCAGTGGAATCGTGTCGTCGCCGATCCCCAGCGGTAGATCGGTCTCGGCGACGCTGCACCAGCCGGGGTGCGCGCACGGGGAACTGCCTTCCCCCCGGTCGAGGGAGACTGCGTAGCCGCGGATCCCCGAGAGCGGCAGCGTCCCGCTCGGATGGCCGATCTTCAGCTCAGCGACCTCATGCCCGGCGACCCAGCCCGCAGGAGGCTGAGGGACGGCTGGCGGCGGGACCGTATCGTCAAAGCGAAGAGTTGCCCACGAGGGGGCGCTGATGAACCCTTTGCCATCTTCCAGCCGGACTTCGACCGTGTAAGTCCCAGGGGTAGGAGGCACTTCCAGCCGTTCCAGCATCCAGGCGTCTTTCGCGTAGCGCACCGGCGCGCCAATCGGGCTCCCGACGGCCTTGAAGAGGCGGTAGATGACTGTGATTGGTTCGGCGAATGGGCCCGGGAGCTCGGTCCAGTCGAGGCGGAAGACGTTGCTCGGGTGCCAGTTCTCTTCACCTCCGTCGACCTGGAGGTTTTCGACCCGCAGTTGTTCGCCGGCGCGGGCGACGCTCGGCCACCCACAGGCGAGGACGACCGCAAGGAGCAGAAGCGACTTCGCAAACCATTGGCTGACAAAATCGCCTGCGACGCGGCTCACGGCCCGAACTCCCCGGCGGGATCGCCGGCTTCGCTGCTTTCGGCCGGCGCGGGTTCGGAGACCGGCGCGGGTTCCGGTTCCGGCGCCGGCGGCGGTGGTGCGTATTCGACGGCTTCGTTGCTCGAGGCCGGTTCGCTCGCTTCTGGCGCTGGTTCGGTCGTCGCAGGGGCGGATTCCACGGGTGCATGGCGATGATGGTGCTGGTTAGTCGGATGCGCATCGGGCTTGGGCTCTGGCGAGGCTTCAACGGGCGTCGGTTCGTATTCGACCGCCGTCCGCTCCGATGCCCGGATGTCGTGCTGTCGCTCCAACGCCGCCGGCTTGGCCGGGTCCGCCGCGGCATCCAGCGGCGTCGGCAGCAATCCGGTCGCCACGCAGGCGGCGGCGCTCCCGGCGGTGGCGATGCAGAGGGCTGCGAACTTCGCCGCCGCGGTGGCGCCGAGGCCTCCGGCCCCGCTGCTGCCGGCCGCCTGCGAGAGCGCGCCCCCGCCGCGGCCGCCTCCGAAGCGCGCGGCAGCTTCGGCGAACGCGTCGTGGGCGCGTTCCAGCAGCGAGCGATGGAGGGGGAGGGCTGGGGTAAGGGCCGCGGCTGCAGCCGGCGCGGCGCGGTAGGTCCGCAGGGTCGCCCGGCAGGAGGCGCAGGCGCGCAGGTGCTCGCGCAACGCCGCCACCTCCTTGGTCCCTGCCTCGCCGTCGCAGAAGGCGGAGATCAGCGGCCGCATCTCGGCGCAGCGGCGCCCGTCTTCGCTGCGGGAGAGGAGGCTGCGGAAGCGCTCGCGTCCCTCGGCTAGGCAGCGGTTGACCTTCGTCTGGCTGAACCCGGTGATCTCGCCGATCTCCGCGTAGGAGTAGCCCTCGGCGAGGAGGGTGAGGGCGCGCAGCTCCTGCGGCTTCAGCGCCTGCAGCGCCTCGCGACTGCGGGCGACTGCCTCGCTGCGCTCGACCCTCTCCGCCGGGCCCTCGCCTTCGGCCGGCAACAGCGAGACCCAGTCGTGGTCCTGTCCCGGCGGTAGCGGCGAGGCGAGGGTTCGATCGCGCTCGGCACGGATCGCCAGCGCCTCGTGCTTGACCACCGTCTGCGTCCACTTGACCAGCGCTTCGGAGCCCAGCCGCGGCGCTTTGCGCAGGAGGATCTCCAGCGCCCGCTGCAGGGCTTCGTCAGCGTCGTCCTCGCAGAGCGAGTAGCGGCGCGCGGTTCGGCGCAAAGCCGTCTCGTTTCGTGCGTAAGTCTCGACAGCCGCGCGCTTTCGCGCGGCCGCGTCGTCTGAATCGAGGCGCGGCCGATCCCGCTCCACACTGGCCCTTTTCATCGCTTCGGTCTCCCCTACCGGTTTGTCTGTTTCGCAGCGGGACACTGCCAGCGCGAGGCGCGAGGGCGGTATTTCTCTCCCCCCTTCTGGACGGATCTCCCATCCGAATCCACGGAAATTGCAGGCGACACCGGAGATGCGTCCACCGCCCTAGTGGGCCGCTAGGATCGGCAGATGAGCACTTGCGTAGTCACCGGCGGCGCCGGCTTCCTCGGGTCCCACCTCTGCGAGCGGCTGCTCCGCGACGGGCACCGGGTCATCTGCATTGACAACCTCGAGACGGGGTCCTTGGAGAACATCGCCCACATCCGTGACGAGGCGTTCGATTTCCGCAACATCGACATCACGGAGAAGGTCGACATCCCCGAGGCGGTGGACTTCGTCTACCACCTCGCCTCGCCGGCCAGCCCGATCGATTACCTGCGGCTGCCGCTGCACACGCTCAAGGTCGGTTCTCACGGCACCCATCACATGCTCGGTGTCGCCAAGTTCAAGCGCGCCCGCTTCCTGATCGCCTCGACCAGCGAGATCTACGGCGACCCGGAGATCCACCCGCAGAAGGAGGACTACTGGGGCCACGTCAACCCGATCGGCCCGCGCGGTGTCTACGACGAGGCCAAGCGCTACGCCGAGGCGCTGACGATGGCCTACCACCGCCAGCAGGGCGTCGACACGGCGATGGTCCGCATCTTCAACACCTACGGCCCGCGGATGCGCGCCCACGACGGCCGCGCGATCCCGACCTTCCTGCGCCAGGCGCTGCAGGACCGGCCGCTGACCGTGTTCGGCGACGGCAGCCAGACCCGCAGCTTCTGTTACGTCGACGACCTGATCGACGGCATCGTCCGGCTCGCCGAATCCGACGTCCACTCTCCGGTCAACATCGGCAACCCCGACGAGTTCACGCTGCTGGAACTGGCGAAAACGGTGATCGAGCTGACCGACTCGCGCTCGGAGATCGTTTACGAGGCGCTGCCGACCGACGACCCGAAACAGCGCCGCCCCGACATCGGCCGCGCCCGCGACCTCCTCGGCTGGGAACCGACGATCGACCTGCGCGAGGGCCTGCGGCGGACGATCGACCAGTCCGGCGTCGAGCGCCTCGTCGGCGCCAGCGACTGAGCACCGCGCGCGCCTCTCTCAATATCCTGCGGTAGATGACGATTTCCGACGGCTCCGGGGCCCAGGAGGCCCGCCAGACGATTGCGCCGCTGGTCGGTCCCGACGACGAGCGCGTCTTCACCGACTCCGGCATCGAGATCCAGCCTCTTTATGAGGAGGGCGACGTTGCGCCCGGCCTCGAGGAGCGCCTCGGCGAGCCGGGGCAGCCGCCATTCACCCGCGGCATCCACGAGGGGATGTACCGCGACCGACTCTGGACGATGCGCCAGTACGCCGGCTTCGCCTCCCCCGAGGACACCAACGAGCGCTACCGCTACCTGATCGAGAACGGCTCGACCGGGCTCTCGATGGCCTTCGACCTGCCGACCCAGCTCGGCCGCGACTCCGACGACCCGCTCTGCCACGGCGAGGTCGGCCGCACCGGCGTCCCGATCGACACGATCGAGGACATGCGGATCTGCTTCGACCAGATCCCGCTCGACGGCGTCTCCACCTCGATGACGATCAACGCCCCGGCGGCGATCCTGCTGCTGCTCTACGAGCTGGTCGGCGAGGAACAGGGGGTCCCCTCGGAGAAGCTGCGCGGCACGGTCCAGAACGACGTGCTGAAGGAGTACATGGCCCGCGGCAACTACATCTACCCGCCGGAGCCGACGATGCGGCTGACCACGGACATCTTCGAGTACTGCCGCGAGAACGTGCCGAAATGGAACACCATCTCGATCTCCGGGTACCACATCCGCGAGAAGGGCTGCTCGGCTGTGCAGGAGGTTGCCTTCACGCTCTCGAACGCGATCGCCTACGTCGAAGCGGCGCTGGAGCGCGGGCTGAAGATCGACGAGTTCGCGCCGCGGCTGGCCTTCTTCTTCAACGGCCACAACAACGTCTTCCAGGAGATCGCCAAGTTCCGGGCGGTGCGGCGGATGTGGGCGAAGATCGTCAAAGAGCGCTTCGGGGCCGAAAACGAGAGCTCGATGAAAATCCGCTTCCACACCCAGACGGGTGGGGTGACGCTGCAGGCCCAGCAGCCGGAGGTCAACATCATCCGCGTCGCCCTGCAGGGCTTCGCCGCCGTCTGCGGCGGCACCCAGTCGCTGCACACCAACGGGTTCGACGAGGCGCTGGCGCTGCCGACCGAGCGCTCGGCCCGGATCGCCCTGCGCACCCAGCAGGTGATCGCCTACGAGTCCGGCGCTGCCGACACCGTCGACCCCTTCGCCGGCTCCTACTTCGTCGAGAGCCTGACCGACGAGGTCGAAGCGCGCAGCTGGGAGCTGATGGAGAAGGTCGAAGAGCTCGGTGGCTCGGTCGAGGCGCTGGAGTTCATGCAGCGCGAGATCGAGGAGTCCGCGCTCAGCTACCACGAGCGCTACAAGAGCGGCCAGGACATCATCGTCGGCGTCAACAAATTCGTCACCGACCAGGTCGACGACGTCGACATCCTCAAGGTCGACCCCGAGTCTGAGAAACGCCAGCTGGCGCGGCTCAAGGCCTTCAAGGAGAACCGCGACCAGAGCGAGGTAGACGCCAAGCTCGAGTCCCTCCGCGACGTAGCCCGAGGCGACGGCAACCTCCTCCACCCAATCCGCGCCGCCCTAAAAGCCAACGCCTCAATAGGCGAGGTCTGCGGCGCCATGCGCGAGGTCTTTGGCGAATACAAGGGCGGCGCGTTTTTCTAGGGGGTGGGCGGCGGTTGTGTCCGCACGCCTGAGAGCGGCCATAGGCGGCGTATCTCTGCGTCCTCAGTCGCGCCAATAGCGCTGCTATTGGCGCTCCCTGCGTCCTTGATCTACTCGCCTCTGACCACTCTCAGTCGCACGTCCCCTGCCCGCCGACCACCCTTGGTTCAGTTGCATCTTGCTCAAACGCGGTCGAGGATTCGCAGCAAAAGGTCTGCGAAAAGCACTGCCTCGGCAGCCTCGGTCGGATCCTCATAATGGACCCGTCGATGCGAGGCTGGATTCTTAAAGAAGCCGATGGCTCCCCAGAACAAGGCCATCTGGGCGTCGGCTTCACCTTTATCGGCTTCTTTGTCTCTTAGTGGTCCATTCGCGCCGAAGGCTTGCTTCATCAGGGCGACGCCGATTTCAGAATCGCTTCCCTTGGTCAGCTTGCGCACCCGCTCCTCGACAGTCCGCATCGCGATGAGAACTGCGGCGTCGTACTCACCAAGGAGGAACTGGGAGCGGACGTTTCGGATACTGGGGTGCAGGTCGACGCCGATTCGCTGTTCCGCTCGAACATGTCTAACAGGATCGGGCGTCTCATCCAGCACCTTGGTGCCGAGGCGGCTAACGACAAACCACCCTTCCTCCATAGGTATCTCAGTGAGTAAACCCGTGGCGATCAACCAATGCCATGCTTCAGCGAGTCCCTGTTCGTAGAGGTGATCCAAGGGCGCTTCACTAGTCCCAATGACCATGCCGCCCGTGATGCCCACCTGTTCCCGTAGGCGCTGCGCATCAACCTGAGATCGAAGATTTCCAACTAGGCCGTGGAGGGTCTTCTTGCGCCCTCGGAGGTGCCGCAGTAGGCGGATTCCAATCACATCGACTGGAAGGTCCCGAACCTCATCAGCGCTTGGCGGCCAATCATCCACGTCGCGAGTGTGGCAGAGAGTGACGCACGATCAAGCCGCCTGCAACAGCCCTTTTTCCGCGACTAACTCTAGATCCAGGGTGCGGTAGCCGACTGACTCGAAGAGGACGATTACGCGGTTGTCTTCGTAGCGCTGGACTTCGCCTTGGCCCCACTCGCTGTGGGCGACGGCGGTGCCGATCTCGAAGGGGCGCTCCACGTCGGCTTCGGGCTCGACCAGACCGGCGTCGCAGTTGTCGCAGTTGCCGCACGGCGGCTCGTGCTCCTCGCCGAAGTAGCTGAGGACGAAGTCGCGGCGGCAGCCGGTGTGCTCGGCATAGGAGCGCATCATCTCCAGGCGCGAGCGCTCGTACTCCTCGCGCTCCTCGTCGGTAGTCCCGGCGAAAAAACGGCGGATCGCCTGGTCCTCGGGGCGGTAGAAGACGCAGGCCGCCGCCGGCTCGCCGTCGCGCCCCGCGCGGCCGACCTCCTGGTAGTAGGAGTCGACTGAGTCCGAGAGACCGGCGTGGAAGACGAAGCGGACGTTGGGCTTGTCGATCCCCATCCCGAAGGCGGTGGTGGCAACGATCGCCTCAATCTCGTCGTCCATGAAGGCGTCCTGCAGCTTCCCGCGCTGCTTCGAGCCGAGGCCGGCGTGGTAGGCCTCGGCCGCGACGCCCGCGTTGCGAAGCTCCTCCGCCAGCTCCTCGGATGCCTTGCGGGTGGCGATGTAGACGATCCCAGGCTTCTCGGCCGCCTGCACCGCCTCGACCAGCGCCCGCTCTTTACCGTGCTCCTCGCTGAACCGACGCACCGCGAGGTGGAGGTTCGGCCGGTCGAACCCGCGCACGAACACCGCCGGGTCCTCCATCCCGAGTCGCTCGACGATCTCGCGCCGGACCGGGGGAGAGGCGGTCGCGGTCAGCGCCAGCAGGGTCGGGTGCCCGAGCTCGGCGGCAAAGGTGCCGAGACGCAGGTAGTCGGGGCGGAAGTCGTGCCCCCACTCGCTGATGCAGTGCGCCTCGTCAACGACCAATAGCGACGGTTTCGCCTCGCGCAGTTCCTCCAGCACCTCCTCTTTGGCCAGCTGCTCGGGCGCAAGGAGGACGAACTCGCGCTCTCCCTCGCGCAGCTCCTCCATCAGCGCCTCGCGCTTGCGCTCGGAGATCGTCGAGTTCAGCTCCGCCGCCTCGCCCGGCGCCGCCTCCTCCATCGCCTCGACCTGGTCGCGTTGCAGGGCGATCAGCGGCGAGACGACGATCGTCGGCCCGTCAAGTAGCTCGCCGGCCAGCTGGTAGATCGCCGACTTGCCGTACCCGGTCGACATCACCGCCAGGGTGTCGCGGCCGGCCGTCACCGCCTCGATCGCCGGCAGCTGCCCGGGCCGCAGCTGCTCGATCCCAAGCCGCTCCTGCGCCAGCCGTCTGATCTCCTTCGCCGAGGCTTTCGTCGCCGCCATGGCGCCCTCCTTACCCGCCCACCGCCCGGAGCATCGCTGAACGTTCCGTCCCAGTCGCCGGGCCCAGGGAGGAACACGCCGCCGCCGGTTGAAGCGGGGGGCGATGATCGAGGTCTCGAGGACGCTGATGAAGTCCGAGCCTGAGCTGGCGGAGCTGGTGGAGGACGTCGAAGGGCTCGAGGTGACGATGGCCGAGAAGGGCTTCGGGACGCGGGTCGAGCTGCGCGCCTCCGAGGATTCCGGCCTCGCCGCAGCCGACCTCGAAGCGGTGCTCGACCGGCTGGCAGAGCCGCAGCGGCGCCCGTTCGTCTGACGATCAATGAGCTTCAAAGGGATCCCAAAGCGGTCGGCTGCGCCCGGCCCGGAAAGTGAGTCGAGAACGTGACCATGCTGAAGCGCCACCTCACGGTGGCGAACGTCTTGTCCTGCATCGCCCTTTTCGTCGCCCTCGGTGGCGCCGCCTACGCGGCGGTGAAAATCCCGAACAACGCGATCAAAGCGCGGAACATCGCCAACCAGGCGGTGACTAACCCGAAGATCAAGCGGGAAGCGGTCACCTCCGGGAAAATCCGCAACGGCGGCGTCAACGCCGTCGACCTCGGCGCCGGCCAGGTGACGAACGAAAAGCTCGCCACCGGCGCGGTTACCGGCAAGAAGATCGCCAAGAAGGCGGTTTCCGAACGGACGATTGCTGACGAAGCGGTGACGATCGGCAAAATCGGCAAGGAAGCGGTCGACGCCTCGAAGATCTCGACCTCGCTCTGGGCGCAACTGGTGCGCAACGTCGCCTACGTCAACACCAGCAGCATCACCAATGATGAAGCCAACAAGACCGCCACGGCCGAATGCCCGAAGGGCAAGGAAGCGATCGCCGGCGGCGTCCGCCTCGAAGGCGAACTGAAGGAAGTTGCGGTGACCGGCTCTTACCCGTTCGCCTCGGGCAGCTCGCGGACCGGCTGGACCGGGATCGCCCATGAGAGCGGCCCTGGCCCCTACGGCGACTGGTCGATCGTCGCCTTCGCCGTCTGCGCGGAACTTTGACCGGTCAGAGCTTCATCAGCGCCGCTCTGTAGTGTCAGCAGCGCATCGTGGAAGCACGGGGGCCCGCTCAGGCGGGCCCTTCGTCTGGCTGAGGACGCGCCGGCCCGCTCGCACATAGAATGCCGCGGCCCGCTCGCAAGCCATGCTGGCGAGGCACCCTGAGCACCATGCGCGAGCGAAATCCCGAAACCCACGACGAGAAGCTCTCCTACCTGCGCGAACTGCGCGAGGCGGCGATCCACTCCGCCTCCGAGGCCGCTGTCGAGAAGCAGCACGCGAAGGGGAAGATGACCGCCCGCGAGCGGATCGAGAAGCTGCTCGACCCCGGTTCCTTCGAGGAGCTCGACACCTTCGTCCGTCACCGCACCTACGACTTCGAGATGCAGAAGAACCGGCCCTGGGGCGACGCTGTCGTCACCGGGCATGGGACGATCGACGGCCGCACCGTCTTCGTCTTCAGCCAGGACTTCACCGTCTTCGGCGGCAGCCTCGGCGAGGTGATGTCAGAGAAGATGTGCAAGGTCATGGACCTGGCCGCCCAGGTCGGCGCCCCGGTGATCGGGATCAACGACTCCGGCGGGGCGCGGATCCAGGAGGGGGTCGTCTCCCTCGGCGCCTACGGCGACGTCTTCGTCCGCAACGTCCAGTGCTCCGGCGTGATCCCGCAGATCAGCCTGATCATGGGCCCGTGCGCGGGCGGCGCCGTCTACTCGCCGGCGATGACCGACTTCATCTTCATGGTCAAAGAGACCTCGCACATGTTCATCACCGGCCCGGAAGTGATCAAAACCGTGACCGGCGAGGAAGTCGAGTTCGAGGAGCTCGGCGGGGCGATGAGCCACAACTCGAAGTCGGGCGTCGCCCACTTCGCCTCCGAGGACGAGGAGAGCTGCCTCGAGGACGTCCGCTACCTGATGAGCTTCCTGCCTTCGAACAACCTCGAGGCGCCGCCGCGGTTCGCGCCGAGCGACGACCCCGAGCGCGAAGACACCGAGCTCGACACGCTCGTCCCCGACGACCCGCAGAAGCCCTACGACATGCGCGACGTGATCGCCCGCGTCGTCGACGACGAAGAGTTCTTCGAGGTCCACGAGCACTTCGCCAAAAACATCGTCTGCGGCTTCTCCCGCCTCGACGGCTATCCGGTCGGGATCGTCGGCAACCAACCCGCGTTCCTCGCCGGCGTGCTCGACATCGAGGCCTCTGAGAAGGCGGCCCGCTTCGTGCGCACCTGCGATTGCTACAACATCCCGATCCTCACCTTCACCGACGTCCCGGGCTTCCTCCCGGGCACGGACCAGGAGTGGAACGGGATCATCCGCCACGGCGCCAAGCTGCTCTACGCCTTCACCGAGGCGACGGTGCCGAAGCTCACGGTCGTCACCCGCAAGGCCTACGGCGGCGCCTACGACGTCATGAACTCCAAGCACATGCTGGCCGACTACAACGTCGCCTGGCCGACCGCCGAGGTCGCGGTCATGGGCCCCGAGGGCGCCGTCAACATCATCTACCGCAAAGACATCGCCAACTCGCCGACCCCCGACGAGCGCCGCCAGAAACTGATCGACGACTACAAAGCCCACTTCGCCAACCCCTACTCGGCGGCGGAGCGCGGCTACATCGACGACGTCATCGAGCCCCGCCAGACGCGCCCGAAGCTGATCCGCGCCCTCCGCATGCTGCAGAGCAAGCGCGTAGACCAGCCAAAGCGCAAGCACGGCAACATCCCGCTTTAGAGCGGAGGGGCGTACATTTCGCCTGTGACCCCGATGCAGGAGACGGTCGAGGGAGACAGGGGCGATCGAGTTGACCCGCCTCGCCGTGAAAGCTCACCAGCTCGCTGAGTCTCGCGAGGGTTTGCTCATCGAAGATGAGGCGACCATTCGCAGCATCCTCGGAATCAATGAGAGTGATCGAATGGGCCGAGGCAAAGCCAGACCCGCGCAACTTCCCACCGTCTCGCAACTGAGCCTCCGTTCCCGGCGGACGTAGGACCGGGCCTCTTCGAGACTCTGCTAATTGCTCCGACCGCCGGCAGTTTCGGCACCTTGAGGGGGGAGAGAAGGGGCCAGTTGTTCCTTATGTCTATGTGGGAGCCGTAAGGAACAGGCGAGGCGAGCAGTGGAAGGCGGTTGCCCGTGTTGCTGAACGGCAACACGGAATTGTCTCTCGTGATCAGATGCGTAGGGCCGGCCTCACCGAGGCAGCAATCAAGCAGGGCGTGGTCGCGGGGAGGCTCTATCCGCTGTTTCGCTCGACGTTCGCGGTAGGCCATCCTGGCCGAGGCCATCGCTGTCGTCTTCTCGCAGCGGTTCTGGCATGCGGTGAGGGCACGGTCGTCTCGCATGGGAGCGCTGCAGCGCTTCTCGGCCTGTGGCAGTTTTGGCCGGCTGACATCGAAGTGATTGCTCCTGTGGAAGTGGGCCGAAAGATCCAGGGAATCCGCCGACGTTTTGTGTCAACCCCACCGGCCGAGCAGATCAGTCGGGAGGACGGGATCCCATGCACGGCCGCATCTCGCACGATCATCGACATTGCGAGATTGGCTGGTCCAAAGCTCCTGGCCGACACGGTGGAGCAGGCGGCGGTGCTCCAAGTCCTGAATGTCCCGGAGATTGACGGCATCCTCTCGGAAGGCCGTCGCCGCGGGGAAAAGAAGCTGAACAAGGCCCTCGAACCCTGGCGTCGGTACTCCCCGCGGACTCGTGTAAGGAGCAGGATGGAGGCCAAGATGCTGCCGTTATTGACCCATCACGGCCTGTCGATCCCAGAGTGCAACGTGAAGCTGAGGATCGGGAACGAGACCTTCGAGGTGGACTTCCTCTGGCGCAAGGAGATGGTGGTAGTCGAAACCGATGGCGGGAGGTTCCACGACAACCCCGTGGCGCAAGGTCGCGATGCGCACCGGAATAGGATGCTTGCCCGAGCGGGTTACCGCGTCCCTCGAGTCGGTTGGGATGAGCTCCGCGAGGAACCGGATCGAGCCATCGGCGAGATCGGCCGTTTCCTCTCTTCTCCTGTTCCATAGGGCGCCGGTGCGACCAGAAGGAACAGGTAACTGAAGAGCCTCCGGACTTCTCTGTTCCTTTCGGTCGCAGAAGAGCCAAAAGGAACAGGTAACGGCTGACTACGGAACCGCGGTGGCCTCGGTCTCTACGCCGCCGCCTCCGCCTTTGCCCGGGGCGCCGGCCTCTTCGCCGCCTAGGCGGTGGGCTAGGTAGACGGGGATGATCGAGATTAGGACCATTACCACGGCTACGGCGTTGACGATCGGGAGTTCGTGGGGGCGGAAGAGGTTGGAGAAGATCCAGATCGGCAGGGTCTGTTCGCCGGCGCCGATCGTGAAGTTGGTGACGATGATCTCGTCGAAGGAGAGGGCAAAGGCGAGGAGGCCGCCGGCGATTAGGGCGCTTTTCATCCCCGGGAAGGTGACGTGGCGGAAGGTCTGCCAGGTGTGAGCGCCGAGGTCGGCTGAGGCCTCCTCATAGGAGCCGGAGAGGCGGCGCAGGCGGGCGACGGCGTTGTTGTAGACGACGACGATGCAGAAGGTCGCGTGGCCGACGATCACGGTGAAGAGACTGAGCGGCACGTTCAGCACCTGGGTGAAGGTGTTACTGATCGCGACGCCGGTGACGATGCCGGGCAGGGCGATCGGCAGGATCACCAGGAAGGAGATCGTCTCGCGCCCGAAGAAGCGCTGCCGCGCCACCGCCAGCGAGGCCAGCGTGCCGAGGACCAGCGCGATCGTGGTCGCCGCGATCCCTGCCTTGATCGAGGTGAAGAAGGCTTCGCGCGCGGCTTCGTTCTTGAACGCCTGACTGAACCAGTGGGTGGTGAAGCTCGGCGGCGGCCACTCGAGGATCTTGCTCGAGTTGAAGGCGTAGATGAAGATCACGATCAGCGGGATGTAGATGAAGGCGAGGCCGACCGCGACCGCCACCCGCAACAGCACCCGCGCGCGTTTCGAGAGCCTCATCGTTGCCGCCTAGACATGCTCGAACGCTCCCAGCTTCCGGGCCACCAGCAGGTAGGCGATCATCACCACGATCGGCACCATCGCCAGCGCCGCCGCGAACGGCTGGTTGTTGGCGATGTTGGAGTAGATGACGTTGCCGATGAACTGGTCGTTGGAGACCAGCCGCGGGGTGATGTAGTCGCCCAGCGTCAGCGAGAAGGTGAAGATCGAGCCGGCGACCACGGCCGGGAAGCTGAGCGGCAGGATCACCCGGCGGAAGGTGGTGAAGGGGGAGGCGCCGAGGTCCTCGGAGGCGCTGATCAGCGAGTCCGGGATCCGCTCCAGCCCGGCGTAGATCGGCAGGATCATGTACGGGAGCCAGAGGTAGCTGAAGACCAGCCAGACGGCGGTGGTCCCGTACCCGGGCCCGTGCAGGCCGAGCGGTTCCAGCGCCCAGTTGATCGCGCCGCCGGTCGAGAGCAGCGTCCGCCAGGCGTAGACCTTGACCAGGTAGCTCGACCACAGCGGCAGCAGGATCCCGACCACCAGCAGCGCCTTGCCGCGGCGGCTCGCCAGCTTCGCCATGTAGAAGGCGATCGGGAAGGCGATCACGGCGTCGGTGATCGTCACCAGCAGCGCCGTGCGGATCGTCCGCCAGACGATCGTCCGGTAGACGGGTTCGTTCCACAGCGATTCGAAGTTTTCGAGGGTGAAGCTCTTGATCGTCAGCCCGCTCAGCGGGTCGACCGACCAGAACGCGGCGACCAGCAGCAGAGCGAGCGAGCCCAGGTAGCCGATCACCAGCCAGCCCACCGGGCCGGCGAGGAGCGCCCCTATCTGCAGGCGCCGGCGGCCGTGGAAGAGGCCGGCGAGCCGATGGCCCACCGACCTCCTCTCCAAGACCGCCTCAGACGACATGAATCAAACCGGCAGGACTACTAGCCCTTGATTTCCGTCCAGGCTTTCACCCAGTCGTTGTAGTCCTTGCAGTCTTCTTCGCCGTTGCCACAGTCGGCCAGCGGCGTTTCCCAGTAGTACACCCGCTTCCAGAAGTCCGGTTCTTCGGCGTGGTATTCGGCGCAGAAGTTCGGGTTCTTGGTTTCTTTGCAGGCGAGTTCCTGGGCCGGCGCCTCGCCGAAGTATTCGGCGACCTGGGCGTTGGCTTTCGGCGAGATGATCCAGTTCATCCACTCGTACATGCAGTTCGGATGCTTCGCGTTCTTGGCGATCATCCAGGTGTCTGACCAGCCGGTCGCACCCTCCTTCGGCAGGAAGCCCTGGCTCGCCGGGCTCGCTTCCACCGGCACGCCTTCGCCCTTCAGCGCGAAGTACTGGTACTGCCAGGTGGTCCCGACCGTAACGTCACCCCCGGCGAAGGCGGAGATCTGCTTGGCCGCTTCAGACCAGTATTCGCCGACGTTCGCCTCCTGTTCCTTCAGCAGTTCGATCGCCGCGTCGAACTGTTCTTCGTTCAGCTCGTAGGGGTTTTCGATCCCCAGCTTGGGTTCGTGGAACTTCAGGTACATGGCGGCGTCGGCGATGTAGCTCGATTCGTCGTAGACGCTGATCTTGCCCTTGTACTTGGCGGCCATCTTCGGGTCGAACATGATGTCCCAGGAGTCCGGTGCCGGCTTGACGTCGTTCCCGTTCCACATCAGCAGGTTTGCTCCGCGGCCGTGCGGGATGCCGTAGTTGACACCTTCAAAGGTGTTGTACGGCTGGTCCTTGAGGTCGCTGAAGACCGTCTTGTAGTTGGGGACCAGGTCGGTGTTGACCGGGGCGACGAGGTCGGCGGCGACCAGTCGCGCGGTCGCGTTGCCGGAGGCCGAGACGCCGTCGTACTGGCCGGTTTTCATCAACTCGACCATTTCGTCGGAGGTGCCGGCTTCCTTGTCAGAGACCTGGCAGCCGGTCTTCTGTTCGAACGGTTTGGTCCATTCCGGTTCGACGTAGCCGGCCCAGGAGATCAGGTTCAGCTGTCCCTCGCCTTTGCCGAGCTTCTGCAGCGCTTCTTCGCTGCTGCCACCACCGCCGGTCGTGTCGCTGCTCCCGCCGCCGCAGCCGGCGATCGCGAGCATGCCGACTACAAGGGCGGCGAGGACGAGCCACGCCGTGCGGGCGGGACTGCCATCCCTCTTACTCATGGTGCTACCTCCTGTTTCGTTGACTTCCCTCCGACGGCGGCCGCGTGCTCGGGTCGCCACCCGACCAAAACCTCGGTTCCCTGCCTCCACGGCGCGCCCGAGGACGCGCTCTCCACGTTCTGCCTGACGACCTGGAGCCTCTCCCCGGACTCCAGCTGAACCGTGAAGCGGGTGACCGAACCGGCGTAGGAGACGTCGACGATGCGACCGTTCTCCGTCCGCAGACCGTCGGCCCGCGCGCTGGGCTCGAGCAGCTCGATCTTCTCCGGCCGAATCGTCACCCGCTCGCCGTCGCGCTCGAGCAAGTTGGAGACGCCGACGAAGCCGGCGACGAACTCGTTCGCCGGGTGCTCGTAGAGCTCCAGTGGCGGGCTCACCTGCTCGATCCGGCCGTTGTTGAAGACCGCGATCCGGTCGCTCATCGTCAGCGCCTCGTCCTGGTCGTGGGTGACGTAGACGAAGGTGATCCCGACCTCGCCCTGGATCGTCTTCAGCTCCGACTGCATCTCCTCGCGCAGCTTCAGGTCGAGGGCGCCGAGCGGCTCGTCGAGGAGCAGGACCTTGGGACGGTTGACGATCGCCCGCGCCAGCGCCACCCGCTGCCGCTGCCCGCCGGAGAGCTCGCCCGGCTTGCGGCCGGCGTAGTCGGGCAGCCGCACCATCTCCAACGCTTCTTCGCGGCGCTTGATGCGCTCGGCCTTGCCGGTACGCGCCACCTTCATCCCGTATTCGACGTTCTCACCGACGCTCATGTGGGGGAAGAGCGCGTAGTCCTGGAAGACCGTGTTGACCGCTCGGTCGTACGGCGGCACGCCACCGACGTCCTCGCCGGCCAGCTCGATCGTGCCGCTGCTCGGTTCCTCAAAGCCGGCGATCATCCGCAGCGTCGTCGTCTTGCCGGAGCCCGACGGGCCCAGCATCGTGAAGAACTCCCCCTGGGCGATCTCCAGGTCGATCCCCGCGACCGCCACCACCTCGCCGTACCTCTTGGTGAGGTTGGACAAACGAATGTCTGCAGCTGCTCCCTCTATGCCTGGGAAGTTATCCGGAGCGGTGCGGAAAGCAAGGACAAAGTGGCCCGGGTGGCTTAGCCGCAGCGGCGCATAGCCGTCTGGGTGGGCGGGTGCCGCAAGTCACTCGCAGTGACCGCCGCAAATCTCGGAGGCGCTGTCCTTTCATGAATGCTGTCGATCGATCTAGAAGTACTGAGTAGTACCAGAACACACAATCAAGGAGTTAGCTCATGACTAGGAAGCTCATTACCGCCGCGATCGCGCTAGTCGCGGTGGCGGCCATCGGCCTGCCGGCGACTGCGTCAGCGGCGAATGATCCGCAGCTCACAGAGAGCGGAGCTCTCGTGGCAGTTGGGGCGTCAGTCGTAGGAACACCCGTTGGCGAAAACATTCTCACGAATACAGCCGGGACGGCCAATCTCCTCAGTTGCACCAGCTCAAAAGCGACTGGAAAAGTGCTCAAAAATTCCGGTGGCACTGTCGAAGGCGAAATCACCAGCGCCACCTACTCTGGCACCGGAGCGGTTTCCGCTGACAACAATCTGCCCGAGTGCACAGGGTCGTTCGGCAACGCCTTCATCACAGTGACGAATACGCCCTTGTGCCTCAGATCGACCCCGACGATGGCGGAAGACGAAGGTCAAGTCGGGGGTGGCGGCTGCGGCACCTTCGGCACGGTCAAATTCACGATCGGCTCGACAACTGCCGGTGAATGCAAATACGAAACCACAAGTACGGTCAAGGGAACCTTCACTACAGGCGGAACCCAGACGGTGCTCACGGTCCGAAACACCCAGGCGGGGAGTGGAGTCAAACTCATTAGTGGTGGCTTTCTCTGCCCCAGTAGCGGGATGTTGAAGATGGCCTACAGCCTGGAGACAGAAAACGGAACGCCTCTGACTATCTCCTGACCGCGAGGAAATTCGCACGAGCAAGACTGGAGGGCCGCTTCGGCGGCCCTCTTCTTTAGTAGCCGGCGGGGTGGCGCGGTACGAAGCCGACGTTGTCGCGGAGTTCCGCGTGCCAGCGAGGGCCGGTTTCTCCGCCTTCGTCGCCGGAGGTGTCCCAGCGGTAGCCGGCGATTTCGGCGTAGGCGTGGCCGGCGTTGGCCCAGACGGTGATCCAGCGGCCGGGGCCTTCTTCGCCCCAGCTCTCCATCGGGCCGGAGGGGAGGGGGCTTTCGAGGAAGTGGCCGCCGTGGAGGGCGAAGGAGACCGAACCGGAGCAGTCGTAGCCGCGGTCGGCCCAGCGGGCGTGGCCGCCGCCCCAGATGTAGGGCTTGGTGCGGATCTTGTTGGCCGCGGCGATCACGGCCTTGACCCGCGGGGGGGCGCTAGCCGGCGGCACCAGCATGCCGTTCGGCAGCAGGTGCGCTTTCGCGGTCGGCGTGCAGACGTCGACTTCGGCCGGGGAGAGGCCGCCGCCGCTGCAGCGAGCCGAGGCGCTGCTGGGACCGAAAACTGCGATGGCGGATAGGACAAGCACAAGCGCAAGTCCGCACAGCCTGAAGTTGTGGCGCAAACCGATTCTCCTTCGTCGGCCTACGGGGTTAGCTGTCGGCCTAGCGCGAAAGGAGCTTGCGCCTCCACCTGATCGGTGGACTCGGCCCGAAAACGTGGTTCCCCCGCTCCCGTTGCGCCCTTGGCGCTTGGGATTCGGCGTTCCGGTTATCGAACGCGGGGAATGTAGCGCATTACCCGGCGGCGCGCTCACAAAACGCAAATATTTAGGTGAAAAGGCCGCTCCCACTGACAATCTGTTCGACGCGAACGCTGGTAGCTTGCGCCCTGGGATGAACCTTTCGGGCCGAAAAGCGCTCCTCACGGGGGCAACCGGCGGCCTCGGAAGGGCGATCGCGCTGGCTTTGGCGGAGCGCGGAGCGCAGGTCACGCTCAGCGCTCGCAAGCGCGAGGCACTCGAGGAACTTGCCGCGGAGCTGCCTGGCAGCGGCCACACGGTCCTCCCAGCCGACCTCGCCGAGCCAGACGCGGCCGAGCGCCTCGCCGCCGAAGCCACCGGCACCGAGATCTTGATCGCCAACGCCGGCCTCCCCGCCGCCGGCTGGCTCAACGACTTCACCCCCGAGCAGGTGAAGAGGGCCCTCCGCGTCAACCTGGAGGCGCCGATGCTGATGGCGCGGGCGCTCTACCCGGCGATGGCCGAGGCCGGCAGCGGCCACCTCGTCTTCGTCTCCTCTCTAAGCGGCAAGGCCGCCAGCCCCCGAAGCTCGATCTACAACGCCACGAAGTTCGGCCTAAGAGGCTTCGCCCTAGGCCTCCGAGGCGACCTAGCCCCCAAGGGCGTAGGAGTCTCAATCGTCTCCCCAGGCTTCGTAAGAGAAGCCGGCATGTTCGCCGACGCCGGCAGCAAGCCCCCACCGGGAATGGGAACGGCGACCCCACAGCAGGTCGGCAAAGCCACCGTCCGCGCCATCGAGCGCAATAAGGCGGAGATAACTGTTGCCCCACCCCAGCAACGAGCGGCAGCCCATTTCGCCTTAGTCAGCCCTGCCCTGAGCGTCAGGGCCCAAAGCGGCAGCACGGGCCAAAAAGCCGCCGAAGCCATAGCCAAAGGGCATCCCGACACCAAGCGCTAACAGCGAGTCGGGCATCCCTCGAACGGGCGGATACTCAAAAAGGCGGCCTAATTAGGCCGCCTTTTGTCCGGGCGAGGGATGCCCGACTCGCCCCCACGCTCGTTTTCCTAGGATGAACGTGTGAGCAGCGATTCCTTTGGCGCCCGGTCCACCCTCCAAGTCGGAGGTCGTGAGTTCGAGATCTACCGCCTCGACGTCCTCCAAGACCGCTTCGACATCGCCCGCCTCCCCTACTCGATCAAGGTCCTGCTGGAGAACGTGCTGCGGCTCGAGGACGGGACCTCGGTCAGCGCCGATGACGTCGAGGCGATCGCCTCCTGGGACGCCGCCGCCACGCCCAGCGTCGAGATCCCCTTCCAGCCTGCCCGCGTCCTCATGCAGGACTTCACCGGCGTTCCTGCCGTCGTCGATCTGGCGGCGATGCGGGATGCGATGGAGCAAATCGGCGGCGACCCTGCGGCGATCAATCCGCTGGTCGATGTCGACCTGGTGATCGACCACTCGGTCCAGGTCGATGCCTTCGGCAACGAGCGCGCCTTCGCTGTCAACGCCGAGCACGACTTCGAGCGCAACCGCGAGCGCTACTCGTTCCTCAAGTGGGGGCAGCACAGCTTCGACAACTTCCGCGTCGTCCCCCCGGCGACCGGCATCTGCCACCAGGTCAACCTCGAGTACCTGGCCCAGGTCGTCTACAGCCGCGAGAACGACGGCATTCTCCAGGCCTACCCCGACACCCTCGTCGGCACCGACTCCCACACGACGATGGTCAACGGGCTCGGCGTCCTCGGCTGGGGCGTCGGCGGGATCGAGGCCGAGGCGGCGATGCTGGGGCAGCCGATCTCGATGCTGCTGCCGCAGGTCGTCGGCTTCAAGCTCTCCGGCGAACTGCCCGAGGGGGCGACGGCGACCGACCTCGTCCTCACCGTGACCGAGATGCTGCGCGAGCGCGGCGTCGTCTCCAAGTTCGTCGAGTTCTTCGGCCCCGGCATGCACACGCTCGGCCTCGCCGACCGCGCCACCCTCGGCAACATGTCGCCGGAGTTCGGCTCGACCTGCGCGATCTTCCCGGTCGATGCCGAGACGCTGCGCTACCTTGACCTCACCGGCCGGCCGACCGAGACGATCGAACTGGTCGACGCCTACGCCCGCGAGCAGGGCATGTTCCATGACGAGCAGAGCCCCGACCCGACCTTCTCCGACCTGCTGGAGCTCGACCTTGGCGACGTCGAACCGAGCATCGCCGGCCCGAAACGGCCACAGGACCGAGTGCCGCTCGCCGAGGCCAAAGAGGCCTTCCTTGAGGTGATGCAGGAGTTCGATCCCGAGGCCGCCAAGCAGATGAGCGCCGGCCTCGACGAGGCGATCGAGGAGTCGTTCCCGGCCTCCGATCCGCCCGCCGAGGACCACGACGACAACGGCAGCAAGCCGCGACCGGCGGTCAGCGGCGTCGCCCTCGACACGATCCGGAGCTCCGACGCGACCGCCGTCACCCTCGCCGACGGGACCGACGTCGAGCTCGACCACGGCCACGTCGTCATCGCCGCGATCACCAGCTGCACCAACACCTCCAACCCGAGCGTGATGATCGGCGCCGCCCTTCTCGCCCGCAACGCGGTCCAGAAGGGCCTGCAGCGCCAGCCGTGGGTGAAGACCTCGTTGGCGCCGGGCTCGACCGTGGTCACCGACTACCTCGAGAAGGCGGGGCTGACCCAGTACCTCGACGCGCTGCAGTTCAACCTGGTCGGCTACGGCTGCACCACCTGCATCGGCAACTCCGGTCCGCTGCCGGAGGAGATCGCCGCCGCGGTCGAAGCCGAGGACCTGACGGTCTGCGCGGTCCTCTCGGGCAACCGCAACTTCGAGGGCCGGATCAACCAGCACGTCAAGGCCAACTATCTCGCGAGCCCGCCGCTGGTCGTCGCCTACGCCCTCGCGGGGCGGATGGACATCGACCTCGCCACCGAGCCGCTCGGCGAGGGACAAGATGGCGAGCCCGTATTTCTGCGTGACATTTGGCCGAGCGCCGAGGAGATCATGCAGGTCGTCGGCGACGCCGTCGCCTCGGAGATGTTCGAGCGCAATTACGCCGAGGTCTTCGCCGGCGATGAGATGTGGAACGCCGTCGAGGTCCCCTCCGGCGACCGCTACACCTGGCCCGACTCGACCTACGTCCGCCGCCCCAGCTTCTTCGAAGAGATGCCCGCGCAGGCGCCAGGAGTCGAGCCGATCAGCGGCGCCCGGGCCCTCGCCCTGCTCGGTGACTCGATCACCACCGACCACATCTCGCCCGCCGGGGCGATCAAACGCGACAGCCCCGCCGGCCGCTGGCTGACCGATCAGGGCGTCGAGGTCAAGGACTTCAACTCCTACGGTGCTCGCCGCGGCAACCACGAGGTGATGATCCGCGGCACCTTCGCCAACATCCGCCTCCGCAACCAGCTGGTCGAGAAAGCCGGCGGCTACACCCGCCACTTCCCGGACGGCGAAGAGGCGACGATCTACGACGCCGCGATGCAGTACGCAGGCGAAAACGTGCCCCTCGTCGTCTTGGCCGGCAAGGAGTACGGGTCGGGCTCTTCGCGCGACTGGGCCGCCAAGGGGACCAAACTGCTCGGCGTCCGCGCCGTGATCGCCGAGAGCTACGAGCGCATCCACCGTTCCAACCTGATCGGGATGGGAGTGCTGCCGCTGCAGTTCGCCGAGGGAGAGAGCGTCGCCTCGTTCGGCCTCACCGGCGCAGAGACCTTCGACGTCGGCGATCTCGAAGACGGTCAGGCCAAAGAGGTGACCGTCACCGCCCGCGCCGACGACGGCGCCGAGAAGCAGTTCACCGCCACGGTGCGCCTGGACACGCCGAACGAGGTCGGTTACTTCCGCAACGGCGGCATCCTCCAGACCGTCTTGCGGACCCTGAAGCAGCAAAAAGGGTAGGCGCAGCGGGGGCCGCGGGAGGCAGGGGGGTCCGCGCGACCCTCACTGCACCTAGCGCGTCGGTAGCCAGGGAGGGATGCCGACGCGGCCGTTCCCCCTGGCGGGACTGCCCTGAGGAACAGTCAGGGTTTAGCTATAGCGGCTCGAACACCCACGGTCAAGCGCAGTCGAGCGTTTTAGGGGCGTTCAGACGCGGTTTGCGTCACTCGGTTTTGCAGATCCCCGTGTTTATCGATTCCCCAGCCCTTGTGCTCGATCAGCTCGATGCCGATCACGCTGCCGACTGGCCCGACTGGGGTGAGGGTGGCGGCGAGCAGGGTGTAGGGGGCCTCGCGGCGGATGCAAGCGATCCAGATCAGCACGCAGAGCCCGACAAAGCCCAAACCGTGGGCCCAGCCGAACAACATCGTCTCGGTTTCGAACCCCGGCAGCAGCCAGAAGGCAATCAGCCCGCTGAAAATCGCCAGCTCGATCCAGGAAACGCGCTTGACCCAGACGAACAGCTCGCCCGGAACGGGCTTTTCGAACGGCGCCCGCGCCATCTAAGCGCTCGGGGTGAGCGCGGTGAGGACGATCCGCTCCTGCTCGCGCGCGTGGGTACCTGAGTAGCCCTCGCCCGGGCTGGCGCGGCCCTGGCGGCCGATGTAGGTAAGGGCGACGCCTTCGGGCAGGACGCTCGGCATCCGCCGGCTCATCACCTTCCAGGCGCCCATGTTGCGCGGCTCCTCCTGGACCCAAGCGATCTCCTTCAGGTTCGGGTAGGAGGCAATCAACCGCTCCAGCTGTTCCTTGGCGAAGGGGTAGAGGATCTCGACCCGGGCGATCGCCACGTTCTCGGCGTCGCCGCGGCGCTCGGCGGCGTCCATGTCGTAGTAGACCTTGCCGGTGCAGAGGACGAGGCGTTCGACCTTGTCCTTGCGCTCGGCCGCGGTCGGGTCGTCGAGGATGAACTGCAGTTCGCCGTCGGTCAGCTCCTCGAGGCTGGCGGTGGCGCGGTCGAGGCGCAGCAGCCCCTTCGGGGTGAAGACGATCAGCGGCCGCGGCTTCTTGATCAGCGCCTGGCGGCGCAGCAGGTGGAAGTACTGGGCGGCGGTGGTCGGGTTGGCGATGCGGATGTTGCCCTCAGCGCCGAGCGCGAGGAAGCGCTCGATCCGGGCGCTCGAGTGCTCCGGCCCTGAGCCCTCGTAGCCGTGCGGCAGCAGCAGGGTCAGGCGCGTCTGCTGGCCCCACTTCGACTCGCCGGAGACGATGAAGCTGTCGATGATTACCTGGCCGGCGTTGGCGAAGTCGCCGAACTGCGCCTCCCAGAGGACCAGTGCGTTCGGGTTGGCTGCCGAGTAGCCGTACTCGAAGCCGAGGCAGGCGGTCTCCGAGAGCGGGCTGTTGTAGAGCTCAAACGGGGCTGAGGCGTCCTCGAGGTTCTGGATCGGCGTGTACTTGAGGCCCGTGTTCTCGTCGTGGAGGACGAGGTGGCGGTGGGAGAAGGTGCCGCGCTCGGTGTCCTGCCCGGTGAGGCGGATGTGGACGCCCTCGGTCAGCAGGGTCCCGAAGGCGAGCGCCTCGGCCTGGCCGAAGTCGATCCCGCCGCTCTCCAGCGCCTCGGTCCGCCGCGAAAGCGGGCGGCGCAGCTTGCGGTGGACGTTGAAGCCCTCCGGCGTCTTCAGCAGCGCCTCGTTGATCGCCCGCAGCTTGTCGGCCTCGACCGCGGTGTGGACGGGCGGGCTGGCGGTGCGGTCGAGCAGTTCGCCCGTCTGGGTGGTGCCGGTGACGGTCGGGTCCTCGTACTCGCCCGCCTCCATCTTCTCGCGCAGCCCTTTCAGGGCGCCGCTCATCTCCGCATGACGCTCGTCGGAAGTCTTGCCAACCTGCTCGGCGGAGACGGTCCCGGCTTCGATCAGCTTCTCGGCGTAGAGCTCGGAGACCGGCGGGTGCGACTTGATCTTCGCCGCCATCGTCGGCTGGGTGTAGGCGGGCTCGTCGGTCTCGTTGTGGCCGAAGCGGCGGTAGCCGATCACGTCGATGACGACGTCGCGGCACCAGCGGTCGCGGTAGGCCATCGCCAGGCGGACGGCGGCGATGCAGGCCTCGACATCGTCGGCGTTGACGTGGATGATCGGGACGTTGAAGCCCTTCGCCATGTCGGCGGCGTAGGGGGTCGAGCGGGCCTCGCTCGGGTCGGTGGTGAAGCCGACCTGGTTGTTCTGGATCAGGTGGATCGTGCCGCCGGTCGTGTAGCCCTCGAGGTTCTGCAGGTTGAGGGTCTCGGCAACCACGCCCTGGGCGGGGAAGGCGGCGTCGCCGTGCAGCAGCACCGGCACCGCCCGCTTCGGGTCGCGGGTGAGGTTCGGGCCCTCGAAGTCCTGCTGCAGGTAGCGGGCACCGCCGGTGACCACCGGGTCGACGAACTCGAGGTGGCTCGGGTTGGGGGAGAGGCGGACCGAGATCTTCTTGCCGTCCGCCGTCTCGTAGGTGCCGCGGTGGCCGTAGTGGTACTTGACGTCGCCGGTGCCGCCGTGGGGGATCGCGGCGACCGCCTTGACCGCGTCGATCTGCTTCGAGCCCTCGAACTCGGCGAGGATCGACTCGACCGGGCGGCCGAGGTTGTGGGCGAGGACGCTGAGGCGGCCGCGGTGGGCCATCCCGAAGACGACCTCGTCGGCGCCGGCGCGCTGCGAGAGCGTCACCGCCTCGTCGAGCATCGGCACGACGACGTCGAGCCCCTCGATCGAGAACATCTTTTGGCCCAAATAGGCTTTCTCGAGGAAGCGCTCGAACTGGAAGACGTCGATCAGCCGGTCGAGCAGGCGTTTTTTCTCCTCGTCGGTGAGCGGCTGGCGGTGCGCCCCGGTCTCGATCATCTCGCGCAGCCAGAGCCGCTGCTGGTGGGAGGAGAGGTGCTCGAACTGGTAGCCGATCGTGCCGCAGTAGGCGTCGCGCATCCGCGGCAGCGCCTCCAGCAGGCTCTCGCCGGGGACGCCGATCCGCAGGATCGAGGCCGGGATCTTCGCCATCAGCTCGGGGGTGAGGTTGACGTTCTCGGGCTGCAGCGCCGGGTCGCCCTTGGGCTCGGAGCCGAGCGGGTCGAGGTGGGCGGCGAGGTGGCCGTGGGTGCGATAGGCCTTCAGCAGCGAGGTCGCCGCCTGCACCGCCTGCAGCAGCTCTTCGTCAATCTGGCCGGGGGCGGCGGTCACCTCGGCGCTCGGGGCAGCGGCGGAGAGCGGCGGCGCCGAGGCGCTGGCGGGATGGGCCTTGGTGACGAACGAGGGATCATCGAAGCCGAGGTCTTTGACCACGCACTCGTAGAACTCGTCCTCGCCCTGCAGCAGCTGCTCGATCCGGCGCAGGAAGGCGCCCGACTCGGCGCCCTGGATGACCCGGTGGTCGTAGGTCGAGGTCAGCGTCATCACTTTGGAGACGCCGAGCTGCTTGATCCGGTCGGGGGAGGCGTGGAGCCACTCCGGCGGGTAGGCGATCGAGCCCGTGGCGATGATCGCGCTCTGGCCTGAGAGCAGGCGCGGCACCGAAGCCATCGTCCCGATCCCGCCCGGGTTGGTGAGGCTGATGTTGGTGCCCTGGAAGTCGTCGGCGGAGAGCTTGTTCTCCCGCGTCTTCACGATCATTTCCTCGTAGCGCGTGTGGAAGCCGGCGAAGTCGAGCCCGTTGGCGCCCTTAATCGCCGGGACCATGAGGCTGTGGGAGCCGTCCTTTTTCTCGACGTCAACGGCGATCCCGAGGTTGACCGGGCTGCCCTCGATCGCGTACGGCTTGCCGTCCTGCTCGGCGAAGACCCGCGTCATCACCGGGAAGTCTTTGGCCGCCTCGACGATCGCCCAGGCGACTAGATGGGTGAAGGAGACCTTCAACCCCCGCTCTTTCAGCACCGAGTTGATCGCCTTGCGCTTAGCGTCCAGCGTGTCCACCGCAATCGTCCGGAACGAGGTGGCAGTCGGAACAGCCCGGCTTTCGTCCATCGCATTGGCCAACATCGCGGCGGCCCCCCGAAGCTGCTTAGCCTCCCCTTGGGCGGGAGCAACAGCTGCGGCTCCATTGCTGCCGCCGTTCCCATGAGCCAAAACGTCCTCTTTCGTGACCTTGGCGCCTGGTCCCGACCCGCTAACCGCAGCAAGATCAACCCCGGTCCCCTCGGCAACGCGACGAGCAAGCGGCGTAGCTCTCACATCAGCGCTGCCGTTGCCTGACCCACCGTTGGAAGTGCCTGCTTTTTCAGACGCCCCTGGCGCGGGTGGCGACGATGCCGAGGACTCTCCCGCTAGGGAGAGCCCGGTATCGGAGACAGGACCCGCGCCCCCAGCGGTCTGTCCCTCAGCCGTCCCGCCACCCGGTTCCATCTCAGCCAACGGAGCCCCAACCGGAACCTCATCGTCGACCTGAGCGACCAGCTTGGTGATCACCCCGTCCATAGGCGCCGGCACCTCGGCGTCGACCTTGTCGGTCGACACCTCGACGATCGTGTCGCCCTCTTTGACGGTGTCGCCCTCGGCTACGTGCCACTCGAGGACGATGCCCTCGGTCACCGACTCGCCCATCTCGGGCATCGGGATCTGCACGGTGGCCGTCTCTGGCATCTCTTGCTCGCAGTCTAAGGAAAGAGGTTTACGGGCAGCTCTAGGGAGATACCCTGCAAGGCGATGAGCTATTTCGTAACTGGCGCCACGGGCTTCATCGGCCGCAATCTGGTCGAGAAACTGCTGCAAAGAGAGGGGACGGTCTACGCCCTCGTGCGGGCGGGCTCGCGTGGACGCCTGGAGGAGCTGCGGACGAGCCTTGGGGCCGATGGTGCTCGGATCGTCCCGGTGACGGGCGATTTGTCCCAACCTGGACTCGGTGTCTCAGAGGAGGACCTGCTGACGATGCGGGGGAAGATCGACCACTTCTTCCACCTCGCCGCGATCTATGACCTGACCGCCGACGCCGAAGCGCAAGAGATCGCCAACGTCGAGGGGACGCGCCACGCGATCGAGCTCGCGCACGCGCTCGAGGCTGGCTGCTTCCACCAGGTCAGCTCAATCGCCGCCGCCGGCCTCTACAAGGGCGTCTGGACCGAGGAGATGTTCGACGAGGCCGAAAAGCTCGACAACAACCCCTACTTCCGCACCAAGCATGAGTCCGAGCGGCTGGTTCGCGATGAGTGCCAGCGCCCCTGGCGGGTCTACCGGCCGGGGATCGTCGTCGGCGACTCGCGCACCGGCGAGATCGACAAGATCGACGGCCCCTACTACTTCTTCAAGAGCCTGCAGCGGCTGCGGAAACTGGCGCCGAGTTGGCTGCCGGTATTGGGGATCGAAGGCGGCGAGATCAACATCGTCCCGGTCGACTACGTCGCCGCGGCCATCGACCACATCGCGCACAAGCCGCGGCTGAACGGGCGCGCCTTCCACCTCACCGATCCCAACCCCCACACCGCGGGCGAAGTGATCAACCTCTTCGCCCGGGCGGCCGACGCGCCGCAGATGGCGGTGCGCTTGGACAGCGACGTCACCGAGCCGGCGACGGGTGCGGTGCGGACGGCGCTGAAGCTGTTCCCGCCGGCGAAGCGGGCCGCCGAGGTGGCGCTGAACGGGCTCGGCCTGCCGCCGGAGCTCCTCACCTACGTCGACTACCCGACCAGCTTCGACTCGCGCAACACCCAGAAAGCGCTCAAAGGCTCCGGCATCGAGGTGCCGCCGCTGCAGAGCTACGCGGCCCGGGTCTGGGACTATTGGGAGCGCAACCTCGACCCCGACCTCTTCCGCGACCGTTCGCTCTCGGCGGCGGTGCGAGGCAAAATCGTCCTCATCACCGGGGCGTCTTCGGGGATAGGCAAAGCGACCGCGGTCAAGGTTGCTGACGCGGGTGGGACCGTGCTGCTGGTCGCCCGCTCGCTCGACAAGCTGGAGGAGACCAAGGACGAGATCGTCGCCGGCGGCGGCACCGCCCACATCCACCAGTGCGACCTCTCCGACATCGAGGACATCGAGCGGATGGCCGAGGAGGTGCTGGCCTACCACGGCCACGTCGACATCCTCGTCAACAACGCCGGCCGCTCGATCCGCCGCTCCATCGCCCTCTCCTACGACCGCTACCACGACTTCGAGCGCACGATCCAGCTCAACTACCTCGGCTCGGTGCGGCTGATCTTGGCGCTGCTGCCGGCGATGCGGGCGCGCAAGGGCGGCCACATCATCAACATCAGCTCGATCGGGACGCAGACGAACCCGCCGCGCTTCTCGGCCTATGTGGCTTCGAAGGCGGCACTCGACGCCTTCAGCCGGGTGATCGCTTCCGAGGTCGTCGACGACAACGTCCACCTGACCACGATCCACATGCCGCTGGTGCGGACGCCGATGATCGCGCCGACGCGGATGTACGACATGTTCCCGGCGATCACGCCCGAGGAGGCGGCCGAGATGATCGCCAAGGCGATGATCCGGCGGCCGAAGAAGGTGGCTACCCGGCTGGGGACGATGGGCGAGCTGATGTACGCGGTGGCGCCGAAAGCGAGCGACTCGATCCTGAATACGGCCTACAAGCTCTTCCCCGATTCGCAGGCGGCTAAAGGGAAGAAAGAGGAGGCGCGGGACAAAGCGCCTTCGACCGAGGCTGTGGCTTTTGCTCACCTGATGAAAGGTGTGCACTGGTAGCGAGGTAGGTTGGGCGGGTGAGCGAGCGCCGGCTCAAGCACTGGGGTTGGGGTTATGAGGACCAGGCGCCTACTGCGACGCAGATGCGGGAGGCGGCTGAAGGGATTCGGCAGCGCTTTGGGTTCGGGGGTGAGGTGGAGAAGCCCGTGCCGTTGGAGGAGGTGGAGCTTCGGAAGGCTCGGTTGAAGCGGCCTGCGGCACTCGGTGACTTGTTCTCAGATGGGCACTACGAGCGGGTCTCGCACGCTCTGGGCAAGGCTTATCGGGATGTGGTGCGGGGGTTCTATGGGCGGTTCGAGAACCCGCCGGATCTGGTGGCTTTTCCCCGGGATGAGTCGGAGATCGAGACCGTTCTGAGTTGGGCGGAGGCCGAGGGGGCGGCGGTCGTTCCGTTCGGCGGTGGGACGAGTGTGGTTGGTGGGGTGGAGCCGCGGCTGGGGGAGCGGCCCGTTATTTCCTTGGACTTGCGGCGGTTGGACCGGGTGTTGGAGGTTGATCCGACGTCGCTGGCGGCTCAGATTCAGGCGGGGGCTATTGGGCCGGCGTTGGAGGATCAGCTGCGTGAGCACGGGCTGACGCTGCGGCACTTTCCGCAGTCGTTCGAGTACTCGACGCTGGGCGGCTGGGTCGCGACGCGGGCCGGTGGGCACTTCGCGACGCTCGAGACCCACATCGACGATCTGGTCGAGTCAGTGCGAGCGATCACCCCGCGCGGGACCTGGGAGAGTCGGCGACTGCCGGGCTCGGGGGCCGGCCCTTCGCCGGACCGGATGCTGATCGGCTCCGAGGGCATCCTCGGCGTGATCGCCGAGGCCTGGGTGCGCGTGCGCCCGCGGCCCGAGTTCAAGGAATCGGTCAGCGTCGAGTTCGGCGACTTTGGCGCCGCTGTAGAGGCGGTCCGCGAAATCGCCCAATCAGGCCTGCACCCCTCCAACTGTCGCCTCCTCGACGCCGACGAGGCCGGCCTAACCGGCGCCGCCGACGGCCAAAGCCACCTCCTGCTCCTCGGCTTCGAGTCCGCGAGCCAACCCGTAGACGCCCCGATGGCTCAAGCGCTGGAGATAGCCCGAAACGCGGGCGGCACCCCCGGCGAGCTCCGAACTTCTGCGCCGACGGGACGAAAACGGTCCTATATGGACCGAAATCGTCCCGTCGGCGGGGAGGGGGTGGGCGGTGCTGTGGATACGTGGCGTGGGGCGTTCCTTCTCGCTCCGTACTTGCGGGACACCTTCGTCGCCTGCGGGGTGCTCTCGGAGACGTTTGAGACGGCGATCACTTGGGATCGATTCGAGGAGTTCCATGGGACGGTGATGGAGACGGCGCGGCGGGCGGTTGCTGAGGCCCGCGGGGTTGCCGTCGATGGGCCGGGGGCGCCGCGGGTCAGCTGTCGCTTCACGCATGTCTATCCCGACGGCGTCGCTCCCTACTTCACCGTCCTCGCGCCGGCGGTCCGTGGCGGTGAGGTAGAGCAGTGGGACGAGATGAAGGCGGCGGTCTCTGAGGCGATCATCGACGCCGGGGGCACGATCACCCACCACCACGCGGTCGGCCGTGACCATCGCCCCTGGTACGACCGCCAACGCCCCGCCCCTTTCGCCGCCGCCCTCCGCGCCGCCAAGGCCGAGCTCGATCCGGCCGGCATGCTCAACCCCGGCGTCCTCATCGACCCAGCGTGACGGCGGCGTTCGTCCTTGTACCGGCATAGGCGTCCCAAGGACGAACGCCGAACTTACATACGCCTTACATCAACCTGACCGGCGCCGAACGCGGCGGCCGCAGGATCGGAACTGTCCACACCACGAAGGAGGTTCCGATGTTCCAAGCAGCGCGAATGGCGGCACGAAAGCACCTCAGCGCGATTGCCACCCTCGGCGTTGCCGCGGCTCTAGTCGTCGGCGGTGTCGCCGTCGCCCAGAGCGGTTCCGGCAGCGAAAGCCGGGGCTCGCAGGGGCCTTCCGGCCAGGGCGTCGGCCACCGCCCGCCCGGACCGCCACCGATGATGGGCCCGGGAGGCAAAAACCTCACCTACGCCGAGTTGCACGTCCTCAACAAGGAAGGCGACAGCGAAGTCGTCCGCATCGACAACGGCAAGGTGAAGAGCACGAGCAACAGCTCGATCACCCTGACCGAGAACGACGGCAATGAAGTGACGATCAAGGTCGACGACAACACCGACGTCCTCGGCAAGCCCGGGGCCGAAACGACGCTCGCCGACCTCGAAGCCGGTCAGCAGGTCAGCGTCACCGCCACCGAGGGCGAAGCGGCGAAAGCGATCATGGTGATGCCGAAGAAGGGCGAGCTCCCCAGTGGCTTCCACGGAGGCCCGCCCCCTGGCGCGCCGCCGATGGAAGGCTCGGCGCCCGGCGCCCCGCCGAAGGAAGGCTCGTCCGAATAACTCCCGCGAGCGGAGGGCGGCAGGGGAGGTCGCCCTTTCGCGTCGCGCCCGACCGCGAGACTAGGGCCATGAAGGGAGCGATCCTCATCGTCGAGGACGAGCAGGCGATCGCCGACCTGCTGCGCGACTACCTGCGCCGCGAGGGCTTCGACGTCATCTGGGCGAACAGCGGCGAGCAGGCGCTCGACGAGCTCGGCCGCCACCCAGTTCGCCTCGTCGTCCTCGACATCGGCCTGCCCGGGATCGACGGCTTCGAGGTCTGCCGCCGCCTCCGCGGCCGCACCGCGGTCCCGATCCTCATCCTCAGCGCCCGCGAAGACGAGGTCGACCGCGTCGCCGGCCTCGAAGCCGGCGCCGACGACTACGTCGTCAAGCCGTTCTCGCCGCGCGAACTGGTGGCGCGGGTGAAGGCGATCCTCCGCCGGGCGCGCGACGGCGCCGCCCTCGAGGAGACCCTCAGCGCCGGCGACATCCAGCTCGACCGCCGCGCCCACACCGTCAGCGTCGGCGGCGAGCCGGTCGAGCTGACGAGCCGCGAGTTCGAGCTGCTGGCGACGCTGCTCGCCCACCCGGGCACCGTCCTCAGCCGCGAGCGCCTGCTCGAGCTCGTCTGGCAGGGCGAGTTCCCGGGCGGGACGCGCACTGTCGACGTCCACGTCGCCCAGCTGCGGTCGAAGCTCGGCCGGCCGGACCTGGTCCAGACGGTGCGCGGCGCCGGCTACAAGCTCGCCGCCTGATGCGCTCGCTCCGCACCCAGCTCTTCCTCGCGATCCTAGGCGCGGTGCTGGTCGCGGTCGGCGCCTCGCTGGCGCTGGGAGTGGTGCTGACGAAGAGCGCGGTCCGGGACACGATCCAGAGCGATGTCGAAGCCCAGGCGAAAGGGTTCGCGGCGCAGCTCCAGCGCCTCGGAGTGCCGCCGGGAGGACCTCGGGGTGGCGGGCCTGCCGTGCCGCTGAACGGTCCCGGGGGGCCGGGGGAGACGCCGGTCGCCGTCATCGTTCCCTCGGAAGCCCGGCGCGAGCTGCCGGCATCCGCTTTCGCCGAGCTCCAGAAGACCGGCTCGACCGCCGGCACCGCAGATATCGAAGGCCGCAGCCAGATCTACGCGGCGGTGCGGACCAAGAACTCGGTCGTTCTCGTCACCCGTCCCGACGTCGTTTCCGGCGATGACTTCAGCCGCTACCTCTCGGCGCTGCTGATCGCCAGCGGCGTCGCGGCCCTGCTTGCCGCGGCGATCGCCGCTCTGCTTGCCCGGCGCCTGACCCAGCCGCTGCGCCGGCTCGGCGCGGCGGCTGGCGAGCTGGCGGCGGGACGGCGGCCGGAGCCGGTGCCGCGCGAGCGGACCGAGGAGCTCGACGATCTTGCCGTCGCCTTCAACGGGATGTCCGAGCAACTCCTGCTCGCCCGCGACGCCGAGCGCGGGGTGCTGCTCTCTGTCTCCCATGACCTGCGCACTCCGCTGACCTCGGTTCGCGGTTACGCCGAGGGGATCGAGGACGGGACGCTGGCGCCGGGCCAGGCCGCGACGGTGATCATCCGCGAGGCGCGCCGCCTTGAACGGCTGGTCGGCGACTTGCTGGCGCTGGCGCGGCTGCGGCAGGGGGTGTTGGAGGTACGGCGCGAGCCGGTGGACCTCGAGGCGGTCGCGCGCGAGGCGGAGGAGCGGCTGCGCCCGCGCGCCGCCGAGGCTGGGGTCGAGGTGCGCGTCGAAGGCGCCGGCGGCGCCGAGGCTGACCACGGCCGCGTTCTGCAAGTGGTGACGAACCTCCTCGACAACGCGATCCGCGTCAGCCCCCGCGGCGTCACCGTCGCGATCACTGTCAGCGACGGCCAGGTCCAGGTCGCCGACGACGGCCCCGGCATCCCGCCCGAGGAGCTGCCGCGCGCCTTCGAGCGCTTCCACCTCCGCTCCCGCAGCGACCGCAACTCCCCCGATGGCGCCGGCCTCGGCCTTGCGATCGTCTCCGAGCTATCCGCCGCCATGGGCGGCGCCGCCACCGTCGAGAACCGCCCGACCGGCGGCGCCCAGTTCACCGTCACCCTGCCCCGCCGGCAGCAGTCTGACTACCCTTTGCCTATGCCATCCCAGCCTAAGCCGCAGCCGCGGCAGGAGGATCCGTGGCGCGCCAACGAGGAGTCCCGCCGCCGCCAGCTGCGCGAAGACGCCCGCCGCCCAATGGCGATCAACCTCGCCGAAGGCTTGGCGCTGAGCGAGTTCCTCTCCACCTTCACCGGGAGCGCTAAGCGCAGTTGAGCCCGAGCCCGCTGCGCCTGCGCGAGCTGCTCCAGCGGCTGGTCGAGGCGGAGATCAGCTTCATCCTCGTCGGCGGCCTTGCTGTCAATGCCTGGGGGTACATACGGAGCACCCAGGACGTTGACGTGGTTCCGGATCCCAATCCCGAGAACCTGGCCAAGCTCGATGAGCTCCTGCAGGAGTTGGGAGGGAAGGTGGACGTCGGCGGTCGCCTTCTCGACTCCAGCTCGATCTCGACCTTCCTGCGGACGGGTGACAGGACCTTCGTCCGCACCGAGCTCGGTCAGGTCGATGTCCTGCAGGGTCTGCCGCAGGTCCCGCGCTACGAGGAGCTGGAGAAGGGGGCAAAGGAGATCGACATCGACGGGCTTGCGGTCCGGGTCTGCTCCCTGGAGCACTTGCTGGAGATGAAGCGGGCAAGCGACCGCGCCCGCGACCGCGACGACATCGAGGCGCTGGAAGCCGCCCAGGAACCACGCGGGGAGCTGTCTTGACAGCGGCCGGCGCTACCCTTTCGCGACTTCATTGCCGGGCCGGGTAGCTAGTTGTGGTGCCTGAGCCGCGTTCTTCGATGGAAACGATCACCTCCGAACAGCCCACCGTGCCGGTGCCCCCGACCGAGTCGCATGAGCCCGAGACGGGCGAGGTGGTGCCGCGCCGCTCGCCGCTGCGGGCCGCAATCAAGACCGGCCGGCCGAAGGAGTGGATCAAAAACGTCTTCGTCTTTGCCGGGCTGCTCTTCTCCGGCAAGTTCAACCAGCCGCACGACGTGCTGGAGGCGTTCGTCACCTTCATTGCCTTCTGCCTGATCTCCAGCGCCGGTTACTTCGTCAACGACCTGATCGACGTCGAACTCGACCGCAAGCACCCGAAGAAGCGCTTCCGCCCGCTGGCGGCGCGCGAGCTCTCCGAGGGCGCGGCGAAAGCGATCGCCCCGGCCCTCGCCCTCGTCGCCGTCGCGATCGCCTTCACCGTCAACTGGCAGGTCGGCCTGATGGCGATCGGCTACGGGGTAGCCCAGATGGCCTACAGCCTCGGCCTCAAGCAGATCGTGATCGTCGACGTGATGACCCTGGCCGGCCTCTTCATCCTCCGCGTCGCCGCCGGCGCCAGTGCCGTCGAAGCCCACGCCTCCGAGTGGCTGATCCTCTGCACCGGCATGCTCGCCGCCTTCCTCGGCTTCACCAAGCGCCGCCAGGAGGCCGTCTCCGAGCTCCACGAGGGCACCTCCACCCGCCCAGTCCTCGAGCACTACTCGCTGCCCTTCCTCGACCAGATGGTCTCGATGGTGACCACCGGCACGGTGATCAGCTACGCCATCTACACCGTCAACTCGCCGTTGATCGGCAGCCAGATGATGCTCACCATCCCACCCGTCGTTTACGGCATCTTCCGCTATCTCTACCTGATCTACGACCGCAACGACGACCGCTCGATGTCCGGCATCATCGCCGGCGACCGCGGCATCCAGGCGGCCGGCGCCGCCTTCGCGATCATCGCCTTCCTCCTGCTCTACGTCTTCAACTAGCCGCTAAGGAAGGCAGATCAGGAGCGTCTCCGCTTCGGTCTCGATCTCGCCGTTGAGGTGGCTCGAGTTGAAGCGGCTGTGGGAGAAGCGGCCGGCGGACTCCACCCCCACTTCGCCGAAGTGCGGTGAGGCGAGCTCGATCAGCGCCTCGATCGTCAGCAGTCGCGGTTCGGGACGGGCGGCGGTGCCGGAGCTGTAGGGCGAGTAGGAAAGGACCAACGGCGCCTCCAGCTCCCGCGCCCCGGCGAAAAGCTCGGTGAAAGCCGCCGGCGCCTGGCTGCGAATGCAGAAAGGAGACTGGTGGCGCTCGACTCGGTAAAGGCCGCGGCTGAGCAAGGTCCGACTGCCGAGCGTGACGGTGGAGACGCTGGGCTCGTCCCCGCGGGCGATCGTCTCGAGCACGTGGTAGAAGCGGCTGTAGTGGTCACGCGTGTACGGCGGGTCGGCGTAGATCGCCGCGACCGGCCCCTCCTCGTTGGCGAGGAAAGCGCGGTAATCGCTTTGCACCGCTTCCCCTTCGAAAGGCGACGCGGTCAGCTTTGCGTATCGCTGTAAGAGACCGGTGAAAACCGAGATCGGGTCACGTCGGCGCCGCTGGGCGGCAGCGCGCAGCGCGGTTTGCTTTGGTCGTTGCTGTCGGTCCCGGGGGCGGAGCGGCTGGGCGAAATGGCTGCCGACGCTGGTCACGCACTCGCTGGCGGCGCCGAGGATCGCCGCCAGGCCGGTGTCCCGGGCGGAGGCCGGTCCTTCGCGGACGACCGCGACCAGGCAATCGAGCAGGAGGGCTTGGGCATAGCCGAAGAAGACCCCTCCGTAGTGGCGGGTCAAGGTCAGCCGCTCCTCCTTCGCCCGTCCGCTGCTTGCGCTCAGAAGCTCCTCCAGCGCCCCCTCCGCAGGCCCTTCTCCCAGTTCGAGGGCCGCCATCGACCCGTTCTCGACGATCTCGCAGAGCTGCTCCGGCTCTCCTGCATCGGCCGCCTCTCCCGCCTCGCGCTCGTACTCGAGCAGCGGCTCGAGCCACTCGACCTCGGCCCGCTCGCGAGTGCTCGCCGCAAGCGCCTCGATCTCCCCGCCCCCCAGGTGCGTCGGGCTCAGCAGGGCGGAGGCGAGGACCCGTGCGTACTCCTGCACGTCAACGGCTACCACCGGGCGCCTGCGCCCAAGCTCCGCCGCGACTACACCTGACCCGGAAAAGAGGTCGACGGTGCGGCCTCGGCTCGGGTCGACCCCGTCGACCGTGCGGCGGATGAAGTCGAGCATCCGCGCCTTCGACCCCATGTACTGGATCGGGCGGAACGCGGGCTCGGCGGGGCCAGGCGAGGGTAGGGAGACGGGTGCGGCAGTCGGGTTCAGCGTCATCGGCCGTCCCTATTGTCAGCGGCGGCCGGCGCCGGTCGATCAGCCTGACGATGAGTGATCTGGAACATATCCCGCAGCTTTCCTATGGCTCCAGGTCGGCTCAGAACCGCCTGATCCACGGCGACAACCTCACCGTGCTCGACCGAGTGGGGAGCAACCTTAGAGGCGCGGTCAGATGCGTCTACATTGACCCTCCTTACAACAACCGCGAGCAGTACACGCACTACGACGACCGCACTTCACACGAGCAGTGGCTGGCGAGCATGGAGGAGAGCCTGGAGGCCCTGCGCCCGCTGCTCAGCGCCGACGGCAGCCTCTGGATCTCGATCGATGACAACGAGGTGCACTACCTGAAAGTCCTTGCCGATCGGGTGATGGGGCGGGACCGGTTCGTCAGCACGATCGTTTGGGAGCACCGCACGACGCGGGAGAACCGGCGGGTCTTCTCCAACAATCACGAGTACCTGCTGGTCTACGCAAACGATCCAGTTCTCTTCAAGACAACCAGGAACCTCGCGCCGCTGACGGACGAGATCCTCGCCCGCTACCGCAACCGCGACGAGGACCCACGCGGGCCGTGGCAGTCCGTTTCGCTGACCGCGCAGGACGGCCACGGGGTCAAAAGCCAGTTCTACACCGTGGTCGCACCTAACGGCCGCCGGCACCAGCCGCCGAAGGGACGCTGCTGGATCTACAACCATGAGCGGATGCGGCGGGAAATTGAGGATGGCCGGGTCTGGTTCGGGGCCGACGGCAACGGGGTGCCGCGGCTCAAGCGCTACCTCTCCGAGGCGGCCACAGGCGTGACCCCGCCAACCCTCTGGTCGGCGGACTTCGCCGGTACCACCGGCAGCGCGAAGCGCGAGATCCTCAAGCTCTTCCCCGACGAGCCCGTCTTCGATACGCCCAAGCCCGAGCGGCTGCTCTCCCGGGTGATCGGCATTGCCACCGACCCCGGCGACCTCGTGCTGGACAGCTACCTGGGCTCGGGAACGACCGCCGCCGTCGCCCACAAGATGGACCGCCGCTGGGTGGGAATCGAGAACGGCGACCACGCGATCTCCCACTGCGCCAGCCGCCTCGCCCAGGTCGTCGACGGCGAGGAAGGCGGCGTCTCCGGCCAGGTCGGCTGGACCGGGGGCGGTGGCTTCAAGTTCGAGCGCCTGGGGGCTGCGCTGGCGCAGGCGGCGTGACCTAAGTCGTCGCTTTCAGCAGGGGAGCGCTCGGCCAGCCGGCCACCAGTTCGGCCAAGCTGACCGTCTCGCGGCGCATGCTCCTTTTGAGCGGGCCGGCTTTCTTGGTGAGCAGGGCGTCGACCTCCGCATGGCCAGGCTCTTGCGGCCAGAGCAGCTGGTAGCGGAAGATCCCGTCAGGCATGCGAACGAAGACGCCGATCGGTCGCGGCCCTGGAAGGCGCGGGTATTTCCGGCCCCTCCCGGCCTGGGCCTCGAAGCGGTAGTTGTGGCTCTTGGTCGGGAAGATCGCGCGGGGCCCCTCGACCCCCTGCGGCTTTCCTTTTGAGTCGACGGCTTGGATGAGGATGTGACCGCCCTCCGGTTTGGCGCCGAAGAAGCCGGTGAACATGTCGGCGCCGACGTCGAGCTGGGTCCGTTCGTCCTGGTTTTTGGAGATGTCGGCAAGCAGAACCTCGGCATTGCCGGGCGGCGGGGGCGGAGCCGGTGGAAGCTCCGGTGCCTCTTTCATCTTTTTCAGCAGCGAGCGCTCGCTGCCGGTGTTCTTCGCCGCTCGCTCCAGTACCTCGGGATCGTCGGCAGGAAGAAGGCAGTGATCCCAGCGCTGCAGGAAGCCCGCGATCTCCGCCCTGGCGGCGGTGGCGGCCGTGCCGCTCAGAGGGCAGACGACGAAGGCCTCAAAGTTGGTCATCAGCCCGGTCGGAGTGAGGTTGCCGGAACCGACGACCAAGGTCAGCGAGTCGCCTTCGTCGAACCAGCAGAGCTTCGGGTGCATCAGGTTCGAAGTCCTGTGCAGGAGCGCCCGCCCGGTCAGCTTCGCGAGGTCCTTCTCCAGCTTGGCCAGCTGTTCACAGGTGCGCTTGTTGGTGATCGCGTCGATTCCGACTACGAGCTGAAATCCACCTTTCCTCGCTAAGCGGCGGAAATGCTCCTCGCCGAAGAGCATCTCGAGGCCCTTGACGGTGGCGAAGGCGAAGATGCCTCCGCCGGAGTCCGCCCTCTTGGCGGCCCGAGACAGCGCGTCCAGGAGGTTCCCGCCTCCAGCGGCCGGGTCCTGGATCTTGAAAGTGGGAGCGGGCGGCACCGAGCGCTCAGTATCGCTCAGGCCAAGCCCACCTCGCCCGGCTCTTCCATCAGGTAGAAGCGGGCGCGGCCTATCTCCTCGCCGTTGACTTGGACTACAGCGGCGTGGGGGCCGGCGGTGGCGAAGGTGGCGGTGGCGGCTATGGACATGACCAAGCGCTGCTCTTGGCCTTCGGGAAGGCCTGGGGGGCGGCCGGTCTCGAAGTTGGCGGTTAGGCCCTCGCCTAGCTCGTTGCCGTCGGGGTCTTGGACGGTGACTACTAGCTCGTGGGGGTTGTTGGTCTCGTGCCAGGCGATGTCGATGCCGAGGCCGATCGAGAAGGACCACTCGGCCGGCAGCTCGGGGAGGCGGAGGACGTTCCAGCCGCCGCCGGTCAGGTAGAGCTTGCCGTTGACGGCCTCGGAGTAGTCGCAGAGGAGGAGGAAGCCGATGTCCACGGCTCTACACCTCCGGCCCTTCGCCCTCGGCGTAGGGGATGACGGAGAGGTCGGAGCGGAGCTCGACCTTGCCGCCCTTGCTGAACTGGACGTCGATCGTCTCGTTCTTGCGGTAGGTGCCGAAGAGGCCGAGGTACATCGCCAGCCAGCGGCCGGTCCCGACCTTCTCCTTGACGATCGGACGGTCGAAGATGATCTCGCCGCCTTCGATCCGATAGCTGCCCTTCGGCTGCTCAATCCCGTTGATGAAGACGGTGTAGGGCGGTTCGGCGCCCGCGGGCAGCTTCACCCGCTCGCCGGCGGCGTAGCTGCCCTTCGGGATTTCGGTCTCGGTCCTGCTCATCGGCTTTCTGCCTCCAGAGTCTCGCGCACGACGTCGAACGGCGTGTCGTGGTCGGTCGGGTCGAGCTCCTCTCGCACTACCCCGCCCTTGAACGGCACGAACGTCCCGTCCCCCCGCACGTCCACTCCCGCCACCGACTTCCGAAACAGCCGGCCGCCGCTCAGCTGCAGCCGCGCGAGAACCTGATCCTTAGGCTCGAAGTCCCGCAGCGACCGCACCGGTCGAGCCGGCCCCTCAGCCCGAATAGCCAACGCCCGCTCGCGCATTGCCGCGACCCCCACGCCGAGGTCGTCGAACTGCGCGTGATCGACGTCCGAACCATGCCGGACGGTCAGCTTCCAGCGAGACACGCACGTCAGCCTATTTGCGATGGAAGCGGGGGGCGGGTGTCCCCCTCCAGACACTCAACCACGAGCCATTGGCGAGTGGTGTCTGGAGGGGG
>DASZNP010000110.1:0-6658 GCA_035551255.1 Solirubrobacterales bacterium
GTAGTCGTCGAACCCAGGGAAGTCGACCTTGAGGTTGCCTCGCCAGTGGGTGGCCCGGCCGCCGAGGGCGCGGTAGATCGCGGTGCCTGAAAAAGGCGGAGGTGGAGTGACGGTCGCCTGTTTCAGGTTTGGGCTCCAGTGGAAACCGTCTGACGGGCCGAAGACCTCAATTCTCCGACCGATCTCAATCCTCCCAATGCGGTTTTCGGCATAGGCGTCATAGCGGACCCTTCCCCCCGGGTCGTTCTGCACGACCACCGTGGTTCCATAGCGCGAGAGGACCTGAAGATGAACGCCAGGCTCGCCGCCATAGCCTTCCTCCACCCCGACGCACACGAACGGGTCGCGGTAGAGCGGTTCCGCTTCGAGCTCGGGGACGATCGCCTGGGTAAATCCTTCCTCACCTTCGAATGCGATGACACCTTCGTAGCTACCGGTCTCAAAGAGGGATGCACCTCGCCCGCACGGTAAGCGCATCCACTGCTTCCCACTGCGCTTGAAGGACACATCGACCTTGCCGAACCGGCCGAGACTCGCGCGGATCCGTCCATCCTTGACCTGCCCGGGCGCGATGTAGGTGGTCGCAGACGTTTCGTTCCAGGCAGAGACACCCACCCGCGCAGGGTCTCGGCGGCTCGCTTCAAATGCGAAGACATCGACGTGGTAGCCGTTGGTGGCGGGAACTTCGAACTCCGGGACCAGATAGGGCGTCTTCGGGTGGCGCGGGTGGTTGGCTCCGGTCGCGGGACTCGCACCTAGAACTAAGGCGCACAAGGTCAGAAACGGAATCCAGAACCCTCGACTTCGTCCCGACATCGTTAGATGCCGACGGTGACGCTGGAGTCGTTGCTGCGAGTGAAGTGAGCGTGGACCAGGCTGACGTGGACGCTCTGGCCAGCCAGTGAAATCGTGCGACCGGGAAAGGTGAGCTTGAGGTTCCCGTGCCAGGCGAGCAGCAGCGAGTCGGGGTTGCGCTGGGCGGTGGCGCTACCGGAGAAGGGCGCCGGCGGGCTCAGCGTGGCGCTTCGAAGGTTGGGATCGAAGCGGAATGCAGCAGGTCCAGCGGTGCCTTCGATCGTGCGGTAGATGTAGACCCCGCCGAGCTGCTCCTTGACCGAGGCGCTGTAGACGACGTTGGAGTGGGGGCCGTTCTTGTTCACCTGGAAGATGAGGATGCGGTCGTGAGCAAAGGAGAGGCCTTTCAGCCTGCCGCCGCGTATGCCGGAGCCGGCCGATTCCCCCCAGCCGCTGCCGTTGCAGTCCCCGGCGAGGAAGAACGACCCCGGCGCATACGGAATCGAGCTCGCGACTGCACCGGTGTAGCCACCCTCGCCTGCGAATTCGAACGTGCCTTCGTAGACGCCCGGTTCGTAAGTCACCTTCGGCCCGCCACACCTGTAGCGGAAGCTTTCTTCGCGACCCGAGCGGTTGAGAAGGAGGTCCACCCGGCCAAGCTTGCCTAGGTCCGCTTCGATCGAGGTAGCGGTGGTGTCTCTCGCCGCTTCCCCGCGCACTCGCGCCGGCGCTCGATAAGTAGTAAAGGCGTGCTTGCCGCCGACGCTGATGGAGACCCAACCCTGTCCGTCCCGGCGCCTCGAGTAAGCAGCGACCCAGATCTCATAGCCATTGCTCCCCTGCAGCTCGAACGTCGTTCCGAAGCCTTCGAACCGAGGCGTCCGCGGAGCGCCTGACGCGCCGCTCGCCGGCAGCAAGGCCACCAAGAGCACCACCAGCCCCAGCCCAAAGATCCCGCGCCTCTTCATTACTCGGCGATCCTATGGAAAGCGACGGCCGTCGGCCGATGGCGCCAATCTGATTCGATAGCCGCCCATGGCTGTCAGCGCCCAGTACAGCGTCACGATTCGGGTCGAGCTCGATGCCCGGCAGGAGCCGCTTGGGCGGCTTACTGCCGCGATCGCCGAGGCGGGTGGGCAGCTGCAGGGCGTGGACTTGGTGCCGGGGGCCGGGCCGGAGGGCAAACGGGTCCGGGAGTTCACGATCGATGCCGCCGATCGCGACCACTGGGAGAAGATCCTGCGGGCGATCGGGTCGACGCGGGGTGCACGGGTTCTGGATTACGTCGACCGGACGATGCAGATGCATCGGGGCGGCAAGATCGACGTCCGCAACAAGTACCCGGTGAAAACCCGCGACGACCTCTCGATGGCCTACACGCCCGGCGTCGCCCGCGTCTGCATGGACATCCACGCCGACCGCAGCAAAGCCTTTGAGTACACGATCAAGAAGAACACGGTCGCGGTCGTCTCCGACGGCAGTGCCGTGCTCGGCCTCGGCAATATCGGCCCCGAGGCGGCGATGCCGGTGATGGAGGGGAAGTGCATGCTCTTCAAAGAGTTCGCCGGCGTCGACGCCTTTCCGATCTGCCTCGACACCCAGGACGCCGACGAGATCGTCCGCGCGGTCGAGCTGATGGCCCCGACCTTCGGTGGCATCAACCTCGAGGACATCTCTGCCCCGCGCTGCTTCGAGATCGAGGACCGGCTGAAGGAGAGCATCGACATCCCGGTCTTCCACGACGACCAGCACGGCACCGCAGTGGTGACGATGGCCGCCCTCTTCAACGCCCTAAAGATCACCGGCAAACCGATCGAGCAGCTGCGGGTGCTGGTGGTAGGCCTTGGCGCCGCCGGGGTAGCGGTGACGAAGATGATGCTCGCCTCCGGGATCACCCAAATCGTCGGCTGCGATCGCCAGGGCGCGGTCTCGACGGCGCGCGCCGACTACGAATCGGGCGCGATGAACGCGGCCAAGCGCTGGTACGCGGAGACGACTAACCCAGACGTGATCCAGGGCCAGCCCGACGACGTAATCGAGGGCATGGACATCTTCGTCGGCCTCTCCGGCCCCGGGATCATCCAAGCCGATTCGCTGGCGAAGATGAACGACGACGCGATCGTCTTCGCGATGGCCAACCCGACCCCCGAGGTGATGCCCGAGGAGGCTGCCCCCTACGTGCGGATCATGGCCACGGGCCGCTCCGACTACCCGAACCAGATCAACAACGTGCTCGCCTTCCCCGGCATCTTCCGCGGCGCCCTCGACGCCGGCGCCCCCAGCATCACCGAGGAGATGAAGCTCGCCGCCGCCAAAGGCATCGCGATGGCGGTCTCCGAGTCTGACCTCGCCGAGGACTACATCATCCCCAGCGTCTTCAACCGCGAAGTCGCGCCGAAAGTGGCCGAGGCGGTGGTCGAGGAGGCCAAGCGCGACGGCATCGCCCGCCTCAACGAGGAGACCGGGACCTTCACGGCGGTGGAGAGCCCAGGTCCGGGAAACTAGTCATGCGGGTCCTCGTCACCGGAGCCAGCGGCACGATCGGCTCGGCTCTGAGTGACGCCCTCTTCGCCCGCGGCGACGACGTCGTCGGCCTCAGCCGCGACCCCAAGCGCGCCCGCTCCGCCAACCCGCGCGTCACCTGGCACCGCTGGGAGCCGACGCTGGAACGGCCGGACCCGGCCGCCTTCGAGGGCGTCGACGGGGTCGTCAACCTGATCGGCGAGAAGGTCGATCAGCGCTGGACCGAGGAGTCGAAACAGCGGATCATGGAGAGCCGCCGCCAGGCGACCCACAACCTCGTGCAGGGGATCGAGGCGCTGGAGGAGTCGCAGCGGCCGAAGGTGCTGGTCAGCCAGTCGGCGATCGGCTACTACGGCGACCGCGGCGACGAGGAGCTCGACGAGAGCTCAGGCCCCGGCAGCGGCTTCATCTCCGAGGTACCGCGGGCCTGGGAGCAGGCTGCGCATGAGCTCGACCCCGCCGGGGTGCGCTTGGTCATTGTCCGTACCGGCCTGGTGCTCGACTCCGAGAGCGGCCTACTGAAGGAAATGCTGACGCCGTTCAAGCTCGGGGTCGGCGGGCCGCTCGCCGGCGGCAAGATGTACTTCTCCTGGATCCACCTCGAGGACGAGGTCGGGATCCTGCTCTGGGCGCTGGACAACGAGCAGGTGAGCGGCACGGTCAACGGAACCGCGCCCGAACCGGTGACCAACAAGGAGTTCTCGAAGGCGCTCGGGCGGGCGGTGAAGCGGCCAGCGATCGCCCCGGTCCCCGGCTTCGTGCTCGACCTCAAATTCGGCAGCGAGTTCGGCCACGCCCTCCGCGGCGGCCAGCGCGTCTACCCCAAGCGCACCCAGGAGCTCGGCTACAGCTTCAAGCACCCGCAGCTGGACGAGGCACTAGCCAACCTCGTCTAGGACGGCCTTGCGCGGGGACGAACCGTCCCCTTCGAGGGCCTTGACGATCCGCTGCATCGCGGTAGCGCCGGAGCTCGTTTCGACCCACGCGACATCGGCCGCTTCGACGATCGACTGACTGAACTTCGCCGTCGGACCGGGAGCTTCGAGGAAGGCGACGGAGGTCGAATCCTGCGTCGCCCGGCGCGCATCGGCGCCGGCTCCGGCGAGGGCCTCGTCGCCGCTTCCCCGCGGCGGTAGGCAGACGACCCGCACCTCGAGATCGCCGGCTGCGCCGGCACCCGTGCGCGCTTCCTTGCAGAGCGGCGCCGCCGCGTAGACCGAGACCGTCGCGCCGCTCTCCGTCCCGCCGGGCCCACAACCGGCAAAGACCGCGGCGAGGGCCACGATGACCGCCGGGGAGAGGGCTGGGAGGCGACGCACGGGAAGCGATCCTAAACTCGGACCGATGCGAATCGGAGTACTGACCGCAGGAGGGGACTGCCCGGGTCTGAACGCGGCGATCCGCGCCGTCGCCCGCTCGGCGATCCAGCGTGACGACGAAGCGGTCGGGATCCGCCGCGGCTACCAGGGTCTGGCCGAGAACGACTACATGCCGCTGGCGATGTCCCAAGTGACCGGGATCCTCCACCAGGGCGGGACGATCCTCGGCACCTCGAGCTACGAGCCGATCCGCGAAGGTGCGGTCGACAAGGTCGCGGCTGCTTTCGAGCAGCAGCGCTTCGACGCGGTCGTCGCGATCGGCGGCGAGCACACGATGGAGATCACCCGCCAGCTGCACGCCGACCGCGGACTGCCGCTGGTCGGCGTCCCGAAGACGATCGACAACGACGTCGGCGGCACCGACTTCACCTTCGGCTTCGACACCGCCGTGCAGGTGGTGACCGACGCGATCGACCGCCTCCACACCACCGCCCAGTCCCACGACCGGATCATGGTCGTCGAGGTGATGGGCCGGAGCGCCGGCTGGATCGCCGCCTACGCGGGAATTGCCGGCGGCGCCGACTGCATCGTCATCCCCGAGCAGACGACCACCGTCGAGGAGATCTGCCGCGACGTCACCCGGCGCCACGACCGCGGCAAGGACTTCTCGATCATCGTCGTCGCCGAGGGCGCCAAGCTCGCCTTCGCCAGCGGCGAGGAACGGCTGATCCAGCCGATCAAGGACTCAGACGAATACGGCTACCCCCGCCTTGGCGGCATCGGCGCGGCGCTGGCGCACGAGCTGGAGCGACTGACCGGCTACGAGACCCGGGTCACCGTCCTCGGCCACGTCCAGCGGGGCGGCACCCCGACCTCGACCGACCGCATCCTCGCCACCCTCTACGGCGCCCACGCCTACGAGATGGTCAAAGCGGGCGAATTCGGCCGCATGGCGGCGATCCACGGCACCCATCTGACTTCGGTGCCGCTGGAGGAGGCGATCAAGGTCAAGCAGGTCGACCTGCGGATGCTGGAGATAGCGAAGCGCTTCTTCACGTGAGAGGGTGACGGGCATGAACGACACGCCCGACTTCTCAGCCCTCACCCAAGCGCAACAGGCGACCTGGTCGAAAGGCGACTTCGCGATGGTCGCCAACGTCGTCCTCTACGGCGCCGAAACGCTGGCCGAATCCCTTCAGATCGTGCCCGGCGAGAAAGTCTTGGATGTCGCCTGCGGCAGCGGCAATGCTTCGTTAGCGGCAGCACGGCGCGCCTGGGGCAACACCACTGGCGCCGATTTCGTCCCCGAGCTATTGGAACGAGCGCGCGAGCGGGCAGCGGCGGAGCGACTGGACATCGAGTTCGTCGAGGCCGACGCGCAGGCGCTGCCGTTCGACGATGCCAGCTTCGACGTGACGATGTCCATCTACGGCGTGATGTTCGCCCCCGACCAGGAGAAAGCGGCCTCCGAGCTGCTCCGCGTGACCAAACCCGGTGGCCGCATCGGGGTCGCCAGCTGGTGCCCAGATGGTGGCCTCCAGGGCCTCTTCGGCGCGGTCGTCAAACACACCGGCGGGCCGCCTCCTGGGATGATGCCGCCGGTGCTCTGGGGGACCGAGGAGCGCGTCCGCGAGCTGCTGGGCGACGGTGTCTCGGAGATCAGCTTCCAGCGCCGTCCCTCCCGCCAGCCCTTCCACTCTGCCGATCACTACATCGAGTTCTTCCGCGACTACTTCGGGCCGATCAAGAGCGCCTTCGAGAAAGTAGGCCCTGAGGGCGAGCAGGCCCTGACGGAAGACCTGCGCAACTGGCTCGAAGAGGAAAACGTCGCCGGCGACAAGGCGCTCGTGATCGAACCCGAATATCTCGAGGCAGTGGCGACGCGGCGCTGAGGCGCGGCGGGCGCTAGAGAGTGTCGCTGCTTTTCGGCTGCGCCAGCCGCACGACGGCGCCGATCAGTAGCACCGCGAAAAAGATCATGCCGGCGACGCCGCCGCCCTGTCCGAAGACGGCGTAACCGA
>DASZNP010000111.1:0-30862 GCA_035551255.1 Solirubrobacterales bacterium
CGGTGCGCTGGCGCCCGCTTCGGCTTGGGCTGCGAGGCCGGCGCCGGCTTGGGATTCGCTGCCGGCGTCGGCTTCGGCGCCGATTCTGGCTTGGGCGCCCGCTCGGCGCGGGGTGCCTCGGTGGAGGCATGGCTGGCGTGCCGTGGCGTGATCGGCGCGATTGTGTTGCTTCGGGCGTTGTCGTTGGTGAACTGCTTGACGAGCAGGAGGATCGCGCTGATGGCCAGGGCCGCGCCAATCAGCGCGTACCAGCGGTGTTCCTCGCGACTCAGGTCCATCGGGTACTCATCGGCACCTGGAGCGGCGTCTGAAGTCCCGACTCATCTTGAGCGTTCAAGTCCCCCGGGGCCGAAGTCGATGGGTTCCCGTGCCTCCCGGAACCGAAGTGTCGAATGACGGGCGGCTGCGCCTGTTCTTCCTGCTGCTGATCCTGGCCGTGCTGGTTGCCTATGCGGTCATCCAGCGCCCCTGGGTCGTCGGCAGCAACGGCGCGGCCGCGGTTGCGGCGTCCTCGAATTGCCCCAATACGACGATTCCGGGCTTGCGGACGGTCGACCTGGAGCAACTCGACCGGCTCCGTGACGGCATTACGGCCCAGTCGGTGTTCGGGACCGACCTGCATTCCTATGAAGAAGGCTTCGTCGGTACCGCTGCTGCTTTCTCCGACCAGGAACCGACTATGCAGCCGATCAGCACCTCCGACCAAGGGGTGGAAGCGGGCTATGAGATCCGCTGGTGGACGCCGAACCGGCAGGACGTAGTCGCTGACGTCTGGCTCTTCGAGGACGCCGACGCCGCCGCTGACTTCATCGACCGGGCAACTAGCGCGCGCTGCCGCGACTCGGCGAGGGAGACGATGGCCCCGATGCCCGACGGTGGCGTCAATCTCGAGTGGCGCAACCCGTTCGGCTTCATGCAGCAGGACCTCTACCTGCCCTGGGGTCCTCGCGTCTACCGGCTTTCGGTTGTCGTTCCAGGCGCGCCCGACCACCCGGTGAGCTTGGTGCGGCGCGAAGGGTTCAGGCTCGTCGATGCGCTCGGTTGCGAGCTACTCGACCTTTCCTGCGGGTTGCATCGTCCGGCCGCGAACGGGAGCATCCTCCTCTGAGACGCCCTCGGCGCCGCCGGCTACGGAGCTTTCAGTAGCGGCAGCGTCAGCTCGAAGGTTGCGCCGGCCTCGCGGGAACCGTCGTGGGCCTCGATCGTGCCTTCGTGGGCCTCGATGATCGAGCGGGCGATCGTCAGGCCGAGGCCGGCGCCGGAAACCCGCAGGCGCTTGACGTCATCGCCGCGGAAGAGGCGGTCGAAGAGGTGCTCTCGCTCCTGCTGGGGGATCCCGGGGCCGGTGTCGGCGACGGTCAGGACCGCCTCCTCCGGGGTCGTCTGTAGTGCCACCGCGACGCGGCCGCCGCGGGGGGTGAACTTGATCGCGTTGGCGAGCAGGTTGGCGAGGACCTGGTCGAGGCGGTCGGCGTCGCCGAGCACCCGCGCCGAGCCGTCGCAGTCGAGCTCCAGCCGCAGGTCGGCCTCCTTCGCCGCCGGGCGCATCGCCTCGACCCCGAGCCGGACCAGCTCGGCGAAGTCGAGCGGCAGCCGGTGGACTTCGAACTCGCCGGCCTGGATGCGGGCGATGCTGAGCAGGTCCTCGACCAGGCGCAGCTGGCGGCCGGCGTTGCGCTCGATCACGTCGATGTGGTTGCCGGCGTCGACGATCCCCTCGGTGTCTTCGCGCAGCAGCGCCGCGTAGCCGAGGATCGAGGTCAGCGGCGTGCGCAGCTCGTGGGAGACCGAGCCGAGGAACTCCGACTTCGCCCGCTCCAGCTCCGCCGCCGCCTGGTGGGCGCGCCGCTCCTCAGTGACGTCCTGCTGCACCGCCACCCAGACCGGCCCATAGCGTGGGTGCTCGAAGGTGGTGGTCGTCGTCCGGCACCAGATCGAGGTGCCGTCGCGCCGCACCCGCCGCCCTTCGTAGATGCAGTGGCCCTGCTCCTGCAGGCAGCGCCGCGCTTCTTCGCGTTCGACTTCCTCGTCCGGTGTCAGGTCCCCCGGCATCATCACGTCGAGGGCGCGGCGGCCGACCAGCTCGCCGGGCGCGTAGCCGAGCATTCGCTCCAGGCTCGGGTTGGCGAAGACGATCCGTTCGTTGCCGGTGGTGACGAGGCAGACGCCCTCGCCCATGTTGGCGATCATCTCGCCGCGCAGGTCCAGCACCTGTTCGATCGCCACCCGCTCGTTGACCTCGCGCACGGCGCAGGCGACGCGGCCGTCGGCTTGGCCGAGGGCCGACCAGCTCAGCCACGACCAGCTGCCGTTGCGGGTGCGGAAGCGGAGTCGGACGGTGCGCCAACCGCTCTCGATCCGCGCCAGGCCGACCAGCTCGGCCACCGCGCTCTCGCGGTCGTCGGAGTGGACGTACTCGCCGAGCTCGCGGCCGACCAGCTCGGCGCGCTCCCAGCCCAGAACCTCGCGCCAGTCCCCCTCGAGGCGGACGATCCGACCCTCTTCGCTGACCATGCACATCAGGTCGCGCTCGATCGCCGCTCCGGGGGCGATCCCGGTCGTTTCTTCTTCCATCCGTTTGCGCAGGTAGATGTCCTGGGCGCTGACGATTTCCAGCGAGCGCTGGCTGAGATCGGTGAACCAGGCGATCCGGTAGAGCAGCTCGCCGTCCTGGCCGCGGATCAGCATTGCCTCCATCGCGGCGAGAAAGGTCGAGCCGTCAAGGCGGAGCCGCTCGCCCTCGAAAGCGACGAAGTCCTCCTGCTCGAGTTCCTCGGCGGCGAGTTCCAGGCGCGGCGTTATCTCGGGCGGGAAGAGCGAGCGGCGGTGACGGCCGATGAAGTCGTCGGCGGTGCCGCCGTGCATCCGTGCGAAGGCCGGGTTGACCGCGACCAGGCGGTCGTCGGCGTCGGCGATCGAGATCCCGCGGGTGGTCTTCTGGAAGCTCAGCTGCCAGAGCTGCTGCAGCTCGGAGTCGGTGGCGGCTCGCGCCTGGTCGTGCGTGGACATGCCTGGGTTCCTTATCGGCGCTGGCCCCAGGAGATTCGACCCGGGTGGCTTCCGACCTTCCGATCGGTTATTCGTTACACCGTGTCCAACCCGACGATCCTCGTAATCGAGGACGACCCCGACATCCGCGGCCTCGTCGTCGCCCTGGTCGAGCGGGCGGGGATGCGGGCCTCCGAGGCGGCCGATGGCCGCGCCGGGGTGCGCGCCTTCTTCGAGCAGCGGCCGGACCTGGTCGTCCTCGACATCGGCCTGCCCGAGCTCGACGGCTGGCAGGTGCTGGCGCGGATCCGCGACCTCAGCGAGGTGCCGGTGCTGATGCTGACCGCCGAGGGCGAGCAGGTGCAGAAAGTGCGGGGCCTGGAAGACGGCGCCGACGACTACGTCACCAAGCCCTTCGGTCGCGAGGAGCTGGTGGCGCGGATCAACGCCCTGCTGCGCCGCAGCAGCCGCGGCGGGGCCGAGGGGGAGGAGGTGCTCGAGGACGGCACCGTCACCCTCGACGGGGCGGGGCGCCGGGTCGAGGTCGACGGCAAGGAGGTGGCGCTGACGCCGACCGAGTTCCGGCTACTGGCCTTCCTGATGCGCAACCGCAACCAGGCGGTGAGCCAACTGCAGTTGCTGGAGGAGGTGTGGGGGAACGCCGACGCCGACCCGCACCAGGTGCGGCTCTACGTCAGCTACCTGCGGCGCAAGCTGAACGACGCCGGGGTCGATCCGATCGAGACCGTGCGCGGTTTCGGCTACCGCTATCGCCTCCCACATTCGTCCAGTCCAGGCACGGCCTGACGGATTCATACGCTTTTCAGACAAGAACCGGACGTACCTCCTACCCGCGCCTCCGATCCCGCGCCTAGCGGCGAAGGCCGCAGACGAGTGAACCACCCCAAGGAGGTACGCAATGAAAACCACCACGAAAGTCCTGTTGACGGCGCTCTGCGTGGGCGCGCTCGGCAGCCTCGCGGCGATGGGCGTGTTCGGCGCCTTCAGCGCCACCACCACCAACGCCGGCAACACGATCACTGCCGGCACGGTCTCGATCGCCGACAACGACGCCGGCGCCGCGATGTACAGCATCACCAACGCCAAGCCGGGTGAATCGGTGAGCAAGTGCATCAAAGTCACCTACACCGGCAGCCTCGACGCCGATGTCCACATCTACACGACCAGCACGATCGGCGCGCTCGGCCAGTACGTCGAACTGACGATCACCCCCGGCACCCAGACCACCCCGACCTTCCCCAGCTGCACCGGTTTCACCCCCGACTCCGGCGGCGCGCTCTACTCCGGCACGCTGGCGAACTTCGCCACCGCGAAGAACAGCTACGCCAACGGCGTCGTCGACTACCCGGGCACCGGCACCAAGTGGGCGGCCAACGAATCGGTCGTCTACCAGGTGACCGCGACCCTGCAGTCGAGCGCCCCGGAAGCCGCCCAGGGGGCGACCACCGGAGCCCACACGTTCACCTGGGAGGCCCGCAACCAGTAGCGGCCGGCCAGGTAACGAACAAAACGAGCTGTCATGAGCACCTCCGCTACTGACAGGTTCACTCGCGCCATCGGCGCCGCGATCGGGCTCGGCCTGGTCGCGGCGCTGATCGTCGCCGCGCGACCGGCCGGCGGGCACGGTGGTGTCCTGCCCGCCTCGCTGCGCTTCACGGCGTCGCTCGACGGAGCGATCGCGGCGGAACCGGCGGCGCCGAAGCCGCTACTCGTAAGCGGGCCGATGCGCCCGGGTAGCCACGCCCAGGGGAACTTCACGCTCAGCAACCAGACCGGCGAGACGCTCGCCGTGCGGCTGCGGGCGAAACCGAACTCGACCGCCCTCGACGGCACCGCCCAGGTGCGGCTGGAAAGCCGCGGCGTCGTCCTCTCGGAAGAGACGCTGCAGGCGCTGCGGCAGGGGACGACGAAGCCCTTGCGGCTGGCGCCGGGTGCCGCGGCGCCGGTACGCGTCGTCGCCTGGATCCCGGCTGAAGTCGAGACCGGCTACGAGGGTCGCGACGTCACCGTCGCCCTGGAACCGCAGGAGGAAACGCTGCCGTGAGCGCTGCCGCCCGACGCCTACGGATGCTCGTGCTCTGGATCGGGCTCGGGATGCTTTTCGGCACCCTCTTCGCAGCGGTCGCCCCGCAGCTCCTGGGCTTCCGCTCCTTCACCGTGCGCTCGGGCTCGATGACGCCGGCGATCGAAACCGGCGACGTCGTCGTCACCCAACCGATCTCGCCGCTCAGCGCCCGCGTCGGCGACGTCGTCACCTTCGTAGACCCGGAAGGGACCGGCAAACTCTTCTCCCACCGCGTGCAGTCGGTGCGGGCGGTCGGCGATGAGGTCGCCTTCGTCACCCGCGGCGACGCCAACACCTCGACCGAGCACTGGCGCGTCCCGGCCAACGGCAACATCGGCCGCGTCGCCTACCGGATCCCGAAGATCGGCTATGCGCTCTCCTGGATCGACAGCGGCCCCGCCCGCCTAGCGCTAATCGCGATCCCAGCTCTACTGCTCCTCTGGGCCGCCCTAGTACGCATCTGGCGCCCGGAGCCGGAGATCGGTTCGCTGTGACCACGCGCCCGGCACTGGTTGCGGCGACGGTCGCTGCTTTTCTCCTCGGTACGTCGGCGCTGGCGCGGCAGAGCGTTTGGGGGAATTTCACCGCTACGGCCCCCAACGCCGGCAACTCGATTACTGCCGCCGCCGACTTCCGCGCCCCGACGGCAAGCGCTTCGATTATTGGCAAGACCGCGGGCGGCATCGTCGGCCAGATCAAGAAGGGCGGGACCTACTACGTCTACGCCAACGCCAGCGACACCGGCAATCCGGCCAGCGGCGTCTCCACCGTTACCGCCAACGTCAACTCGATCACCTCGGGCTCGACCGCGGTCGCGCTCAGCGCCGGCAGCTTCAGCGCGAATGGCGTCAGTTACGGCTACCGCAGCGCCGCGCTGACCGCCGGGACCAGCCTCGCGGCCGGCACCTACTCCTACTCGCTGACCTTGGCCGACACCGCCGGGAACTCGGCGACGCAGTCGGGCTTCAGCGTCACCGTTGACAACACCACTCCCAGCGGGACCGACGTGCAGACCGCCAACGGCGGCGCCACCGCCGGCCTGGCCGAGGCTGGCGACAAAATCACCTTCACCTTCAGCGAAGCGATCGATCCCAACTCGATCGTCTCCGGCTGGAACAGCGGCTCGACTAACGTCATCGTCCGCCTCAACAACGGCACCGGCAGCAACAACGACAACGTCACCGTCTACAACTCGACCAACGCGACGCAGCTGTCGCTCGGCACTATCAACCTCGGCCGCGCCGACTACACCAGCGCCAACATCACCTTCGGGGCCACCGGCACCGCCTCCTCGATGGTGATGAGCGGCAGCACGATCACGATCACGCTCGGCACCGCATCGGGTACGGCGACGACTGCGGCCGCCACCGGAACGATGAGCTGGACCCCCTCGGCCTCGGCAACCGACGCCGCCGGCAACGCCGTCTCGACCACCGCCGTCACCGAGTCCGGGGCGGCCGACCGGGAGTTCTGATCCGGGTGCGGCCAGGAGGGAGGACGGTCCTGATAGCGGGCTTGGCGCTGACCCTGGCCCTGGTCGCGGCGGCGCTCGCCTGGTCGGACCCCCGGCATGGAAGTGGCGGCCGCGGTCCGGTAGGCATCTCGGCTCGCGGGGCGATTCGGATCGCCGACTCGCGGGGCGAAAAGGCGATCCTGCACGCGGCGGCGCTCGCCCCCGGCGCCTCCGTTGCCGGCACAGTGAAGATCGAAAATCTCGGTCCCGACGGCCGGCTGGTGCTGTCGCGGGCACGCCTGCTCGAGACGCCGGGGCCGGATGGGGGAGAACTGGCGCCGGCTTTGCGGCTACGAATCCGCCGCATCACCGAAAGTCGGGACCCGGTCGTCTACGCCGGCCCGCTGACGGCGATGCCGACCTTGCACCTGGGTCGCCTGCCGACCGGCGAAAGCCGCCACTACCGCTTCGTCGTCCGCCTACCCGACCCCGGCTTCGTCGACGATGGCCTGATGGGGGCGCGGGTGCGCTTCGACTACCGCTGGCACCTCCGCGGCCAGTAGTCGGCGGCGCGCGAGGAGGTAGGGCAAACCGAGGGCGGGGAAGACGGCGGCAAGGACCACCCCGGCACGCCAGCCGCCCGCCTGCACGATCGGCCCGGCGACCGCCGCGCCGGCGCTGGCACCGATCATCAGCGAGAGCGAAAGCCAGGTGAAGACCTCGGTGCCGGTCCCGGGCGGCATCGCGAGGCGGGCGATCTGGGTGCGGGTGGTGATCGTCGGGGCGATGAAGGTTCCGGCGAGGACGCCGAGCGCGAGCATCGTCCCGATCGTCGGCGCCAGCAGCAGCGGCAGGCAGATCAGCGGCTGGAAGAGCGCCAGCCGCACGGTCGCCTGGGCGGGGGTGCCGAAGCGCTCCGGCGCGGCGCCGTAGGCGAGCGCCCCCAGCGCCGACCCCAGCGCCAGCGAGGCGCCGAAGGGACCGCCGAGGGCGGAACTGCCGTGGGCGGCGCCGAAGGCCGGTCCGGTGACGTCGAGGGCGCCGAAGGTCAGCCCGACCGGGAAGCCGGTGAAGACGAGCAGGCGGATGGTGGGGGAGGCGAGGGCGCCGGCGCGGGTGTGTTGCTGCGGGGGTGCGGGTTCGAACCTGCCAACCGGCGGCTGGAGGACGAACCAGACGGTCCCGAGGAAGCTGAGGCCGGCGGCGGCGAGGAGCGCGGCCGCGGCACCCGCCGTCGCCGCCAGCAGGCCGGTCAGCAGCGGGCCGGTGATGAAGACCGCCTCGATCAGGATCGAGTCCACCACGTAGGCATTGACCAGCAGCTCCTCCTCGACGAGGTCGGGCCAGAGGTGGCGGAGGATGCCGCCGATCGGCGGCAGCGCCGCGCCCGAGAGGCCGGCGAGAAGGATCAGCGCCAGGGTGCTGCCGCCGGCGTTGCCGACCAGGACAAGCGCTACCAGCGCCACCGAGGCGACCACGGCCGCCGGCATCAGGACCGGCCGCGGCCCGCGCCGGTCGACCAGCCGCCCCAGCACCGGCGCCGTCAATGCCAGGCCGATCGTGCTGGCCCCAGCGACCACGCCCGCCGAGCCGAAGGAGCCGGTCCGTTCGTGCACGTAGATGACCAGGGCGACCCCGGTCATCCCCACCGGCACCCGGGCGACGACCGAGGCGACCGTCAGCTGAAGTACGTGGGGAGAGGCGAAGATGCGGCGGTAAGCCATACCGCCCAGGGTTGCACGGGCCCTAGTTCGGTTGCCCCAGTGCTTCCTGCTGCTCTTCCATCAGCGGCGTCATGTCGTAGACGAGGCGTTCTGGCGGGACCTGGATCGCGGGGTGGGAGTTGAAGGCGAAGAAGTCCATCGTCGAGTCGATCGTCTCTGGCGTCCCGGAGGCGGTGCTGCCCATGTGGATGCGGATGCGGCGCACGAGGCCCTTGCCGTCGACAAATGCCTCTGCGTGGACGGGCCCCACCACGTTCGCTGCCAGCTTTTCGCAATCTTCCGCCAGTTCGTCCTCGCCTTGGGCCCGGAGCTCGGCGATCACTTCACCCATTTCGAAGGTGGCGACGTAGCGGCTGACCGGCACCCCACGCACCTTGCTGTGGCCCGCGAGATGCACCCGCTCGCTCGCGCTCAGCATGCCCAGCGAACTGTCCGGGTTTTCCGCCGGTACCGAGTCTTCGTCCGACAGGAGGGACGGATCCATTTCGGCCCATTCCTTGCCGCCCGGCAGTTTCCCGCGGAGCTCCGGCGAGCGCAGGTAGACCGCGTCTTCTCCGATCACCATGTCGACCTTCACGCGGGTGTCGTCTGCGGTCCACCCGTCGTAATGGATGACCCCGAGCTTGGTTTGCAGGTCGAAGGCTCCGCTGCCGCGATCGATCTCGGGTGGATGGGCTTCGGAGGTGGCGCGGACCTTCATCGCGAAGCGCAGGCCGTCCACTTCCTGGGTCCGCTCCGCCGCTTCTGCGACCGGGTTCGGATTGAACGGGCTTTCGCCGCCGCTGGTGTTGAGCAGCGAGTTGACAACGACGAGGACGAGCAGCACGGAGAGGCCGCCGGCGACCCGGAGGAGCTTCACCGAAAGCGGCTCCAGCGGCCCCTCGCCGAAGAGGCTCTGTCGAGTTCCTCTCGCATAGCGAGAGCTTGGCGACACGGGAGCCGTGGGGGGAGTGGATGCGCCAGGCGCGGGCGCGCCGCTGCCGGTGTGGCTGCCCCAGAGAGGCTGCGCGCCCGGAGGTGGGCTAGAAGTTGGCGGTTCCAAAGACAAGGCATAGAGTCATCGGCGTACGTTTCGTTCACTTGAGCATTAATCGAGGCGATTAGACGAATGGGCCTGCTGGATCCAGCTCCACCGCCGTTCGAGGTCGCCGAGTGGCGGCGGCTCCCGCACCTGCAGCGCATTAAGCCTCTGGCTCAGGATTGGGCGCTGAACGGCTTCGGGACGCCGGTCGCGGTTTACTTCCTCTACGTCTTCAAGGTCCTCGCCTACGCCGGCCTCGGCTTCCTGCTGATCGAGGCGACGAGCGGCTGGCCGCAGTGGACCGAGCCGATCGTCTTCGAGAAGGCGGTGATCTGGACGATGCTCTGGGAGGTGCTGGGACTCGGCGCCGGCTCGCTGCCGCTGACCCTGCGCTTCAGCCCGATGGTCGGCGGTTTCCTCTACTGGCTGCGGCCGGGGACGACGCGGCTGCCGCCGTGGCCGGAGCGGGTGCCGGCCACGCGGGGGACGACGCGGACCTGGCTCGACGTCTCCTTATATGGAGCGCTGCTGGCGGCGCTGGTTTTCCTCCTGGTCTCGGGCGGGGTGGAGGGGAGCGCTCCGTGGATCGACGGCGAAGTCGCGCGGCTAAGCCCGGTCGCCGTCGGAGTGATGCTGGCGATCCTCGCCGTACTCGGCCTTCGCGACAAGGTCCCGTTCCTGGCCGCGCGCTCGGAGATCTACGGCAACCTCTCGCTGATCTTCCTCTTCCCGCTGACGAACCTGGTGATCGCCGCCCAGCTCGTCTTCTTCTGCATCTGGTGGGGGGCGGCGAGCTCGAAGCTGAACCGTCACTTCCCGTTCGTCGTCACGGTGATGATCAGCAACACGCCCTGGAACCGCTCGCGGGCGATGAAGCGGCGCCTCTACACCCGCCACCCCGAGGACCTGTTGCCGTCGCGGTTTGGCGCCGCGGTCGCCCACTTCGGGACGGTGATGGAGTTCACCCTGCCGCTCGTCCTTGTCCTCACCAGCGGCGGCATCGTTCAGCAGCTGGCGATCGCCGGGATGGTGATCTTCCACGCCCACATCCTCTCGACGTTCCCGCTGGCGGTGCCGTTGGAGTGGAACGTGTTCATGATCTTCGGCGTCCTCTTCCTCTTCGGCCACTACGGCAGCATCCCGTTCTCGACCATCGACGACCCGGTGCTGCTGGTCATCCTCGCCGTCACCTGCGTCGGCCTGCCGATCCTCGGCAACCTGCGGCCGGACCTGATCTCGTTCCTGCCCTCGATGCGTTACTACGCCGGCAACTGGGCGACGAGCCAGTGGCTGTTCCGGCGCGGCGGCGATGGCGGAGAAGGTGCCGAGGCGAAGCTCGACCGCGACCTGGTCAAGGCGGCGCCGACCGTCGGCGTGCAGCTGGAGAAGTTCTACGAGCCGGACCTGATCGACGTCCTCCTCTACAAAGGTCTCGCCTTCCGCTCGATGCATTCGCACGGGCGGGCGCTGAACGGGCTGACGGCGCGGGCGGTGCCGGACATCGAGGACTACGACGTGCGCGAGGGCGAGCTCGTCGCCGGGGTCGTCCTCGGCTACAACTTCGGCGATGGTCACTTCCATGACCAGCGCCTACTCGCGGCGGTGCAGGAGCGCTGCCACTTCGCGCCCGGGGAGGTGCGGGTGGTGACGCTGGAGAGCCAACCGGCCCAGGTGCAGCGCCAGCGGTATCGGATCTGGGACGCGGCCGATGGGTTGGTCGAGGAGGGGTACGTCAACGTCGCCGACATGGCCCGCTGCCAGCCGTGGTTAGGGGATGAGGAGTTTCCGGTCGACCGTCGTGACTCCCGAACTGCATCAAATTTTCCTTCTACTGGGCGGAGAATTTGATGCAGTTCGTCCGGGTTTCGAAAGTCGTGACGGTATGAGCAGCGCGATCGTCGTCGGCTCCGGGCCCAACGGGCTCGCGTGTGCCGCGATCCTCGCCAAGCGCGGGATGGAGGTGACGGTGGTCGAGGCCGACGACCGGATCGGCGGCGGCACCCGTAGCTCGGAACTGACCGTTCCCGGTCTGCTGCACGACGAGTGCAGCGCCACCCACCCAATGGCGGTCGCCGCGCCGGCTGCAGTCGAGCTCGAACTCGAGCGGTACGGGCTCACCTGGGCCTGGCCCGAGGTCGATCTCGCGCATCCGCTGCCCGGCGGCGAGCGCTCCGGTGCCTCGTTCCTGCGCTCGATCGAGGCAACCGGGGCGGGACTGGGGGAGGCGGGCGAGCGCTGGCGGCGGATCTTCGGCCCGTCCTCGAAGTCCTACGAGGCACTGACCGCCGACATCTACCACCCGCTCGTCCACGTCCCGCGCCACCCGCTGAAGCTGGCGCGCTTCGGGCTGCCCTCGGCGGCGCCGGCGACGCTGCTGGCGCGGGCGCTGGGGACTCCGGAGGCGGCGGCGCTCTGGGGCGGCATCGCCGCCCACTCCTACGCCGAGCTGAGCTGGCCGCTCAGCTCGGCGATCGGGATGGCGCTCCTCTGCTCCGGGCACGCCTACGGCTGGCCGGTGGCGAAGGGCGGCTCGCAGGCGATCGCCAGGGCCTACGCCGCGGTGATCGAAGAGCGCGGGGGCCGGATCGAGACCGGCCGGCGGATGCGCTCGCTCGCCGAGCTGCCGCCGGCCGACGCCGTGATCCTCGACCTCTCGCCCCGCCTCGTTCTCGAGCTCGCGGGCGATCGCCTGCCGCCGCGCGTCGCCCGCGCCTACCGGCGCTTCAAGCACGGACCCGGCGCGTTCAAGCTCGACTTGGCGGTCAAGGGTGGCGTGCCCTGGCTCTACGAGCCGGCCCGCCGCGCCGGCACCGTCCACGTCGCCGGCAGCTTCGAGGAACTGGCCTTCGCCGAGCGCGAGATCAACCGCGGCCGGATGCCGGAGAAGCCGTTCGTCCTCGTCGGCCAGCAGTATCTCGCCGACCCGCAGCGCTCCAGCGGCGACCTGCACCCGATCTGGGCCTACGCCCACATCCCCACGGGCTACGCGGGAGACGCCACCGCGGCGATCGTCGGCCAGATCGAACGCTTCGCCCCCGGCTTCCGCGACCGCATCGTCGCCACCTCGACCCGCACCCCGGCCGAGATCGAGGCCGCCAACGCCAACTTCATCGGCGGCGACATCCTCGGCGGGGCAAACACCCCTATCCAGCTCTTCGCCCGCCCCCGCGCCACCCTGGTCCCCTACGAGACCGGCATCCCCGGCGTCTTCATCTGCTCAGCCTCAACGCCCCCCGGTGCCGGCGCCCACGGCATCAACGGCTACAACGCCGCTGAGGCGGTCCTGCGCTCGCTTTAGTGGCGACTTTGTCCTCTATGGGGAGACAAAGTCGACAGGGGCTCAGTCCCCGACCTCGACCGGGCGCGGTGGCGGCACGGGGGTCGCTTCGCTCGGCACCGCTTCCAACCGGCGCACGCTCGGGACCAGTAGTACTGCCGCCTGCAGGAGGATGAGGATGACGGCACTGATCCAAAGGGTGGTGGAGACGCCGAGGCCGGCGGCGACTGGGCCGACCAAGGCGAGGCCGACTGGCTCCAAGGCAAGTGAGCCGAGCCAGTCGTAGGCGATCACCCGCGAGAGGGTCTCGGGAGGTATCTGCTGCGCCTGGGTCGTCTCGTAGAGGATCTCGGCAAGGCTGAGGACGGCGCCGCCGACCAGTGCCCCGACGGCGATTACGGCGGTCTGGGCGGGGATCGCGAGCAGGAAGACCGGCAGCGCGAAGAGGAGGACGAAGCTCTCGCTGACGAGGAGCGGGCGGCGCGGGCGGATGTTGAGGGCGACGAAGCCGCCGAGCAGGCCGCCGATGCCCCAGACGGCGGCGATCAGCGCCCAGGCGCTGGAGCCGCCGAGGGATTCCTTGGCGACCGTCGGTCCCAGGACCAAGAAGGCGCCGGGGAAGATCAGGTTGCTGAAGGTCAGCGAGACGATGATCGCGACCTGCCAGCTGCGGCTCGAGAACTCGCGCCAGCCGTCGCGGAGCTCGGCGAGGAAGTTCTCGCTCTCGCCCTCCGGCCGCACGCCCGGCGCTCGCAGCCCCCAGACGCAGGCGGCGCTGACCGCGAAGGTGACGGCGTCGATGCCGAGGGCCGAGCCTGGCGAGCCGAGCGCGAGCAGAATCCCGGCCAGCGCCGGCCCCGCCACTTTGCCCATCCAGCGGGAGAAGGAGAGCAGCGCGTTTGCCTCCTGTAGGCGTGAGGGCGGGACGAGTTGGGGAGCGATCGCGTTCGAGGCGGGGTTGAAGAAGGCGGTGGCGGCGCCGTCGACGGCGTAGAGGAGGGCGAGCTGCCAGATCTCCGCCGTCCCGGCCAGCAGCAGCGCGGCGATCAGCCCCATCGAGACCGTCCGCGTCAGATCGGCGCCGAGCATCGCCCGCCGCGGCGAGATTCGATCGGCGATGACGCCGCCGACCAGGATCAGCGCGATCAGGACCAGGCTGTGGAGGGCGAGCACGATGCCGAGGTCGGTCGCCGAGCCGGTCAGGTCGAGGACCGCGAAGGCGAGCGCGACGGGGGCGATCCCGTCGCCGACGAGCGAGACCGTGCGCCCGATCCAGAGCCGCCGGTACGCCGGTTCCCCGAGCACGCGCAGTTTGCCTCTCGCAGCCATCGGGCCAGGATAGGGCGGGTTAAAGAAGCTCTGGCGCGGGGTAGCTCGCTCTCACGGAATGGGGATTTCGTCCAACATCGTGGGGGACGCCAGCAAGCCGGACGCCGAAGGCAACGGCCGCGAGCACAAGTTCGGCGCTTCGCCGCCGCTGACCATCGGCGTCGAGGAGGAGCTGCTGCTGGTCGACGAGGGCTGCGGCCTGGTTGCCGCCGGCGAGGAGGTGCTGGAGGGGATCGATTCCGAGTACGGCAAGAGCGTCTCGACCGAGATCTTCTCCACCCAGATCGAGCTGAAGACGGGCATCTGCGACGACGCCGGCCAGGCGGCGCGCGAGCTGACCGAGGTGCGGCGGGCGATCGCCGCGACCGGGGCGCGGCTGATGGGCTCGGGGGTATACCCGGCCGAGGCGGGGGAGCCGCAGCTGGTCGAGAAAGCCCGCTACGAGAGCGTGAAGAAGGACCTGGCGAGCCTGCTGGCGACGCCGCCCTGCGGTCTCCACGTCCACGTCGGCATGCCCGACCCCGAAACCGCCGTGGCCGTTGCCAACGCGATGCGGCACCACCTGCCGCTGCTGGCGGCGCTGACCGGCAACTCGCCCTTCCGCGACGGCGCCGACACCGGCCTCGCCAGCGCCCGCGCCGCCGCCGTCCGCAGCTATCCCCGCTTCGAGCTCCCGCGCGCCTTCCGCGATTACGAAGACTTCCTCCGCGTCGCCGACCAGCTGATTGCCGCCGCCGGCGCGCCGGACTACACCTACATCTGGTGGGACGTCCGCCCGCACCCGAACCTCGGCACGGTCGAGGTCCGCGGCATGGACATCCAGGCCACGCCGGAGGGCAACGCCGCGATCGGCGCCCTGATCCAGGCCCTGGCGGCAAAAGAGATCGACCGTCCCGGCGCCCCCGGTCTAACCCGCGAGGCGATCGAGGAGTCCTACTTCCAGGCCGAGCGCTACGGCCTCCAAGCCCGCCTAATGATCGACGAGAGCACCGCCGCCCCGGCGGCCGAGGTAGCCCACGCCATCCTCGAGGAAGTCCACTCCTACGCCGAGCAGCTAAACGGTGCTGACGCCCTAGAAGAGATCGAGCGCATCATCAGCGAAGGCAACGGCGCCGACCACCAGCGCCGCGTCCACGAGCAGAGCGGGATGGAGGGCCTGCTCAGCGACCTGGCCGAGCGGACTCGGGTTTGAGCTAGTTCGTCGGCGCTGGGATCTTCAGCCGTTTGCGGGCGGCGACGACGGCGGCAACGGAGGAGCGGCAGGCTTTGGCGATCTCGCCGTTGCCGTGGCCGGGGCGGCGGCGGACCTCGAACTCGACGAGGGCGGCGCGGCGGAGCTTGGCGCGATCCTCGAGCGAGCCGCTGGGGGCGGCGGCGAGGGCGGCCTGGGCGGCGCGCTCACGCCGGCAGAGCAGGCAGAAGGTGCCCTCCTTCGAGGTCGCCCAGCTCGCGGGCAGCTCGACCTTCTCGCCGCCGAGGCGGCTGACGGTCACCCCGCACTGATCGCAGGTCCATTTTTTCGCGGTAGAGGTGCTCATAAGACGATTGGGCCGGCAGCGACGCCTGCCGAACCCGTGCATCCACGGTAGCAAAGTGGCCTATTCGGCCTGCTAAATCATGGTTTTTGCAGGTCCGCGAGGCGTGCCTTTTACACTTGTTGCATGTCCAACGAGGGAGCCTCGGAGCCCACTTACACGCTCTATCGCCGCGGTCTCGAGCTGCTCGAGGACGGCGACTTCGAGCATGCGACGGCGCCGCTCGCCGAGGCCGCTCGCCGGGCGCCGGAGAAGAGCTCGATCCGCGAGGCGCTGGGCCGCGCCTACTTCCGATCCGGCCGCTTCGCCCCGGCCGCGGTCGAGTTCGAGGCCGTGGTCGAGACCCACCCGGTCAACGACTTCGCCCATTTCTGCCTCGGCCGCGCCCTCAGCAAGACGGGCCAGAAGCGACGCGCTCGCCACCACCTAGCGCTCGCCTCGAACCTACGGCCGGATCGCCGCGACTATCGGTACTACCGGCGGCTCCTCGACGCCGAGACGGGGTAGGGAGCGGGGCGGCCAGCGCCGCCCCGCCGCGCGGTGTGACTAGCTGCTGAGGAGTGGGATGACGCAGCGGAATTTCTTGGTCACATTGAACGCTGCGTAGTTAATTCCTCCGGCTGCGGAGACGGTCACAACTGCATAAGAGTTCAGACCTGAAAGGTTCGTGAGATCGGAGGTCCACTCGTCTTCCGATGCGAGCGTGATGTCCGGCTGCTGAGAGAACGCAGCGAGGAGTAACGGGTCCGGAAGTTCCCCGCCTTCGTTGGCGCAAGCCGAAGCAGCGGCCGCCGGAGTGAGTGCACTGGAGTTCGGGGCCGTCTGCCAACAAGCCCCGCCGAAGAGTCGCGTCCCCTGCTTACAGCCCGCGTGGTAGCCGTTGACGTTCTGCGCGTTCACTGCGTTGGCAGCGTTGAGAGCCGTCTCCGCGTCCTTCGCCGACTCCGCCGTATCGGCATGGACGGCAGAGGGCACCTGACCGAGAGTGGAGACGTCCACCTGCAGTCCGGTCACCGACCCCGGCGCCAACCGGTCTCCCTGAATCGACCCCGGAGCCAGCTGCATGCTCGGGATCGTCCCCGGCTTCAGTCGGTTGGCCGGCACTGAGTGCAAGGCGAGCCGGTTCCCCGGCAGCGACTTAACCTTGATCGCGTGCCCGTTCATCTTCCCGGCCGCGTACACCGTTCCCGCCAGCGCCGCCACCAACGCCACCGCCGCAACCACCAGCGCCGGCACCTGCCGCCAGATTCCCCTGCTCATCGTTTCTCCTTCGAGTCGTTTGGACGAGGCCCCGTCCACCGGACGAGGGCACATAAAGCGGCGGCAACCTAATGGACGAATTCCGCTCCTGGACAGATGTCACCTATGGAGTTAGGCAAACGTTCGAATTGAGCTCAACCCCAAAATAAACACCGTGACCGTTTCATTAATTTCACCGGTAATAAAAAGTCAACCGAGTTTTGGGTATTGCATTCCCTCTCATCTGTAGACAGGATGCGCACCGACTCGGTACGCGCTAGGTATCGCGGCGGGTCCAGCCACCCACCAGAAAGGATCCGCCTGGCACAGCGACACCGTTCGGCCCCGGCTTGCTCGTGCCCTCTTCTCGCTTCTAGCCCTGCTTCTGATTACCGCGGTGGCGTTCTCAGCCCGCCAAGGGGTCGCACGGGGCGAAGACGAATCTCCCGCACAAGTCGAATCCTCTCGGCCCGCTCGTGTTGAACTGCCCGAAGAACGCACCGCCAGCTCCAACACCTACGACTCCCCAGCGGTGCGCTGCAGGCGGAAATCTTCACCTCGCCGGTCAACTACGAAACCCCCGAAGGCGATTTCAAGCCGATCGACGAGGGCTTGGCAGAAGCGCCGGGCGGTGGCATCACCAATGGGGCCAACTCTTTCGACCTCCACCTCCCCGAACAGATGGGCGACGGGGCGGTTCGGCTCTCCGACGAAGGCGAATGGCTCTCCTTCCGCCTGCTCGGCCAGGAAACCGAAGCGGCTGAAGTAGCGGACACCACCGCAAGCTACGAAGCTGGCAACGGGGCCTCGTTCGAACTCCACAGCCTCGCCGACGGAGTGAAGGAGGAAATCACCCTCGAGAACCCGCTGGCGCCGAAGCTCTACCACTACGAACTCGACTTCTCCCAGGGCCTGACGCCATCGCTGCAAGAAGACGGCTCGATCCAGATCACGGCCAAAGGCGGCGACCTCTTCGCGACCCTGCCCGCGCCGACGATCTCAGACGCGACCAGCGCCCCGCCTTCCTCGGCCGTTCATTACGGCCTGCAGGAAGGCTCCGAAGCCGGGCACTGGGTCCTCGCGGTAGAAGCCGACGAAGCCTGGCTCTCAGACCCCGCCCGGGCCTGGCCGGTGACGATCGACCCGTCGGCGGTTGTCTACACCGAACAAGACTGCACGATCGGCAGCGTCCCGTTGCCTAAAGGCTGGTCTCAGTGCGGCGCGAACGGGGCAACCGAACTGATCTCCGCCTACAGCCAGAGCGAACAGCAGCCGGTCCGCACCTTCCTGCGCTTCAAACTCGGCACCAACCTCAGCCCCGTCATCCCCGCCAACTCCTACGTCAGCAAAGCGACGCTGAAGCTTTACGCGCCCAAAGCCGCCGAAAACACCGTCCCGGGCCTGGAAACCAAGCGGGTGACGCAGGGCTGGACCACGAGTCTGAACTGGGAACAGTTCAAGGCCAACAACCTCATCAACCCCTACAAATGGACCACCCCCGGCGGCGACTTCACCTCCGAAGGCCACGCCGAAGTCCTGACCGCCAACCGCGGCAGCGGCGCCGGCTGGTGGGAATTCAACTCCTCGGGCCTGCGCGAACTCGCCCAGGCCTGGGTCGAAAAGAACAACATCTTTGGGACCGGCGGCCTTTCAAACCAGGGCGTCGTCGTCAAGCAGATCGACGAGACGAGGACCGCCGAATGCATCGCCAACTCCGCCAACTGCCCGCGTCGCTACGTCGGCTTCAACTCCAGCGCCGTGGCCTCCAACAAGCCCGAGCTCGATCTCACCTACTTCACCAAGGCACCCTCGGCCGACAAGCTGGTCTCGCCAAAGGAAGGCACCACGACCGCGCGGCGGCTGATGCTGAAGGCAGTCTGGGCGGAAGGGTCGGGCGTCAGCGGCGTCTCCTACCAGTACCGCGCCGGCAAGAAAGGCCCGTTCAACCCCATTCCCTCCCAGTTACTGCGAAACGGCAAAGGCGACGGGGTCGAAGCGCTCACGGTGAGCGGATCGTGCTGCCAGACCGAACCGCTCTACTTCGATGCCGCCCACATCAACAGCGAAATACAGAGCCAGGGTGGCTCGGTCCAGGTCCGCGCGCTCTTCGAAGGCGGGTCGAGCCCTGGCTTCAGTGAACCGGTGGAAGCCAAGGTGGACCGTCGGCTCGGCGGCCCCAAAGACGCGACCGCCCAGGTCGGCCCCGGCACCCTCGACCTCCTGACCGGCAACCTGACGCTGACGGCCACCGATGTCTCGATCGGCGGCTTCAATCCGCTCGAATTCACCCGCACCTACAACACCCGGGTCCCCGGGACCGCCGGGGAAACGACGATTCTCGGTCAGGGCTGGAAGCCCGGCGCCCCGATCGAAGAAGCGGGCGGCTCGGAATGGGCTTCGGTGCGTCTGGTGCATGAATCCGAAGTGTTCGAAGGCGAAGAATATGCCTTCGATTACGCGTCTTTGAAGAGCCTCGAAGGCTATGAAATCCCCTTCGAAAAGACCGGCGAAAGCTACGTCACCCCGCCTGAACTCACCGGCTTCTCCCTGACCGTCTCGGAAGGCAAGTTCATCCTCACCGATCCAGCCGGCAACCGAACCACCTTCTCTAACGAACACAGCGGCAACAGCTCTGAATACCTGCCGGTCTCGATCACCCAGCCCGGCAGCGGCGTGCACTCGACGGTGATGACCTGGAACTTCGTCAACAACCAGCGCCGACTGGAAAAGGTGGTTGCCCCGACCGCTCCGATGACTCCTTCCGATTGCGCGGAAAACCCGACCAGCACGCCCGGCTGTCGCACCCTCGACTTTGCCTACGCCCCGGCGAGCAACTGGGGAGCGCCCTCGAGCTACGGCGAACGCTTGGCGAAGATCACCTTCTACGCACCCGGCGACGGCGGCTCCTGGGAAGTCGCCTCCTACTCCTACGACACGCAGGGGCGGCTGGTTTCTGAGTGGGATCCGCGGATCAGCCCGAACCTGAAAACGACCTACACCTACGAAGGCGAAAAGCTCCGCAAAGTGACGCCGCCCGGGCAGGAACCCTGGACCCTGCGCTACACGACCGCAGTACTCGACGGGGAAACCGGGCCGCTCCGCCTCAAGGGGGTGGAACGCCCGAACCTGCTCGGAGGGCAGACGATGACCTCTGTCCGCTATGAAGTCCCGATCAGCGGCAGCGGAGCGCCCTACGAAATGGGCGGCAGCTCGGTCGCCGCCTGGGGCCAAACCGACATCCCGACCGACGCGACCGCGGTCTTCCCGCCGACCGAAGTGCCTGGGGAACCCGCGAGCTCCTACGCAAAGGCGACCGTCCACTACCTGGACTCAGAAGGGTTCGAGGTCAATACGGCATCGCCGGCTGGGGCAGGGACTAGCGGTGCCTCGATCTCGACCGCCGAAACCGACCAGTTCGGCAACGTCGTCCGCGAACTCAGCGCGCAGAACAGGCTCCGCGCACTGGCTGCGGGATCGGAATCGGTTGCGAAATCGAAGCAGCTCGACACGACGCGGCGCTACTCCTCCGATGGAACCGAGATGGAAGAAGAATGGGGTCCGCTCCATTCGGTCAGGCTCGAATCGGGCGAAACGGTCGAAGCGCGCCTCCACAAAGTCGTCCGCTACGACGAAGGATGGACGGGGAGCGGCACCAAGCCCCATCTGCCGACCAAGGAAGTCACCGGCGCCTCCATCCCGGGGCGCGGGGAAGACGTCGATCAGAGTGAAACTCAGACCCAGTACGACTGGACGCTGAGGAAACCGACCAAGACGATCACGGACCCCGGCAGCGGACACCTCAACATCACCCGCGAAACCTCCTACAACACCACCACCGGCCTGCCGACCGAGGTCCGCCAGCCGAAAGCCTTCGAAGAAGGCGGCAACGTGCCGGGGGCGACGAAGACCCTCTACTACGGGGAAGTCAGCGGCGGAAGTTGCTGGCTGCTGCACGAAAAGTGGGGAGGGCTTCCCTGCGAAATCAGGCCTGCCGCCCAGCCCGAAGAAGGACCGAAGATCCCAATTATCGAGATCAAGTCTTACTCGCCTCTTGGCCAGCCGACCGAAATCGTCGAAGTACTTCCAATCACCTTCAGCGAAGAACTGGAAGGCAAAGAACCGGTGACGAGGAAGACGGTCGTCACCTACGACGCCGCCGGCCGCCAGACCTCGAAGAAGATCACCGGGGGAGGCCAGACGGTGCCAAAGGTCGAAACCCTCTACAACTCGGCCAACGGGCTGCCGGAAACGCAGCGCTTCGCCTGTGAAACGAGCGAATGCAGCATCTTCGACGCCCAGGCGACGAAGACCACGTACGACGCGCTCGGCCGGCCGGTGTTTTATGAAGACGCCGACGGCAATAAATCTGAAACCAAATACGACGCCTATGGTCGCCCGAGCACCAGCAGCGACGCAAAAGGCTCGCAGACGGTGCACTACGACCCGGCCACGGGCCTGCCGACCGAACTGACCGATTCGGCGGCCGGCACCTTCACCGCCAGCTACGACGCCGACGGCAACCTCGTCAAACGCGGTCTGCCCGACGGCCTCACGGCTGAATCGACCTATGACGCGACGGGCGCACCTTCCGCCCTCACCTATACGAAGGCCTCGAGCTGCGGCGCCAGCTGCACCTGGCTGCAGTTCAGCCTCGAAAGGTCGATCTACGGCCAGATCCGCAAGGAATCCGGCACCCTCGGGACCGACTTCTTCCGTTACGACAAGGCCGGGCGCCTGACGTACGCGCAGGAAACCCCAGCCGGGGGCAGCTGCACCACCCGCAGTTACGGCTACGACAAGGACTCCAACCGCCTCTCGATGACGACGGTGGCCTCGACCCTCGGCAGCAGCTGCGGAACCGGCTCGTCCACCGAAAGAAAATACAGCTACGACAAGGCCGACCACCTGATCGACTCCGGCACCGTCTACGACAACTTCGGCCGGATCACGAAACTTCCCGGCGCCGACGCCGGCGGCAAAGAACTGACGACCAGCTACTTCAGCACGGATATGGTCGCAACCCAATCGCAGGGAGGTGTCACGAACACGTATGAACTCGATGCCTCATTGCGCCAGCGCTCCCGCCTGCAGGCGGGCGGCCTCGAAGGGACCGAAGTCTTCCACTACGACGGCCCCTCAGATGCCCCTGCCTGGACGGAACGCGGCTCGACCTGGACGCGGAACATCGCCGGCATCGGCGGGGATTTGGCCGCTGTGCAGGAAAGCGGCAAAGAAATCACGCTTCAGTTGACCAACCTGCACGGGGACGTGTCGGCAACGGCTGCAGTCAACCCCGAAGTCTCAGGTTTAAAAAGCACCTTCAGCTATGACGAGTTCGGGACTCCGACTTCGGGGAGCGCAGGACGCTTCGGCTGGCTCGGCGGGAAGGGACGACGAACCGAATTGCTTTCCGGCGTGATCCAGATGGGAGCCCGAAGCTATATCCCAGCGCTGGGCCGATTCTTAACCCCAGACCCCGTGTCGGGTGGTTCGGCCAACCCGTATGACTACGCCCGTCAAGATCCAATAAATAAGTTCGACCTCAACGGTCAATGCGAGGGCAGTTACACGAAACGCGGATGTGCTAGACAGAATAAGGAAAGGGCGCGAGCTATCTACAACGCCAATAGAAGGGGCAATAGGCACAAAGTACTGCTTTTCTCAACCTACGCGAACAAAAAAATCAATCTTCAAACTATTGTCGAAGGCGTCAAAGCAATTCAAAAGAGCTGGGCAAAAGCGGCCGGGGAAAATTGGCGTGCGAAGCAGGCAGAAGAAATCGAAGCACGGACGGCAAACCATGCGACTGCAACCTCGATTCCGTGTAGGCAAATAGGTCTGGCTCTGTCAGGGGGTGGGGTAGCGATCAGCTCGGCCGGGCTTGCAACGGTATGGATTCCCGGGGTCGGGGAGACTCTTATGCTCATTGGCAGCGGCGCCGATTTAGCAGGAGTAGCTGCAGACCTTTTGGATGAGGGGGGGCAATGCTGATACATTTAAATGCCCAAATCACGAGGTACGTTTAGGGTGAATGAAGGAGAGCTCATCTTTGCAGCAGGCGCTCTTGCAGGTGCCGTTGGGAGCCTGTGGTTTATTGCTCGATCGGTTCCAAGGACCGGCCCTCAGGATAGGGTAGGCAGGCGGAAGCTTGCGCTGTCGATCGTTTTGGTCGTTTACGCCGCTATGGCTCTATTAGCTGCGATCACCGGGCTTTTGATCCGTGATACCAGTCTAGCTGGAGTCGCGGGCCTTATGGTGCTTTTTTCCATTGTCGGTCTTGCGGTTGTATGGCAATCTGATGCGGCCTGAAGTCTTAACGATACGAGTTGCAACCTTCGGGTGCGCCTTACTAGCTTTTGCACTAGCGCTCGTCAGCGACGAGCCTGTTCTGATCGCAACCAGCGGCTTCATTGTGATCGCGGCCGCTTTCGCGTGGTATTTAGCGCTTCGCACCGGAGGACGTTGACGTCATATTTCACCTTCGCCGTCGAAGCGCGTGGAGTCCGATAACGTTGTGTTTCGGTCGGCGAGGCCTGATAGGAAGAGACCTGGGAGAGTGGTGAATCCCTGTACACCAGATAGACAGTGGCTAGGTTCCGCATCGCAATGGTTCGCGATCCTCGTCACGACGATAATCACTTTGTTGTGCTTTGCACTGCCGAGCCGTGCTGCAGTGCTGACGATTGGTCCAACGCTGCCAATACCAGTCAGTGAATCTTTCACCCTGGGCTGCACTTCTCCGTGTGCTTTGACGAACACCGCGTTCCCGGCGGAAACCGTGGCGTTCAATGCTAGCCATGGACTTATGCTGGGAAGCGGGGATGTGTCGCCTGTAGATGGCGTCATTTTGCGCTGGCACCTGTTTGGTGCCACGGTGAATTATTCTGACTTCGCCCGCGGTGAATATAGACTGCGCGTCTTCTCACCCCTGGGCTCAAGCTATCTCGGAATTGGCACGAGTGCATCTTCAGGTCAGGTGCAATCGGAATGGAAGGTGGAAACGTTTGCAACTCACCTTCCCATTAAAGCTGGGCAGGTTATTGCCCTCGAACTCTTCAACAGAGCTGGCCTCCGCTTTCATTCTTCACCGGAAGTGACTTCTGTATTTCTGCAGCCGGCAATGGCCGATGGTGAAATCAGTGAAGAGTCCTCTGATTGGAACGGAGTGAATGGTTGGGTGTTTCCCTTTAGTGCAGATGTACTCCCGGCACCGTTAGTGACTGGTATGACTCCTCCTGGTGGTCCATTTGAGGAGGGGGCCAAAGTGGTACTGTCCGGCGAAAATTTTGCGGAAGTGCAGGACGTTACGGTTGGTGCGCAACCGGCAGACTTCACCGTTAACTCTGAATCGGAAATAACGGTGCGAGTGCCTCCCGGCTCTCCGCTGTCCTCGATACCTGTGAAAGTCTTCACGGCGGCTGGTAGTGCTGAGTCGCCCCCGGCGTTCTCCTACGAGGCTTGTATCGTTCCGCGGCTGAAAGGAAGAACGCTTGCCTCTGCGAACAGGGTTGTGAATAAGGCCAATTGCCGCTTAGGGGTCACCCGCGCGCGTGCGGGGAAGAATGGTGGCCGCGTCAGACGTCAGAAGCCTCCGCGGGGAAGCGCCATCCCCGTTGGCGGGACTGTGAAGGTGACCCTCAGATAGCGATGTGTCTAGATTCTGTTGGGGCGCCTTTCGGCGATCCATCAATAGAGTGGTCTCCCCCTTTTCGGAGATCGCAGCGAAGGAGGGGAAACTGTTCGAGGGGCTCGGTTACGTACGGCTTGTCTATGTTGCCCGGCGGTGCTACCTCTTCGGGAAAGATCGTGAGGGTATGATTCGATAGAGCTGTCTTCGGGAATGAGGGATTGAACCGAGAGTCCTTTGCATTTAGGCTCTTCCGCCATGGGAGACGATCTGGCACGCGCCACCTACGACGCCTTTGCGCCGATCTACAACGAGTTCAACCATCTCAACGACTATGAGATGTGGCTGGGCGAAGTGCTTCTGCCCGAGCTGGAGAAGCATGGGCTGAGGCGGGGGAGGGCGCTGGACGTGGGCTGCGGCACCGGTCGCGCGTTTGGGCCGCTGCTGCGGCGTGGCTGGGAGGTGCGGGCCTGTGATCTGTCGCCAGGGATGCTCGAGCGGGCGCGGGAGGAGGTTGGCGATCAGGTTGAGCTCGACGTCGTCGACATGCGTGAGCTGCCTGTCTACGGTGAGTTCGAGCTGGTGCTCTCGATGAACGACGCTGTCAACTACCTGCTCGGCGACGATGATCTTCAGCAGGCGCTGGCGCGGATGCGTGCCAACCTCGCCGACGACGGCCTTCTGCTTTTCGACGTCAACTCGAAAGGCACCTACGACTCCGGCTTCTGGTCGGGCGCCAGCCATACCGTCGAGCATGAGGGACGCAGCTGGACTTGGTTGGGCATCGGCAAGCTGGAGGGGGAGCCTGGCGTCTACGAAACGCGCATCGAGGGCGACGACATCGATGAGCCGATCGTCCACCGCGAGCGCTTCCGCTCGGAGCCGGAGATCCGCGAGGCGATGAGCGCCGCCGGCCTAGACTGCGTCGCGGTGCTTGGCATGCAGGAGATCGACAACAAGGTCGTGCTCTCCGACCCACCTGATGAAGACCGCGACTACAAGGTCATCTACATCGGGGCTCGGAGTTAACGGGCAATAGGCCCCGGAGAGCGGAACGACGTCATACCCACAACCGTTGGAATGAGTTGATCGGGGTCTCCTTCGGTTCGATCGACCGATTCACCCTCGAGCTCGGGTAGCCAATCCAAGACCTCATCGAGGGTCTCACCAATCTCATCCCAGGTCATCCGGTCAATCTGGATTGGAGTCCACGAAAGATGACGGTCGTGCTCGGCATCGAACGTTCCAGCCTCTACGGCTTCCACGATTCGATCGCGGTAGGAGCTCAGGAAGGACCACGAAACCTCCGTACGTACCAATCGGGGGAGGGTCTCCCAACTACCGGCGTCAAAGTAGGCACGCCTGGTGTTTCGGTAGATCCGTTCAATGCCCCCTCCACGTCTGCCGCCCTTTTTTTCTTCGATCACCTCGACATAGCCCCAGTCCGCAAGCTGCCGAAAACAGCGGGAGATATGGGACAGCGAGCCGCCGATTTCCTCCACGAACTGCGAAGGACTCATAGGGCGTGCCGTCAGCTCCATAAGGATTCGACAGCGCCAGCCATTCGAAAGGGCCTTGGCCATCTTTGGAGGAATCCCGAATGGATCGGATGTAGGTTCGGGCGGCGATTGTGGCTGCTTACGTCGTGGGGCCGTAAGAATGATCTCTACCGGCTGAGGTGAACGAAAGGCCGTAAGGCCGACGATTGCGTACATAGTCTCGCGGTCTGTTGCGTTCGAATCCCTGGCATCCAGTTCAGAGAGCCAACCAAATACAGAGTCAAGCTTGTCCGCGAGTTCTCGCCATGCAACTCGATCAAGGCCGACGTTGTCCCAGGAGAGATGGCGGTTCAGATCCTGATCAAAAGTCCCAGCCCGTACGGCTTCCGAGATACGCGCAAAGTATGAGTCCAAGATGGAGCTGGAAACGACGGCTCGGTCAGAACGAGGAACCATCTCCCACGTCGCCGCATCGAAGTGGGCCCTCCCAATTCCTTCATAGACATGTTCGATTGCTGAGCCTTGTCTGCGGCCGGGACGTTCTTCGATCAGCTTGATGTAGCCCCAATCCTCAAGCTGTCTAAAGCAGCGGGCAATATCGGTCAGCTCACCGCCGATCTCGGCGACGAACTGGGAAGGGCTGAGCGTGCGGACGCTGAGCTCGGCCAAGATGCGGATTCTCCATGTATCCGCGAGTGCTCGCGCCATCTTTGAGCTGACTCCGAACGCAGTTGGTTCGGTCCGACGGCGCGTGGTCACATCATCTTCTCCTCAGTGAAAGCTGAATGCGCAGTAACACTAGCTGTTTGCTGTTTTGTTCCCAAACTCCCACATCGTCGACGAATTAGTGGTGAGACACGCCGGCGATAAAAGAACCTCCTTATAAACGCTGCGCCTGGGAAAGGAGGTGGGACAAGATGAAGATTGACTTGACGCCGGCAAAGATGCCTACGTGGAGCACGACGAAGGGCGGCTGAGCCCATGAATAGGCGGCTCTCCACGAGAGAGCCGCCTCCCTCTCCATGTGCCAAGTGCCACAAAATTAGTGGCAAGTCTTGCCTTCGTAAAGGATTTTTCTCTCTTTTACGGTGCTCCAACAAATCTTTATTGATCGTTGCGTGTTCTTGTAACGACCGCAGGAGGAGGGGGAGATGGGTACCGATTCTGTTGCAGCGGGAGATGGTCGGCTACCTGCTCGGCTGGCGGCGCCGCTTGAGCCGAAGCTGCAGGACGCTCTGGACCACCCAGTACGGCGTGAGGTGCTGCGTACCCTCAATGGCGATGGGCGTTCGCGGAGCGTGGCGGAGATCGGGAGGGCGCTTCGTGCCTTCCCTCCCGGCCAACTCGACTACCACCTGCAGGTCCTCCGGCGCTCGGGTGCGGTTGCCTCGTTGCCTGCGGACCTTGGCGCGGTTCAGAGTCGAGCTCGCATTGCCTCCTCGGTTTCCGACGACGGACGTGTGCGTGCTGTGCTGCGGGCAACGGAGAAGTGGGATCGGGAGCGGCGAGAAGCTGCTGTCGAAGCGAACAGCTCACCTCTCTTGACGATGTTCCGCGTGCCCCGGCCGGTCCGCACCATTCGTCTCCGTGGCCGGAGCCAGGTGGATGCGGAGCGAGATCGTTGACGGAAAAGCGGGGCGCGCTCGATCGAATTCTGAGCGCTTTCACCCACCCGGTTCGCCGGCAGATCTTGAGGGAGCTCGTCAAGGGACCGGCTAGCGCCAGCGCGCTCTCGCGCGCATTGAAGATGGACCTGGGTGTCGTGTCCTACCACCTGAACCGGGTCCTGGCGAAGCAATGCGAGGTGGTGGAACTGATCGACACTGTGCCGCGGCGCGGGTCGGTCGAGAAGATCTACGGGCTGAGGATCGAACCGCCGGCGGATCTGCCCGCCGCGGGGGAGCCGGGGAGCCGAGAGGAGCTGATGTGGACGATGGCGCTCGGTCGGAGTCTCTTCGAGGGGCTCGAGGACGGGCGATAGCCACGCTGAAGCTGCGCCGTTAGCGTCCGGGCACCGTGCCCGACCTGCTGATCCTCTTCCTTGCCGCCTGCGGCACCGCCCTTGCCACCGGGCTGGGGGCGATTCCGGTCTGGTTCCTCGGGGATCGGGCGGCGGCGTTGACGCCGTTCCTGCTGGGCATCGCCGCCGGGGTGATGGGGGTCGCCTCGATCTTCGGCCTCCTGATCCCGGCCGCCGAAGAAGGGTCGGTCTGGGCCGTGCTGGCTGGGCTCTTCGTCGGCGGGGTGGTGCTGGGGGTGGCGCGGCGACGGCTCGAGCCGGAGGCTGCCTTCATGGGCCGGCGCGGGCCGGGGGCGCGGACCTCGGCGCTGGTCTTCGGCGTCCTCTTTGTTCACAGCCTGCCCGAGGGCCTGGCGGTGGGGACCGCTTATGCCTCCGAACGGGCCGGGCTCGGCCTCTTCGTGATCGTCGCGATCGCGATCCAGAACGTCCCCGAGGGGACCAGCGTCGCGATCCCGATGGAGGTAGCCGGCTTTAGCCGGGCGCGGCAGTTCTGGGCGGCAGTCGGCACCAGCGCGCCGCAGCCGGTCGGCGCGCTAATCGCTTATCTCGCGGTGGAAGAGGTGACGGCGCTGCTGCCGTTCTCCTTTGCCTTCGCCGCCGGCGCGATGTTGAGCCTGATCGCGATCGAGATGCTGCCGCAGGCCTACGGGCAGCGCCGGCCGCTCGGCCCCAGCCTCGGTCTCCTCGCCGGCGCCCTGGCAATGCTCGGGCTTGATCTCCTTCTTGGCGTATAAATCAAGACGCGGCTTTGGTTCAAGTTGTATAACTGGTCGTAGTGACCAGTCTGGCTGTCGAGATCAAAAAGATCCTCGAAGCGGAGGCGCAGGAAGCGCTGGATGCAGGCTGGGCGGAGGTGCGCGAAGACACGGCCTCGGTCGGGCTGACCCTCCACCTGGAGCCGATGAAGCTCGACGCGGCGCCGCTCGAAGTCTATTTCGACTCCGACGAGTTGCTGGTCTGCTCGCCAGGCCGCAAGGAGATGGTCTGCGACTTCTACGCCGAGGACCCGGAGGAGATGAAGCGCCAGGTGCAAGCGCTGACCGCGGCGGTCGTGAGCGGCAACTACGCCGAGCGGGTGCAGGAGGGCACGACCGAGATCGTCGCCGAGTGGCCGGGTCCCGACGGCAGGCAGGAGGCAACGCGGAGCCTGCTGATGATCCGCAAACCCGGGAAGCACAGCTGGCGCGAGGTCAGCTACGAGCCCTACAGCTAGGCCCAGCTAGAGGAGGGCCAGCACGCCCAGTGCGACCACACTGACCGCGACCATCGCCAGGGCGATCGCCGTCGTCGCCCGGTCGAACGGGCCGAGCGCGTTCTCGCCCATCAGCTCGCGGTCGTTCGCCAGCGAGCGGACGAACGGCAGCAGCACCAGCAGCAGGACCGCGTTCAGCGCCTGGGTGAGGAAGAGGATCTGGATCAGCGGCGCCCCCGGGATCAGCACCAGGCAGGCCGCGACCGCGGTCACCACGCCGAAGCTGAAGTAGAAGGTGCGCGCCTCCTCGAAGCTGTCGTTGAGGTCGGCGCGCCGGCCGAGCGTCTCGGAGAACGAGTAGGCGGTGGAGAGCGGGACGATCGCCGCCGCCAGCAGGGCCGCGCCGAGGAAACCGAGCCCGAAGAGGGTCGCGGCGCCGCCGCCAACGAACGGCTCCAGTGCCCGGGCGGCGTCGCTGGCGTCGTTGATGTCGATGCCCAGCGGGTGCAGGGTCGCCGCGCAGGCGACGACGACGAAGAACCCGATGACGCCGGTCAGCACGGCGCCGACAACGACGTCGACCCGCTCGTAGCTGAGGTCTTTTACCTGCAGTCGCTTGTCAACCGCGTAGGACTGGATGAAGGCGAGGCCCCAGGGCGCCAGCGTCGTCCCCACCGTCGCCACCGCGACCAGGACCGCGTCGCGGTTCAGCGGGATGCTGGGGACGACGAGCCCGCGCGCGGCGGCGCCCCAGTCGGGGTGGGCGGCGATCCCGGCGATGACGTAGGCGACGAAGACCGAGCTGAGGAGGAGCAGGAGGTGCTCGACTTTGTGGAAGTTCTCGCGCAGGACGAGGGCGGAGATGACGATCGCCGCCAGCGGCACGCTGACGTAGCGGCTGACGCCGGTCAGCAGGTCGGCGCCCGCTGCGACCCCAGCGAACTCGGCGCAAAGCGTGCCGGTGTTGGCGACCAGCAGCGCCGCCATCACCAGCGCCGCGGCACGCGGGCCGTAGCGCTCGCGGACCAGCGTCAGCAGCCCCTTGCCGGTGACGACGCCGAGCCGGACCCCGACCTCGTGGAAGACGATCAGCGCCGCGGTCGAGATCGCCAGCACCCAGAGCAGCTCGTAGCCGTAGCGGGCGCCGAGGATCGAGTAGGTGGTGATCCCGGCCGGGTCGTCGTCGGAGAGGCCGGCGAGGATGCCGGGACCGACCACCGCCAGCAGCGCCGCCAGGCCGCCGAGGCGCAGCAGCCGCGGCCGGTGCCGCGCCAGGCGCCAGTGCGTGTGGCGGCCGGGCGTACGGTGCGGCTTCGGGCGGGGCATCCGCGCATACGTTGACGCCCCGGCGGGACGCAGCCCATCGCGTGGTTCCTTTTGCACCACATAGGTGCATAAGGAACCACGCGATTGCGCCCGCGGATAGACTCGCCGCGTACATATCGGTCGGTGGTCAAGGGAAGTCCGGTGCAAGTCCGGCGTGGTCCCGCCACTGTGACCGGGTGGAGGAGCTCGCAGGCGCCACTGGCGTCAGCCACTGGGGACGACACCGAGTCCCTGGGAAGGTGCGAGGTCCCTGATCCCGGAAGCCAGGAGACCTGTCCCCGGCCTAGCCAAGACAACCCTCGAGGAAAGGGTGGCGTAAATGCCAAGAATCACCCAGTCCCGGTCGGCGGCCGCGTGCCTGCTGGCTCTTCTATTGACCCTCGCCTTTGCCGCGGGCGCGTCCGGCGCCGGCTTCAAGGCGAACCTGCGCGTGGTCGGCACCGGCGGCAAGGTGCTCGCCGAACAGGACGTCGCGACCGCCGACACCTCCGTCAAGACCAGCCCGAAGGCCACCTGTTTCGGCGCTGGCACCGGCGGCAGCGG
>DASZNP010000112.1:0-12460 GCA_035551255.1 Solirubrobacterales bacterium
GCGCCGACGCAGCCCATCAGGAAGGCGGCGCGGAACTGGGTCTCGCAGCCGGCGGTGTCCTTGATGTCGCCGAAGGGGCCGTAGAAGGGGAGGATGCCGGCGGAGGTGCAGGCGTCGACCATGCGGGCGATCGAGTAGTGCCAGAGGTCCTGCTGGGCACTGACGCGGTCGGCCTCGGGGTTCTCCGGGTCGGCCGGGTCCTCCATCACGCGGTAGCCGGGGTGGCCGCCGCCGACGCGGGTCGTCTTCATCCGGCGCGCCGCGGCGAGGTCGGCGGGGCCGAAGCTCATGCCCTGCATGCGCGGGCTGGCGTTGGCGATCTCCTCCAGGTTGACCACGCCTTGCGGGGTCTCGAGGATCGCGTGGACGAGGATCGGCTTCGAGAGGCCGGCCTTCGCCTCCAGCTGCGCGAGCAGGCGGTCCACGTAGTGGATGTCGTGGGCGCCCTCGACCTTCGGCACCATGATCGTCTCCAGCTGCTCGCCGATCTCGGTCACCAGCTGGGTGAAGTCGTCGAGCACCCAGGGGCTCTCCAGCGCGTTGACGCGGGTCCAGAGCGAGGTCTGCCCGAAGTCGTTCTCCTTGGCGGCGCGGATCAGCCCCTCGCGCGCGGCCTCCTTGCGGTCGACCGGGACGGCGTCCTCGAGGTTGCCGAGCAGGATGTCGGTTTTGGCGGCGATGTCGCCAGCCTTCGCCACCATCTTCTCGTTCGAGAAGTCGAGGAAGTGGATCATCCGCGAGGGCTTGACGGGGATCTCGCGAAGCGGCTCGGGGGCGCCGATTGCCTGCGGCAGGAAGAAGTCGCGTGGGTGTCTCAAGGGGCTCCTCGGGTCTCGGTTCTGGGGAAGGGCGGGGCGTAAATCTAATAAGAGCGCGGATTTTCCGCCTTCCTCGACCGTATTTTCCCTGGTATCGAGGGTTCTGAGCGGGACAACACGAACGACTGGGTCATCCCCCGGGGCACGGTTCCGACCCTGAACCAGCTCGAGGCGCGGATCGACGAGGCGCTGGTTATCGCCCAGGCTTCGGAGGACGGTGTGCGTGAGGTGGGGGAGATGGCGCTTGATGCTGCTCGGCAGGCGCGGCGGGCGGCTGAGGCGGCGGAGGCGAGTGCTCGGGCTGCGGTTGACGCTGTTGCTCAGGCCGGGCCTCAGGCACCCGCTCCTCAGGACCATGGGCTCGGGCCGGCGGGTCCTGTCCCCGATTTGGTTCCACCACCCCCCGCAACTGGCGGGGGGCGGTCCCCCAAATCGGCGCCACCCACCGGCAGAGAGGTTGAGGAGGGGGCTCAGGCGGAGGCGGCGGCTGAAGTCGCTCCGGTGCCCCAACCTCGGTTCGAGGTGCGGTTCCGCAGCTTTACTGAGAGAGCTGACCGAGTTGCGGCTCGACTGCGCGCTTTGCAGGAGCACCCAAGTCATCGCTCAGGTTCCAGCGTCGGCGCAGTGCGTCGGCGAGGCGACGGCTGACGGTTCCGCAGCCGGGTAGCTCCGCGCCGTCGAGGGAGAGGGCGGGCTCTATTCCTCGGATCGAGCCGGTTAGAAAGGTCTCTTCAGCGTCTAGGAGGTCGCTTGGATGAATTGGTTGCTCGCTGCTCGCGAGGCCCTGCGCTGCAGCTATCTCTAGGACGGCGGCTCGGGTGGTTCCTGGGAGTAGGCGGCCGTCGAGGGGGGGTGTGAAGAGGGTGCCGCGGCGGACGGCGAAGACGTTGGCCCAACCTGCCTCCAGGATTTCGCCCTCGTCGACGATCAGGGCGCCAGCCTCGTCGGGTGCTGGGCGGTTGATCCCCTTGCGATCGACCCACTTGTGAGCGCCGAGGCCGCCGCCGATCTCAAGCGTGCGGAGGTGCACCCCGCGCTCGGGGAAGACGGTTTCCGAGTCGACCCCACCAGCAAGTAGGTCGACTCGGAAACCGTCTTCAGCTGGCGCGAGGGTGAGGCGGAGGCGACCAAGGTCGATGTCGGCCGCGGCGCTTCGCAGCTCCTCCTCTGTTTGGGAGGGCAGGGCCTGCGAGTAGACCGCGTCGAGGCTGCGAGCAAGCCGCGACAAATGCGCCTCGAGCTCGACAGGCTCGCCGCCGACCACGAGGAGCGTCTCGAAGATGCCGCGCGAGCGGTCGGGGTTCCATCGATCGGCCATCGGCGGGATATCTTGCCTGCCGAGGCTGCGGCGTGTCGCCTTATGCGTCCATTCGGCTGCATAAAGCGACACCCGCCTCCGCGGATGCAGACGCTGCTGATCGACAATTACGACTCGTTCACCTTCAACCTCTTCCAGCTGCTGGCGGAGGTGAACGGCACGGAGCCGATTGTCGTCCGCAACGACGAGGCGACCTGGGACGAGCTGGCGCGGTTGGAGTTCGACAACGTCGTCATCTCCGCAGGGCCGGGGCGGCCAGACGTGGCTGGTGACTTCGGCGTCTGCGCCGAAGCGATCCGCCACTGCGATAAGCCCCTCCTCGGCGTCTGCCTAGGACACCAAGGGATCGGCTGGGTGGAGGGAGGAGAGGTAACCGAGGCGCCCGAGCCCATGCACGGCCGCGTAGTAGAGATCGAGCACGACAGCTCACCCCTATTCGCCGGCATCCCCAACCCTTTCCAGGTAACTCGCTACCACTCGTTGGCCCTAGCGCCCCCGCTCCCCCCAGCGCTCCGCGAGATCGCCACCGCCGAAGGCGTCCCCATGGCCATCGAACACACCGAGCGACCCCAATGGGGCCTCCAATTCCACCCCGAGTCAATCGCCACCCCCCAAGGCAAGCGCCTCCTAACCAACTTCCGCGCCCTAACCACCGCCGCCCAATCGCGTGGTTCCTTCGGCACCTATGGCGTGCAAAAGGAACCACGACTTGCGCTGGCGGTTCGGCGGCTCAACATCCCCCCGCAGGCTGAGGCGGCCTTCGGCGCTCTCTACGGGGAAAGCGACGCCGCCTTTTGGCTCGATAGCTCGCGCCCCGGCGCGCGTGCGCGCTTTTCCTTTATGGGCGACGCGGGTGGGCCGCTTGCTGAGGTGATCACGTACGAGCGCGGGGGGGACGAGTCGATCTTCGACTACCTCGACCGCCGCATCGCCGAGCTGCAGCCCACCGACCCACCGGACCTTCCCTTTGAGTTCGACTGCGGTTTCGTCGGCTACCTCGGCTACGAGCTCAAGGCTGACTGCGGCTACGCCTCCCCGCATCAATCCGAGCATCCCGACGCCGCTTTCTTTCTCGCCGACCGCGTCATCGCCTTCGACCACCAAGAGCACTGCACCTACCTGCTCTGCCTCCACGCCCTAGGTGAAGAGGAAGCGGCAGACGCTTGGCTCGACATCACCGCCCGCCGCCTAACCGCGCTGCGTGCGGGAGAGAAATCAGGAGGGGGCCCCCACCTGCAAGTAGGACCCCCTCCTGATTTCTCTCCCAGCACGCTTGCGCTGAGCCGATCTCGCTCGCAATACCTAGAGGACGTAGGGACCTCCCTCGACCACCTTCGCGCCGGTGACAGCTACGAGATCTGCCTCACAAACGAGCTGTCCCTAGAGACCGACGCCGACCCCCTTGACCTCTATCGCGCGCTCCGCCGAGCCAACCCCGCTCCGTTCTCTGTCTACCTCCGTTTCGGAGACTTCGCCGTCCTCAGCTCATCCCCCGAGCGCTTCCTCCATGTCGGCCGCGACCGCGAAGCCGAAGCCCGCCCGATCAAGGGCACAAGTCGCCGCGGCGCCACCCCCACCGAAGACGCCCAGCTCGCCACCGCCCTCGCCACGGACGAGAAGAACCGGGCCGAGAACCTGATGATCGTCGACCTGCTGCGCAATGACCTCGGCATGATCTGCGAGGTCGGCTCGGTCGAGGTGCCTCAGATGATGGAGGTCGAGACCTACGAGACCGTCCACCAGCTCGTCTCCGAGGTCCGCGGCCGCTTGCGTCTCGACGCGACCACCCTCGACGCCGTCCGCTCCTGTTTCCCGCCCGGCTCGATGACCGGCGCCCCGAAGAAGCGCACCACAGAGATCCTCGACGAGCTCGAGGGCGCGCCGCGCGGCGTTTACTCCGGCGCGATCGGCTGGTTCGGCCTCGGCGGCGCCGCCGATCTCTCGGTTGCGATTCGCACCATCGTCCTCGCCGAGGGCCGCGCCACGATCGGCGCCGGCGGTGCGATCGTCCTCCAGTCCGATCCCGAGCGCGAGTGGGGGGAGATGCTGCTGAAGGCCGCAGCGCCGCTGCGCGCCATCGACCCCGAGGCCGACCCCGCGTCTATATCCTTGGCTCTGCAGGGCGCCGCAGCCGCGTCGCCGCCCTGACCGTCACTTAGATAGCCCACAACTTCAGAGCAGGAGCCATGGCCGTAGACACCGCCGCGTATCGCGAAATGACCGACGAGCAGGAAGCGATCATCGAAATGGTCCGCCAGTTCGCCGACGAGCAGATCATCCCCAACGCCGAGCACTACGACCACGAGGACTCGTTCCCGGAGCCGATCGTCGAGCAGATGAAGGAGCTCGGCCTCTTCGGGGTGACGATTCCCGAGGAGTACGGCGGCATGGGGCTCGACCTGACGACCTACGCGATGATCGTCGAAGAGCTCAGCCGCGGCTGGATCTCGATCTCCGGCGTCGTCAACACCCACTTCATCGGCTCTTACCTGCTGATGAAGTTCGGCACCGACGAGCAGAAGGAGTACTTCCTGCCGAAGATGGCGACCGGCGAGATCCGCGCCGCCTTCTCGCTCTCCGAGCCCGAGGTCGGCTCCGACGTCCAGGGCATCAAGGCCACCGCCAAGAAAGGCGACGACGGCAACTGGGAGCTGAACGGGCAGAAGATGTGGGTCACCAACGGCCTCGGCTCCAGCGTCGTCTTCGTGCTGATGAAGAACGACACCAAAGCGGACCCGCCTTACAAGGGGATGACCTGCTTCATCACCGAGAAGGAGGCCTGGAAGGAAACGGGCGAGGGTGACTTCAAGGGCCTCAACGTCCCGCCCAAGATCAAGAAGATGGGCTACAAGGGCGTCGAGTCCACCGAGCTCGTCTACGACGGCTACAAGTGCCCGCCGGAGCGCATCCTCGGCGGCGAGGAGGCGGGAGTCGGCCAGGGCTTCATCCAGATGATGGACGCGCTCGAGGTCGGCCGCGTCAACGTCGCCGCGCGTGGCGTCGGCATCGGCCAGCGCGCGCTGGAGCTCGGCCTCCGCTACAGCCAGGAACGGAAGACCTTCGGCAAGCCGATCGCCGCCCACCAGGCGATCCAGTTCAAGCTCGCCGACATGGCGACGAAGCTGGAGGCCGCCCGCCTCGTCACCCGCAAAGCGGCGCGGATGAAGGACGCCGGCGAGCGCTCCGACCTCGAGGCCGGTATGGCCAAGCTCCTCGCCTCGGAGACCGGCAAGTACTGCGTCGAAGAAAGCTTCCGCATCCACGGCGGCTACGGCTACTCGAAGGAGTACGAGATCGAGCGCCTCTACCGCGATGCGCCGCTGCTGCTGATCGGCGAGGGAACGAGCGAGATCCAGCGCATGGTGATCGGCAAGAAGCTGCTCCAAAGGCACAAGATTTGAGCCTGGCGCACGCTGATAGGGCGGCACAGGCCTAGCGATGGCCTCAACTTCGGACCTGATCCGCACCGCGATCGAGCGGTTTCAGGCCGAAGTCCCCTCGCTGCAAAACCTGAAGCTGGTCTTCGGCCTCGAGCTGAGGGCTAAACACGACATCCAGCTCTACCGGGTCGAGCTGCCCGGGCCGAAGATCACCAAAGACCTCGCCCAGGACGAGCGCGTCCTGGTGGAAATCGACCGCCCGCAGTTCAACGAGCTGGCCGAGAAAGGGACGTTGAAGAGCTACCGCCGCGCGGTCGAGACCGGCCACATCAAGGCGACCGGCGACTCCAATGTGGTCAAGCTGATCGCCCAGGTCGTGGAAAAACAAGAAGCTCGCAACCAGCTCCGGAAAGTTCACTAGGCCGTGGAGGAGATACCGGCGAAGCCGGCGCTTATAGGCGGACGAGGGTCTCCGATTCGATCTCGCGGGTGACGCCGCGGAAGTCGACGGTCAGCGGTGCCGCGGCAACCACCTGCTCGTAGTCGACGTCAGGGTGGGCGGTGACGATCGCGGCGAGGTCGCACTCGCGCAGGGCGCCCTCCAGCGCGACCGAGGAGAGGCCGTGTCCGGGCAGCTCGGCGACGAAGGAGTCGTGGTAGGAGACCTCGGCGCCGAGGTCCTGAAGGCGGCCGATGATCTTCAGCGCCGGGGATTCGCGGACGTCGCCAACGCCGCCCTTGTAGCTGACGCCGAGGATGAGGACCCGGGAGCCGTTGACCGGCTTGCGCACCCCGTTCAGAGCCCGCTCGATCCGTTCCACGCAGAAGCTCGGCTGCGCCTGGTTCACTTTCCCCGCCAGCTCGATGAACTCGGGGTAGAAGTCGAGCTGGCGGGCGCGGAAGGCGAGGTAGAAGGGATCGACCGGCAGGCAGTGGCCGCCCATCCCCGGCCCGGGGTCGAAGCGCATGAAGCCGAAGGGCTTGCTGGAAGCGGCCTCGATTACCTCCCAGACGTCGATCTCGAGCCGGTCGCAGAGTTGGGAGAGCTCATTCACGAGCGCGATGTTCACCGAGCGGAAGATGTTCTCCAAGAGCTTCGAGAGCTCGGCCGCCTCGGGGCTGGAAAGGACGATGACGGTGTCGCAGATCTCGCTGTAAAGCTCCCGCGCCCGCTCGGTCGAGGCCGCGGTGACGCCGCCGACCAGCTTCGGCGTCGTCCGCACGGTGAAGTCGGTCCGGCCCGGGTCGATCCGCTCGGGTGAGAAGGCGAGGTGGAAGTCGCTGCCGGCGGTGAGGCCGGAGGTCTCGAGAATGGGGAGGAGGCGGTCGCGGGTCGTCCCCGGGTAGGTCGTCGACTCCAGTACCACCAGCTGCCCCGGGCGCAGCACCTGCGCCAGTGCCCGCGCCGAGGACTCCAAGGGCCCGAGGTCGGGCTCGCGCGAGTCGCTCAGCGGGGTCGGCACGCAGATGATCACCGCGTCGCAGGCCGCCAGGTCCTCGTAGTCGCTCGTCGCCCGCAGTCTCTCGCCCAGCGGCGCCAGCACCTCGCTTGGCACGTCCTCGATGTAGCTGCGGCCGCTGTTCAGTGCCTCGACCTTTGCCGAGTCGACGTCGAGGCCGATGATCTCGCAGCCTTCCTCGGCAAAGGCGACGGCGAGCGGCAGGCCGACATAGCCCAATCCGATGATCCCGATTCGCATCGCGGGCAGTCTAGGCGCATAATGTGACGTCTTGTCGAAGCGTGCGGCTATTTCGCTGTTCTTGATCGGGGCGCTGTTCCTTGTCTTCAGCTCCGTTGCCGGTGCGGTCAACCTGCCGCCTGGCTTCCAGCTGCGGACCCTGCCCTTTCCCAAGGCCACCTCGCCCACCTACACCAACGGGCTCCAGAAGCCGACCACGCTGGAGTTCGCGCCCGACGGCAAGATCTTCATCGCCGAGCGCAACGGGCGGGTCCTCGAGTTCGACTCGAAAGAAGACACGACGCCGACCCTCGTCCTCAGCATCCTCGACAAGGTGATGGCCAAAGGCGACCGCGGCATCCTCGGGATGAAGCTCGACCCTGAATATCCAACCAAGCCCTACATCTACCTCAGCTACACCTACGACGCGCCGATCGGCGGCGACTCCTCACTTTCGACGCACACCCATTACTCCGACGGCGGGGATGAATGCGAAGAGGCCGTCAACAACGGCATCGACTGCCTCGTCAGCGGTCGCCTCGCCCGGGTCAAACTTAACCCCGCCACGAGCGTCGCCGTCGGCGGGCCGGTTGACCCCACCTCCGAAGAAGTGCTGGTCAACAGCTGGTGCCAGCAGGTGTCCAGCCACTCGATTGGGGACATCGAGTTCGACAGCGAAGGGGCGCTGCTGATGAGCGGTGGCGACGGCGCTAGCTGGGGCACGCTCGACTACGGCCAGCTCGGCAACCCGTGTAACGACCCGCCCTACGAAGGTGGCTCACTGCGGGCGCAAGACCTGAAGACCCCGGCGACCAAAAACGACCCGACCGATTACAGCGGCTCGCTGATCCGGGTCAACCGCGAAACCGGTGCCGCGATGCCGAACAACCCGCTGGCGGAAAATCCCGTTTTCGGTGAAGGCAAGGAAGACGTCGCTGCGAAGCGGCTACTTACCGAGGGCGACCGCAACCCGTACCGGTTCACGATCCAGCCCGGCACCAGCAACGTCTACATCGGCGATGTCGGGATGGACCTCTGGGAGGAGATAGACCGGGTCACCTCACCGCCCAAACCGGGCCAGGGGCTGACCAACTTCGGCTGGCCGTGTTACGAGGGCGGGCCCTCCGGCAATCTCATACAAGAACGCTGGAAGGCGGCCGAAGAAGAACAGAACAAACCGTTCTGCGCGTTCCTCTACAACAACCCCTCGAGCGTGACGGCGCCGTTCTTCGCCTATCCGCATCCGCAGACGCCCGGCTACAACGGCCGCCTCTTCTCAGGCGACGCTTGTGCCCCGTGGGCGGGTTCGGCGATCGCCGGCCTCGCCTTCTACGACCCGACCGGGGTGGAAACCGAAGACCTCTACCCGCCCGAATACCGCGGCGCCCTCTTCTTCTCCGACGCCGCCCGCGGCTGCATCTGGACGATGGAAGAAAACTCGGCGGGCGAACCCGACCCCTCCACCGTCGCCAACTTCGCCTACCGCAACGAAGGCGAACTGTTCAACCCGGTCGACATCGTCCAAGGGCCCGACGGGGCCCTCTACATGCCGAACTTCTACGCCGACAGCATCCTCGAAATCCGTTACTACCCCGGCAACCAGCCGCCGACCGCCCACCTCAACGCCGACAAGACCTACGGGTCGACGCCGCTGAAAGTGAACTTCGACGCTTCGGGGTCCACCGATCCCGAGCTGGGAGAAGGCGACGAACTCCACTACAGCTGGGACCTCAACGGCGACGGTGAATTCGGCGATGCGATCACGCCGACCGCCAGTCACGAATACACCGCAGCGACCAACGTCACCGTGAAAGTGCGAGTCAGCGACAACTTCGGCCACTCTGATGTCGCCTCAGTGGTTCTGTACCCGGGCGACAAAGGTCCGCCGCAGGTGACGATCAAAAAACCGTTGTCGACCCTCGAATGGGCGGTCGGCGAAGCGATCGACTACGAAGCGACGGCGACCGACCCCGACGGTGAAACCTTCGGGTCGGGCCTGACGCCGCACTGGGAGTTCCGGCTCGAGCACTGCCCGGCCGAATGTCATGAGCACCCGATCACCAGCGCCGACACGGCGAGCGGGAGCTTCGTGGCGCCGGCGCACGAGTTCCCGTCCCACCTCAAACTGATCTTCACCGCGACCGACTCGCGCGGGATGACCGACACCGAAGAAGTCGAGGTCTACCCGCGGCTCGTCGAAGTCGGCGTCTCCTCCGACCCGGCGGGCATCCCGCTCGGGCTCGAAGGCGTGACCTCGACCGAACCGGCCAAAGTGACGATGATGGCCGGCGGCACCACTACCGTCTCGGCGCCCGAAAGGGCGACCGCCGGCGGCCAGGAATACGAATTCTCCAGCTGGTCGGACGGGCTGGCGCGGGCCCACGAAGTCACCAGCTTGAACGACATCGACCTCGTCGCCCACTTCGTACCGGTGAAACACGAAGAACAGCCACCGAGCACCGGCGGCAATGCCCCGTCTGCGTCGCTGCCGGTCGGTCCGCCCGCACCGGCCCCGGCCCACCTGCGGCTGATCTCGAAACCGCCGGGCGTGACGCTGCGGCTTGGCGCGGTGCGCTCGGCGGCGCCATTTTCGGCTGAACTCGCGGTCGGCACCAGCACGTCCCTCACCGCTCCGCCGTCGGTCCGGCGGCACGGGCGAACCCTGCGCTTCCAGCGCTGGCTGGCGGGGGGCCGCAGCATCGGCTCTGCTCGCCACCGCGGGGTCAAAATCGGTGGTGATATGCGGTACACCGCGGTGTATGCGGCGGCCAAGCGGTCTCCGGCTGGCGCCAGATAGCATCCCGCGCCGCCAAACTTCCAAGGAGATAGACCCACCGATGACTGACCAGAACTACGAGCTGACTACCGACCAGGCCGAGCGCGAGGCAAGCGGCGCGCACAGCTATGGCCGCTACCTCGAGGAGTTCGAGGTCGGCGCCGTCTACAAACACTGGCCGGCGAAGACCGTGACCGAGGCCGACGACCATCTCTTCTGCCTGATCACGATGAACCACCACCCGCTTCACATCAACGACGTCTACGCCAGCGGCTCCCAGCAGGGCAAAAACGTCGTCGTCGGGCCGCTCGTCTACTCGCTCGCCCTCGGCATGTCGGTCTCCGACATCTCTGGCAAGGCGATCGCCAACCTGGCGACGGAAGAGCTCAGCCACCCGAACCCCGTCTTCCACGGAGACACTCTCTTCTGCGAGACCGAGGTCCTCGACGTCAAGCCCTCGAAATCGAAGCCCGATCGCGGCATCGTCAAGGTCCACACCCGCGTTCTCAACCAGGACGGGACCCTGGTAGCCGAGTTCAAGCGCCTCGTGCTTGTCCCGAAGAAGAACCCGGGGACCTCACCCGAACCGGCTGCCGACAACGTCGAGTAGTTGCTACGAAGTTGACCTCGCTATAGCGGGGTCAACTTCGGACTGATCTAGTGCGCCTCTCCGCTCGCGTGAGCGGGGGGGCGTGACTCCTCGGCCAGCGAGGTGATCTCGAGCTGGCCCTGGGCGGCCTCTTCGAGGACCTCGGTTGCCTCCTGGGCGGAGCGGGCGTAGAGCTCGACCAGGAGGTGGATGACGATCTGCTCATCGTCGTGCTTGTGAAAGCGGACGTGGGTGAAGAACTCGCGCACGCCGGCGTCGCCGAAGGCACCGAAGGTGAGGAACTCGATCGCCTCAGGGCCGGAGCAGCTCTCGACCCGGTCCTGATCGACCTGGACGGTGCAGGAGGCGACCCAGGGAGTGCCGGCGACCATCCGCTCCCACCGATCTTCGATCGGCACCACGCGGTCGCCTTCGAAGGTCAGGTGCGGCTGATCGTGCATGCAGTCAAGGCACTGAACCACCGATTCCTGCACCTCGTCGACCCCGTCAGCCAGCGACCCGGTCTCCGGATCGACCCGCCGGATCGCGTCGTAGTGGATCTGGATCTCGAGGTTCTGCGACCAACAGCGGTAGCACCGCAGCCAAGCCCCCCGCTCGCCATTCAGCTCGCTCATCGGTTCATTGTTGCGAGCCGGGCGGCTCGACGCGAGGAGGGGCGCTCGAGTGTGGCGCTCAGGCGGCTGCGCCAGCGCCGGCTCGCTGGCCGACCAGCTCGACGATTTCGCCCATGATCTTGTTCACGTCGAAGTCCTTCGGCGTGTAGACCCCGGCGACGCCGGTCTCACGTAGACGCTCGGCGTCGGCCACGGGGATGATCCCGCCGACCACCACTGGCACCTCGAGGCCCTCCTCCTTGAGGAGGCGGACGACCTCGGGGATCAGCTCTAGGTGCGAGCCGGAGAGGATCGAGAGGCCGACCACGTCGACGTCCTCCTGGACCGCCGACTCGGCGATCTCCTCGGGCGTCAGGCGGATGCCCTGGTAGATGACCTCCATGCCGACGTCGCGGGCCCGCAGCGCCACCTGCTCGGCGCCGTTGGAGTGGCCGTCGAGGCCGGGCTTGCCGACCAGGATCTTGATCCGGTGGCCGATCTGCTCGGAGGTCTCGTCGACCGCGCGCCGGATCTCGTCGAGCTGGTCGCGATCGGAGGCGGGGGAGGCGCCGTCGACGCCGGTCGGCGCCCGGTAGGGGCCGAAGACGTCGCGCATCGTCGCTGCCCACTCGCCCGTCGTCGCGCCCGCCTTGGCGGCGGCGATCGTCGCTGGCATGATGTTGACGCTGTCGTCAGCCGCGGCCTTCGCGAGCTCCTCCAGGGCGGCCTTGACTGCCTCCTCGTCGCGCTCGGCCTTCCACTCGGCCAGCGCCTCGATCCGTTCGCGCTCGACCTCGGGGTCCGGGGTGAGGATGCCGCCGTCGGCGCCCGCTGTCAGCGGCGAGTCCTCGGTCTCGGTGTAGGAGTTCTGGCCGATCACTTTCTGCTCGCCGGCCTCGATCCGCGCCACCCGCTCGCGGTGGCTCTCGACCAGGCGCGCCTTCATGTACGGGACCGCGTTGACAGCGCCGCCGTGCTCCTCGACCACAGCCATCTCCGCCCGCGCCCCCTCGGTCAGCTCGGCAACCAGGCCGTCCATCACCTTCGAGCCCTCGAAGATGTCGGGGTACTCGAGCAGGTCGGTCTCCAGCGCCAGCACCTGCTGGATCCGCAGGCTCCACTGCTGGTCCCAGGGACGGGGGAGCCCCATCGCCTCGTTCCAGGCCGGCAGCTGGATCGCCCGCGCCCGCGCGTCGCGGCTCAGCGTCACCGCCAGCGCCTCGAGCACGATCCGCTGGATGTTGTTCTCCGGCTGCGCCTCGGTCAGCCCCAGCGAGTTGACCTGC
>DASZNP010000113.1:0-11307 GCA_035551255.1 Solirubrobacterales bacterium
CGGAGAGCCAGCCCAGCGGCCGCCGCTCGCCGTCGACCAGCAGCGGGTAGGGGATTTCCGCCCCGGAAAGCTTGGCCCGCACCTCGGCGGTCCCCTGGCCGACGAAAGCCAGCGGCGCCTCCCAGAGGTCGATGTCGGCGACGCGCATCAGCGCCAGCCGCTTCAGCGCCCGGTCGGCGCCGACGAAATCCTCGACGAACTCGTTGGCCGGGGCCATCAAGAGCTCCGCCGGGGTCGCGTACTGCTCGACCCTGCCGCCCTCGCGCATCACCGCGATCCGGTCGCCCATCTTGATCGCCTCGTCGATGTCGTGGGTGACGAAGAGGACGGTCTTGCGGATCTCCGCCTGCAGGCGCAGGAACTCGTTTTGCAGGCGCTCGCGGTTGATCGGGTCGATCGCGCCGAAGGGCTCGTCCATCAGCATCACCAACGGGTCCGCCGCCAGCGCCCGCGCGACGCCGACCCGCTGCTGCTGTCCGCCGGAGAGCTGGGCGGGATAGCGATCGCCGAGCTCGGGATCGAGCCCGATCAGCTCCAAGAGCTCGGCGCTCCGCTCGCGGATCCGCGCCTTGTCCCAGCCGAGCAGCTGGGGGACGGCGCCGATGTTCTCGGTGATCGTGCGGTGGGGGAAGAGGCCGATCTGCTGGATCACGTAGCCGATCTCCCGCCGCAGCTGGGCCGGCTCGCGGTCGCGGACCGAGTGGTCGCCGATCAGGACGTCGCCGGAGGTGATCTCGACGGTGCTGTTGACCATCCGCATCGCCGTCGTCTTGCCGCAGCCGGAGGGACCGACGAGGACGCAGATCTCCCCGGCCGGGACCTCGAGCGTCAGGTTGTCGACCGCGGGAGCGCTGGCGCCCGGGTACTGCTTGGTCGCCCCGTCGTAGCGGACGGAGGAGGCGGCGGGCGGTGACGCGTCGGTTACTGAGTCCCCGGACGGCACTTGGGCGGAGCCTATACCCCGGCCGCCTCCGTCTTATTCGGTTGGTGGTGCATGTGGTGGCGGTGCGCGTCGCGGGCGTGGTGCTCGCAGCCGTGGCTGCCGCCGCGCCCGCGGCTGACCCAGAAGAGCGCCGCGAAGATCGCCAGGCCGAGGACGTTGAGGAAGAGCTTGTAATCGACCTCGATCGAGCCGAAGACGTCCTCGCGGGTGGGGCGGGGGCCGGTCGGGATCAGGTTGGCGAGGCCGAAGATGCCGTCGACGAGGAGCGCCGCGATCACGATCGTGACGAACATCAGCGCCGTGATCCGCAGGGCGAAGGCGGTGCCGTAGTACTTGCGGTAGGCGAGCACGATCGGGATCACGATCAGGTCGGCGAAGATGAAGGCGACGACGCCGGCGAAGCTGATCCCGCCGGACCAGAGCACCGCCGCCAGCGGCACGTTGCCGACCGAGCAGACGAAGCTGAGGATGGCGATGATCGGCCCGACGATGACGTTCTCGATCGTCTGGATCGCGGGCGGCGCGTCGGTGACGAAGAGGAAGTTGAAGAAGTCGTTGCCGAGCAGGCCGATGAAGCCGGCGAGCAGGAAGCCGAGGCTGATCTCCTTCCAGAGCATCTGCCAGTCGCCGCGGAAGTTGCCGCCGACGCCGGCCCAGGCGTCGCGGGTGGTGAGGCGCTCGCGCCAGGAGATCGACTGAGCTTCCTCATCGTCGCCGTGGTGGTGGCCGGCCTGCGCCTGCTGGGCATGCTTGCGCGCTTGCTCCTCCAGCCGCGGCGAGACGAAGACCCGCAAAAGGACGGCCATGAGGCCGATGAGGACGATGCCGCCGAAGAACTCGGCGAGGGTGAACTGCCATCCCATCAGCACCCAGAGGACCAGCCCGAGCTCCCAGACGAGGTTGGTCGAGGCGAACTGGAAGGAGAGGGCGGTGACCGCCGAGGCGCCCTTCTGGAAGAGCGACTTGGCGATCGCGATCGCCGCGTAGGAGCAGGAGGAGGAGGCGGCGCCGAGCCCGGTCGCCTTGGCGATCGGGGCAAAGCCTTCGCCCGAGAGCGCGCCTTCGATTCGCGCCCGCGGCACCCAGGCCTGGACTACGCCCGAGATCGCGAACCCGAGGACCAGCGCCCACCAGACCTCATAGGCCATCAGGAAGGACATTTCCAACCCCTCCCAGATCTTCCCCAGCACGTCGCTCATCGCTTCACCAGCCTTCCGACGGCCGCCATCAGCTCGTCCACTTTCTCGACCCGCTCAGCGCCATCGGCTTCGACCACGCAGTGGCGGGTGTGCTCGTCCAGCAGACCGAGCGCGACCTTGTCTAGCGCCGCCTGGATCGCCCCGATCTGCGTCAGCACGTCGATGCAGTAGCGCTCCTCCTCGACCATCTTCGAGACCCCGCGGACCTGTCCCTCGACCCGCGCGAGTCGCTTCAGCAGTTTTTCTTTGTCTTCCTGGTATGCGACCATGCAGAGACCGTAGCACATACCCCCGGGGGGTATAAATATCGAAACTGCATCAACTTCGACTTTTGCGGGGAGTAGAAGTCGATGCAGTTCGGCTTAGAGGCCGAGACGGCGGGCGCGCTCGGCGGCGCGGGCGACGATTTCGTCCAGGCCCTCGATCTCGCCGCCCTGCATGAGGACTTTGCCGGCGACGACGGTGGTGTCGACTACGGCGCCGGTGGCGGCGTAGACGAGGTCGGAGGTGAGGTCGCCGATGCCGAGCTCGGGAGCGCTGGGGCGGAGGAGGAGGAAGTCGGCGGGGGCGCACGGCTCGAGCGGCGTGGCGCCGAGGAGCGGGGCGCGGGCGCCGGTGGCGACGGCCCAGGCCTCGCCAGCCTCGATCGCGGTCGGGTCGGCGGCGGCATGCTTCTGGGCGAGGGCGAAGAGCTTGAGGTCGGCGAGCAGGTCGAGCGAGTCGTTGGAGCCGGCGCCGTCGGTGCCGAGGCCGATCGCGACGCCGGCTGCCTTGGCGGGGGGGTAGGGGAAGACGCCGCCGACCGCGAGCTTCATGTTCGCCGCCGGGTTGCTGACGACGGTGGCGCCGCGCTCGGCGATCAGCGCCAGCTCCTCGGGGTCGAGCCAGACGCCGTGGGCGAGGATCGTCCGCTCGCTCAGCAGGCCCAGCCGGTCGAGGTAATGGGCGGGGCGTTCGCCGTGCTCGGCGAGGCAGTCCTGCACCTCTTTCTCGGTCTCGGAGAGATGGATCTGGACCGGCAGCCCGCGCTCGGCGCTGAGCTCGCCGATCCAGCGCAGCGACCCTTCGCTGACCGTGTAGATCGCGTGCGGGGCGAGGGCGGGGGTGATCCGCGACCCGCAGCCGCCGAGTGCCTCTAGTCCCTGCTGGGCCATCTCGCGCAGTTGCGCAGCGCTGCCGTTGAGGTCGAACAGCGGCGCCCCGATCGCGGCGCGGATGCCGGAGTCCTCGACCGCCCGCGCCGTTGCCCCCGGCTGCCAGTACATGTCCCAGAAGCGGGTCGTGCCGCTGCGGATCATCTCCGCGCAGGCGAGCCGCGCACACCAGTAGACGTCCTCCTCATCGAGCTTCGCCTCGACCGGCCAGATCTTCTCTTCCAGCCACGGCATCAGCGGCAAGTCGCCGCCGCTGCCGCGGAACAACGTCATCGCCGCATGCGTATGCCCGTTGACCAGCGGCGGCACCAGATGAGCGCCACTCGCATCGATCACCTCATCGTCACCCTGGGCCGCAACATCAGTCCCAAGCGCAGCAATAACCCCATCCGCGCACCGAACCCCAACCCGCTCTCCGCCCAAGAGTGCGTTCGTCACCACCAACGTCATCGCATGGTTCCTTTCGCACGTATGCGGTGCAAAAGGAACCACGACTTCATCGGCCCACCGCCCCGAGGCGCGGGAGGACCGCGGCGAGGCCCTCGCGGAGGCGCTCGGCGTTGAGGAGGCGGTCGGCTTCCATTCCTGCCGTGCTGACCGGCTCGGCCGCGAGGCCGTTGGCGAGGTTGTCGACGACGCAGAGGGCGGCGTAGTCGAGGCCGAGCTCGCCGGCGACGACGCACTCGGAGGCGATCGTCATCCCGACCACGTCGGCGTGTGCTGCCATCAGCCGGATCTCGGCCGGCGTCTCGAAGCGCGGCCCGCGCGCCTGCCAGTAGACCCCGCCGTCGCGCGGCGCCTGCCCGCCGTCGCTCCAGGCGGCGATCACTTCCTCGCGCCAGCGCGGGGCGAAGCCGGCAGCCGAATGGGCGCGCTCGTCGCCGAAGATCGAGTCGCCCTGGTTCAAGGCGATGAAGTCGCTCGGGCAGACGAGGCTGCCGACCTCGAGCTTGGGCCGTAGAGAGCCGACCGAGCCGATCCCGAGCACCCGGTCGCAACCCTGCTCGAGCAGCGGCCGCAGGTTCGCCTCGTGGTCGATCAGGTGGGGGAGGACGAAGCTGCCGTCGGCGGCGTGGCGCTGGACGATCGCCGCCCCCTGCGCAGCCGCCGCAGCCGCGATCTCCTCGCCGCCCGGACCGAGCGCGTTGGTGCCGAGGATCACCGCCAACCGTCCCATCGCGCGATCCTATGGCCGGGAGGATTCGAACTGCATCAAATTTTATGCCTGGCAGGCCGAAAATTTGATGCAGTTCGCTCTTCAGCCTTCGCGCTGGACTCGGAACGCCGCTGCGGCCTCGTCGTGGTCGACCAGCGGCTCGGGGTAGTCGAGGCGCTCGAAGCCTTCCATCCGCCAGGGGCGGAAGATCGCCTTGCCGCGGACCGACTCCAGCTCCGGCAGGTAGCGGCGCACGTAGTGGCCTTCGGGATCGAAGCGTTCGGCCTGGCGCACCGGGTTCAGCACCCGGTTCGGCCGGGTGTCGTTGCCGGTGCCCGCCACCCACTGCCAGTTGCCGGCGTTGTTGGCGATCTCGCCGTCGGTCAGCAGGTCCCAGAAGTGCCAGGCGCCGGGACGCCAGTCGATGTAGAGGTCCTTGCAGAGGAAGGAGGCGACGGTCATCCGCGCCCGGTTGTGCATGAAGCCCTCGGCGGTCAGCTGCCGCATCGCCGCGTCGACCAGCGGGTAGCCGGTGCGCCCTTCCTGCCAGGCCTCGAAAGCGCGCTTCGACTTCAACCAGCGGTCGCGCCGCGGCCGATAATCGCGGCGGGGGAGGGAGGGGGTCGCGGCGAGGACCTGATGGTGGAAGTCGCGCCAGCAGAGCTGCCGCACGAAAGCCGCGCCGCCGCGGCGCCCGCCGGCCTCCCGCGCCAGCTCCAGCGGCGAGACGCAGCCCCAGCGGATGTAGGCGCTGAGGCGAGAGGTGTCGTCGCCGGGCAGGTCGTCGTGCTGGTCCTCGTAGCGGCCGAGACCGTCGCGGAGGAAGGCGCGCATCCGCTTGCGCCCCTCCTGCTCACCGCCGGGGAGCCGGTCCTTCGAGGGGCTGTCGCCGACCAGCGAGTCGAGCTTCGGCAGCCGTCCCGTCGTCAGCTTCGCCGGGACCGTGAGCCTGCGCGTCGCCGTCGCCGGCTGGCGATGCGGCAGCTGGCTCCAGGCCCGGTGGTAGGGCGAGAAGACCTTGAAATGATCACCGCCGGCCGGCGTCACCGCTCCCGGCGGCACCACCGTCACCCCGGGGTGGGCGCAGAACTCGATCCGCTCCTCCGCGCAGGCCCGCGCCAGCCGCTCCTCCCGCCGCCGCGCGTAGGCGCTCCAGTCGGCGCTGACGTGGAGCTTGGTCGCGCCGCACTCGCGGGCGACGGCGAGCGCCTCCCGCACCGGATCCCCCTCCCGCACGAACAGCCGCCCGCCTGCCTTCCGCAGCGCCGCGTCGAGGTCGGCGAGCGCCTCGAGCATGAAGGCGACCCGGTTCGGCGCCGCGAAGCGGGAGCGCAGCAGGCGCTCGTCGAAGACGAACAGCGGCACCGTCCGCTCGGCCTTCGCAGCAGCTGCAAGCGCCGGGTTGTCGTAGACCCGCAGGTCCCGGTTGAAGAGAACGAGCGCCGTCTCGATTGGCATATGGTCCTGCAATGGAGAACGGGGAGAGCCGCGAGGCGGATCAGGACGCGCGCTCGCAGGGCGAGGTCGAGGACACCGACGACGGGCTCCATCCCGACTCCGGTCGCAACGAGACCGAGCAGGAACGCCTCGACCGCAACCTCGGCGAGCTGCTGCAGGAGCTGCGCGTCGCCCTGCCGGGAGTCCAGGTCCTCTTCGCCTTCCTGCTCGCGGTGCCGTTCCAGAAAGGCTTCGAAGAAGTCACCGAATTCCAGAAGATCGTCTACTTCGCGACCCTGATGCTGACCGCGATCTCGGCGACCATGCTGATCTCGCCCTCGGCTTACCACCGGATCACCTTTCGCTACCAGCAGAAGCGCCGCCTCGTCTACTACTCCAACCGCTTCGCGATCATCGGCCTCGCCCTGCTGGCGCTGGCAATGACCGGGGCGATCCTGCTGGTCACCGACTTCCTCTTCTCCCTCGCCGCGGCGCTCGTCGCCGCCGGGGTGGCGCTCTGCGTCTTCGGCTTCTTCTGGTTCGCGCTGCCGCTGCGGCGGCGGCTCAAGCTCAGTGCGGGGCAGGAGCCTCTAGGCAAGCCCGAAGACGACTGAGCTCCTCGTCGAGCTGGTCGAGGAAGGGCACCTCCGGCGCCTTCTCGCGCAGCAGTGCCAGGTCCGCCTCCCAGATCTCCAGCTTCAGCTCCAGCGGCACCTTGAATTCCTCGCGGACGGCGTCGCCTTCATCGGCGTAGGCGGCGCGCAGCGTGCTCGAGTTAGTCAGCTTGTCGGCGCCGTAGATCGCCAGCGACTCGACCGGCGCGGCGGCGAGCCGTTCGCGGTGCTCGGCCTTGCGCTCGCGGTAGTCCTCGATCGACTCGTCGTCGGTCATCGCCCCGACCAGCCCGGCGACCTCACCGCCGAACTTCTCGCGCAGCTCGTCGAGGGTGGTGTCGGAGTCCTCGACGACGTCGTGGAGGAGCGCCGCTGCCAGGACCCCGTCGCCGTAGTCGTGCTCGTCGAGGATCGCTGCCACCCGCACCGGGTGTTCGATGTATGGCATGCCGCCGCTGCCGTTTCGGGTCTGGCCTTCGTGGTCGGAGCGCGCCTGCTCGAGGGCGCTGTGCACCAGCGGCGAGCGCTCGGCGGCTGCCTTGATCCGGTCGGCCGGGGACACGCCCGCAGCGTAGAGGATCGATTCCTCGGGGATGCTGATTTAGCGGCTCAGGCCGTAGCCGCGTGGGTGGCCGCGACCGCACCTTGCGAAGAGCGCACCGGCAGGTCGTACTCGGCCCGCTCCTGGGCGAGCTCGATCGCCTCCGCGTCGCCGCCGAGGTCCACCCAGCGTTGACGCGCTTCGGCCGCGAGGCCGTCGAGGAAGTCGTCGGAGTGCAGCGGGTCGTGGTGGAAGAGCACGGTCCGCTCGGCGCCGGTGCGGCGGGCGAAGCTGAGCGCGTGCGAGGTGGCGGAGTGGCCCCAGCCGATGTGGCACGGGTACTCGGCGTCGCTGTACTGGCCGTCGTGGAGCAGCAGCGAGGCGTCCTTGGCGAGGGCGAAGCCGGAGATCCAGTCCTCCTCGAGTGTGTCGAGGTCGGCGCCGAGGGCGGGCTCGTGGTCGGGGATGTAGGCGAAGGAGGAGTCGCCGTCGTCGATCCGGTAGCCGAGCGTCGGCCCGCGATGGGAGACCGAGGCGGAGCGGATCCGCGCCGAACCGATCTCCCACTCACTCTCCGGGCAGTGGCGGAAGGAGACGTCGCAGGGGAGCTCGCGAACCTCGACCGGCGAGAGAGGCGCCGAGATGTAGCGGGCGATGCGGTCGCGCAGCGAGGCCTCGGGCGAGGCCGGCCCCCAGATCACGATCTCGGTTTGCGGGCGGAAGGCGGGGGCGAAAAAGACGAGGCCCTGGATGTGGTCGAGGTGGAGATGGGTGAGGAGGATGTGGAGGCGGGTCGGCTCGTCGGGCTGGGCCAGGCCGAGGCAGCGGATGCCGGTGCCGGCGTCGAGGGCGAGCAGCGAGCCGTCCGACAGGGTGACGCCGACGCAGGAGGTATTGCCGCCGTAGCGGATCGTTTCCGGCCCGGGGGCCGGGATCGAGCCGCGGGTCCCCCAGAGCTTGACCTTCACGCCGGCCGCGCTCCGTTGCCGTTGGCGCCGGCGAGCGAGGGCCAGAAGACGGCGATCGCCCCTTGGGAGCCGTGGGCGGTGAGGATCGGGAAGGCAGAGACCTCGACATCGTGAGTGGCGCCGTCGGTCGAGCGCACTGTCATCTCCGCGTGGGCGGGGCGCCCGGCGCGGACCGCCTTGACGATCGGCAGATCGTCGTAGGGGATCGGGTCGCCGCTCTCGTCGAAGGGACCGAACAGCGAGCCCCACTCCTGCGGGCCGACGGTCCCGAGCTCCTCGAAGCGTTTGCCAAGCAGCAGCCCGGCGGCCTCGTTGTAGAAGACCAGCAGCCCGCCCTCGTCGACCAGGAAGGCCGGCGTCGAGAGCGCTGACATCAGGTTGCGAGCAAGGATGAGCTCTAGAGGCCGCTGCGTCACAAAAGACACTTTAGATCCCCGTTCCTAATCAGTCGGGGAATTGCCGGATTTGCGCTGCAGAGGCCAAGGTTGATCAGGTTCCCGTGATGAAGCGCACTAAGACGTGATTTTGGTCACTTAGAAGGAGTGGATTGGTGTCAACCCGCAGCTTCGGCTCGGCGTAGGCCGCTACGGGCCCAAAGGGAAAAGAGGAGAGGTAGGGCGAAGGCGATCGCGAAGGCAAGCGCCACGACGGTTGGGTCGCCGGAGATGAAACCTCGGCCGGCCTCTAGCAACGCGGTTACGGGGTTGATCGAGGCTACGGCGTGGATCCAGCCGGTGAGGAGGGTGAGGGGGACGTAGACGGGAGCGAGGAAGAGGATCAGGAAGGTGGGGAACTGCATGAGGGGGCCGCCTTGGATCGAGCGGACTCGCATCGCTACTCCGGCCGACCACATCGTCGCCGCGACGTTGACGAGGATCGCTAGGGCGTAGAGGGCGACGATTTCGCCGGCGCTGCCGCCGATGTTCATGCCCGCGACCAGCGCCACCGTGGTCAGCACGGTCCAGGTGACGAAGGCGCGGATCAAGGCGGCGATCGCGTAGCCGGCGACGATGCCGCTGCGGTTGGACGCCGCGAGCAGGTAGCGACGGGCGAAGCCGGTCTCGAAGTCGCGGGCGATCCCGAAGCCGGTGAAGACGCCGCCGAAGGCCGCCGACTGCAGCAGCACGAAGACGAACTGGAAGGCGGTGTAGCCGGTCGGGAAGTCGAAGCCGGGGACGTTCTCGATCGCCGAGAGGCCGCCGGCAAAGGAGACGAAGAAGAAGAGGGGGAAGACGAGTGCCGGGACCAGGAAGGCCGGGTTGGTGAGGAAATTGTGGATGCTGCGCCAGGCGACGGCGAGGGCGACGGCGCGGAACCCAGCAGGGCGGACCTCGGGGGTGTTCACGTCCGCACCAACCTCGTCTTCAGGGCAGCGCTCGCCGCCCACATGCCAATCGCCAGGACCGCCGCCGCGATCCCGAAGCCAAGCGCCAGCTTGTCCAGCTCCCAGCCTTCGATCAGCAGCGAGCGGAAGGCGCCGAGCAGGTAGGAGACCGGGTTGGCGGTGGCGATCGCCCGGTACCAGTCGGTCTGGATCAGTTCCAGCGGCAGCGCCATTGAGGAGAGGAAGAGGAAGACGAAGAAGACCGGGAAGAGGCTCTGGATCGCCTCGCCGGTACCGGTGCGGAGCGCCGCGAAGAGTCCAATCGTGCCGAAGGCGACGGTAATGGAGACGGCGAGGGCGATGATCACTACCGCCCCGGCTGGCCCGGCGGCGAGTTCGGCGCCGGCGATCAGGCCGACGGTGAGGTACGTGACTCCCTGCAGCAGCCCGAGGACGACGGTGCCGGCGAGGAGGCCGCTGAGCAGGGCGGCGCCGCGCAGCGGGGTCAGCGCCAGGCGGTTGAGGAAGCCGGTTTCGATGTCGCGGGCGAGGTCGGTGCCCGAGTTCATCACCGAGAACAGCGCCCCCTGCATGAAGGGGACGGCGAGGGCGAAGGTGAGATAGGAGTCGGTCGGGAAGCCGGGGAGATTGGTCGCGTCTTTGAGCCCGCCCGAGTTCACCGCGAGGAGGAAGAGCGGGAAGATCAGCGCCGGGACGATCTGGGCCGGCTGGCGCAGGGTGCGCAGCACCGAGCGGTGGGCGAGCTGCCCGACCTGGGTGGAGAGCGAGTGGGCGGAGTCGCTCACGCCGAGGTGACTGCCTCGGGCTCGGCGGCTTCGGTCTCCTCCTCGTCGCCGGCGCCCTCGAGCGAGCGGCCGGTCTTGGCGAGGAAGACATCGTCGAGCGAGGGGGCGTGGAGCTGCAGGTGCTCGATCGCGATGTTCTCGCCGTCGAGCGCTCGCACCACCTCGGCCAGCTGCGACTCGCCGCCGGCCAGGAGCACGGCGACGGCGTGGGGGGCACAGTTGGCGCGCTCGCCGAAGCGGTCGAGGACGGCGGCGGTCCGCTCGCGCTCGCCCTGGTCGCGGGGGATCACCTCGACGGTCGGGCGGCCGATTTCGGCCTTCAGCTCGGCCGGCGTGCCCTCGGCGACGATCTGGCCGTGGTCGATGATCCCGACCCGGTTGGCGAGGGCGTCGGCCTCCTCCAGGTACTGGGTGGTGAGGAAGACGGTGACGCCGTCCTCGGCGGCGAGCCGCGCGACCTCGTCCCAGAGCGCGGTGCGGCTCTGAATATCGAGCCCGGTCGTCGGCTCGTCGAGGAAGAGGATGCGGGGGCGGTGGGCGAGCGCCAGGGCGAGGTCGAGGCGGCGCTTCATCCCGCCCGAGTAGCCGCCGACTTTGCGGTCGGCGGCGTGGGCGAGGCCGACCCGGTCGAGCAGTTCGTTGCCGCGGGTTTCGCGCTCGTCCTTGCCGAGGCCATGGAGGGCGGTCTGCAGGCGCATGTGCTCGCGGCCGGTCAGCAGCGGGTCGAGCGCCGCCTCCTGCAGCGCGGCGCCGATCGCCGAGCGGACCCGCGGCCCTTCGCGGGCGATGTCGAAGCCGCCGACCCGCGCCGTGCCTTCGGTCGGCGGCAGCAGCGTGGTCAGCATCAGCACGGTCGTCGACTTGCCCGCCCCGTTGGGGCCGAGGAAGCCGTAGATCTCGCCGGGGGCGACCCGCAGGTCGATCCCGTCAACTGCCCGCGGGCCGTTCCTGAACTCCCGCACCAGCCCTTCGACTTCGATCCCCGCCCGCTCTGCTTCGCCCGCCTGCATCTCGATTCAGCCTACTGTGCCGCAGATTGACGACGAACGAGCGCGGGATCGCCGCGGCGAGCGCCCGGCCCGGCTTCATCCGCCGCGTGCCGATCCGGTCGAAGAGGGCCGCGACCTTGGGGTCGCGGGCGGCCGCCGCGAACAGCGCCCGTTCG
>DASZNP010000114.1:0-24612 GCA_035551255.1 Solirubrobacterales bacterium
GCATCCAAGCCGACCTGAAGGTTTTTGCGCGGGTCGGCGTGCATGGGATGACGGCGATCACTGCGATCACTGCGCAGAACACGGTGGGGGTCGATGCGGTGGAGCCTGTGTCGGGGGAGATGATCTTTGCCCAGGTGGCCGCCGTCGCTGAGGACATCGGGGTCGATGCGGTGAAGATCGGGATGGTCGGGAACAGCGAAGCGATCGAGAGCGTGGTTGCCGCATTGACGACGATCTTCAGGAACGAACCGCCGGTCGTCCTTGATCCCGTGATGGTCTCCGAGAGCGGGTCTCCGTTGCTCGAGCCCGACGCTCGCGAGACGCTTGCCAAGCGGTTGCTGCCCTTGGCGAGTGTGGTCACGCCGAACATCCCGGAGGCCCGGGTGCTGACCGGGCTGGGGGAGGAGGCGACGCAGGCGGAGCTGGCGCAGGCGTTGGTGAAGATGGGCGCCTCGGCGGCGGTGGTAACTGGCGGTCACAGCGATGCGGTGATCGACGTCTTCTACGACGGCCAGGAAGTGGTCGAGATCCCAGGTGAGCGGCACCCCGACGGAGCCGCGCACGGTTCCGGCTGCACGCATTCCTCTTCGCTGGCCGCCTACCTCGCGCTCGGCTGGTCGCCGCTGGCGGCGGCGGTGGGTGCTCGCGAGTTGACCTCCGAAGCGGTGCGAGATGGGCTACGGGAGATCGGCTCAGGGGCGGGGCCGGTGGACGTCTTCGGACTGGCGACTGGCGAGTTGACCTCGTGATAGCCGTGCTAACTCGCCAAACGTCCCCTAGACGCGCTCAGTAGATTTCGACGCCATGAGCTCGAACGGCAATACCGCGACCAATCTCCCTCGCCCGCGTTCCTCGGTGGTCTTCGACGGGCCCGACCGCGCCCACGCGCGTGCCTATATGAAGGGGATCGGGTTCGACGACGATGCCCTCAGCCGGCCGACGGTGGGGATCGCCAACACCTGGACCGAGGCGATGCCGTGCAACTTCCACCTGCGGGCGCTGGCCGAGCACGTCAAAGCGGGCGTTCGCGCTGCCGGCGGCACGCCGATGGAGTTCAACACCGTTGCCGTCTCCGACGGGGTGACGATGGGGACCCAGGGGATGAAGGCTTCCTTGGTCAGCCGCGAGGTGATCGCCGACTCTATCGAGCTGATGGCCCGTGGATACCAATTCGACGCAATCGTCGCCCTCTGTGCCTGCGACAAGACGATCCCGGGCTGCGCGATGGCCTTGTCCCGGCTCGACGTGCCCTCGGTGTTGCTCTATGGCGGCTCGATCGCCCCCGGCCACTGGCACGGCCGCGATGTCACCATCCTCGACATCTTCGAGGCGATCGGCGCCCACAACGCCGGCGACATGACCGACGAAGAACTGCACGAGCTGGAGGGCGTCGCTAGTCCCGGCGCCGGCGCTTGCGGCGGCCAGTTCACCGCCAACACGATGGCCTGCGCCTTCGAGGCGCTTGGGATCAGCGCCGGCGGCTCGGCGATGGTGCCAGCCGAAGACGACGACAAGGACACCGTCGCCGAGAAAATCGGCGGGCTGGTGATCAACGTCCTCGCCGAGGACATCCGGCCGAGCAAGATCATCACCCGCGAGTCGCTGGAAAACGCGATCGCCTGCGTCTGCGCCTCGGGCGGCTCGACCAACGGCGTCCTCCACCTGATCGCGCTTGCGCACGAGCTCGGGATCGAGCTGACGATGGACGACTTCGAGCGGATCTCGCGCCAGACGCCGCTCTTCGCCGACCTCAAACCGGGCGGCCGCTTCGTCGCCACCGACCTCTACGCCGCCGGCGGCGTGCCGGTCATCCTCAAGCGCTTGGCGAAAGCCGGGATCCTCCACGGCGAGGCGATCACCGTCACCGGGCGCACGGTCGGCGAGGAGGCCGCCGCCGCGACCGAGGCGCCCGACCAGGAAGTCGTCCGCCAAGTCGAGAACCCGCTGAAGCCCGAAGGCGGACTGGCGATCCTGCGCGGCAACCTCGCGCCGGAAGGTTCGGTGGTCAAGGTCGCCGGCACCGAGCGCCGTCAGCAGACCGGTCCGGCCCGCGTTTTCGAGTGCGAAGAGGACTGCTTCCGCGCGGTCAAGGACCAGCAGATCAATCCCGGCGACGTTGTCGTGATCCGCAACGAGGGGCCGGTCGGCGGCCCGGGGATGCGGGAGATGCTGCAGGTGACGGCGGCGATCGTCGGCGAGGGTCTGGGGGAGAGCGTGGCGATGGTCACCGACGGCCGCTTCTCCGGCGCCACCCGCGGTCTGATGATCGGCCACGTCGCGCCCGAGGCCGCCAAAGGGGGGCCGATCGCGGCGATCCGCGAGGGCGACGAGATCACCGTCGACATCGACAACCGCCGTCTCGACATCGCCCTCTCCGATGAGGAGATTGCGCAGCGGGTCGCTGACTACGAGCAGCCGGAGCCGCAGTACACGCGAGGCATCATGGCCAAGTACGCCGCCACGGTCTCATCCGCGGCCGAAGGCGCGGTAACGAGCTAGCCGACCGCCGTGTCCGCCGCCGCACGCAGCGGCCGCGAGGACTCGATGAAATCTTCCAGCAGCGGGTTGAACCGCTGCGGCCGCTCGAGCTGGGGCAGATGGCCGGTGCGCTCGAAGATCTCCAGCCGCGAGTGGGGGATTAGGCGGTGGTAGCCGAGGGCGCCCTCGACCGGGACGATCTGGTCGTTCAGGCCCCAGACGACCATCGTCGGGATCTCGATCTCCGGTAGCCGCTCGCGGGTGTCGTATCCCCAGATCGTGGTCAGAGCCTCGTTGAATGCGGGAGCCTGAAGGCCCGGGCGCACCTGCTCGGCGAGCAGCTCGGGACGCAGTTTGTTGGGGTTGCGGAAGAGGCGTCCGAAGGCGAGCTTGCGGCCCCGCGGCGTCGTCCAGTAGATGCGCCGATCGCCGCTGAGGAAGGGGATCGCTGCTTTGACGATACGACCGGTTGCGTCGAATGCCCGGCCCTCCCACTCGGCGAAGCTGATCCCGGCCGCGGAGATCAGGACCAGGCGGTCGAAGCGCTCCGGCTCCTCGATCACCGCCTCGGTGCTGATGAAGCCGCCCATCGAGTTGCCAACCAGCGCCGCCACCTGATCGATCCCGAGCCGCTCGCAGAAGTCGTGGATCAGCCGCCCGTAGTTGGCCATCGAGATATCCCAGGAGGGCATCGGGCTGTCGCCGAACCCCGGCAAGTCGATCGCGATCGCCCGGTGGGTGCGCCCGAAGTAGGGGAGGTTCTCGAGCCAGTTGCGCCAGCAGCCGGCAATGCCGTGGACGAAGATGATCGGATCGCCCTCGCCGATCTCGACGTAGTTGAGCGCCTCAGCCCCCGGCAGGTCCACCTGGCGCAGATGCCGGCGCCAGTCGATCTTCAGCCACTCCGGGTCCGGATTGCCGTAATCGGTCCCGGGGAAGGCGGGCAGCGGTTGACGCTCAGGCTCGGGCATGGGCGAATCCTAGCCGCGCAGCCAGTCCGGCCTAGGCGTAGCCCATCCGTTCCAGCACCGGGATCTCGCGGATCTGCGGCGGCTGCAGGTGGTCCCAGAGGATGCCGCGCGGCCGCGGGTGCTGGCGGTCGATCTCGATCACCGCGCGCGGGGTTGCGATCAGGTCGCAGGGAAGGTCGTGGTCGGTGACCATCAGGTGCTGGCGAAGGATCTGGATCGGGTGCACGGTGGTGGCAATCGTGGTGTGTTCGTCGATCTTGCCCGCGGCGCTGAGAATCCCGTACTCGAGGTCGTGGTAGCCGCCGCCTTTGCCGACCCGGGCGCCGCTGAGGTTGACCGCGACCGATCCGCTCAAGACGAAGTCGATCTCCGGTAGGTCGTCGAGGGCGACTACGCGGCCGTGCTTCAGCGCCCCCTTGATCGTCGCCGCCTCTTTCATCGCCGCCTTCGAGAGCATTTTCGGTTCCAGCACTCGGAAGGGGTGGGGGTCGCGCAACCGCGGCACCGCCATGATCATCGTCTTGCCCTCTTCGAGGGCGATCCGGCGGGCGTGCGTCTGCGGCGAATCGGGGTTGGCCTTGATCACCCTGGCGCGCTTCCAGAGCCGGTGACCGGCTAGCTTCTCGGCGGCGAGTTTGGCGCCGGCGAAGTTCGGGATCCGCCCCTCGGCGCCCGGGAAGCGGGAAACGCCCTCGCGTTCCATCGCCTTCCACACTTCCTCCCGGACCTCGTCCTTCGTGCGCACCCGGCGAAAGATATCCACCAGCCCTGCCGATAAGACCGCACTAGTGCTTAGACTTTTTGTTTCCTGGTCAGCGAACCGCGGGGAGCGGGTCCAGTCGAGATGCGTAAGAGAACTTCGATAGTGGTGATCATCGCCGCCGTGTTGCTGGTCGTCGTGGTCGGCGCTGCCTACGCCTACGACAGCTCGCAGAAGGACAAGATCGCCGATGGCGTCACCGTCGGCGGCGTCGATGTCGGCGGCATGAACGAAGAAGAAGCCGCCGCCGCGGTCCGCCACAAGCTGCTCTCGCCGCTGCGCCACGCGCTCGTCGTCACCTTCGACGGCCAGACCTGGAAGCTCCCCGGGAAGCAGCTGAAGATCCGCGCCGACGTTGACTCGGCCGTCGAAGAAGCCGTCGAAGCGAGCCAGGAAGGGGGCTTCCCGGACCGGCTCGTCCGCTACGTCAGCGGCGGCGAAGTCGACGAAAAGATTTCGCCCCAGGTCAACTACTCGCAGCGGGCGATCAACCGCTTCGTCCGCCACGTCGCCGAAGAAGTCGACCGCGAACCGCAGAACGCCGACGTCGAACCGACCCCCGACTCGCTCGAAGTCGTCGCCGGCAAGGACGGGCGCAAGCTGCGCGACAACCTGCTGGAGAAAAAGCTGAAGGCCGCGGTGCTGAACGCGAGCGCGCCGCACAAGATCGTCGCCGCCGTTCACTCGACCAAGCCGGAAGTGACCAAGAGCGAGGTCGCGGCCCAGTACCCCTCTTACATCACCGTCGACCGCGGCACCTTCACCCTCCGCCTCTGGAAGCACCTGAAGTTGGCGAAGGAATACACCGTCGCCGTCGGCATGGAAGGGCTGGAAACGCCCGAAGGCCTGTACGAAATCGAGGAAATGGAAGAAAACCCGGTTTGGCACGTACCTAACTCCGCCTGGGCCGGCGACCTCGCCGGGCAGACGATCCCGCCAGGCCCTGCTGACCCGATCAAGGCCCGCTGGATGGCGATCTACGAAGGCGCCGGCATCCACGGCACCGAAGAGACCTACTCCCTCGGCCACGCCGAATCCCACGGCTGCATCCGGATGGCAATCCCCGACGTGATCGAACTGTACGAACAGGTCGAAGTCGGCACCCCCGTTTACATCGGCAACTAGTCGCGCGCAGGACGACGGGCGGCGGGGACGAATCAACGTCCCGTGAACTGGGAAGAAGCGCTGTCTCTATATGACCGTGACCTGCGGGCGCGGGGGTCTGCGGAGCGGACGCGGCGGGCTTACGGAGTGGATCTCGGCGGGTTTGCCGAGTGGGCTGGCGAACAGGGACTCGGGCCGGTTGACGTCCGCCACCGCGACGTGCGCCGCTACGGCGCCGGGCTCTCTAACGCTGGCGCGGCGCCGGCGACGGTCGCCCGCAAGCTGGCGGCGATCCGCGGCCTCTACGGCTTCCTCGTCCGCACCGAGCGCGCCGGTTCGAACCCCGCCGAGCTTGTCTCAAGCCCGAAGCGCGGGGAAAAGCTTCCGGACGTGCTCACCACCGAGCAGATGCGTTCGCTGCTCGAGCGGATCCCGGCGCGGACGCCCCTGGAGCTGCGCGACCGGGCGATGCTCGAGCTCGCCTACTCCTGCGGGCTGCGCTGCGAGGAGATCGTCAACCTCGACGTTGGGGCACTCGATTTCGAGACCGAGCAGCTGCGGGTCCTCGGCAAGGGCTCGAAGGAGCGGCTGCTCCCGGTGGGGGAGCCGGCGCAGCGCGCTCTGCGCCGCTACCTCGACAAAGGCCGCCACGCCCTCGCCACCGATCGGCGCGAGCCGGCGCTCTTCCTCTCCAAGAGCGGCCGCCGCCTCTCTAACTCCGACGTCACTCGCCGCCTCGGCCTCTGGACCCGCGAGGCGGCTCTGGCAGCCGGCGTCTCCCCACATTCACTTAGACATTCCTTTGCAACTCATCTGCTTGAGGGTGGTGCAGATCTGCGTACGATTCAGGAGTTGTTGGGTCACGCATCGATCTCGACCACCCAGGTTTACACCCGAGTCGACGCCGCCAGACTCCGCGACACCTACGCAGCCAGCCACCCCCGCGCATGAGCCAAACCGCCGCACACGAACATAGGATGCCCTGATGGACACGGGGGTGAAGGAGGTAGAGCTCCGCGACTTGTGGCGCCGCTATAAGGACCAGGGGGACGACACTGCCCGCGAGCGGCTGGTGGTCGCCTACTCGCCGATGGTCAAATTCGTCGCCGGCCGGCTCGGCGCCGGGCTGCCCTCGCACGTCGAAGACGCCGACCTGATCTCGTATGGCCTGGTCGGACTGATCGGGGCGATCGAGCGTTTTGAGCCCGAGCGGGGGATCAAATTCGAGACCTTCGCAATGACCCGCATCCGCGGCGCGATCATCGACGAACTGCGCTCGCTCGACTGGGTGCCGCGCTCGGTCCGCTCGCGCGCCCGCGAAATCGAACAGGTGCAGGCCAAGCTCGAGCACGAGCTGCAGCGAGCGCCGACCGAGGCCGAGCTCGCCGCCAAGCTCAACATGACCGAAGAAGAACTGCAGAGCGCGCTGCTGGAGATCGCCAACTCCTCGGTCTACGCGCTCGACGAGCTCTGGACCGTCTCCGACTCCTCCGGCGATCAGGTCTCGCTGCTCGACACGATTGCCGACGAGGGCGCTGCCGACCCGCAGGAGGCACTCGCCACGACCGAGGTCAAGGACCGCCTCACCGAGGCGATCGGCTCGCTGCCCGAGCGCGAGCAGCTGGTCGTCGCCCTCTACTACTACGAGAACCTCACCCTGCGCGAGATCGGCGAGGTCCTCGGTGTTACCGAGTCGCGGGTCTCCCAGCTGCACACGAAGGCAGTGATGCGGCTGAAATCGCATCTGCAGCAGGGCTGAGACCACCGGGGCTGACACCCGCGCGTTGGTACCTTGGGCCGGCATGAGCGCCGATGCCACCTGCGCGATCTGCGGCCGGACGATCCTGGCCGGCGAGCGCGTTCACGGCTTCATCGAGGGGGAAGAGGAGCGTTCGGTCTGCGAGCTCTGCGTGACGCGGGCGGAGCGGCTGGGATGGCGCCTGGCCGGCGAGCCGGAGCCGGAGCGTTCTGGCGACGGCCACGAGGGCCGTTGGCGCCTGAGGGGACTGCTGCGCCGCCAGGCGCGCCGCCCCGGAGTGCCCACGCCGAAAGCTGAGCCCGCCCCTGCGCCGGCCAAGCGTTCGCGTCCGCTTCCGCCCGCTGATGATGCGCCGCCCCCGTTCGAGCGCGCCACTGTCCGCTTCAACTCGAGCGACGCCGGGCGTACCGTCGCCGGTCTCACCCGCACGCTCGGCAAGCCCTTCGCCTCGGTCGGTGCCGCTGCCGGCCATCCGAACGAGGTTCGGGTGACCGTGGCCTGGGAGCTCTCCTGGTATCAGTGGGGCGTTGACATCGCCGACGAGTTGCGTCCCGTCTTCGAGATCGACAAGGGCCGCGAGATCGACCAGCTCGACTCGGCGGCGCGGCAGTGGAACGCCTCGGTCGGCGAAGATGGGCGCTTGATGCTCGCCGAGCGAACCGCGCAGCGATGAGCCGGGTCACCGTCAACTTCGACGGAGGTTCCCGGGGCAACCCGGGCCCGGCGGCGATCGGCGTCGTCCTCCGCGATGACAGCGGCACGATTCTCCAGAAAGTGGGGGAGAAGATCGGCGAGGAGACCAACAACGTCGCCGAGTACAAGGCGTTGTTGCGGGGGATCAAGCTGGCGGCGGAGCTGGGCGCCAGCGAAGTCGAGCTGATCGGCGACTCCCAGTTGGTCGTGCGGCAGGTCGAGGGCAAATTCAAGGTGAAAAGCGATGGGATCAAACCGCTGCACCAAGAGGTAAAGCGGGCGCTGGTCCGCTTCGACTCCTGGTCGATCCGCCACGTCCTTAGGGGTCAGAACGCCGACGCCGATCGCCTCGTCAACGAAGCACTCGACGGAGTCCTCGATGGCTGAGCCGATCGATCCCGGCGTCGACATCGGGCACGTCCACCTCAAGGTCGCCGACGTCGACCGCGCGCTCGACTTCTACTGCGGCATCCTCGGCTTCGAGCTGATGCAGCGCTGGGGCGCCGATGCCGCCTTCATCTCCGCCGGCGGCTACCACCACCACATCGGTCTCAACTCCTGGTCCTCGAAAGGCGGCTCGCCACCGGCGCCCGGAACTACCGGCCTTTTCCACACCGCGATCCGCTACCCGACCCGGCGCGCCCTCGCCGACGCCCTGCGCCGCCTCAGCGAGGCCGGCTGGCCGCTCGAAGGCGCCTCCGACCACGGCGTCAGCGAGGCGCTCTACCTCTCTGACCCCGACCACAACGGGGTTGAGCTCTACTGGGACCGCCCGCGCGAGGAATGGCCGCGGCCGCCGGAGGGGGAGGGCGTCCAGATGGGGACCTACCCGCTCGACCTCGATGATCTGATCTCAGAGCTGCGCGACTAAGAAGAAAAAGACGCGGCGCGGAGGAGGAGCGTCAGGGCAACCGTGGCCAGGGAAAACGACGGTGCCAAACGGGGAAAGGGCTCTTCCTCTGCGCCGCGCCAGGGGATGGATCAATGTGGGAACAGGGGCACGGTACCCATTAATCAGTACGGCAAAACACGTCTTTCTAGAAACTTGCACTAAATGTCACCCGAGATATCCCGCTCTCACGCTCCCGGCCACAGCCATGATCACGGTCACAGCCACGGTCTGATCCACCACTCGATCAAACGCTCCCGCGCCGGCCTTCGTGCCGTCGCCCTGTCGCTGGCGATCCTCGGCGCCACCGCGCTGATCCAGCTGGCGATCTTCCTCGCCACTGGCAGCATTGCCCTGCTCGCCGATCTGATCCACAACTTCGGCGACGCGGCCACCGCGATCCCGCTGGGCATCGCCTTCCTCCTGCGCTCCGAGCGGGCCGAGCGAATCGCCGGCTACTTTGTCGTCTTCGCGATCTTCGCCTCGGCTTGCGTCGCCGCGGTCGAGGCGATCGAACGACTGATCCACCCACAGACCGTCGACCACCTGGGCGCGCTGGCGGCGGCCGGCCTGATCGGCTACGCCGGCAACTGGCTGGCGGCGATCGTCCGCACCAACGCTGGCCGCACCCTCGATAGCCCGGCGCTGATCGCCGACGGCAACCACGCCAAGGCCGACGCCTACGTCAGCCTCGCGGTGGTCGCCAGCGCCGCCGTCGTCGCCCTCGGTCTCCAATTCGCCGACCCGCTGATCGGCCTCGGGATTAGCGCCCTGATCATCCGCATCACTTGGCAGTCCTGGCGCACCGTCCGCGGCGGCCACGCCCACCCGCACTAGCCCTTTAGGCGCGCGTAGAGATGGTCTCCAGGCTGCTCGAGGACAGGACGCCGGGCGTCCGCCCTGCCTCCTCGGACGCACCGACGCCCTGTACCTCGAGCAGCTCTGGCGGAACCGTTCCCCGCAGGCGCCAGCCGCGATCGGCTCGCTGGAGGACCCCGCGCTCATAAAGGTGGGAAAGCGCCGTCGTCACCGAGGGGCGGCGGGCGGCGACGAGCTCGGCCAGGGTGCCGTGGGTGAGGGGCACCGGGATCTCCACCCAGTCGCCGTTCATGTGCCCGAAGCGATCCGCCAGGTGCCAGAAGAGCATCGTCAGCCGCGTCTCGATCCGTCGCTGGCTGATGATCGCAATCAGGACGGTCAGGTAGCGGGAGCGTTGCAGCGCGCGCCGGATCAGGGCGATGCTCACCTCCGGGTAGGCACTGGCCCGCTGGACGAAGCCGTCGTCGAGGATCGCGAGTTGGCCGGGCTGGATCACCCGCCAGCTCGCTTCCGTCGGGATGCTCGTCCAGTCGCCGATCCCCTCCCAGGGGCGCAGCAGGTCGCCGGGGCCGACGATCTCGGCGGCGTTGCACTCGCCCTGGACGACACGCCGGCAGAGGATCCCCGAGACCACCAGGAGCCCGAACCCGGATCGCTCGCCCTCGAGTTCGTCGATGTCCCAGCGCCCCGGAGAGAGGTCGATCGCCCGCGCTCGGCAGGCGTGTATCGCGCTCGATAGCCGTGGCTCGGAGATGCCGTCGGCGAGGTCGGGGTCGATTTGCAGGACGGGGAGGGTTGCCACCTTGTCAGCGTAAATACCGCGACGGCCCGGGTAGGCAAACGCTGTCAGAGCTCTGACAGTCCGTCTGGCCCGGCGCAACCTGCGTAAATCCGGATCTCCTCCGACCGCGGCCCGCCCTATTGTGGCCGGCCCTTGTACGACGCCTCTCAGCAACTGACCGGCGGCGGCGCGCGTGTGCGCCCGCTCCCGGATTGGCCTGACAGCCGGCCCCTCCGCTCTTGGCAGCAGGAGGCGACGGCTGCCGTGCGGGCGCATTCGGGCACCAGCTTTCTGGCCTCGGCGACGCCGGCGGCCGGCAAGACCACCTTCGGCCTGCACATCGCCCACCGGATGTTGAGCGCCGGGTTCGTCTCGCGAGTCGTCGTCGTCGGCCCGACCACTCACATCTGCCGTCAGTGGGCGGCCGACGCGGGGCGCTATGGCATCGACCTCGAGCCGAACCGGCCAAACTCAGACGGGCCGGAGTCAGCCGACTTCCACGGGGTCGCCGTCACCTACCAGACGATCGCGGCCGGACCGGAGACACACCGGCTTGCCGCCGACCGCCGACCGACCCTGCTGATCGCCGACGAGCCTCACCACATGGGCGATCTGGCCGCCTGGGGGCTGCAAAGCCGCAAGGCCTTCGACGGCGCCCGTTTCCGGCTGCTGCTCTCGGGGACGCCCTTCCGCTCCGACAACTCGGCGATCCCTTGGGTCACCTATGACGAGGACGGCCTCAGTCGGGCCGACTACGCCTACGGCTATCCGCAGGCCCTGCGCGACCGTGTCTGCCGCCCGATCACCTTCCTGCCGTACGACGGGGAGATGGAATGGGTCTCGGACGGGCGCCTGCGGAGCGCCGACTTCGACCTCGTCCTGCCGGCGGCGGAGGCGGCGCGGCGCTTGCGGACGGCGCTTAGCCCGGAGGGCGAGTGGATGGGGGAGGTGCTGCGAGACGGGGACGCGAGACTGAACGAGGTGCGCGCCGAAGGGCACCCTGACGCGGGCGGCCTAGTCATCGCCTCTGACCAGGACCACGCGCGGGCGATCGCGGCACGCCTTGCGTCGATTTCCGGCGAGCAGCCCGAGCTGGTGATGAGTGACGAGCCCGGCGCCAGCAAGCGGATCGCCGACTTCGCCTCCTCCGACCGACGCTGGCTGGTCTCGGTCCTAATGGTCTCCGAGGGCGTCGACATCCCCCGCCTGCGGGTCGGCGTCTACGCGACGGCGGCGCGGACCGAGCTCTTCTTCCGCCAGGTGGTCGGACGTTTCATCCGCGCCACCCCGAAGCCGCGGCGGCAGATGAGCTACCTGCTGATGCCGGCCGATCAGCGGCTGAAGGCTTTGGCCCACGAGATCGAGTTGGAGCGACGCCACGCGCTCGAGCTGAAGTCCGCTGAGGAGGAAGAGGGCGAGGAGTTCGACGAGCCAGATCGGAGCGAGAGCGAGCCTGGGGGAGGCTTTGCCGCCCTCAGCTCCGGTGGCGCCGAGTTGGACGACGCGATCATGAGCGAGACCGCGCTGCAGCTCTTCCCGACGGATGATCCACCGCAAGCGAAGAAGACGGCCAAGCCCAAAGCTGCCCCCGAGGACTCCGAGCCCAAGCGGGAGTCGGCCTACGAGATGAGGGAGCGCCTGCGCAACGAGCGCAAGCGCCTGGTCGGCGACGTCTCCCGCCGCACCAAGAAATCCCACCGGGAGATTCAGGGCCGTATCAACCGCGCCACCCGCGCCCGCTCGGTCGCCAGTGCCACCATCGAACAGCTGGAACGCGGCAACGAGATGCTGCGCCGCGAGCTCTGGCGCTGAGGGGCAGCCGGCGTCCCCTCGGTACCGTGTCTCCATGACCGAGGACGACCCCGTAGACGACTTCGAAGGGCTGGTCGCCGACTCGATCGACCGGCTCCCCGAGCAATTCCGGGCGGCGCTCGAGAAGGTGCCCGTCATCGTCTCCGAGCTCGGAACCGAAGCGAACGCCTACGGCCAGTACTTCGGCGACGGCATCGCCAACGAACGCTACGAGGACAGGATCGTGATCTACCGCGACACCCTCGAACGCGACTTCGGCCACGACCGCCAGCTACTAGCCCGCGAAGTCGACCGCACCCTCCGCCACGAGCTCGCCCATCACCTAGGGTGGGGCGAGCACGGCGTCGGCGAGTTAGGCCTCTAATGAAGAAGCCGAAAGAACTCACCTGCCCCAAGTGCAACAGCCCCATGCGCACCTATGCGCGCAACGGCATCACGATTGACCAATGCACCGCCTGCCACGGCATCTTCCTCGACCGCGGCGAGCTAGAGCAACTGATCAGCGCTGAGAGCTCCTATCTCGGCGGTTCCCCCGATGACGTGCGACATGCGAGCCGCCCTGCCGGCGACAAACGACGCCGCGGCTTCCTCGGCGAGCTGTTCGACTAGGCGCCACTTTGCGAAGCGGCGATCTCAGCTAAGCGATAGCTCGATCTTCACCTCGCACGTGTCCACCGATGCACGGGTGCCGGGCGTCTCCGCCGGATCCATCGCGCTGAACACTTTGGCACCGGCTTCCATGTCCTCCGCGCTCGCGAACTCCTGAAGGACTACCGCCGTCTCTTGTCCCTCGTCATACAAGACCTTGAGACCGGTGGCAGGCACGCCGGGCGGTGGCCCGTCGGACTCATCAATGCGCGAAAGCAGCTCCCGCATCCGCTCGGCAGATACATCAGTGAACCTGACGGCACGTACATACATGGGAGAAAACCTCCTAGAGGGTGGGATACCGACCATACGCCGTCACCCATGAGCCGTCGAGTCTTAAAGCGGCTGAAGGGATTCGAACCCTCGACCTTCTCCATGGCAAACGATCTGGCTCACGGCCATATGCGTTTCCTAGAGCCAAAAGACCCAAACGCGCCGCTGAGAGATTCGGCTGAGTCAGGCGCGGTTCCGCTGGGTTTGGGCAGCGAGAGCCGTCCGCGGCCCAAACGAACTAGCTCTCAGTCTCGCCGCCGTCAGGCTCGGTGCGTCGCCATCCACGAAGATGGCAGGCGATTTGGATCGCTATCGCCACCTCGTTGCGGGAGGTGGGACCGTGGAGGCCGTGGCTCAGCTGGTTGCGAAGGTTGATTCCGAGTGGATCGGTGAGGGCATTCGCCAGATAACGTCGCCAAGATTCATCAAGCCGGCCTTTAAGGTCGGCGAGGATTCCCCCGAGGGCTCGCACCCCTCCTGGGGTTCCCCCGCGCGGGTTCTTGATTACGACGACGCCAGCTCGTGCCGAGGCACCCCGGATCGCTGCCTCTAGCTGAGGAACGAGGATGTGGAGGGCGCCATCATCGTCGCCGTTGAAAAAGCGGAGTACTCCATCGGCAATCCGCGCAGCTACCTCGCGATCAATTAGCTCGGTGGTGAAAAACTCCGTCAGCGACTCGCGATCATCTGAAATATCGAACGCCTCGTTGATCGCGTCGAGTATTTCGACGCCAATAGACGCCCAGATCCCGATTTGCATTGACTCGTGTCTCGCGAGGTCAACGCGATCATGCTCCTCCTCGCTATTCGCAGCGGCCGTCAGGCTGCCGTGCGGTCCCATGATCTGGGCGCCGAAGAGGCGTTGGACGGGGTACTTTTCAGCGAGTTCCTTGGTGAGCTTTTTGTTCTCCTCGGCGTCGCCGCTCGGCGGACGTTCCGAGCCGAAGCGCCGCAGGGCATCCTGCCAGGACTCCGAGTCCCGGACGAAGCCTTGGACATAGGCGTCGATTTCCTCCCTTGGAATCTCGACCTCGGCCGTCATCGGCTTGAAGTCGAAGTCCGCAGACTCCATCGACTGCATTTCGAGCAGGATCTCTTCTGCTACCTCCGTGAATCCATGGGCGCGAGCGAGGCCGAGCGCTTGCTGCAGCCGGGAGTAGCGAAGAAGAGCATCGCCTTTCTGCCCCTCCTCTCGCCAGCGTTCCACCTGCTGGCGCTGTAGCTCCTCTCGCTCTTCAGGCGTAGAAAGCGTCTGCTTTAGCTGGTTGACTGACTCGGCAATGTAGGGGTCCTCGCCATAACGGTCGCCAGCTTCGTCAAGTAACTCCAGCAACCCACCTGGGTGTAGATCAGGCTTCAATTCAACAATCGCCCTGATCAGGCTTAGGGGAATCCCCGGCCGTCTCTCGGAAGTGTCACGGATCTCGGATCGACTCACATCGAGCGCTTTGTTGATTGCCGCTCCTAGACGCTTCTCGTCTCCGATTTCGGCAGCGATCTCGATGGCTCGCTGGAGGCAGTCGACGAGGTCCATGGTCTCTGCCGTCTCTGCCAGTGACAGGTAACCGTCAAACGCAGCCCGAGCGCGGTTCACTGGCTGCTCGCCGTGCCTGCGAACCCACAGCAGGTCGTTGAGGCGGCTCGCGGCAAGGGGATACGTCTGGGTGGCGTCGGCGTACTTCTCCCAAAGGCCGAGCGTGTCGTCGTCAATCTCGGCTAGCGGTTTCGGGAAAATTCGGCCTTCTATTTCGAACTGAGCGCCAAAGACGCCGACTCGATCCCGAAGTTCTTCGCGGCGAGAAGCGACCAGCATGTAGCCAAAGGCAAAGACGATGGGGCTCGCATCCTCAACCTCGTCGTCGCCAAGTCCCTCGCGGAAACAGCGCTCGACGTGGTGCCAGTCCTCCTCATTCTCCAAGCAGGATCGAAGGCGCTCGACGTACTCCTCACGAAATTGCATTCCGTCGATGTTCCCATTCGGTATGGCGGAAACTTTCGCGCTATCAAAGATTCACCGTGCCGCGAACGCTGGTGAGTTGGTCCAGAGATGTCGCGCGGCTAGGGTCGGCGGAAGATGGAGTGGGTTCCGATCCGACGCCAAATGATGTGCGGCTGCCCGGCATGCACCTCGTCGCCGTACTGGAAGGTTGCGCGGCCGTCATAGGCCCAGGTCATCTCCCATATTCCCGGATGCCCTTGGACCCGCTTAACGCGAAGCCGAGGATGAAAGCTCTGCTTGTCTTCGGCGAGATTGGCGATGAACTGCGCCACCGCAACCCGGAACTCCCGCTGCTGCTTCGGACTCAGCTGGTCCCAGTCGCGCCAGAACGACGCGAGGACTTCACGCGTCGGCATCGAGCGGCTTCGTGCGCTCGTCCAACTCCGCTAGGAAATCCTCGTCGCTCTCGAAGCGCGTGACGCGGCCGGCGGCGAGGTCCTTGTCTGCTTCCCGCTCGCGCTGCTGCCATTCACGCGTCCAGAACCAAGCCTGCTCGGGGTCGATGCGCCCATCGGTTATCTCCTCGAGCAGGATTGCGGCACCATCGACTGCCTTTTCAGGCAGCCGATCAACAAGCTGATGAAGCTCCGCCTTGGTCATCAGGAGGAGCGGCTGAAGGGATTCGAACCCTCGACCTTCTGCATGGCAAGCAGACGCTCTAGCCAGCTGAGCTACAGCCGCACTTCTGCGCAGTTTACCGAGGCCGGTGCGATCAGGGGGTGGGGCGTTCCAGGGGCAGGCCGGCTGCCATCCAGCCTTGGACGCCTTCGATGACGTCACAGCTGTCGAGGCCGAAGCGGCGGAGGGTGGCGGCGGCTAGGACGGTTTGGTAGCCCTCGTTGCAGATGAGGATGATGCGGCGGTCGCGGTGGGCTAGGTCCGGGTTGCGGTGCTCGCCATCGGGGTCGAGGCGCCACTCGAGGACGTTGCGGTCGACTATGGCCGCTCCTGGGACCAGGCCGTCGCGATGGCGCTGCTCGACGGGGCGGATGTCGATCAGGAGGTCGCCTTCCTCCGTGGCTTCGTGGGCTTCGGCGGGGGTGAGGCGGTCGATTTCCGCCGCTGCCTCGGCCAGGAGCTCTTCCACCGTCGTCAGCGTCGCCACCTGATCCACGGAACTTCACCTACCCACTCGCGCCAGGCGCTAGCCTGAGTCCAGGCAAGAAGATGCTCTTCCGCCAGATCATCCACGAGGACCTCGGCTGCGCCTCCTATCTCGTTGCCGACCGCGAACACGGCGTCGCCGCGGTGGTCGATCCGCAATGGGACATCGACCCCTACAAGCGCCTGGCGCGGCTGCACGGCGTCCGCATCGGCCACGTGCTCGAGACCCACAACCATGCCGACCACGTCTCCGGCCACGGTCGCCTCTGCCGCAGCACCGGCGCCACCGTCCATGTCCACAAGCTGGCCGAGGCCGAGTACCCGCACGAGGCCTTCGAGGACGGCTGGAAGCTGGAGCTCGGCGACCTGACGATCGCGGCGATCCACACGCCCGGGCACCGGCCCGAGCACACCTGCTTCCTGCTCAGCGACGCCAGTCGCGGCGGCGCGCCCTGGGCGCTCCTGACCGGCGACTCGCTGTTCATCGGCGACGTTGCCCGGCCCGACCTGGCGGTGGAACCGCGCGACGGCGCCGCCGACATGTTCCACTCGTTGCACGACAAGCTGCTGACCCTGCCCTACGAGGTCGAGGTCTGGCCGGGCCACCTCGGCGGCTCGCTCTGCGGCGGCTCCGGGCTCGACCTCAAGACCTCCTCGACGATCGGCTTCGAGCGCCGCCACAACAGCGCCCTGCAGATCGAGGACGAGGCGGAGTTCGTCGAGGACCAAGTCGGCTCGCTCGGCGACAAACCGCCGAACGTCGAGCGCATCGTCGGCCTCAACAAAGGGCCGCTGGTCGAGGACTTCGGGACGCCGGCGCCGCTCAGCCCGCACGAGGTTGAAGAGCTGGTCGAAGAAGGAGCGGTGGTGATTGACGGCCGCACCAACGAGCAGTTCGACGAGGCCCACATCGAGGGAGCGCTCAGCGCCTCCTCCTACGACACCGGCTTCGCTACCAAGGTCTCCCGGGTGGCGCCGGAGGGCGCCGACATCGTTGTCGTTGCCGCCTCCAGCGGCGACGAGCGCGCCGCTGCCCAGCTGCTCGCCTCGGTCGGCCTACCGGTTCGCGGCTTTCTCGAGGGCGGGATGACCGCCTGGCGGACGGAGGAGCGGCCGGTGCACCGGATCGAGTGGATCGACCCCGACGAGCTAGCGCGCCGCACCGACGGCGACGGCGGCCCGGTAATCCTCGACGTCCGCAATAACTCCGAGTACGCGGGCGAGCACATCCCCGGCTCGCTCCACATCCCCTACGGCGACCTCGCCGGGCGCCTCGACGAGCTGCCCCGCGACCGCCAGATCGCGACGATCTGCCGCGGCGGCAAACGCAGCGGCCTCGCCGCCTCGATCCTCCAGCGCGCCGGCTTCGAGGTCGTCCACGTCGGCAAAGGCGTCGGCGTCTGGCGCGATGGCGGCCATCCGGTCGAGAGCGCCGCCGCCGAAGCTACGCCGTCAGCTGCCTGATTCAGCCGCTGAGGTGTCGGTCGATCCCGGCGGCGACGACCCGGCCGGCCTTGCCCGCGACCATGCCCACGTGTGGCCCCGGCACGCGCTCGATCGCGATCTCGCCGGCGGTGACCCGCCGCCAGACCGGCATCGGATCGGCGAAGAGGTGGAAGCGCCGGACGGTGGGGAGGAAGTAGGTCATCGAGCCGTTGTAGGGACGGGGGCGGTAGGTGGCGGCGAGTTCAAGGGAGTGGCGCGCGAGGCGCTGCTGGTTTTCCGAGGTGCCCTCCATCCAGGAGGCCTGTGACTCAGCGAGGGCAGCGTCGCGCTGCAGGCGGGAGACGCCGCGCCGGATCAGGCCGGGGAGCACCTCGCTCCAGAGCGATTTCAGCGACACGACGGGATCCCGCATCGCGACCCGGGCGAAATGAACGGGCAGCAAAGCGCGGTGGGCCCACCGGCGCAGCGGCGTGTGCGCGCCGTCGTCGAGCTCGGCGTCGATGATCCCGAGCCAGTCGACCGACTCCCCTTCCTCGATCAGCAACCGTGCCATCTCGAAGGCAAGGAGGCCACCAAAGGAATGGCCGACGAGACGATAAGGGCCTTCCGGCTGCAGACCCCGAATCAGCCCGATGTAGCTCCGGGCCATCTCGTCGATGCTTCCCTGGGGCTCTTCACCCGGATTCAGTCCCCGCGCGCGAATGCCATAGACGGGCACGTCGCTTTCCATCGCGGTGACCATCTGGCGCATGCCAAGGATGTCGCCCCAGATCGAGTGAAGGAGGTAGATCGGCGGTCCTTGGGAACCGTCCCGCATCTGCACCAGTGGCTGGAAGTGCGGAGCCGGGTTTTCGACGGCCGCGGTCAGCGCCCGCACCGTCGGTGCCTCGATCAGAGCGGAGAGCGGTAGCTCGATGCCTAACCGATCGCGGATCAGGGTGAAGACCTCAGCTGCCTGCAGCGAGGTGCCGCCGAGAGCGAAGAAGTCCTCTTCGTCGCCGACCCCCTCGAGGCCGAGCGCCGATTCCCAGAAGGCCCGCAACTGCTCCCGCAGCGAGGCGTCCTCTGGCAGCGCATTGACTCCAGTTGCCGCCTGCGCCGCTTCGGCCTCCTCGACGGCGCGCCTGATCCGCCCGAGCGAGTCCGGGTTCGCCAGCGCCCGCACCTTCGCCGCCTCGCGGCCCTCGACCGCGTCGCGGCCGGCGCGCTCGGAGCGCTTGCCGCTGTGGGTGACCGGCAGCTCATCCACCCCCACCACCAGCTCGGGCACGTGCAGGGCCGTGGTCTGGGCGGCGATCGTCTTGCGGATTCGCACGGTCAGCTCGCGGTCGATCTGCTCGCCGTCCCGCAGTACCGCCAGCAGTACCAGCCGGGCCCCGGCGTCGCGGCGTTGTTCCACCGCCATCGCCTCCTGCACCTCAGGCACCTTGCGCAGCGCCTGGTAGATCTCGCTCGGCCCGATGCGGACCCCCTGAATGTTCAGCACTCCGTCGGAGCGGCCATGGATCCGCGCCTGTCCGTCGGCGTCGAACTCGATCAGGTCGCCGTGGGTCCAGACGCCCTCGTTGGCGGCGAAGTAGGCGTCGTGGAAGCGGCTGCCGCCCTCATCACCGAGGAAGCCGAGCGGGCGCGAGGGGAAGGGGTTGCGGCAGACGAGCTCGCCGACGCCCGGATCCGAGGGCGTCGTCTCCGTCGCCAGCGCTTGAACGTCGAGACCGAGGCTGCGGGATTGGAGCATCCCGCGGCGGACCGGCACCTGCGGGTGGCCGAGGACGAAGCAGCCGATGATGTCGGTGCCGCCGGAGATCGACTGCAGCTTCACCGGGCCGACCTGCTCGGCGACCCAGTCGAACTGCCAGTCACGCAGGACCGAGCCGGTGGAGAGCACTGAGCGCAGGCTCGGCGCCGGCGCCTCGCGCCGGGGCGAGTAGCCGCCGTCCTCGCAGAGCTGCAGATAGGGCGGGCTGGTGCCGAAGACGGTGACCTGCTCCTCGGCGACGATTTGCCACAGCGTCCCCGGGCCGGTCAGCGGCCCGTCGTAAAGAACGACGCGGGCGGCGCAAGCCAGTGCCGAGAGCTGCCAGTTCCACATCATCCAGGCGGCGCTCGTCTGGAAGAAGAGCGTGTCTTGCGGCGAGAGGTCGCCGTGGAGGCGGTGCTCCTTCAGGTGCTCGATCAGGGTGCCGCCGGCGCCATGGACGATGCACTTCGGCGTCCCGGTGGTGCCGGAGGTGAAGAGGATGAAGAGGGGGTGGTTGAAGGGAAAGCGCTCCCAGCCTTCGGCCAGCGGCGTGGAGGGTGGGGTGGCGGCGAGCTGGGAGAGGCGGTGGAGGGGAAGCTTGATCTCCTCCGGCGCCGGCGTGTCGTCCAGAGCCACCACCGCCTCCAAGCTGGGAAGAGCGGCGGCGACCTCGGCGACGCTGTCGTTGCCGAGGTTCGCCAGCAGCAGCTTCGGCGAGAGCTGCCCGAAGCGGCTGAGGATGGCGGCGGCGCCCATGTCCGGAGCGGCGCTGGAGAAGGTGGCGCCGAGGGTCGCGGCGGCCAGCGCGCCGACCACCGCCGCGGGCGTGTTGGCGGCGATCGCGACGACGCGGTCCTCCGATCTGACCCCGAGCGCGCGGAGGTGCGCTGCCACGGTCCGGACCCGCTCGCGCAGCTCGCGCCGAGTGATCTCTTCCCGCGAACCGTCACCGCGGCGCCCGACCAACGCCACCCGCGCGTCCTCCTCGGCCGAGCGTGGCGCCAGCAGGTTCTCGGCGTAGCTCAGTCGCAGGTTGGGGAAGAAGCTGGCGAACTCGATGCGGTCGTCACTGCAGACCGGCTCCGGGTCTCCCTCGCGCACGGGATCGGCCCACTGGAGGAAGTAGCGCCAGAAGTCGCGGTAGTGCTTGACCGAGAAGGCGTGGAAGGCCTGTGGATCGGCAAAACGCTCGTTAAAGCGCTGTTCGCAGAAGCGAACGAAGTTCTCGAATGCGGTTTCTTCGGAATTTGCGGTCGAAACCACGACCCTGCTCACATCGGCTGCTTTGACTTGGGCCTGACATTTGTCAAGGACCACCGTTGAACCCATGCACGTGCAACGGGCGTCGTGGTCGCTGACTGGTCGTCTGCGGCGCCCGTTTCACTTGCGACCCACAGCGCGCGCGGACCCTGAGAGAATGACGCAGATGGACGGCACGCGCCAGTACGACGTAGTTCTTTTCGGCGGCACTGGCTTCACCGGTGGACTGACGGCCGATTACCTGGCCGAGCACGTACCGCCGGAGATGCGCTGGGCTCTGGCCGGGCGCAACCGCACCAAGCTCGACGCCGTCGCCGCGAAGCTGACGGCCGCGTTCCCGGAGGCGCCGAAGCCCGACGTCCTGGTGGCCGACGCGGCTGACGAGGCGGCACTGCGAGAGATCGCCGAGCAGACCCGCGTCGTCATCACCACCGTCGGCCCCTACGCGCTCCACGGCTGGCAACTGGTCGCGGCCTGCGCCGCCGCCGGCACCGATTACTGCGACCTCACGGGCGAGCCCGAGTTCGTCGACCGGGTTTGGGTCAAACACCACGCCGAGGCGGAGCGGACCGGGGCCCGCCTCGTCCACTGCTGCGGCTTCGACTCGATCCCACACGACCTTGGTGCTTACTTCACCGTCCAGCAGCTGCCCGAGGGGGTGCCGCTGACGGTCAACGGCTACGTGAAGTCGAATGCGCGCTTCTCCGGCGGCACCTTCCACTCCGCCGTCAACGGCTTCGCCCGCGCCCACCAGACGCTGAGCGCGGCGAAAGAGCGCAAGCGGCAGGAGCCGCGCGCGGAGGGACGGCAGATCCACGCCGCGCCCGCCCGCATCCACCACGAGGAGGAGCTCGGTGGCTGGACGGTGCCGTTGCCGACGATCGACGGCGCGATCATCCGCCGCTCGGCCGCGGCGCTCGACCGTTACGGCCCCGACTTCACCTACGGCCACAACATGGTCGCCAAGCACCTGGCGACGGTCGGCGCGATCGCCGGAGGCGTCGGTACTGCCGGCCTCCTCGCGCAGCTGCCGCCGACCCGGAACCTACTGCTGAAGCTGAAAGCGCCGGGGGAGGGGCCGAGCGAGGCCGAGCGCGAGCGCAGCTGGTTCAAGGTCATCTTCGTCGGCGAGGGCGGCGACAAGCGCGTCGTCACCGAGGTCAGCGGCGGCGATCCTGGCTACAGCGAGACCTCGAAGATGCTCGCCGAGTCCGGCCTCTGCCTCGCCTTCGATGACCTGCCGCAGCGCTCTGGCCAGCTGACCACCGCGGTGGCGATGGGCGACGCCCTCCTTGATCGCCTGCAGAAAGCCGGCATCCGGTTCCAGGTCAAGGAGAGCGGGTAGGCTCACGCCATGGACGACCAGCAGGTACTTGACCGCATCGATCAACTGGTCCAGGAGGAGGAGGCGCTCCTCCATCGCCACGAGGGCGAGGGCCTAGACGACGACGAGCACGCCCGGCTCGAGGAGCTCCGGGTCCAGCTCGACAAGGCCTACGACTACCTGCGCCAACGCCGCGCCCTCCGCCGGGCCGGCGACGACCCCGACGACGCCAGCATGCGCGACGGCGGCACGGTCGAGTCCTACGAGCAGTAGCCGCCGCCCAAATCCCCCTGAGCGCCGCTACCCTCTAGGCCGCCCTCGGCGCCTTGGCGGAGTGGCTACGCAGCGGCCTGCAAAGCCGTTTACACCGGTTCGATTCCGGTAGGCGCCTTTTTCGCCTGAGCAGGGATTTTGGCTTGCTAGTGCGGTTTGCGGGCTGTTCTTGAGCGCCCTCGTTGTCCGGTTATCTCCGGCTGAAACCGGCTGTTTTCGTGTCGCACTGGCGCACGACTCGCGCACGAGCATGAGCGCCTGCGCCTCCGAGGTGCTCCAATTGGCGTCCCTGGAACCGGGGTACAATCCGCGCTGTGACGACTCGCGAGAAAGCCCACGCCGTACTTGACCATCTGCCCGAGGATCGAGTGGATGCAGCGCTGGCAGCGCTTGAGGCAGTAGAGGGCCGGGATACCACCGTTGAGGCGATCCTCGCGCGTCACGGCGAGCAGCGGCTCGATCCCCAGGAGTTCGAGCGCCAGTTCGGGTCGCTGCCCACCGACGACGAGGGCTGACGGTGGTCGAAGCCGAATCGGAGCCGGTCTTTCCGGTCGGCTTTGACGACGACGCCTTGGAGGAAGACCTCGCGCATCTGCCCGCGAGCGCCGAGGAGGAGTTGCGTTTGTTCCACAAAGAGGTGCGCCGTCTCGGCGGAATCCCGAAGTCACGCCTGGTGGCCTGCCAGGCCGAAGGCCGCGATGGCACCAGGCTCGGCGGCTGTGTCAAGACCTATATCCCCTGGCCGGGTGGCCGCTTCGGCGCTGTCTTCGTCGCCGTGGCCCATCCGAACCGCCCCGTTGCCCTACGAGCCATTGCGTTCGGTATTCGCCACCACGCCCGCGACTCGACTGCCCGGACTGTGTACCAAGTTGCGCACAGGCGTTTGGCCAGGCGAGGGTAGGTGGAGCTGGATAGCCCGATGGTCCCTAGTCTTGGCAAGACGGATAGCGGGGGCGAGACAGGCTGGACCCTTTCAGCACTTGGCTACGACGAGGGCTCTCCAGTCGTAACCCGAGTTCGGGATCTCTCCCCCGCAGAGGTTGAGCAGGGGCGCGAAAGCATGAAACGCATCCGTCTATTAGCCCGACAGGCCGCCTTTGAGCGTGTGCTTGAGTCGGCCGAGCGCTGGAAGCGATTGGTCGCTAGGGCCGCAACTGAACTGCAAGAAGCGGGGGAGATCTCCCGTCAGGCACAGGCTGCTGCAAATGCCGAGTTAACCGTCTTCAACTTGACTGCCGAGCGGTTTCAGGACGCTCTCCGCGATAGCACCGCTGTCATTGACGGATGGAGTGATCAAGACCGTGAACAATTCGACCGTATTCTGGGCGAAGTACGCAGTGCGGATTACTTCGTGCTCTTGCGAGAGATCGCACGCGCTGATGAGTCGGAGCTCTTGTATGGGTCGGTAGGAAGTACCGCCTTGCGGCTGTTTGAGGCGAACGGTCCCGACGCGGAGGACGCCGTCGTCGCCGTAGTGGGGGCGCTCGGCGAGTTGATTCACCCCCTGCTGATCCTCTTCCGCGAAACCTACGAACGCGATGCGGCACCGTTCAAAGCGATGGCGTTAGAAGTCGAGGCAGGCATTCCGGCGTTCGTCCGCATTGAAGAGAACCCTGGAGAAGAGGGTGCTCAGATGTCTTACGCGGAACTTCCGATGTACGAGATGGCCGTAATTGATCAGGCACTAACGGCCCTTGATCGTGGCGATCCCCATTCTGCAATCAGCAGGATCTTGCGAGGCCGGGAGCGGACCCTTCTTTTCTTTGGGGAGGTTTCGGCCGGTTCTGCATTGATCGATGGAAATGCGAAAGAGGGTCTGAATGATCTTCCCAACGCGTGGCTGGAACTCGATGCCGATCTAATCGGCTCCGAGCCGATCGACTATTGGTCGCAGGTGTCATTTGGATGTCAGCGCGGCGAATTCATCGCCGATGAGAAATTCGGGGGCGTCGTACAGCGCGGGATAGTCGAGGATCGAAGAATCAGTCTCGATTGCGAGGGGGCAGCGGCCCTCACCGAGCACATGACGGGAGGCATGGTGGCCGCCAACATCGTGCCGGCGGAACTAATTGAGTCAATGATCGCTCAGTCGGGCTGGGAGGGAGAACTGAGATTGAGCGAAGAGGCTGGCGAACCCCCCGAAGAGGAGTTCGAGGTCATTGTCCCTTTGCAGGGGATCAGTGTCCGGGAGGAGGTCACGATCGGCGGCATCACGATGATTTCAGCTAGTTCTATTGGTACTGCTGTCGCCACGCTCGATCTAGACACCGATGGAGGGACGGGGGCCGAGCTAGCCGCTGAATTTCATGGCGGATCGGCATACGCAGTAGCCCGTGTCCGGACTGATAAGCCGCACCTGGCCGTGGACAGGGGTCTTGCCGAAATTGATACCGCAATTTCATGGCTCGTCGTAAGGGGGCGCTATGGGCTTGCCAAGCTTCCCGATGGCACTCCTCAGGAGTTCTCGCGCCAAGAGCG
>DASZNP010000115.1:0-4246 GCA_035551255.1 Solirubrobacterales bacterium
TTGAATTTCCAGCGGGGGGTTTCTTCTCCCGGCAGCGTCACCGACGCCAGGTTGCCCGATTCGTAGCCGTATTTGACTTTGTTGCCCATCGGGTCTTCGATGCTCGTCACGTGGCCTTCGGTGTAGGCGAATTTCAGTTCCCTGCCGGCGGCGTCTTTTACCGCCAGGATCAGGCCTTCGAACTGCGTGATGGTGAGGGCGTTGCCGTTGCGGTCCTTCTGTTCGATGAGCCAGCCTTTTGAGTTGAACTTGAGCTTTTCCTGCGTGGGCAGCGTGAAGATGTAGTTTTCGCCTTCTTTGACGAGCGTGGACTGGACCCAGGCACCGGGGACGTATTTGCCGCCTTCGAGGTTGAAGGTGGCGGTGGCGCCGTTTTCCTGCACGACGGTTACCGCGCCCGATTCTTTGTTTTCTTCCAGGTGGGAGCTGTAGGGACCCGACCAGCCGTAACCCCAATAGCCGCTTGATTTGGCTTCAGCGGCGGCTTGGGAGTTGTAGGTGCGGGTGACGTGGAGGCCGGGGCCGCGACCACCGAGGACGAGGTCGGTCTGTTCCTCGAACTGGTTGCCGGTGGCACAGTTGATGGGAAATTCGCCTTCTTCGCAAATTTCAAGACCCGGGGCGGCTTTGTTTTCGCCGCCCTGGATGTCCGTGGGAGGCACATAGGTGCCAAAAGAGCAGGCGAGGGCGTGAGTGGCGACGAGGACAGCCGGAGCGAGGAGGGCCAAGAGACAGACGAGGAGTGCTCTGGCCCGGAGGATCATCAGATCAACTTGTATCGAATGGGTTTAGATCCTTGACCATTGGGGTACTATGCCATACCTTTTTTGGAATGCAAGGGTTATGGGAAGAAAAGCTGAGCTATCTCCCCTTTGCGTTGGCGGTGCCAGTGGTTGTCGTTGCGATAGTCGTGGCTACCAGCGGCGGGCCCTCGGTGGCCGAGAGCAAATCGTTCTCCTCTGCGGAAAAGAGCGCGATCAGGCGCACCGAAGCTCTGCTCGCCGGCATTCCCCAACGGGGCGCCGCCCTCGGAGATCCGAAAGCGCCGGTCACGCTGCAGCTCTTCGGCGACCTGCAGTGCGCGGAGGTGCGGCAGGTGATGCTGGGGGCGATCCCGGTCCTGATCCGCCACTGGGTCCGCGACGGCAAGCTGCGCATCGTTTACCGCTCTCTACAGAGCGACACTCACGATGGCCCTGAATTCAGGGAAGAGCACATAGCGGCGCTGGCGGCGGGACGGCAGGAGAAGATGTGGGCCTTCATCGACCTCTTCTACCGGGAGCAACAACCCGTGTTCACCAACTACGCGGACGATGCCTTCCTCGAAGGAATCGCCGAACAGGCGGGGGTTGAACTGAGAAGCTGGAGCGAAGAACGCGAAACCGAAGGCTGGACCAGGAGGATCGATGCCGACGAAGCCCTGGCTTCGTCCAAGGGGTTTACGCTCGGCCTCACCCCTTGGTTTCTGATCGGGCCGACGGGCGGGGAATCCCGTCCACTCCTCCATGTTTCCTTTCAGGAATCCAAGGTGTTCGACGAAGCGATCCGGGGGTTGCTGTAGGCCTCCCGCACAGAGATATCTCCCTCATCGGAAGGTATTCCGACGCACCCACTCAGCTAGATCCAGCCGCGTAAATCTAAGGCCCCGCCCTACCCGAACGTGGGGCAGGTGCCGTGAGCGAACCAACTCGTAAAGCGTGCTTCGGGGAACGTGAAGCAGTTGGGCAGCTTCATCAGCGTTGAGAAGGGGCTCGGTCAGCCCTGTCTCGAGCTGGTCTTCGACCTGCTGCGTCATCGCCCGATCCCGAGGCGCATCGAGCGCTCGGCCGCCCGCTGTTTCTTCAACCCGAGCTGACGCTGCGTGCGCTGCAGCCGCTCCCTCGCCTGCCTCTGTCGGGCCTGCGCGGCCCGATCTTTCGGCTCCGGCCCGAGGGCATTGTGTCTGTCCACCACGCCGTTTCTGACGCGGTAGCTCTCGATCCCCCGCACCGCCCGGTCCCATGCCGCCGCCTTCGTCGGATCGCTCGGCCTCTCCCCCAGCTCGGACCTGATGTAGGCGGGAGGAGATAGACGGGCGGCAGTCGCGGCGGCCCGCTCGCGCTCGGATAGGACGTGTTCGGCTACCGCTACTTTCGCGCGGGCATCGTGGCCGATAGCCGGCAGCTGCTCGCGCTCGGCCCTCGCCGCCTCGATCCGCTCCAGCGCGGATTCTTCGTTGGAGGGATGGACGCCCGACCGCGAGCGAAACGACTCGACCTGCTCCGAGGCCCTCTGGATCGACTCCTCGACGCGGAGATGCCGATTTTCGTTGTGCTGCTCGGCCCCGGCCTCTGAGCGGAGCTCGTGGACGCGACGGGCAAGCTGGTCGGTCGGCATCTGGGCGAACTGCGAGCGCAGGGCCTCGTCGTGGGCGGCGCTCTGGGCGCCGATTCGCTCGGCCGCTTCGGCGATGTGCTCGAGGCCGTGGCGCAGGTAGGGCGAGTCCGGCGCGATCTCCTCGCGGGCCAGCTGGACCTCCGGGGTCGCGTAGATGAAGGTCTCTCCCCTGGTGCGCGAAGTTGCGACGTAGAACTCCTCCCGCGTCATCGAGGGGTCGGCCATCACGAAGGCCGAATCGAGAGTCGCGCCCTGGGCCTGGTAGATCGTCGCGGCGTAGGCATGCTCGATGGCGGGCGCTCCGTCCCTGGGGTTGACCCGGCCCAAGAAGACGGAATCGACACTCACCCGCCTAGCGGTGTCGATTCCGTCCAACACCAGACGCCCCGAGTCCACGTCCACCTCCGCTATCCGCCACCTCTCGCGGTTGAAGATGCCGGCGCGCTGGTCGTTGATCCGGGTGATGACCTGATCGCCGACCGCGAAGCGGGCCTCGCCGACTTGCAGCTCCTGCGATCCGAGCCGCCCCTCCGAGCGCATCCGCTCCCGCGCGAGGATGTTCAGCTCGCGGACCTCGGCGTTTCGCTTGGCGACCATCAGCGCGTCCTCCTCCTGGGCGAAGCGCTGCCACCAGTCGGCGACCATCGCCTCCCGCCGAGCGGCGGGGTCCTCTGAGATCGTCACCCGCTCGGCGCCCTGGTAGACCGAGATCGCCTCGCGGCCTTCGCCCTCGCGGATCAGCTTCGCTGCATCGCGCTCCAGCTCATGGCGGTGGCGGATCACTTCATCGAGGACGATCGGCTCGGTCCTCTGCGCGATCGCCGCGAAGAGACCGCCCGCCTCGATCTCCCCGAGCTGGGCGGGGTCGCCGATCAAGACCAGCTTGGCCTCGGCCTTCTGGGCGTGGTCGATGATCCGGGCGAGGGTCTGGGAGTCGACCATCCCGGCCTCGTCGACGACCACGACAGAGCCGGGGCGAAGCGGCGCCCGCCCCTCGGCGGTGGCACCGTCTAGCTCGGCCAGGAGGCGGGCGAGGCTCGTAGCTTCAAGGCCCTCGGAGCGCAGCACGTTCGCTGCCCGCCAGGTCGGCGCCGCGACCCTCAGCTCGCCGCGATCAGCCGACCACCCACGAGCGGCGGCGACAAGTGCGTAGGTCTTGCCGGTGCCGGCCTCGCCGACGACGACGACCAAGCCCTCGCCGCTCGTGAGGAGGCGCCGCACCATCGCCTCCTGGTCAGACTTCATGCTCGGCCGCTCGGAGAGGACGCGGGCGACGACGAGCTGATCGACGGTGGCGCGGTCCGTGCTCGACCCCATCGCCTCGGCGCTCGCGAGCGCCTTCTTCTCAAGCTCCCAGATCGCTTGAGTCGTGTAGCGGTCGCCCTTGGCGGCCTGCGCGATCAAGATCACGTCGGGCCGGGAGAGGTAGGCGTCGGCCAGCTCCACGACCTCGGGTCCGGGGGCGCCGGCCGGAAGGGAGTCGGCGACGGCCTGGATCACGTCGCGGCGGTCGAAGTGGGAGGCATGGGCGGTCAGCGCCGCCTCGATGTCGGCGACCGCGACGCGTCCCTCGGGCGCCTGGCGCTCCTTGCCGAAGGTGGCGCGGATCGCCTCGCGGTCAAGGCCGATCTCCTCGCCCTTGCGCCGCCAGAGATCCCGCAGGCTCTCGGTGGTCAGGTCGCGGTCCTTGGCCTCCCTGGTCGCCAAGGTCGCGATCTGCCTGGCGCGGGCGCTCGCCCCCTCCCCCGCCGCCTCGAGTATTTCCTCGCGGCGGGTCGAGAAGGCGCGCAGGTGGTCGGGGTCGAAGCCCCGGATCTCGGCGATGCCGTTCTCGACCTCGCGCCAGCAGACGCCGAGACGGCGGGTCAGC
>DASZNP010000116.1:0-2988 GCA_035551255.1 Solirubrobacterales bacterium
GCGACGATGCAGGGGCGGAAGACGTACGCCTCGACCTCGCAACCCAGCAGCAACTCGTCCAGCAGGTCCTCTAGCTCCGCCTTCTGCCGCGAGTAGTAGAAGCTGTCGCTGCCTCGGGCCGGCACGTCCTCGCTCAGCGGCTGCGGGTTCTCCGGGTGGAAGCCGTAGGCGGCCACCGAGGAGGCGTAGACGAGCCGCTTGACGCCGGCCTTGATCGCCGCTTCGAACACGTTTCGCGTTCCCTGCAGGTTGACCTGCCGCGTTTCATCGCGGCTACCGAAGATCGCGAAGGCGAGGTGGACGGCGACGTCGGCGCCGTCGAAGAGCGCCGCCAGCGCGCCACGATCGAGGATGTCGCCGCGCCGGTAGGTGACCTTCTCCCAACCCTCCTCAGCGGGGTCGAAGGGGCTGCGCGCCATCCCCAGAACATCACCAACCTCCGCCCGCCTCTCTAACTCTTCTAGGAGCGGCTTCCCGATCTCTCCCGTGGGGCCGGTGACTGCAACCTTTAAAGCCATCGCGGCATGGTACGGCCTGAGAGGGAGTCCTCCTCAGGACACTCAACCACGAGCCATAGCGAGTGGTGTCCGGAGGAGGACTCCCTCTCAGGCCGCAGGCGTAATCCGGTAAGCGTCAAACACCGAATCCACATTCCGGAGGCGGCTGATGCAGTGTTTCAGCTGCTCCGTATCCCCCACCTCGATCACGAACCGGTTTTTCACCATCGGATGGTTGGTCGTGCAGGAAGCGCCGATGATGTTGATCCCGACCTCGGAGAAGGTCCGCGAGAGGTCCTCGAGCAGGCGGGTACGGTCGTAGGCGTCGATCTGCAGCTCGACCCGGTAGGCCGCCTCGTTTTCGCCCACCCAGCTGACCTCGACGAAGCGCTCGGAAGCGCGCTTCAGCGCCTTGACGTTCTTGCAGTCGGCGCGGTGGATGGTGATCCCGCGACCGAGCGAGACGTAGCCCTCGATTTCGTCGCCGGGGACCGGGCGGCAGCACTTGGCCAGCCGCACCGCCACGTTCTCGGCGCCCTTGACGCTGATCCCGTAGTTCGAGGCGTCCTTGGTCCGCCGAGCCTTGTCCTCGCGACCGAGCGGCGCGCCAGGCGCCTCTTCCTCGACGCCCTCGCCCGCCTTCAGCCGCTGCATCAGCTTGTTGGCGGCGGTCTTGGCGTCGATTTTGCCCTGACCGAGGGCGATGTAGAACTCGGTGCCTTTGCGGAAGCCCATCTCGCGGATCACGTCGGCGAACAGGGCCGAGCCGGAGACCTTCTGCATCGGGATCCCCCGCGTCCGCAGCGCTTCGTCGAGTTTCTCGCGGCCGTCGCGCTCGGCGTCCTCGCGACGCTCCTCTTTGAACCAGGAGCGGATCTTGTTGCGGGCACGATTGGTCCGCACCAGCTTCAGCCAGTCGAGCGAGGGGCCGCGCTTCTGCTTCGCGGTCAGCACCTCGACGATGTCGCCGGAGCGCAGTTGGTAGTGCAGCGGCACGATCGAGCCGTTGACCTTGGCGCCGACACAGCTATGGCCGACGTCGGTGTGGACGGCGTACGCGAAGTCGAGCGGGGTGGAGCCGGCCGAGAGGTTCTTGACTTCCCCCTTCGGGGTGAAGACGAAGACCTCGTCCTCAAAAAGGTCGACCTTGAGCGATTCGAGGAACTCGGTCGGGTCCTGTTCACCCTCGGCCTCGACCAGTTGCCGCAGCCAGGTCATCTTCTCCCGCTGCGGGTCGGCGCTGGCGCCCTCTTTGTAGGCGACGTGGGCGGCGATCCCATACTCGGCGAGTTTGTGCATCTCTTCGGTCCGGATCTGGATCTCCAGCGGCTTGCCCTCTGGCCCGATCACGGTCGTGTGCAGCGCCTGGTACATGTTGGCCTTCGGCATCGCCACCCAGTCCTTGAAGCGCCCGGGCAGCGGCTTCCAGAGCGAGTGGATGACGCCGATCGCGCCGTAGCAGTCTTTGACCGAGTGGACGATCACCCGCATCGCCGTCAGGTCGAAGATCTCGTTGAACTCGCGCCCCTTCTTCGCCATCTTCGTGTAGATCGAGTAGAAGTGCTTGGCGCGGCCTGAGATCTCGGCCTCGATCCCGACCTGCTCGAGCTCCTTGGCGAGGAACTCGCCCGCCTCGGAGACGAAGTTTTCGCGCTCGTCGCGCTGCTGGGCGACCAGCTGCTTGATTTCTTTGTACTTGCGCGGGTGCAAGGTCGCGAAGGCGAGGTCCTCGAGCTCCCATTTGATCGCGTGGATCCCCAGTCGATGGGCGAGCGGCGCGTAGATCTCCAGCGTCTCGTGCGACTTCAGCGTCTGTTTCTGCTTCGGCAGGGCGCCGAGCGTGCGCATGTTGTGGAGCCGGTCGGCCAGCTTGATCAGGATCACCCTGACGTCGGTGGCCATCGCCACCATCATCTTCCGGTAGTTCTCGGCCTGCCGCTCGTCGCGGCTCTCGAAGGTGATCCCGGTCAGCTTCGTGACTCCGTCGACCAGCTGGGCGATCTCGTCGCCGAACTCCTCGCGAATTTCCTCGAGGCTCGCGGTCGTGTCCTCGACGGTGTCGTGGAGCAGCGCCGCGCAGAGGGTCTCGGTGTCGAGCCGCATGCCGGCGCAGATCTGCGCCACCCCGACCGGGTGGGTGATGAACTCGTCGCCGGAGTAGCGGCGCTGGTCGGCGTGACGGTCGCAGGCGAACTCGAAGGCCTGCTCGACCCTCTCGCGGTCGATCGTCGCCACCGCGACCGCGGTGCCGGCACCGCCCATGGCCCCGTCGCTGCTGCCGTTTTCGCCCGCGGCGGAATCGAACTCCTCGATCACCGCAAAGAGATCGGCCAGGAGCTCCTTGTGAGCTACCGCGGTTTCGGTCTTGCGAGGTATTGCTTTGCCTCCGAGAGTCTTTCGCTGTAGGCGCGGAAGGCAGCCGAGAGCTGCAGGTCCGTCTTCTCTGAGGATACGACCCGGACGACGCCTGCGCCGCTTTCCGGCGCACCCT
>DASZNP010000117.1:0-44176 GCA_035551255.1 Solirubrobacterales bacterium
GGCGCTCGGCCTCTCCCTGGTCTACGTCGTCCTCGCTCTCTTCTTCGTCGCCCAGCCCGCGGCGACGATCGGCAGCGCCTCTGCGTGGACGAACCAGATGTCGGTGGCGCTCCTCTCGATCGCCGACCACGGCAGCCCTTCGGGCGGGACGCAGGCCAAGGAAGGCGCCGCCAATCAGCTCTTCGAACTGCTCGTCTTCAAGCCCTGGGCAGTGCTCGAGTTCGGCGGCCTCGAACACTGCGTGCTCTCCGGCACCGGCAGCGAAAGCGAAGACCCGGTCTCCGCGCCGGTCCGGCCGCTCTCCTCGAACCCGTCCCGCGACGCGCAGCTGGCCCGCCGCCTTGCCTCCGGCACCGATGTCACCGCCGACGGCAAGGTCTGCGTCAACAACGCCGACAAGTACGCGCGCCACTTCCTCTCCTTCGGCCTTGAAACCGACGAACGAAACGCTGAGTACGAAGCGCTGAACCACGGCGACTCCTCGGAAGTCCCGGAAGCCGACAAGGAACGAGCGGGCTACCGGCTCGGCGTCGCCGACAAGCCCGCCACCGATGCGATGGAGGAGGGCGGGCAGTACCAGCGCTTCCTACTGGCCTTGGTCGTCTTCGTCGGCGAGCTCGGTGCCTTCCTGTTGCTCGGCTCGCTCTCGGTCGGGATCATCCTCGCCCAGGTCCTGCTGCTCCTGCTGCTGGCCTTCGCTCCGGTGGCGCTGGTGGCGGCGGCGATCCCCGGCCGCGGCCACGCCTTCTTCAAAGGCTGGCTGGAGAAGCTCGCCGGATACCTGCTGCGAAAGGCCGCCTACTCGCTGATCCTCGCGGTCCTGCTCGCGGTGGACGGGGCGCTTGCCGCGGCGACCTCGGCGATGGGCTGGCTGATGTCCTTCGGGTTGCAGGCGCTCTTCTTCTGGGCGGTCTTCCTGCAGAGGAAGAACCTCGCCGAGAGCCTGATCGGGATCGCCACCGGCCCGAGCGCGCCGGGGCGCGAGGGGACGCTGCGGCTGGCGGCCCTCTACGCGGGCGCCCGGACGATGGGGCGGCCGCTGCGCGGGTTGCGTCGCACCTCCCGGGGGGTAGGCGAAGCTCCCGGCCGTGGCCTGAGCGGCCTCGGTAGGCGCTTCGGAGGCGGGCGCGATCCAGGCTCTCGTGCTCCCCTCTTCGGCACCACCCACAGCGCCCCGGTCGGCGGCGACGCCCCGAGCATGGACGCGCCGGGACCGACCGAGCGCCCGCCCTCGGCGTCTTCGGAGGGAACCGGGAGGAAGAACCCCGCTGCACGGCCATCGTCTCGCCACGGCGCCGAGGCCGGCGGGCGAGCGGCCGTTATCGGCGGAGCGGCGAGCGAACGGGCAGCGAAGCGCAAGCGCAAGCGCTCTCCCCGCGAGCCGGTTGAGCCGCCCTTGGCAGAGTCGGCGCGACGCAAGAGCGGCACGGGCAAACCGGGCCAGGAGCGGGTACAGCGACCGCCGGCCGCTCAGGCGAGGCGGGAGGAGTCCACGCGCCCGGCTCTGAGCACCGAGCCAACCAAAGGGCAGAGTCTCACCGACAAGCTGCGGAGCGAGCGGGAGCGGGCACGAAAGAAGGCGCCCAAACGCGTAGCTGAGCAGCAGGCTCCTGAGGTTGCGAGCACTCCGGCTAACCCGCCGAGGCGAAGGCGCCGGTGGGGGAGTGGGCGCGGTTGATGAATCGCCCCGGACGCTCTCGTCTGTCGCTTTGGATCGGCGGTCTGGCCACCGTCGCGCTCGTCGGCGCGGTGAGCGTGGCGGGCGCGCTGATGGCGGTCCTCGGCGGCAACCTCGCCTGCCTCACTCCGGGCGGCTCGGCCCTCGCCGCCCCGCCGAGCAAAGCCGCCGTCAAGGCGATCCCGCCGAAGCGGCTGCTCATCTACCAGGAAGCGGGCAAGCGCTTCGACGTCGATTGGGCCTTCCTCGCCTCGATCGGCTACCAGGAGTGCGGCCACCGGGCCTGCGCCCACGTCTACCCCTCCGGCTGCGGCGGGCCGATGCAGATCGCGATCGTCCCGGAATCGGCCTGTAGCCCCGGACCCGGCCCGACGATCTGGGACCGCTACAAGGTCGACGCCGATGGCGGCGGGGCCGACCCGTTCGACGCCGCCGACGCGGTCTTCACCGCGGCGCGGATGATGCGCCCGGTCTTCGGCCTCTCCGGCGACTCCTACGCCGCCTACCGGCAGACCGCCTGCAACTACTACGGCGCCTGCTCGGACCCCTCGGCGAACTACGCCGACGAAGTCATGCAGCGGGCCGTCGAATACGGCTTCCGCGGCAAGGGCGCGCCGGAACCGACGAGCCCGGTCGCGACCGGCCAGGAAGCGAGCGGCGGCGGCTCGTCCTGCGGCGGTTCCTCGTCGGGCGCGGAGAGCGGCAGCGAAATCGTCCGCATCGCCGAGAGCCAGCTAGGGACGACCGAGAGCCCGCCGGGCTCCAACTGCAACCCCTACGGGCCCTGCGTCGAATGGTGCTCGCTCTTCGTCGCCTGGGTCTGGGAGAAGGCGGGCGTCCCGCTGAAAGGTGGGACCGCCCCCTATGCCTACTCGGGGACGATCTACGAATGGGCCAAGGCCCATGAAGGCGGCCCCTTCGCGGTGACGGCTCTCGGCGACCCACCGCTCTCCACCCCCGAAGCGAACGGCGCCCGCGTCCTGCCCCGGAGCGCGACGCCGGCACCGGGCGACGCCGTCCTCTACGGCTCGGGGCCGACGGCGAGCGACCACATCGGCATCGTCGAGCGCGTCTTCCCCGGCGGGCAGATCACGACGATCGACGGCAACTTCGGCGACCGGGTAGCCCGCTCGGGGCCGTTCCTGCCCTCGCAGGCCGTGCAGTGGGGGATGCCGGCGCCGATCTTCGGCTACGCCCAGCCGCCCGCCGCCGAAGGAGGGCAGGCCGGATGATCGACCGCCTTCGCGCCCAGCTCGACCGCCCGCTCGACCCGAGCGCGGCGCGGGCGATCCTCGTCTTCGCCAGCGCGATCCTCGTCGGCTTCGCCGGCCTATACGTCCTTGCTGCTGGCGAGTCCGATCGGTCGACCTCGTCGACGCACCCCTCGGTGGCCGCGGCGCCTCCCAGCCCGGTCGGCTCGATCCAAGCGGTCGAAGGCAGCCCGGCCAAAGGCCAGGCAGCGCCCCGCCGGCAGGACCCCCAGGACGTCGAAGGCAGCCGCGCCGCCCGCCGTGCTGACCACGCTCTTCGATCGCACCAGGCGCTCCAGCATGTCCCCTACCGAAGCGAGGGGTTAACGATCGAACTCGTCGGCGCGCATGGGCGCCGCGCGGTCCTTCGCGTCAAGGCCGCCACAGTCCAAGCAGCTCGCCGAGGGTGGGGACGGTTCCTGCGCCGCTACCGGGACTCGAGGAATGCCTACCTCCCGATCTTCAAGAGCAAGAGCGGTGAGGCGCGGTGACCGGGCGCCGAAGGGATGCCTGCTCTCGTCGCAGCCTGCGGGCGGGGCGAGTGGCGTGGAGATCACCCGACGGTCATCCCCCACGTCGAGTGCGACCCGGCTGCTCGAAGCAGGGAAGGGGTCGTGGTTAGGCCGATGCAGAAGCCTCGGAGGGCCTTCGTCTGCGGCTTCGCCTGCCGCTGCGCGTGCGGTCTCGCCTGCGTCCTCGCGTGCGAGTCGAGGTCTAGGCGACGGATTCCGCGCCACAGCGGCGATCGCCGCCTCGCGGATTTGCCGACATATCTGCGGTCGATCGAGGGTGGGTCGTGAAATCGAATGACAACCCCTCCGACCCCCGGCCGATGATCGCGATCTTCGCTGCCGCGGTCCTCATCGCTCTCTGGCGAGTTCTCTCGAGCCTCCGGGTCGATCATCTCCTCGCTGACGCCGCCTCACTCGCGCCCTTCGCTCTCGGCGCCGTCGCGATCGCCTCCGCGCTGGCTACGCATCGCTTCTTCGCAACCCGCCGCACGCTCGCTGAGCGCCGTGCCGTCGCGGTCGTACCGGCTGACGAATTCGACGCCGAGCCCGATGCGGTTCTGCGCTTCGCCGCCCAGCTCGCCGACACTGAGCGCCGCGTCGGTGGGTGGGTCGACCGCCGCGCCAGCGCGATCCGGATCAGGCTCACGGGCGACGCCGAGAGCCGGCTCGTCTACGTGCTGGAAGTGCCGGAGCGCTCAGGCGAGGCGCTGCGCACGGCGCTTCAGAGCTTCGATGGCATCGAGGAGCGTCCCGCCGCCGAGGTGCTGAAAAGGACTCCTCAAAAGAAGGACGGCAACGGCGGCAAGCGGGTGGTGCTGCGCACTGAGCTCGTGCTCTCGGGCTCGAGCGTCGAGCCGCTGGCCCACCTCGGGCCGAAGCCCGACCCGCTGCAGCCCTTCGCCGCGGCGATCGCCCGACTGGGCGCTCACGGTGAGGCCGCGAGCGTCTGCGTCGACCTTCTGCCGGCGAGCGGCTACCGCGCCAGGCGCCTGCGCCGCCGGCTACGCCGCGAGGCCCGCCGCATCCACGGCGTGCGCCGCGACTGGGGAGCGCTGCTGGCAGGCGAGGAGCGCCGTCGCAGCCGGCTCGACCCCGAGGAACAGGTCGAGCGGCGCGCCGCCGTGCAGGCTCTCGATCGAAAGCTCCGCGATTGCGGCGAGATATTCGAGGCGCAGATCCTCCTGCGCTGCGAGGCGGGCAGCGCCGGGCGAGCGAAGGTGGCGATGTCGGCGCTGCTCGCCGCCTTCCGACCCCTGGCCGAGCGAAACCGGCTGCGGGCATGGGGGCTGCCGATCGCCGGCCTCGCCTTCCTCGGCTCCGACCTTCCCTGGCTGCGGCGCGGCTTCGACCGGCGTGTCAAGAGCGGCCTTTTTCGCCCGGCGCGAAAGACGATCCTCACCGCCCGCGAGCTCGCCGGCTTCCTGAAGCCGCCGACCGTCCACTGCGGTGAGCGTGGCGTCCTGCGCTCGGGCGCCCTGCTCTCCCCACCCCCGGCGCTGCCGGTCTTCGGCGAGGCCGAGAAAGACCTGATCCCGCTCGGGAAGGTGGCCACCGAGTCCGGCGAGCAGATCGTCGGGGTCCAGACCGAAGACACCTTCTTCACCTACATCGCCGGCCGCTCGCGCTACGGCAAGACCGAGACCGCGATCGCGCAGTTCGTTCACCTGGTGCGCGGCGACCACGGCGGTCTCTTCCTCGACCCCCACGGCGACGCGCTGGAGCGGATCGAGCCCTACCTCGCCGACGTCGAAAAGGAGCGGATCGTGCGGATCGACCTCGGTCCCGGCAGCGCCTCTGCATCCCAGCCCGGCTGGAACCTCTTCGAGCTCGGCGCCGGCGCCGGCGCCGGCGAGAGCGAGGCGCGGGTCGAGGCGGTGGTCGACGCCTTCGCCTCGGCGCTCGAATGGGGCGAGCGCTCCACGCGGGCGATCAACCTGACGACGCAGGCCGCCTCGGCGCTGGCTGCGATCGCCTCCCGCCTGGAAGACCCCGAGCTGGCGCCGACGATCTTCCAGCTGCCGACGCTGCTCAGCGACGAGAAGTGGCGGACGGCCGTGCTGCCCTTCCTGCCGCGCGACGAGCGCGGTTTCTGGACCGACCGCTTCCCGCTTCTGGCCCCCGAGGCGATCACCCCGCTCACCAACATGGTCGACCGTCTGCGTCGCTCCACCCAGATCAGGACGCTGCTCGGCCAAAGCCGCGGCACCTACCGGGTGCGGGAGGCGATAGACGAGGGCCGGATCGTCCTCGCCTGTCCCGGCGCGGGAGGCACGCGCGAGCGGCTGGTCGCCAACCTGCTGCTCTTCGACCTCCTACACGCTGCCCGCGGCCGCGCCGAGCTGGCGCCCGGCGAGCGCAAGCCCTTCTGGGTCTTCCTCGACGAGGTGCAGAGCTACGACGGCGCCGCCTCGGGCAACCTCGCCGCGCTCTTGGAGCAGAGCGCGAAGTTCGGCCTGCGCGCGGTGCTCTTGAACCAGAACCCCGAGCGCCTGAGCGCCGCGACCCTGAACGCGCTGACGACCAACCGCTCGCACCTGCTCGCGACCACCGTGAACTCCCACGCCGCGGGCCTGCTCGCCAAGGAGTGGGGAGAGCGGCCGAGCCCGGCGGCGCTGACGAAGCTCGAGCGCTACCGCTTCATCGCCCAGGTCACCCACCGCGGCAGCTTGAGCGCCCCGTTCGCTCTGGGCGGGGTGCGGGTGGAGGACGCGCTGGGGGAGCCGCCCTCCGAGCGGAGCGCCGAAGAGACCGACGCGACCCCCGGCCGCTCCGCGGCAGAAGTGGCCGGCCACCTCGAGGACCTCGACGACCGCATCCTCGCTGCGCTCCGAGCCGCGGGTGGGGACGACAGCGCTGATGATCCGGACTCCGAAGGAGCGGTCACCGTGCCCGCAGCGAGGGACGTCGAGTGAGCGCCCGCGCGAAGCACCCCCTGCCGATCCGGGCTGCGGAGATCCTCGCCTCGCTCGCCCAGCACCGGGTGCTCTCCACGCCCCAGCTTGCGGCACTCCATTTCCCCGGCCGCAGCCCGCGCACGGCGCAGAGCGCGCTCGCCGCGCTCGCCGGCGCCGGTCTCGCGGCCTTCGTGACCAACTTCGGCTCCCGCGGAGCGCCCCGGCGGTGCTGGTATGTGACCGAGCGCGGAGCAGGGAGGGCGGTGGAAGCCGGCCTCCTCGAGGAGATGCCGAGGCTGCTGGATGCCGAGGCGGCAGCCGGTCCCCTGCAGGCCCACACCCTGGCGGTCAACGACGTCGGCATCGCCTTTCTCGCCGCGGCGCGGGAGCGTGGAGAGGACTTCGGACCGCTCGGCTGGCGCCACGAGGTGGCCCATCAGCTCGGCCCGGGGCGGCGGGCGGGGAGGCTGATCGCCGACGCCGTCCTCAGCTACCTGCGGTTGACCGAAACCGACGCCGTCTTCGAGCAGCGCTTCTGTGAGCTCGATCGCGCAAGCCTGCCGGTCGGCCGCCTCGCCGTCGAGCTCGGCCGCTATGGGCAGTTGCTGAAAGCCCGGGGCAAAGACGGGGAGCCGCTGTGGCGCTCGCGCTACCCGTCCTTCCCGCCGGTCCTCTGCGTCCTCGCGGGGGCAGATCGCGCGGCCCTGCGCCGACGGCGCGACACCACGATCGGCATCCTGCACCGAGACAGCGACTTCACCGACTCGCCGGGGCTCTCGATCCGCTTCTGCCTGGCCGAGGACCTGGCCGAGCGCGGACCCTTCGCGCCGATCTTTACCGATGCGCGCGACCCTGGGAAGCCGGTCGACTGGCTCAGGGGCGAGGGCGGGGAGGCGCGCTGATGGCGAAGGCCAGGCGATCGCGCGGCTGCTCTGGCAACAGCTTGAAGGGCCGTCCTGATGTTCGGCTGCTCGAAGGCGACTGCCTCGAGGTATTGGGCGAGCTCGAGCCCGAAAGCGTCGACGCGATCGTCACCGACCCGCCCTACGGGATCGACTTTCGGAACGAGCACTGGGACTCAAAAGCCCTTCAGGAGGCAGCGGCGAAGGCGGGCCGCGATCGGCTCACACCCAACGAGGCCTTCGAGGTCTGGTCCCGGATTTGGGCGGAAGGGTGCCGGCGGGTCCTGAAGCCCGGCGGCTTCCTCGCCGCCTTCGGCTCGCCGCGCACCTTTCACCGGCTGGCCTGCGGCATCGAGGACGGCGGCCTCGAGATCCGCGACACGCTGATGTGGCTGTATGCGGAGGGGATGTCGAAGTCGCGCCGCTATCCCGGCGGCCGGGCGACGACGCTGAAACCGGCCTTCGAGCCGATCGTCCTCGCCCGCCGCGGGCTCGAAGTCACGACCGAGGAGACGATCGCCCGCCACGGCACCGGCGCCCTCAACACCGAGAGCTGCCGGGTCGAAGGGCGCCATCCTGCGAACGTCATCCTCGGCCACGATTCCGACTGCGACGAGGAGGGCTGCGAGCGGGGCTGTGCTGTCGCCGAGGCCGACGGCTGCGTCGGCGAAGGGCGCGCGCGGCTTGAGCCGAGCCGGTTCCTCTATACGCCGAAGGCGAGCCGTGCCGAGCGGGACGCAGGCTGCGAACATCTCCCCAAACACGCTCTCGATCTCTTCCCTAACGCCGGCACGAGCGGCGGCGCGCGCAACTTCCACCCGACGGTGAAGCCGCTGGAGCTGATGCGCTGGCTCGTCCGGCTGCTCTGCCCGCCCGGCGGCCTCGTCCTCGACCCGACCGCGGGCTCGGGAACGACCGGCGCGGCGGCCGTGCTGGAGGGCCGGCGCTTTTGCGGCATCGAGCTCGAGCCCGCCTATGTCGAGATCGCCCGGGCGCGGATCGAGCACTGGGGCAAACAGACGAGCTGCGAGGGCCGCCGCCCTTTAGGGAGGAAGCGCTGGTGAGCGCGCCGCGACAGGAGGGAGGCGAGCTTCGGCTTTCGCCGGAGTCGATCGACGCGCTGGCGACGCGTCTCGCCGAGCTGCTCGGCGGGGCGCGGGTCCCCGCACCCCCGATGGAGAGCCCGAAGAAGATGCTCTCCGCCGCCGAGGTCTCCCGACGCTGGAGCATCTCGCGGCGCTGGGTGTATGACCACGCCGATGAGCTCGGCGCGCGGCGGATGGGAACCGGCCCTCGCCCGCGGCTCCGGTTCGACCCCGACGAGGTGGCGGCGCGCATCGGCGCGCCGCGGTGCCTTGTATCTCCCGGCGATCAGCTTCGATTGCCCCCGATTGCCGGAATCCCGCATTCCGACTCGCTTTCCGGGGGCACCAGAGCTAACGTCGGTGAAAGCAAAACGGATGCGGCCGGCGGGCGCGCCAACGCCCCCGGCCCGGCGCCGAAGGAGATGCTTCGGCGCGATTCACAGCCTAGACCCGCTGGCTTCGCGCCATCACCTCTTTCGCGCCGGAAACGCGAGGAGATGATCTGAGATGGCAAAACGAGCGAGGGGCGAAGTTGTCGTACGGAACTGGAAGGCGGGCCGCGGTTTCGCCCTGCGCTTCAGCGCCTACGGCCGACGGCGCTATCTAACGCTCGGCCTCGAGTGCGAGGGCTGGACGACCGAGCGCGCGCAGGAGGAGCTGGAAAACGTCCTCGCAGATGTGCGGCGCGGACTCTGGGTGCCGCCTCGAAGGGGAGGCAGCGAAGGTGGTGGGGGAGGGGCGCTGTCGCGCAGAGTCCCTGGCGGGTCCGGCGGCGGTGCGATCGAGGTGCCGGCCACGGGCGGGGAGATGCTCTTCGGCGAGTTCGCACCCTGGGCGATGAAGGTCCGTCGCGCCCACCACGGCGACGCGCACCATCGCAACCTGCGCTGGTGCCTGATGCACCTGATGCCCTTCTTCGCGGAGTGGCCGCTGGCGGAGATCGACGCCGAAGCGGTCGATTCCTACAGCGCCGCCAAGGTCGAAGAGGGCCGGCGGCTGCAGATCGCGATCGATCGCGGCGAGCCCTACCGCAACGACCGCGGGCGCGTCCGGCTACCGCTGGCGGCCACCTCGATCAACAAGACGATCAAGGGTCTCTCGTGGTTTCTCGGCTTTGCCGTCCAGTACAAAAAAGGAGCGACCGAAAACGCGGCGGGCGGCAAGGAGCGACTGTTAAAGGCAGAACCCAAGCCGCCGGTTTTCCTCGACACCGCCGAGCAGATCGAGGCGCTCCTCGACGCCGCAGCCGAACTGGATCGCGACCCGGGGCACCTCTGCTGCGAACGCGAAGCGATCGTCGGCACGCTGATCTTCGCCGGCCCGCGCGCCCACGAGATCGGCTACATGCAAGAACGCGACATCGATCTCGCCAACACCAGGATCTTCGTCGGCCGCTCGAAGACCGCGGCGGGCCTGCGCGAGATCCGGACCTTGCCGATCCTCCACGACATCCTCGCCGCTCACAAGGCGCGGCCCGCGGCCGGCGGCCCCGACGCCCTCGCCTTTGCGACCGGGACCGGCGGCAGGCGCGACCGCAGCAACCTGAGGGAGCGCGTTCTGGCCGAGGTCTTCGAGCGCGCCGACCAGCTGCTGCGCGGACGCGGCGAGCTGCCGCTGCCGAAGGGGCTCTCCCCCCACAAGATGCGCCACACCTTCGCCTCTGTCCTGGTCGCCCTCGGCACCGACCCCGCCCAGGTGATGCGCCAGATCGGCCACCGAAGCGCCGCCTTCACCCTCGACGTCTACACCCACATGATGGCCTGCTCCCCCGAGCAGCGCGAGCGGCTGAAGGCGCTGGTCGAGGGGGAGCGCCGCTGGGGACCCGCACCGCTCGGGCGGCTCGGGGCGGCGGCCTACCAGGAGCCGATCCTGCGGGCGCTGGCAACGCTCGGCGGCAGCGCGAGGCGCAAGGAGGTGATGGCTTCGCTCGAATCAGAGCTGGCCCCTCGCTTCGGCGTCCGCGACCTGGAGATCGTGAGCGGCAGGCCCCGCTGGCAGGCCGACGTCGATGTCGCCCGCCGCCGGCTTCTAGAACGCGGCCTAGTCACCGGCGGCTCGCGGGAAGGGATCTGGGTGTTGACGAGGGCCGGCCTCGAGAAGGCGGCGGTCGTCTCGCCGGATCACGTCGCGCGGAGCGCAGGGGTGGAGAGGCAATCGAGGCGCTATCGAGCAGCTGCGGGGGCCGCCTAGCCGTACCTCCGGTGTTGGTCTCGCGCGTGGCCTCGGCCTTGAAGCCCGGGGCGCCTGAAGCCTTGCTATTCAGGAAACGCTCCGCTATCGTCGATCCGCTTCGGAGCAGTTCCCCCGAGGGCGTCCCCCATTTTATCGGCGCCCTCTCCTGCGGCCTCCTCTCCCTGGCGAGGATCGCAGAAGTTCGCAAGCGGCCGCCCGGAGGGGCTCCATCCCCTTCGGGCGCGTTTGCGCGCTTCGTCTTGCAGCTCTTGACACTCGAGTACGGAGATGTCTATGCTGGATTGCGCTCCCCTTCCTGAAGGAAAGATTCTCTTTCCCAATGAGAGCGGCGCGCCTTAGCAGCAGCCACGACGGGACAAAGGGAGAGAGATGACGAAGGCAGGGTGCGGTTTTGCAACTGTGGTCGGCGCTTCCGGCAGGCGCCGGAACCTGGGGCTGATGGGAGTTGTCCTGGCCCTCTCCGTCGCCGCTGCCATCGGGAGCGGTGCGCCTTCGGCCGCCGCCGACGAAGCCTGCCCCAACGAAGCGATCCGCCTCGCCCAGCACGCGACGCAGCTCCCCGACTGCCGCGCCTGGGAGCGCGTCTCGCCAGCAGACAAGGGCGACGGCGACCTGATCGCCGAGTCCGAGTCAACGATGGCCTCGGCAGACGGCGACGCAGCCGCGTTCGAATCGCGATTGCTGTTCGGCGACGCGATCGGCGGCGGCACCGTGGGCCGCGTCACCTACGTAGCCCGCCGCGGCGCCGGCGGCTGGTCGACGCACTCGGTGACGCCACTGCCTAAGCCGGAAACGGTCCAGGTCCTGTTTGCCAGCAACCGGATCGAGATGTTCTCCGAAGACCTTGCAAACGCCTTCCTGTGGGCCTACGACCTGCCGGCAGTAACCGACGACGCGCCGAACCTCGAGAACCTCTACGCCGAGAACACCGTAACGGACCAACTGCGGACGATCAGCAAGAGCCAGCAGGACCCGCTCGAAGCGCCTCAATCCCTCTTCGCCTTCCTCAACACCAGCTTCTCTGGATTCTCAGACGACGGGAAGCACATCGCCTTCACCGTCCCCGCGGTGACGCCCTTCGGCCCGGGTCCCCGGCTACTGCCGGATGCGGCGCCGGAAGTCGAAAACGTCTACAAGTGGGACGACGGCGTCCTCAGTCTCGCCGGGAAGCTGCCGAACGGGGAAGTGCCGCCGACCGGCTCGACCATGGCATACGAAAACATCAAGGGCACGATGTCCGCCGACGGCAGCCGCCTGGTCTTCAGCGCCTCGCCCGATGGCGGCGCCACCTCGCAGCTCTACCTGCACGTCGACGGGAAACCGTCGATCTGGATCTCCGAACCGGAGCTGGAAAGCAACGACAAGACGCCTTTGAGCGGGATCCGGTTCGAAGGCATGACGCCCGACGGTAAGAACGTCTTCTTCTCCTCCGAACAGCCGCTCGTGGACGGCGACACCGCCGAAGGCCCTGACGAGTACCGCTTCACGTACGGCTCCGACCCCGCCCATGAAGGCAACCTCACCCTACTCACCAACGACGGCAGAGCTCGTAATGACCGCTCCAGTGTCGGTGGCACGCTGGTCGGGATGAGCGATGACGGCAAACGCGTGTACCTCCACGAGGCAGGCGGTGGGGGCTTGAACTTGTGGGAAGAAGACGAGCCCGGGCTCACGACCATCGATCCTTCGTTCTCGCGGCCCGGCGCCGCGGCAGAATGGCTGACGCTCGTCGCATCGAATCCGGGCAGCGGGCGGGTCTCGCCCGACGGCAACTGGCTCGCATACATCAAAAATGGGCAGATGTACGTCTACGACCGCCGCAGCCGCTCGCTCACGTGCGTCTCATGTCCGGCTGGCGCCTCGGTCGTGCCCACGATCACGGAAACCGGCGGACGCGGCTACCAGGACTTCCGCCCGCGCTTCCTCGCCAACGACGGCAAGGTGTTCTTCACCAGCACCGGGTCGCTCGTGCCCGAGGACACCAACGGCGTCGCCGACGTCTACGCGTACGACGGGCAGACCGGGCAGCTCAGCCTGCTCAGCTCGGGCACGGGCAGCGACCCTGCGATGTTCGCCGACGCCAGCCGCAGCGGCGATGACGTCTTCATCTTCACCCGCCACCAGCTGGTGAAGTCCGACCGCGACAACTATGTCGATCTCTACGACGTGCGGGTCGGCGGCGGCTTCGAGGAACCCGAAGAGCAGTCCGTGCCGTGCAGGGGCGAAGCCTGCCGGGCTGACGCAGGCGTTTCTCCGGGGGACTCGGCATTCGGCACGGGCGCAGCTACCGGGGGCAACCCGCGCCAGGCCCGATGCCCGAAAGGCAGGCACAAGGTCCGACGCAAGGGCAAGGTCCGCTGCGTACGTACCCATCACCACCGACACGCCAAGCACAACCGGAGGGCAGGCCGATGACTAAGCGACGGATCTCACGACTCGGCTTCTCGGCGACTCTCTTCGCCGTCCTCATCAGCGTGTTCGCCGTAACTGCGGGCGCGGCATCCGCGGCGCCGGTGATCCGCGTCTCCACTTTGAAGCCCGACTACGTCACGTCAGGCAAGAGCCTCCTCCTGTACGTCAATGTCATGGACGTGGGCGACGAACCGCTGAGCGGCAACCTGACGATCACGTACACGTTCCCGGAAGAGATATCGCCGATTGAACCTACGGCCGACGGTTCACCCAGTCCGACGTGTACCACGTCTGGGCAGGTGGAGGAATGCGTGGTCGAAGCATCGGGGTACCCCCTCGGCCGCAACATGCTCTACACGATGATCGCCTTCGTCGATCCCGGGGCGACCGGAATACTGACCGGCCAGGTGGAGGTCTCCGGAGGAGGGGCGGGCAACGCGATCACCGTCCCGCTCAACTTCGACACCGGCCCGACCGGTCCGTTCGCGATCGATGCCTTCGAAGCCGCGGTCAAGGACAGCCCCGCCCTGGTGCCCGCCCAGGCCGGCAGCACGCCGACCGAGGTCGACACCGCCGCGCAGCTGCGCTCGGAGGCGGCGGAAAACTTCAAATTTCCACCACTCAGCGTCACCGCGCCACCGGAAAACATGCGCGACGTGATCGCCCACGTCCCGGCCGGCCTCGTCGGCTACCCGATCGCAACTCCGCAGATGTGTAACCCGGCGCAGTTGCAGAAACAGGCGGAAAGCGGTACGGGACAGGTGCCAAACTGTCCCCGAGACAGCCAGATTGGCCTCGCGCTCGTCAACGGCAAGGACACGGTTCCCGTCTACAACGTTCCGCCCCCGCTCGGCGCCCCGGCCATGTTCGCCTTCTACTACCAGGGGGTGATCGTCAACCTGCGGGCGAAGCTGCGCCAGAGCGACTACGGCATCGACATCGTCACCAGCAAGGTCTCGAGCTCGGTCCCGATCACCAAGTTCGAGGTGCAGCTATGGGGCGTTCCCGCCGACAGCTCCCACGACGGGGTGAGGGCAGAATGCACGGAAGGTCTTTATGGAGCGGCGCTCAGCGCTCCTCATTGCCCATCCACTGCTCCCCATGTGCCTTTCCTGCGGCTGCCGACCTCTTGCTCGGGACCGCTGCCCTGGAGCATCGACATCAACACCTATGTACATCCCGAGACCTTCAACCACGCCAGCACCACCTCGCCGGCCCTGGCGGATTGCGAGGCGGTGCCTTTCGACCCGTCGGTCTCCCTGGTCCCGACCAACCCGAGCGCCCACGTCACCAGCGGCCTCCAGGTCGACCTGAGCCTGCCGCAGGCCAGCGCCCCGGAAGGGATATCCAGTGCCGACGTGCGCCTGGCGACGGTTGCCCTCCCGCAAGGTGTGAGCCTCAACCCGGCCGCAGCCAGGGGGCTCGAGGCCTGCAGCGACGGCCAACTCCGGCTCGGGCTCGAAGGCCCGGCCGAATGCCCGGACGCCTCCCAGCTGGGCACGGTTGAAGTGAAGACCCCGCTGCTCGAAGAACCGCTCGGCGGCTCGGTCTACCTGCGCGCCCAGAACTCCCAGGACCCCGAATCGGGTCAGATGTACCGGCTGGCGATCGTCCTGCACTCCGCCGAGCGCGGGGTTGACGTGAAGCTGCCGGGCTCGTTGATCGTCAACAAGGACACCGGTCAGCTGACCACCACCTTCGACGAACTGCCCCAGCTGCCGTTCGAATCGATGCAGCTGAATCTGGATGCGGGTCCGCGCGCGCCGCTGACCACGCCTCAGGCCTGCGGCACCTACAATGCCCAGGCGACGCTGGAGGGCTGGAACGGCAAGACCGTAAGTCTCACGTCGCAGTTCAGCATCGACCAGGGCTGCACGGCACCGGGCTTCGCACCGGGCTTCGCCGCCGGCGCGAGCAATCCGACCGCCGGGGCCTTCTCACCCTTCACCCTCCGGGTGACGAGGGACTCGGGGATGCCGAACCTCAGCCGCATCACCGCCACCCTCCCCGAGGGCGAGCTCGCAAAGCTCAAGGGCGTCCCGCTCTGCGGCAACGCCCAGGCTGAGACCAGCAACTGCCCGGCCTCGAGTCGGATCGGCAAGGTGGTCACCGCCGTAGGCGAGGGCTCGAGCCCCCTCTACCTGCCCCAGCCCGGCAAGTCACCGACCGCGGTTTACCTTGCCGGCCCCTACAAATCCGCCCCCTACAGCGTCGTCGCAGCGGTACCCGCCCAGTCCGGGCCGTTCGACCTCGGCACCGTGACCGTGCGCTCGGCCCTTCGGATCGATCCCGAAACGGTCCAGGCCACCGTCGCCTCCGACCCGCTGCCGCAGATCTTCGGCGGCATCCCGGTCACCTACCGCGACGTGCGGGTGGAAGTCGACCGGCCCAATTTCACCCTCAACCCGACCGACTGCGAACCGATGGCTGTCACCGGGACGATCGACTCTGCCGCAGGGGGCAGCGCCCAGGTCGCCGACCGCTTCCAGGTCGTCAACTGCGCCGCTCTCGGCTTCAGGCCGAAGCTGGCGATCAGCCTCAAGGGCAAGCCGGGCCGTACCGGCCACCCGGCCCTGACCGCGGTCGTCACCTATCCGAAGAAGGGCAGCTACGCCAACATCGCCCGTACCTCGGTCTCGCTGCCGGGCTCGGAGTTCCTGGCCTCAAACCACATCCGCACCTCCTGCACCCGCGTCCAGTACAACGCCGGCGCCGGAGGAGGCACGCAGTGCCCGAAGGGCTCGATCTACGGCCACGCCAGGGCCTTCAGCCCGCTGCTGGACAAGCCGCTCGAAGGCCCCGTCTACATGCGATCCAACGGCGGCGAACGGGAACTCCCCGACCTCGTCGCCTCGCTCGACGGACAGATACACGTCGACCTGGTCGGCTACGTCGACTCGAACCCGAAGACCAAGGGCCTGAGGACGACCTTCGCCAAGGTCCCCGACGCTCCGGTTTCCAGGTTCGTGCTGAAGATGCCGGCCGGCAAGAAGTCCTTGCTGGAAAACAGCACCAACATCTGCGCCGGCAAGCACCGCGCGGTGGTGAAGATGAAGGCCCAGAACGGCAGGGTCGCCAACTTCCGGCCGCTTGTGCGAGCTAAGTGCGGCAAGCGGGGGCGCTAGGCCCCCGGGTGGCCGGCGGGGTGGTCTTGGACTCCGTCACTAGAAACCCGGCCCGCCCGGCGCTGCGCAAGCCCCAGCCGGTGGCACCGCCGGCGAAGAGTCGGTACAGGGTCGGAGAGGCCGCAAAGCGGTAGTTGCTTGCGGTATGGGGAATAGAGAAGGCGATGCCGCGAAATCAACCGCCGTCCCGGAATGGTGCACCTTCGCCCATTTGACGTCCAGCTGCCCCAAGTGCACCGCGCCTTATTCGATAGTTCCTCGCTTCCGCCCCAACGCTTCTGCCGCCGCTTGGCTCACTTCTTTCGGAGTGACAACCTCGCCGTGCAGGAGGAACCGGACAATCAACCCGTCACAGAGCGCAATGAGCGCCGCCGCTTGGTCTCGTGGATGGTGGCTCATCTGTTTACATGCTTGCATTTGATCGGGCCGGCGACGGGCCGCCCCTTTTGCTTCTTCACGGTACGACGAGCTCCCGAAGGATTTGGCGGCCCCTGATTCCCGAGCTTGCGGAAGAGGCAACTGTGCTCGCACTCGACCTGCCGGGCCATGGCGAGTCGCCACCTACCTCGTTCACGCCACCGCAGTGGGGCACAAGAGGTCGCGTGTTTTCTGGACGAGCAAGGCATCCAGCGGCTTGCCGTGGTCGGTCATTCGTCGGGAGGTTGGACGGCTCTCGAGCTAGCGAAGCTCGGGCGAGCCACCGAGGTTGTGGCTCTTGCGCCGGCAGGGTTATGGCGAAAGCGGTCCCCGCTGAAGACCGATATCGCCCTCAACGCCAACTGGCGCCTCGGTCGTTTGTTCGGCCCGAGTGCGGCGGGCGCGCTTCGCTCTCCCCTGATCCGCTCGCTATCGCTTCGCTCGATCAGCTCCCGGCCACGCCAGATCCCTGCTGACGTAGCGGTCGAGAATGCGCAGGCGGCAATCGGTACCGACAGCTTTCCTCGCCATTTTTTCGAGACCCGGCGGCTTCGCTTCAAAGACGGCGTTGATATCGATGTCCCGGTCAAGCTTGTCTGGGGTGGGCAAGACCGGATCGCGCTGCCAAGCAAGTCGCAAAACCTCGACCAGCTTCCAGCCGGGGTTACGGTTGAAACGTGGGCCGGCTGCGGTCACATGCTGATGTGGGACGCGCCTGAGCGAGTTCTCGACGGCATTCGAGCCATGCTCATACGACAAGACGCTGCGGGCTAAGAGTCTCCGACCAGATGCCGGCCCCTGGCCGATGGGAGCCCTCGCGCCGATAAGGCCCCAATTCTTCTGCCACTCGGAATTGGCGAGTGGTAGAAAGCCAGCTCAATCGCTGCATATTGCGACATATATAGCGAGAATCGAACCGGCCGAATGGTACGGGCCGAGGTAACAAATCGCCTGCTATTAGCTATCTTTGGCCGAGGTCAGCGTCGGCCAGCGACCGTGAATGGTAAGGAAGGGGTCACGAGTTCGAGTCTCGTTCCGGGCTTCCTCAGATTCCCCGCTACGGCGGGGTTTCCGCGTTTCTAGGGGAAGAAAGCGCGTAAGGCAAAGCAGGCCCACTCCGCAACTCTCGATAGATTGCGGGTTCTCTAGAACATGCAGCGCTCTCTAGAGGAAAGAGAGCGCTTTCAAAAACACCGAGGATTCCAAGGGCAGCGCCGCAGCGGAAAAGCCGGTCACGGCGGAAGCCGGCAACCTGCTTTTCACCTTCAACGGCGGCTTCTCGCCGAAGACGCTGCCGAAGAAGACCTTCGCGCCGATCACGCTGAGCGCGTCAGAAAACTCACGACCAAGGACGGGACGCACCCACCTGCGCTGAAGGAAGCAATCGTGGAAACGGACAAGAACGGTGCCGTCAACGTGAAGGGTCTGCCGGTGTGCACGGCGGGGCAGTTGCAGTCCCGCGATACCGCCGCTGCGAAGAAGGCCTGCCCGAAGGCGATCATCGGCAGTGGCAAGACCACGGTCGAGGTTGCCCTCCCCGAACAGAAACCGATCCTCGTCAACTCCGCCCTCACTGTCTTCAACGGAGGCCAGAGCGGCGGCACGACCACCTTCTACATCCATGCCTTCTTCTTCGCCCCGGTGTCCGGCGCGATCGTGACCACTGTGAAGATCAAGAAAATCCACCACGGCCGCTACGGCCTCAAATCGGTTGCCACGATCCCGAAGATCGCCAACGGCAACGGCTCGGTCAAGTCTTTCGATCTGAAGATCGGCCGGACGTTCACTTACAAGGGAAAGAAGGAGAGCGTCCTCTCGGCGAGATGCAGTGACGGCAAGTTGGAGGCGCGCGCCAGCTCGGTCTTCGCCGATGGGACCCGTGCCTCGGCGGCGATCATCCGTCCCTGTACCTCCAAAGGCTGAGTCCGGAAGGGACTCGGAGTATCGGCAGACGGGCGGGCCGGGCCGCATATCCTCCGGTCCGCCCCTGCCGGACTCCCAGCTGACGCTTTTCGGGAACCGGTTCGCTGCATGCGGGCAATAGAAAGTAGTGGACCCCCTCGATAGCGAAGCAATCGCATCCTCAGTTTGCGCTCCCGCTGGGTTCGCGACCATTTTCGACCGCCACTTCGAGGCGGTGTACGCCTATTTGCAGCGGCGGGTGGGACGGGATCTCGCCGACGAGTTGGCGGCCCAGACCTTTCTCGTTGCCTTCGACAAGAGAAGCGGGTATGACCTGGGTCAGGTCGACGCTCGGCCTTGGCTTCTGGGGATCGCCACGAATCTCCTGCGCCGCCACCGGCGCGACGAGTTGCGCCAGCTCCGCGCCTACGCACGCACTGCCGTCGATCCGATCCTCGATGCATATGACGGAATCGAGTCCCGCTTAGACGCTTCGAAGATGCGCCCCGAGCTCGTCGATGCCCTCGCCGACCTGCCCCCCGAGGAGCTAGATCCTCTCCTGCTCTACGCGTGGGCCGAGCTGACCTACACCGAGATCGCGTCAGCCTTGAACGTGCCGACCGGGACCGTGCGCTCGCGGTTGTCACGCGCCCGTGGTCGTGTCCGCGGGGCCCTTGACGCAGAGCGGCTGCCGAACCGCCAACAACCTGTCCCCGAGGAGGGGTGAGCGAGATGAACGAGATCGACGTGCTCAGGGACCTTCGCTCGGACCTGCCGGGACCCAGGGCCGAGAGTCGCGCCACCGCAAGGGGATTGCTCGTCGCCCAGATCGAGCGGGCCGCCCGGCAACCCGCGCGGCGGCCAGCCCGCCGGAGCTCCAAGCCGAAGCTGCTCCTCGCCGGAGGCGCCTTGGCCATCGCGCTCCTTGTCGCGCTGTCGAGCTTGATCTTCGGCGGCAGCGGACAGGTGCAGCCGGCCGTCGGCCAGGTGCTTCGCCGGGTAGCCGACGTCGCAGCCGCCCAGCCCCCCGAACCGCCTCCAGGGCCGGGGCAGTACTTCTATACCCGCTCCCGGGAAGCCTTCTTGACGACGATCGGCCGGCGGAGCGTGCTCACGCCACGCATTCGGCAGACCTGGATCGCCGACAACGGCGCTGGGCGGGCGCGGGTCGTCGACCGCTCCGGGGAGGTCGAAGACAGCGCGTTAACCGGCCAACCGTTCCTCGACACCACGGGCCTGCCAACCCAGCCTCGAGTCCTCCGCAAGCTGATCGAAGCTCGCAAGGTCCCGCTCGTCGACGGACCGCCTGGCGAAGCCGAGACGTTCACCCTGGTCGGCGACATGCTCCGCGATACCTACCTCCCGCCGGCGTTCCGAGCCACCCTCTATCGGGTCGTGGCCGAACTGCCCACGGTCGAGCTTCAGGGGGAGGTGAAGGACCCGGTCGGCCGCACCGGCATTGGGGTCGCCTTCACCGATGGCAGCACCACGCACGAGCTCATCTTCGACCCGGATACCTCGGTCCTGCTCGGCGAGCGCGAGGTCGCAGCGACGCGGATCCCGGCGCTCGCGGTTCCGGCCGGGACCGAAATCGGCTCCACCGCCTATCTCGAACAGAAAGTGGTCGATTCGGTCGGCCGCGGAGCACCGCCGGGCGCCGGGCACCTGCGACAGAGCGTCGGCTGCTACGAACGGCCCTCGATGCAGGCTGCCTGCAGCGGTTCTGCATGGGACGGACCCGATAGCCGTATGCCAACAGGTTTGGCGCGAGGGGGCAATCGGTGAACGAGCGGGCAGCATTCCGAAACTCGTCGCTTGCGTGGGTGAATACCCCGCTACCACCTACGTATTTCCCGGCGGGGACGGGACTATGTGTCAGCGCCTCGGCCTCGAGCCGGCCACCCCTTGATCGGCGAGGAGGATGCGCCCATTGCTCACTGGTACCGGTGCTCCGCCTGCGGCGGACACGCGTCCGAAACGGCGGTGAAACGGCCGAACCGCGCAAAGGTCGGATCCGGGCGACCGCTCAGAAAAAGGGCCACAAGCTCCGCGCGCATAGTGCGCGATGCGCTGTGCGCTAGCATCAAGCATCATGACTAGGACGACTCTCAACCTCGACCCATCGGTGCTGAAGGAGCTGCGCGAGCGAAGCGCGCGAGAGCGCAGATCGATCGGCGACGTCGCCTCCCAGCTCCTGGCCCGCGAGCTGCGCGAGGAAAACCAGCCGATGCCACCCTTCTCCTGGGTCAGCCGCGACCTGGGGAGGCCGGCGGTCGACCTCGAGGACAAGGAGGCGCTGCGCGCCGTGCTCGACCAGTGAGCGTCACCGTCGACGCGAACGTCCTCGTCTACGCCTCCAACGAGGCCGAGCCGGTTCACCGACTGGCCCGGGAACTGCTCGAGCGCCTGGCTGCCGGGCCGGAGATCGTCTACCTGTTCTGGCCGGCGATCATGGGCTACCTGCGGATCGTCACCCACCCCTCGCTGCTCCCGCGGCCGCTTGGCCCGGCGGAGGCAATCGCCAACGTTGGCGCCCTGATCGCGCTGCCCCATGTCCGCACGCCGGGCGAGGACGAGGGGTTCTGGGAGCTGTACCTCAATACCCGCAACGATCCCGACCGCGGCAACGACGTCCCCGACGGCCACCTCGCGGCGCTGATGCGCCAGCACGGCGCGCGGACCATCTACACCCGCGACCGCGACTTCAGGCGGTTCGACGGCATCGCCGTGGAGAACCCCTTCGATGGCAACGGCAAGACCTGAGCAGACGTCGAAGACTGCATGGCGGTCGGCTACCTGCCCGATGGCGGAGGCATTTCTTCTCAGCCCTCCTCCGTGAAGTACAAGGCCGTTAGGTCGGCGAGTTCGCGGGCTACCGGGGCCAGCGACTCAGGCCCCCGGCGGCTCAGGCGATTGGCGATCACGCCGAGGATAGAGTAGGCGACCAGTTCCTCGGTGCGGGGGCCCGGAAGGCGCCCCTTTCTCCCGCTCCGAAGCGGCCGGAGGACTCCGGCTAGAGACTGCACGAGATCGGGGTCGAAGGGAACCGCTGTCCCGGTGATCCCACACGCGTGGACGAGGGAGAGCTCGACCAGGTGGGGCTCGGTTTCCGCCGTCTCCACCACCGCTTCGACAACCCTGCGGACCCGCTCCTCGCGGCTCCCGGCGGCCATCACCGCGAAATCGATGGCCGAGCGCAGGCGCTGGTTTCCGCGGCCGATCGCGTAGATCACGGCGTCATCGCGGTTTTCGAACAGTGTGTAAAAGGTGCTCCGGGCCATCTTTGCCGCACTTGTTATCCCTCCAACCGAGAGGTTCTGCAGTCCCCGCTCGCAGACGAGTCGGCCCACCGCCGCGCCGATCCGGACACGCTTGTGATGGTCGACGAAGTCTGAGGACAGCATCGGCCTTGGACCCACAGAGCTACGCGCCCGGGAGGTCGGCCGCGATCGCGAGCTCGGAGGTGCGCTGGGAAGCCCACAGTGCTCCGTCGTGATCCAGGGCCGGCAGCAGCGTGACGAAGACGAAGCCAGGCAGGCAGGGAGCGAGCCTCTCCTCACGCTCGGCCGCCAGCTCACTCGCCCACACCAGCTCCGCCCCCTCAAGCGCAGCCTGTAACGCTCGCCGCTCCCAGGCATGGGGGTCGCGGCCGCTCGTAGCCCAGGCTGCTGTTGCCAGTCCCGCCAGCGCCTCACGCACCCGCCCCGCCAACTCGCGTTCTTTCCTGCCGAATCCGGGCCTTGCCTCCCCCGAGGTCGGATCAAAAGGCTTTGTGCTCTCGCCGTTGAACTCGGCGCGCAGCTGGTCCAGGATGGCCACTGCCTTGTCCGTCACTTCCCCTGCGTCCATAGACGCGGAAAGCTACTACTACCGTGAGGAACGCATACGCTTCCTACAATTAGGAACTTACTATTCCCTTTTAGCTTGCCTCCCTCTATCCTGAAGCTATGCGTGCACTGCCCGGCAGGGAGTCCCGGACCACTGTTCCTGCGCCGGCTGCCACCCCCCAGCGCGGTAACGTCGCCGATGCCCAGCGCGCTCGCATCCGCCGCGCCACCGGCGAGCTCGTGGCGAAGCGCGGGTACGCCGGCACCAGCGTCGAGCTGATCGTCAAGCGCGCCCGGGTCGGCTTCAAAACCTTCTACAACCACTATGCGAACAAGGAGGAGGCCTTCCTGGACCTCTTCGATTACGTCCTCGACCGGACGCGCGCACAGATCCTCGTGGCGGTCGAGGCGGCCGGCGTCCCCTGGCCTGAGCGGGTCGCACTCGCCATCAAGGAGTTCTTCGCGGCAATCGCCGCCGAGCCGCAGCTCGCCCGCGCCTGCCTGGTCGAGGCGCCGACTGCGGGCCCCCGCGTCCTCGCTCGCTACGAGCAGGTGCCGCTCGCCCTGATCCCACTCTTGCGCGAAGGGCGCAGCTACCGCCCGGAGGCGGCCTCGTTGCCCGAGACGATCGAGGAGACCCTCGCCGGCTCAGTGCTCTGGTCGGCCTACCAGCGCCTCAACTTCGCCGAGGTCGAGCAGCTCCCCGAGCTGGTCCCCGAGAACATCGAGCTCGTCCTCCGCCCCTACATCGGCGAGCGGGAGGCGGCCCGCACCGCTGCCGCTACAGCTTCTGCCGGTTAGGCCCAGAGGTTCCAGGCTCTACTGGAGATCCCTCTACCGCTCCATCCCTCTAGCTTGCTCCGGCCCCGAGCCTGGAGCTACGGTGTACCGGAGCCGCACCGCTCAACGGGGAACGGGGAAGGAGCACCGTGCGTCACCAGACTCGGCCGCACACCGGCAGCGCCTCCGGGCACTCCGGCCAAACTGGCCTGCTGAACTGCGAGGAGCGCCTGCAACGGGCGCTGCTGGAGCTCTGCTTCGAGCGCGGCTATACGCAGCTCGAGGTCAAGGCGGTTTGCGACCGCGCCCGCCTTTCGCGCGCCGCCTTCGACTCCTGTTATTCCAGCCTCGAAGACTGCTACTGCGACCAGCTCGAATCGCTGCGCCATGACTTCGTCCTCGACGTCAGCGTAGCCGTCCTTGCCGAGGCGGGCTGGCGCGAGCAGGTCCGCGGCGCCGCCCACGCCACCTGCCGCTTCTGGATCGAGGACATGCCCCGCGCCCATTTCATGCTCGTCGAGCCCTTGTCCGCCGGCGAGCGCGCGAGGCTGATCCGGGACGGGGGGGTGCGGGCGATGGCGCTTCTGATCGACCAGGGCCGCGCCTGCATGGCAGACCCCGACTCGATCTCGCCCGCCACCGCCCAGGCCCTGGCGGGAGGGATCTACGACGAGATGCGGCGGCTGGTTGCCCGGCGGCGCAGCCCGGAAGAAATGGCCGCGGCCGTCCCGAAGCTGATGTTCACCGTCCTGCTGCCCTATCTCGGGCCCGAGATCGCCACGGAGGAGCTCAGCATCCCGCCCCCCGGCGGGGTTACGGCGGTATAACCTTGCGCCGTGCCGACGGGGGATGGCGAGACGCAGGCGGGAGCCGATCTCGGTCCGCTTCCCGGTGGTCATCACGGGCTCACCCGCGAGCAGGTCGCTGAGTCCCAGCGCGAGCGCCTGCTCGCCGCCACCGCCGAGCTGATCGCCGAGCGCGGCTTCTCCGAGGCGCCGATCTCCGAGATCGTCAAACGGGCCTCGGTCGCGAACCGTGTCTTCTACGCCAACTTCAAGGGCAAGGAGGAGGCCTTCATCGCCGCCTTCGACGCGATTGCCGACCACCTCGCCGGGCTCGTCGCGGCGGCAAACGCCGAGGAGGGTGATTGGGCCGACCAGGTCGTCGCCGCCCTCCGGACCGTGCTCGAGTTCTTCGATCGCGAGCCGACCCTGGCACGCTTTTGCCTGGTCGCCCCCTTCACCGCGACGCCGAAGATCGCGGGCCACTGCCGCGACTCTCTCGCCGCCGCCATTCCCTTCCTGGCCGAAGGCCGAGCGCTTCACCGTAACGGCGGTGAGCTGCCCGCCTCGACCGAGGACTCGCTCCTCGGCGGGGTAGTCAGCCAGCTCTCCCGCGCCGCCCTCGCCGGCTCCGGCTCCTTTGTGGAGCTGCTTCCGGATCTCGCCGAGTTCGTGCTCGCCCCTTATCTAGGCGCGCGTAAGGCCAGGTCCCTCTCCTCGAAGCTTGCCAAGTAGCAAGCTCCTCCTTGCTCTTCAGGAAAGGCTCCGCTATCCTCGGACCTGCTTCGAAGCAATTCCCCGGGAGCACCTTTTCCTAAGTGCTCCCGCCTCGCGGCCTCGTTTTCCCTGGCGAGGTCGCAGATGGGCGCAAGCGTAAGCTGCGGCTGGGTTCCCCGCCCGCCGGGCGCGTTTGCGTGTGCGGAGCGGGCGAGGAAAGATCTACTTCTCGGATCCCCTTCCTTGACATTTAGGTTCCGATGTCTACACTGAATTGCGCCACCCTTCCTGAAGGAAGCATTCGCTTCCCAATAAGAGTGCGGCACCCGGATATTCGGGGGAGAGAAACGAAAGAGCCTAGGCACCGAGCCAGGGGCCCGCAGGGAGCGGGCAAGGTCGGAGCCAAGCGGGAACAAGAGGGAGAGAGATGACGAAGGCAGGCAGCGTTTTCGCAGCTTTGGCGGGCCATTCCGGCAGGGTCCGGAACCTGATTCTGATCGGGGCGGTGCTCGCCCTCTCTGTCGTGGCTGCCATCGGGAGCAGTGCGTCCTCGGCAGGCGCCGACGAAGCCTGCTCGAACGAAGCGATCCGCGTCCGTCAGCACGCAACCCAGACCGGTGAATGTCGCGCCTGGGAGAAGGTCTCGCCCACTGAGAAGGGAGGGACCGACATCGGTGCCGGAGGAAACTCCACCGTCCTGGCCGCAGCCAATGGTGACGGGGCGGTGTTCCAATCGCTCAGCGGGTTCGCCGACAGCGAAGGGGATGGTGCAAACGGAAGAGTCGCCTATCTCTCGCAGCGCAATTCCTCCGGTTGGGCGACCCATGCGATCACGCCGCGGGCCAATCCTGACGCGAATCTCGTTTTTGAGACCGGTACCAAACTCTACAGATTCTCGGAAGATCTCTCGAAGGCCTACGTCCAAGCCTATGACCTCCCTGGTGCGACCGACGACACTCCCGAACGCATCAACATCTACCAGGAGGACACGGCAACTCGAGCGGTCCACACGGTGAGCGGTTCGCAGACTGGCGAAGGAGACCCCATCCCATATTCCCTTTTGGAATTTGCTGGCATCGAACGCCTATGGGGAAGCTCTGACGATATGAACCACATCAGCTTCGTATCCCGGGGGCAGATGGTTCCCGCAATCCCTGGGGAATACCCGAACGGCGCTCCGAACGTCTACACCTGGGATGAAGGAAAACTCCATCTCGCCGGGATCCTGCCCGACGGCACGGTCCCGCCCGGAGGTTCAAGCATCCAACCTCAGTTGGTCAGCTACAAGGGGTCGATGTCGGGGGATGGCTCTCGTCAGGTCTTCTCCTCTCCGGCATCCGGTCCGTTCCAGATCTACCTGAGGATCGACCACAGTAGGACTGATTTGGTCTCCGAATCGGAGAATGCTGCTTTCACTGAAGAAGCGCAGGGTGTCCACTTCGAAGGCATGACGCCAGACGGCAATAGCGTCATCTTCAACACCGAATCCCCACTTCTGGCGAAAGACACCGCCCCTGGTCCCGATCTTTACCGCTGGACTTACGGCCCGGATCCGGAGCATGAATCGAATCTAACGCTCATCACGCATACCGGAAACGCGCTCTACGAAGACGAAGCCGCCTTTGGCGGGGGAGCATTGGCCGGCATGAGTGATGACGGAAGGCGGATCTACATTTGGGAATGGAACGGAGCACACCTGAGCGTCTGGAGCGAAGGTGAAACGAAAACCATCGATCCGAGCGTAGGTTCGACCGAACCAATGCAGGTCTACCAGGGCCCCCCGGGGAGAACCCGGGTGTCGCCAGATGGAAATTGGCTCGCTTATATCAAGCCAGGCAACCTCCTGTACCTCTATAACTTTTCCAACGACACGCTCACTTGTGCTACCTGCCCTGGACACCTATCAAGTCCGTTCGGCCCGTACGGCCTCGGACTGACGGCGAATACGACCGGATATTTTCCCGGCTACCGACTGCGCTATCTCAGCGACGACGGTCAGGTCTTCTTCACGACCGAAGCCTCTCTGGTCCCGCAGGACGTCAACGGCGCTAGGGACGTCTATTCCTATGACGGGCGCACCGGCGAGCGCAGCTTGGTCAGCTCCGGTACGGGCAGCGGAGCAAGCGAATTTGTCGATGCCAGCAGGAGCGGCGACGACGCGTTCTTCGTTACCCGGAACCAGCTCGTGCCGTCTGATACCGACGCATACGTCGACCTCTACGATGCCCGCGTTGGCGGCGGCTTCGACGAACCGGAAAGGTCTTCGAGCTCAATGTGCGCGGGTGAAGCCTGCCAGGGCTTCGGCGGGGGTCTGGCCCCCTCCCCGGCAATCGCCTCCCATGTCTCCGGCCACGGCAACGTAAGGCAGAAGCATCGATGCGCCCGTGGCAAACACAGGGTGCGGCGGCACGGAAAGCTCCGCTGCGTCAAGAGGCATTCGCGCCACCACGGGGATCACCGACGAGGACAGCGGACCGCGAAGCGAGGAATTGCGCGATGAGGAGGCTAAGGAACGCCGCCACTGTCAATACCTCGCTTGTCGAAAAGGGGATTTCTTCCATGAATCATGCTTCCAGCCACAATCGACCAGTTCGCCGCCGCTTCTTACTGCTTGTGGCAGCGCTGACTTCGATGATCGCCCTCGGGGTCGGCGCAAGCTCTGCCTTCGCTGCCGAACCGTCTATCCGTCTAACCGATGCTGCGCCGGATCAGGTCACGCCCGGCAAGTGGTTGGCGGCGATTATCGCGATCCACAACGAAGGCGATGCGCCGATGAGCGGCGAACTCACCGTGCGCTATTCCCTTGACCCGGGCCTCTCGGTCGCGCCCTCCTACCTCGAAACGATCGACGCGCCCCCTGCCAATTGCACGCCAAACGGTCAGGAAGTCGAATGCACGGTCGACGTCAATGGCGTTCCCCCGCAGCACCTGCTCACCTACAAGTTGTGGTCACAGGTCGAAGCCGGCGCAACCGGGACGCTTACTGGCGTACTCGAAGCCTCTGGCGGTGGAGCGTCGAACACCGATTCGCTGTCGTTCAACTTCGATACCGGTCCTGTGGGCCCGTTTCAGTTCAAAGATCTGAGCGTAGAGGTGGTCGACAACCCGACGCTGCCCCCCGCGCAAGCAGGGTCGCATCCGCGGGAAGTCGTGACCGCCGCGACCTTCTACGGGAAAGCGGTGACGCCGTTGGGGGGGTTCCTCGAACCGTTCCTTACGATCACCTCGACTCCTGAGGACTTCCGAAATTTAACCACCCATCTGCCGGTGGGATTCGTCGGCAATCCGACCGCTACGGCCTCACGTTGTTCTACCGCTCAGCTTTCTACTGTAAACGAAAATCCGATTCACCCCAGTGCCCAGGTTCCGGCTTGCCCGGAAGATAGCCAAGTTGGGGTTGGGCTGATCAACGGCAGGGATGTGGTGCCTATCTATAACGTCGTCCCACCTGCCGGGGTACCGGCGGAGTTCGGAATCTATTACCAGGGTGTGACCGTTCTCATCCGCGCCAAACTCCGTCCCTCCGACAACGGGGTGGACCTGTACACCCTCCATGCCGCCACCACGGACAAAATCGTCAGCTTCGTGTTTTCCTTCTGGGGAAATCCGGCTGACAGCACCCACGACAACATCCGCGCGCAGTGCACTTCGGGCCTCGTCGGCAGCAGCGGCGAACTCTGCCCGATTTCGCCCTTAGGCAACGAACCGTTTATCCGCCTCCCCACTTCATGCTCCGGGCCACTTACGTGGCAAATGGAAATGGACACCTACGAGAACCCGGGTGTGGAGCACAAAAGGTCGACCACGACGCCGGCTCCCACCGGTTGTGCGAACGTACCCTTCGAACCACGCGCTTCGGTGAGTCCGACGGACAGCATGGCCCATAGCACGAGCGGGCTCGATGTTGACATTAGCGTCCCGCAGGGCAGCGGAGCCGACGGGATCGCTGACGCAGACGTTCGCCGGGTGGCTGTGGCATTGCCCCAAGGCGTCGGCCTCAACCCCGCCGCCGCCGAAGGGCTCGAGGCCTGCAGCGATGTTCAGCTGCGCGTGGGGCTGGAAGGTCCTGCCGAATGCCCGCAAGCATCGAAGCTAGGCACGGTTGAAGTCGAAACGCCACTGCTGGAAGAAACCCTCGACGGATCGGTCTACCTGCTCACGCAGAATTCGCAGGACCCCGAATCGGGGCAGATGTACCGCCTGGCGATCGTCCTGCACTCGAACGAGCGCGGGGTGGACGTGAAACTGCCGGGGTCGCTGGTTGTCAACAAGGACACCGGCCAACTGACGACCACGTTTGATGAACTGCCGCAGCTGCCGTTCGAAGCGATGCGCCTGCACCTGAAGTCGGGCCCGCGGGCCCCACTGACCACGCCGCAGACCTGCGGCACCTACAACACCCATGCGGTGATGACCTCTTGGAGCGGGAAGACGGTCAGTCTCGACACCCCGTTTACCGTCAACCAGGACTGCACGGCCCCGGGCTTCGCGCCCGGCTTCCAGGCAGGCTCCGCCAACCCCACCGCCGGTGACTTCTCGCCCTTCACCCTCCGCGTGACCCGCGACTCCGGCATGCCGAACCTGTCGCGGATCTCGGCGACGCTGCCCGAGGGCGAGCTCGCGAAGCTCGCCGGCGTGCCGCTCTGCGGCAGCGCCCAGGCTGCGACCGGCGCCTGCCCGGCCCAGAGCCGGATCGGCAGGGTCGTCACCGCCGTCGGCGAGGGCAGTAGCCCGATCTACCTGCCCCAGCCCGGGAAGGCACCCACTGCGGTCTATCTGGGGGGCCCCTACAAGGGCGCCCCCTACAGCGTCGTCGCGGCGGTCCCCGCCCAGTCGGGACCCTTCGACCTCGGCATCGTGACCGTGCGCTCGGCGCTGCGGGTAGATCCCGAAACCACCCAGGTCACGGTGCAGTCTGACCCGCTGCCGCAGATCTTCGGCGGCATCCCGGTCACCTACCGCGACGTGCGGGTGGAAGTCGACCGGCCGCAGTTCACCCTCAACCCGACCGACTGCGAACCGATGGCGGTTCACGGGACGATCGGCTCGAGCGCCGGGGGCAGCGCCGAGGTCTCAGACCGCTTCCAGGTCGGCGACTGCGCCGCCCTCGGCTTCAAGCCGAAGCTCGCGATCAGCCTCAAGGGCAAGCCGGGCCGCACCGGGCACCCGGCCCTAACTGCGGTCCTCACCTATCCGAAGAAGGGCGACTACGCCAACATCGCCCGCACCTCGGTATCGCTGCCGGGCTCGGAGTTCCTCGCCTCAAACCACATCCGCACCTCCTGCACCCGCGTCCAGTACAACGCCGGGGCGGGGGGTGGCACCGAGTGCCCCAAGGGCGCGATCTACGGCCGGGCCCGGGCCTTCAGCCCGCTGCTCGACAAGCCCCTGGAAGGACCGGTCTACATGCGCTCCAACGGCGGCGAACGCGAACTCCCCGACCTCGTCGCCTCACTGGACGGCCAGATCCACGTCGACCTGGTCGGCTACGTCGACTCAAACCCGAAGACCAAAGGCCTGAGGACGACCTTTGCCCAGGTGCCCGACGCCCCGGTCTCCAAGTTCGTGCTGAAGATGCCCGCCGGCAAGAAGAGCCTGCTGGAAAACAGCACCGACGTCTGCGCCGGCAAGCATCGTGCAGTGGTGAAGATGATTGCTCAGAACGGCAGGGTCGCCAACTTCGGGCCGCTCGTGCGGGCGAAGTGCGGGAAGCGGGCGCACTAGCCCTGAGCAATGTCAGCGGCGACCATCGCCGCCGCTTGATGGCGGCGATGGTCGCGGTCGCTTCTCACCATGGCTACGGGGGAGCGACGGTTTCGCGGGTAGTCGAGTTCGCGGGCGTCTCCCGGGCAACGTTCTACGAGCATTTCGCAGGGCGCGAGGAGTGCTTCCGGGCCGCATACGAAGCGAAGGCGAGGGCTGCCCGCGAGATCGTCGGGGCTGCCGCAGAAGCTGCCACGCCCGCGGAGCGCCCGGGGGCGGTGCTGGAGGCTCTGGTGGAGGCGCTGGCCGCCGATCGGGCGACGGCTCGTTTTCTCTTGATCGAGGCCCTTGCAGCTCCGCAGCCGATCCGGGAATTGCACGAGCGGCTGATCGCGTCGGTCGACGCTTTCGTGGCGGGTTTCTTGGACGAGCAGCTCCCGCCTGCCGCGATACAGATCCCCTCGACCGCACTAATGGCAGGGGTGGCGGATGTGCTGACGCGGCGGATACTGAGCGAGACGGCCGAAGACCTCGGGAGTTTGTGTTCTGATCTTGGTCGATGGATAAACGCTTATCGCCTCGGCGACGGTTCCGCGCCCTTGCATCAGGGCCGCTGGCATGACCTCGGCCGCTTCGCCAAGCTCGTCCCGTCGGGTGAAGTTGAGGAGCCTCCGCTCCTGCCCCGGGGCAGGAGCGCGTTGGCGGCAGAAGACGCGGCGACTGCACGTCGCCAGAGGATCCTCGATGCCACGGCGCGGCTCGCGAGCGAGGAGGGTTACGCCAAGCTCACCGTGGCCGCTATCGCCACTGCGGCTAGGGTGCCGCGGGCGGCGTTCTACTCCCATTTCGAAAGCAAGCAGGAGGCCCTCATGGCAGCGCAGACGCATGGGCTGCAGGGGGCAATGGCGGCGTCGGCGGCGGAGTATTCACCGACCGCCCCGTGGCCGACGCGGGTCTGGAGAGCGATCCTTGCCTTCTTCACCTACGTGGCTGGAGTGCCCCATTATGCCCGGCTCGACTTCGTCGAGTCCTATGCGGCGGGAGCCGAGGCGATCCGCCACCGTCAGCAGAACCAGATGGTGTTTGCCCTGTTTCTCGAGGACGGTTATCGCCAGAACCCCGAAGCGGCTCGTCTTCCTCGAGCCTGTTCCGAGGCGATTGCCGGCGCGATTCTGGGCTTGATGCGAAGGGTGGTCGTCGAAGGCAAGACCGAGAGGATGCTCTCGATCGCGCCGGCCGCCGTTTACACGATCCTCGCGCCGTTCATCGGCCCGGAGGAAGCCTGCGTGCAGGTGCAGGCATGGGCACGAGGGGCTCGCTGAGGAGCCGGAACAGCGCGCAGAGTCGGTCAGCCGCATCGGCCGCGAGCACGAACCGCTTTGGCGGCCGGCCGGAGGTAATCCGGTCACGCTCTGCGGGTTCCTCCCTCACCAGCCCCAGCGCCACGAGGGCCTCGAGATGGCGGCGCACAGTGGGATCACTGGTATGGCACATTTTCCTCAACTCGACGATCGTCGCTGCTTCGAGCTGACAAAGCCCGTGCAGGAGCGAAAGGCGTGCCGGGTCGCTGAGAATGGCCACCCAGCTCGGATCAAGTTCGTTCACAGTCTCCGTGCTCAATGTGAGGTGCGGACTATAAGCGTGTGTTGGACGTTTAGCTGAACACACGTGTTCAGCTTGTTCAGTTCGTATTAGGGCCCGCGCCGGGCTGTATCGCATCACCCTGCGGATTTCACACTGTTCGTGTTGTTTTCGCCTTTCTCCAAAAGCGTTGTTCGTACCAAAACCCGGTGCGAGGGTGGCCCCCAGCACCAACCCAACGTAGGAGGAGAAATTGTTGAGTACCAAAAGAGTAAAATTAGTGCTGGCGGCGGCGGTGGCGGCGATGGCATTGACGGCCGTCGGCGCCTCTTCGGCCTCAGCCACGATCATGGCTGCGAAATTCAGCCCCGCCGGAACTCCCTTCTATCTCAAGACCACGGGCGTGACGATCAAGAAGAACGGCGGATCGGCCAAGTCATGCACGGCGTCGAATATCAGGACTGAAGAATTCGGTAGTCCCACGACGTTCGGTGGGGCCAATGAATCGTTCGGTGGCGTCAGGTTCTATTGCAGCGGTAGCCCGGCCCTTCAGATGGCGTTCTGGGGAGATCTCAAGTACGACACGGTGACCGGACGCTACTGGTTGCAAGTAGTTGACCACACGGAAGAAACGCTGGAAAGTCCCTTCGGATTCTATGTGCAGGGAACTGGCGAAACCGATCAGTGGACTTGGGTGAATGGCACTAGCACCACCAGCCCGTCGAAGATCACCCTGAATGAACAGTATGTCGGGTACCTGTACAGCACGCACGAAAGAATCACGATCAGCGGCACGTTCACCGCGACGACCCTGAGCGGCGGACTAATCACGCTCACGCACTGAGCGATTCGGCCTGGCAAGCCGGGCCGGCACTCTGCCGGTCCGGCCTTTCTAGACATCGGTGTCCTCTTTGGAACGAAGGCGCCGGGCACTGAGGTGGCTTGGAGGCCAGTCCCGCGCGAGCTCCGCGGTGTCGACGTTTTCTTCAATCCGAACAACAAAGCTTTCCTTCGCGAACCTGGTGTTGAAGAGTGTTCAGCGTTTTGGCAAGCACGACCGCTCGGCGCGTTGCGATCATCACCGACGGCAACGGCCGCTGGGCGGCGAAGCATCGCCTGCCGGTGCTGGAGGGGCATCGGGCGGGGGCGGAGAACCTGCGGGCGCGGATCCGCGATGCGGCTGAGCTCGGCGTCGAGGAGCTGACCGTCTTCGCCTTCTCGACCGAGAACTGGGCGCGCTCGGCGGAGGAGGTGCAGGGGCTAATGGCACTAATCGCTCTCTATATAGAGAAGGAGGCGCCGGGCCTGCACGAGAACGGGGTGCGGATGCGCTTCATCGGCCGGCGCCGGGAACCGGTGCCGGCGGTCGTGCTCGAGCGCATGGAGTGGGCCGAGGAGCTGACCCGCGACAACGAGGGGATCACGCTGGTGATCCCCCTCAACTACGGGGGGCGGGCGGAGATCGTCGATGCCGCCCGCGAGTTCGATGGCGGCGCGGAGGCGGAGTTCCGGGCGCACCTCTACGCACCGGATCTGCACGATCCGGAGCTCGTGATCCGGACCGGGGGGGAGCAGCGCCTCTCGAACTACCTGCTCTGGCAGTCGGCAGACGCCGAGCTGGTCTTTCGCAAGGAGCTCTGGCCCGAATTCGGCCGCGCGACCTTCGAATGGATCCTCGTCGATTACCACGCGCGCCATCGCGCCCGCGAGGAGGGCGCATGAGCGGATCGCTCTCGGCGATTGCTGCGATGGCTGCCGCGAACGCCCGCTTCTGGCCGACAGTGCTGCCGGGTGTGCAGCGGGGGCTGCGGCGCTGGGAGGAAGCAGCGCGGAGCATCCCGGACCCGCACCTGCGGCAGATCGCCCTCTCCAAGCTCGCCGAGGAGCGTTTCAACACCGAGGTGGCGGCGACCCTGGCGACCCTAGTGCCACGGCGCCATCGCGGCCCCGCGACCGAGGCGATCGTCGCCCTGCAGGTGATGTACGACTACCTCGACGGGGTCAGTGAGGAGCCCGCGGAAGACCCGCTGGCGAACAGCCGGCAGCTGTTCAGTGCCTTCAACGCCTGCTTCGCGCCCCAGCTGCCGCCTCGGCCCAGTTACTACTTCCATTCCCCCAACCACGACGACGGCGGCTACTTGGAGGCACTCGTCGCCTCCTGCCGCGGGGCCTTTGCGACCCTGCCGAAGGCGGCAACGGTGGCACCGGTCGCTCGCGAGGCCGCCCGTCGCTGCGGCGAGTCCCAGAGCCGCACCCATGCGATCGCGAGGCTGGGGAAGGAGCAGCTGAGCGAATGGGCCAGCGGGGAGGCACGCGGAACAGGGCTGGCCTGGTGGGAGTACGTTGCCGGCGGCGCCGCCTCGATCCTCAGCTGCCACGCTTTGATCGCCGCTGCCAGTGACCCGGGCATTACCGTTGTGGAGGCGGAGCGCCTCGACGTCGCCTACCTCTACATCGCAGCGATCAGCCCTCTGCTCGACAGCGTCGTCGACTACGCAGCCGACCGCGAGGAGGGGGCCCACTCGTTCATCGGCCATTACGCTGACGAGGGGGAGGCGGCCGAGGGGGTCGAGAAGGTGATCGCCCGCGCTGCGGCGCAGGCCCGGACGCTCCGCCACGGCGCTCACCACCAGATGACCGCGGCCGGGGTGGCGGCTTACTACCTCTCGGCTCCCACCGCCAGAAACCCACCTGGCCCCGCGATCAGGAGACGGGCCACGAAGGAGCTCGGTACTTTGCTGCCGACCGCGCTCGGCGTCTTCCGGCTCTGGCGAGCCGCCAAGGCGCTCGGGGCTCGATACGGCTAGAGCCGCTGTCGGAGGCGGTGGCTGAGCATCGACCAGCGCGCTCCCGGCCCGATCGCTTCGAGGACCGACTCGGCTATCGGGCGGTTTTCCTCCTCCCAAGCGGCGGGAGAGGAAAGGTAGTACCCCGCCATCCCCCCGAGCACGGCAACGTGTGTGTCTGCGCGGGGCAGTTGGCTCAACCGCTCCACGGCGGTGGTGGCGATCATGTCCAAGGAGTTCGCCGCCTCCTCCTTCGAGGCATAGTGACCGAGCTGGTTGAACTTTCCTGAAGCCAGGTCGAACGCCTCATCCACCAGTGAGTGGAGGAGGATGTGGAGGGACGCCACCCAAGGGAAATAGGCCGCATGGCATTGGTCGATCTCGCTCTCTGAGCCTTCCTCGTGTGCCGCCTGCGCCATCAGCGCAAAGACCGGAACCGAGGTGTTGCAGGCGGCGAGGACCTCGCCCCAGTTCAACTCGGGGAAGCGCTTGGCGATCTCGTCGATCCCCTGGGTGGGGTCGGAGCCCACTCCCGCCTGTTCGGCGTGGCAATGCCCCTGTGACTCCACGTAGAGCGAGGTCAAGCCCTCGATTCGGTTGCCGATGCTGGGGGACGACGGCAGGGCGACGAGGATCTCCCTGCAGGTAGCGACCTGGGAGGCGAGGAAGCCACCGTCGCCGCGATGTGAGTGAAACATGTAGTAGTCCGGCGCCCGGAGCGGCACTCGGGCGACTGCGTGCTCTGCGGCGAGGTGAAGCTGGACCGTGTTCGCCCAGGGGTCGGAGACCAGACGCTCGGAGATCGTGTCGAGGAAGTCGATCATCAGCTGGTAGGCAACGGCCATCCGCACGAAGGCCTTCCGCCTCTGCTTGGGCACCAGAAGGGCGAAGGCCGCGGCGCCTTCGGAGTGGCCCCACTTCTCCTCGATCGAGAGCAGGGCGTCCTCTCGCAACACCGGGTCGGGGATCTCCAAGGCGCGATCTCTCCAGCGCGCCCGCTCCTGACGCACGATCGGAAAGATCTCCATCCAGTAGGCACGGGCAGCGACGGCGAATCCAAGCCTGCCGTCTCTGCGGCCACCCGCGCCGATCATGGTCTCACCCGGCAGCTTCGGACGATCGATTCGCTCAGTTGCCGGTCTCCAGAGAAGGCCAAGGTGATCCGTGCGAACGAGAAGAAGCCGGTGGTGAAGGGGCGCGGCACCGGGCAGGAGGCGTTGAGATAGCTGCCTGGATGACCGTGCCGCCGGTACAGCCGGCCAAGCTCGATCGCGAAGCCTTCGAGGCGCACCCACCTGCTGATCGTCCGGGGTACGGCTGCCACCAGCGCGGAGGCGAGGGGCCCCGGTGCTTTGCGGATGTGGAAACGGAGCACGAAGGAGACGGGCGGCTGGGCACTGAAGACATGGGCCCAGAGGGCGAGGCCGCCGTTCCGGCCACGCCCGTTGAAGATGAGTGCCCGAGTCTCCCGGCGGAGCGGCAGCTGACCCGGAAGCTGCAGCTCGATCGGGAAGGTCCCCCGCCCGACCAGGGCTCCTCCACAGCGCTGAAGCGTCGCGGCCGGGGTTGCGTTCCTGAGCCGCGAGGCGGGACAGACGGGGAGCCCGCGCGGCGAGATCGCCGCACCGCCGCCGAACCCGATTTCGATCCGCCTCACACTCGGCAGAGGCTTCCCGTCAGTGGTGGAGATCCGGCTCGCGAGCCGCGCGGCAGCCGGCGCCTGGCGAGTCCGCGGGAGCCGCCGCGGGGAGACCCCTCCATGCACCGACATCACCAGGTTGCCGCTCTGGATCTGCTCGGCGGATGCCCGAGGTGGCACTGAGGCGGGGGCCAGGACCAGCGTCAGGGCCGCGGCCGACGCCCTTACGAGCGCGGCACTTAGCTGCCGGTACATCTCAGCTGAACCTCGAGAACCTGAACCGGCAGTAGTTGAAGCCGAAGGCAAGGGTGGTGATGTTCGCCTTGTTACCGGTGTGGATGAAGGCGGCCGTCAGGTGCTGCACCTTGACCGCGTTGCCGGCGCGGAGCTGGGTGGAAATCTGGCGTAGATAGCGCTCTTGATGGTCGAGGTACTCAAACCACCTGGCGAGCGTCGACCGATCTCCTTCGGGACGCGGAACGGGAGCGATGGCTTCGACGGTTTGCCCGAAGATCCGATCAGCGTGTTCGAACTTGGCCGCGGCGATCTTGTAGCGGCGACTCTTAATGTCTCCGCTCACCCCTCGCATAACCCGGGCGGTACTTTCGGCACGTGGCTTGCAGATCGTCTCCAGTTGATCGACGTATTCAGTTCGGGTCGGCCCGCCTGCCAGCGCGAGCGCCGTCCAGATCGAACCACTGGCGAGAGCCGTCAGGCAGGCGAGCAGCACAAGCTTCCTCATCTCCGTGTCCCTTCTTCGTGGTTGTTCAAGCCGGTGTTCCTCTAACCGCCTCGCCCTCGAGGTTCAGCCGTGGCAGAGCCCGGTCGAGCCAGCGGGGCACCCGCCAGACCCGCTCTCCGAGGAGCAGCATCAGCGCGGGAAGGAGGACGATCCGCACGACGCTCGCGTCGATCAGGATCGCGACGGCCAGACCCGCGCCCATTTGGCTGACGGTTGCGATCGGGGCGGCCGCGAAGGCGATGAAGACAACCGCCATGATCGCTGCCGCACCGGTGATCAAGCCGGCGGTGCGCTCGAGACCGAAGGCGATCGCATCCGAGTTGGTCGCACCTTGCTCGCGCCGCTCACGCATCCTCGCGATCAGGAATACGGCGTAGTCGATCGACAGCCCGAAGGTGACGCCGAAGATCGCCGCTCCCCCGACAGTGTCTATATAGGGATGGCCGCCCAAGGGGTATCCGGCGGGGACGTGACAGAGCAGCGAGACGACTCCGAGGGCGGCGCCGACCGAGACCAGATTGAGCCCAATGGTCAGGGCAGCCAGCAACGGCGCACGCAGGATCAAGACCAGCAGGAGGAAGGTGACGAGGACGACCGAGGCGACGATCAGCGGCAGCCGGGCCTTCGTCGCCACGCCGTAATCGTTGACGACGGCGGCTCCACCCGACAGCCCGGTTCGCAGGCCAAGATCCTGTCGCAGCCGTCCGGCGGCAGCCAACAACTCCTCCTGAACCTGTCTCGAACCGCTGCTGTTGAAGCTGGCCCTCGGCACTACGAGCATCCGTGCCGCCTGACCTCCACCGGAGAGGTTGATCGCCTCTTGAGCAAGCGAGCGGTGGGCGGGCCGGGCCCCGTCGAGCGCCGAAAGCACGAAGTAGCCGGAGTCGAAGATCCCGGGCGACTGGTGCTCTAGCGCGGTGTGTTCGCGCACGAGCACATGAGCCGAGCCGGCGACCCGTCGCCCGGCGCGACCAAGCCCGGCCTGCAGAGGATGGGAACGGTGATAGGCGCCCGCAAGCCCTTCCTGTAGTGCGGCCGCACCACCCTGCAATTCGCCGAGGCCGTTGGTGAGACGGGAGGCACCGCCTCCGAGCCGCCGCAACCCAGTCTCGAGTGCCTCCGCCGCGCGGGCGAGGCGCGCAGTGCCGGAACGGATCCGCCGGGCGCCGGACGAGAGGCGGCCGAGTCCGCCTTCGAGAGCCGTCCCTAGCCTGTTCAGCCGCTGCAGTTCTTCTCGGCCGCTCGTCAGCAACCGGGCAAGGATCACCGCCTGTTCAGCCTCACGGTGCAAAGCCGGATCGACAGTTGCGGTGGCGTTGAGGTCCGCGGCAAGCCGCCGGGCACGGTTCAGCCCAGCGTGCCCGAGCTCGCCGCTCAGCGACTCGAGGCCCGCCCCGAGCGTAAAGGCCGCAGCCCGCGCCTGCCGCTGCCCAGCGCCAAGCCGAGTGGCGCCGCGGCGCAACCGCAGAAGGTTTTCGGCAGCGAGACTTCCCTCTCCTGAGGCCCGGCGTAGCGACCTGGCCAAGCGCGCTGCCCCCATCCCGGCTCGCCGCGACCCGGCGCCGAGCAGGCCGCTCCCGTCCGACGCTTCGGCGAGCCCCGCGCGGAGGCGCGCGACCCCGCGGGACGCGCGATCCAGCTTCGATCCCAGGCTCACCAGCTGGGCAGGGTCGTCCTCAGCTCTGGGGTTGAGTCGACGCCCGAGTCCGCTAAGGGAGCGGCTGGCGCGGGCGATCGGGGCGGGGCCGATCACCGCGTCCACCCCCGGCTGGGCGGCAATCCGGCGCTGCCAGTGTGCGAGGGCGGCGAGCTCCCGTTTCGTCGTCAGCGGGCCGTGCGGGGATGCTGCTAGGAGAGTGAATGGCGCCTCCCACCCGGGGCCGGCGACGTTGCTGATGATCGTTGCGTCCTTCCGAGCGGGGTTCGAGGGCGAGAGCTCGTCGACCCCGGGAGCTCCAGTGTTGAAGGCGAGCGCGGGGATCGCCAGCAGGATCAACGGGATCAGGATCAAGGCCGCGGAGCGAGCCGGCCGGCGCAGCGCCGCCGCAGCCAGGGAAGCTACGTGCGAGTGTCGGCGGAAGCTGCGGCCGATCGGAAATGCGTTGATGCGCTGACCGAGCAGAGCGAGGAGGGCGGGTAGAACCCACCAGGCAATCAGGACGCTAAGAGCGGCGACCACGACCAAAGCCGTTGCGAGGGAGACGAGCAGCGTCCCTGGGGCGACGAGGGCCGCGGCGAAGATCGAGAGAAAGAGGGTCGAGCCGGCGAAGGCGATGGTGCGGCCGGCGCTGCCGCGGGTTCGCAGTGCTGCCCGAGCCGCGTCGGGGTCGGAAGCGAGCTCCTCACGGAAGCGCGAGACGATGAGCAGGGCGTAGTCAACCCCTAGCGCCAGGCCCATCATCGTGCAGTCGACCAGCGACAGCGCGTCGATGCGCATGAAGGAGGTAAGGAGGACGAGGACCCCGCGCCCGGCGAAGACGGCGGCCAGCCCCAGAAAAAGTGGCAGCAGTGCCGCAACGACCGAACGGAAGACGAGCAGCAGGATGAGGATTAGGAGCGGGGCCGCCAGCAGCTCCGCCCGCTCCGAAGCGGCGAGCGATTCATCCTGCAGGGCGCGAGAGATCGTGGCGAAGCTGGTTTGAGCGGCCTGCAGCGGCGGCCGGACGTGCGCATGCACAAGCCTCTCCAATCGGGGCGTGGTGTCCCGGATGGCGACGTCGAGGGATTGATGGAAGTCGACGAGGATGAGAACGCGCCCGGCCCCCAGCCGCAGCCCGCGTAGAGAGCCTCCATCCCAAGGCGAGACGACGGTGGCCGTCGGCTGGCGCCTTAGTGCAGCAACCAACGCCGGCCCCTGCCGATCGATGGCTGGCTGTGGGCCGCGAAGCAGGACCACGAACGGGACCGAATCGCCGAAGTAGTGCCGGGACAGCTGTTCCCCCTGTGCCGAGGCCGTGCCGGCGATCGAAAGAGTGGTCGGCCGGAGATCCTGCTCGACCCCCAGCCCAAGGGCGGCGAGCAAGCCGATGCACACAGCCGCGATCGCCAGCGTCCGCCAGGGCCGGAGCGAACGGGCCCCCGAGGGCGAGGGGCTCACGGGGTCGATCCCGGCGTGGCGTCCCGTCGCGGGCAGTGCGCCGCCAACTTCGGTCGGAGTTGGCTAATCCTGCCGTTCTGGCCGATGAGACGGACGGCGGCGCGTTGCGACCCCGCGCAGTACCCCTGCGAGCTGACGAGCAGCCCACGTTTGCCGCCGGCGATCACGAGCGCGAACTTCGCGATCGGCAGGTCGGGCACGTCTTTGGCCACCACCTTGATGCCCGCGCCGCCCATGCGCAGCCGCTGGACGATCTGGAGCTCGGCGGTGCTGCTGTGGAGGACGGCGACCAGGTCGGGGAAATGAGTGCCGGGGTTGCGCCTGAGTTGGAGACGTCCCACCAGGGGTTCCCCTAGCAATGGCGAGAGGGCTCGCGCCCGCCCGACGACCGATCCGCGTGGGCAGTTGTGAAGGGTGAGGCGCTTCGCGCCACACGCAGCGCCGACCCGTGCTGGATCGAGCAGCAGGTCGGGGGGCAGGGATACGGCCGCGCTGGCGAGATTCGCTTCGTCAGGATGCGAGACGAACTCTGCCCGCAGGCCGGGATGCCCATTGCGAGCGGTGGTACCAAGCATCTGCAGTCGCAGCCCGGGGGCGAATCGCAGCCCGGTGCACCCCGTGGCGCGAAAGGGACTGGCGATCGTCGAGGATGGAGAGGTGCCGGACTCCTCGCTCCCGGTCACGGTCGCGGTCGCTGACAGCGACCGGCAGGTGGTGGGATTGTGGACGAGCTGCGGTCGATCGAGGTTCAGTTCGAGCGCGCGGACGCGCAAGGGGATGCCGGCGAGGAGGGCTGGGAGCCGGGTGGGCTGAGTGGTACCGAGGAGCAAGGAACCCGTACGCGGATCGAGACGGAGGTCCTCGCGAGCGACGAGGGTGCCGAGATCGAAAGGGCCGAGCGCAGCCGGCGTCACCAGCGCTATCGAAAGAGGGGAGCCGGCATAGGGCCCAGCGAGGTAGGCACGGCCGGGAACCTGCGCCGGCGATTTACCGGCGCCGACTTCGATCAGGGTCTCGCCGAGCAGTGAGGCGGGCGGGCAGGCGGGGCTTTGGCGCTCGGCGGCGGCGCTGCGGCCCCGGACGGCGCTAAGTGCTTCCTCGGGGCATGGGCCCAAGTCGGTCAGACGGGCGCCGAGCCCAGGAGGGAGGTGGAGGGACATAGCCGCGAGCGGGGCTTCGCCGTCGTCGCGGGTCAGCCGCACTTTGAGGGGGGAGTAGCTGCCGGCCCGAGGCCGCTCGGAGGTGACCGAGAGCTGAGGCTGGAACGGCCGGCTTCCAGAGGGGCACGGGGCTCCGCCGGGGCCTCGATCCACTCGATCGCTGTACATGCGCACCAGCGGTTCGTCGGGAGCCGACCAGGGCGTGAGTCGCGCTCGCGCCTCGACGGTTCCGCAGGTGGGCGGCGTGACGACAGCTCCAGATCCGAAGGACAGTGAGAGGCGTTCGATGGGAAGCTGTGGTGCGTCTTCGATCGAGACGCTCGGGCGGCCGCTTCGCGGATCGAGTTCGAGACGCGCCGGGATGTTCACCTCAACTCCCGCCGACGGATCCTTGGCGATCGCATAGATGGCAAAGCGAGCGCCGGTTGGATTGGCGAACGGTTGTGCGAGGTAGGCGTTTCCCCGCGCTGGTTTGCCCAGGATGGACGACTGGATTTCGATTCTGCCGAGCGTCGAGCCGTTGGGGCAGCCCTCGCCCGGTGCACTGTTGGGGGTCTCCCTTGCGAGATCTGCCTCAGTGCAGGCTTCGAGCCCCGCGACAAACGACGAGTTGAGGGAGAAGCCAACCGGAAGCGAGAATTCTGCCCTCCGCAGCGTCGCTGTTGCCTTCGCTTCCGGGTCGTTCCAGTTGCTCGGCACCCCAACCGAGACCGTGAAGCCGCTGGAAGCTTCGGTCTGACTGCTCGTCGCCTTCGCCTCGAACCTCGGGTCGAAGCCGATGACGGTGCAGTTCACGATCGGGCCCGCTTCAGCGAAGGCGGTGGACCAGGATTCTGGTTCCTCCCAGGAAATCGCCCGTAGCTGTGCCCTCGCTGAACCGCAACGGGTGGGGTTGCCAAGAAAAGGAAGACGGGGGACTCCGGCTTCTTCTCCGCCGCCGTGGCAGCTCGGTTCGCCACCCAGCCCGGCGCACCAGAGGCCGCGGTCTGCGTCGTGAGCCGCGTCTGCCGGGACTCCCCAGAGTTCGATCGAAAGGTCTAGGGGCTGGACGTTTGCGGCGACGTCACTGGCGGTCACCGTTAGGCCGCCATCCTGTGGCCGAAAGGAGAGCGGCAGAAGCTGGGTAAAGGAGAGCAGCCGGAAGCCAAGCTCCGCCGGAAGCCCTGGGTTCACCGGGACGAGGTTGTATAGGGGAAGCTCGGCCTTCGTCACGAGCGTGGCGATGTGACCTTCGAACGTGACCGTGCCGACCTGGCTGCCCGGCGGGCACGCAGGCGTGGTATCACCACCAAGAAACTGTGCCTGCGAGCAAGCGGGAACCGCCTCGGCATTGCCGGCGAATCCAGCAGGGAGTTCGAAAATCGCGGTCCGCAGGTCGTTGAAGGTGTGACCATCTTCACCCGACGCAAACTGCACTGAGATAGAGAGGTCGGCGTGGGCACCTGCTTCAGCGCTGGACGGGCTTAGGCGAAAGCTTCCGGGAACCACCCCGAACGGTTCGGGACTGGGTTCCGCGCCGGCTTGAGGGCATGCGACGGTCGCCAGGACTCCGAGAAGGCATAGAAGACCAAGCGCCGGGCGACCCCACATCGGCCGCAAGCTAGGTCAGTAACCACATTCAATCCACCATTTCGATCAAATCTGTGGAAAACGGCGGCAGAATCTCTGGGCGCAGGCTGGTGTTTTCTTCAGATCCGATCGAAACAGTGGTTATGCCTCTATAGCTCGCTAGGGTGAATTCAGTGTGGTTTCGAACCTTCCGAGCCCCTCCCGAGTGACCTGCGCACGCTTCCGGGCGACGGGCTTCGGCGGATGAGCCTCTTGACTCTCCTTGAGGAGGCGGCCACGCGCGGCTTCCCGGCCGATGGAGGGGCGGTCGAAGTCCTGCCGGCACCCTCCGGTGCCTGTGATGCGGTGTTGACTCTGATGGGCAAGACCGTTGTGGCGGCAGGGATTACCGAGCGCTGGGTGGCCGAACGCGTTCCGAGGGACGATCTTTCGGGACCCATGCGCCCCGACTTCGTTGCCGCACTTGCCGAGGAGCTCGGTACGAGCCCGGGCAGCATCGACGTGCTCCTGGCCGCGCCAGGGTATGCCTCGAGGCCGATCGTCGAGATGTCTGAGATCGCGCACGACGAGGCTGGTGTCGGGTTAGCGGACCGCTTCGGGAGCGATGTTCGAAGCTACGCCGACCGCGAGAGCGGCGGGACCATCAGCCTCGGGCACGGATTGGATGGGCGGCTCGACCTCTTGATCAATCTGTCAACCGACTCGCGCTTTATCGGAAGGGGCTGGAAGATCGTCGAGGCCGCCCGTACCTTTGTGCCACCGGAGGACTTTCTGTTCGCCTCGATCCCGCCCGGAAACGCCGGCTGCCTACGTGCGGCGTTGGGGGCCGGATTCACCCCCATCGGGGCGGAGGTGTTGTTCTCCGTGCGTCCCGCCTCGTAAGGACCAGGCGCCAGGTATCAGAGCATCGTGGGCTCCTCCTTTCGAGCCAAAGTTGTCCCGGTTCGGGCCAAGTTTCGGCGCAATCATCACCGGCATGACTTGCTTTATCGATTCGACTTCTCGACTGGGGCGAAGGTCCGGCCTGCGCCTGTTTATCTGCGGCGCCGTGGTCGCGGCGCTGGTCGCGCTCGCGCCGGCGAGCCGTGCTGCCGCTCCGCCTGATCTCGGCCGCCACTTCGTGTATCGAGCCCTGGGGATCGGTTCCGAAGGGGAAGGCTTCGAACCCGAAGGGTTGCGCCTCGGCACTCTCGGCAGCCCCCCAGACCATGCCGTGGAGCTCACCGACGACCCAGGGGATGAAGATCCTGCGGTCTCTGCGGACGGGCGCTGGGTCGTTTTCAGCCGCTACACCCACGTAGACGGTATGGAAGGGAAGCGCGAAGCGCTCTTCATCATGCGGAGCGATGGGTCGGGCCTGCGCAGGCTGACTGCCGGTCCCGCGATCGGCGGCGGTGACCGGGAACCGAGCTTTTCCCCCTCC
>DASZNP010000118.1:0-25863 GCA_035551255.1 Solirubrobacterales bacterium
GTCCTCCGGTTTCGCGGACTCCTCAATATGGAGCGCGAAGGTCCGCGAACATCGGGAAGTGCTTGAGGTTGCGGGTGGCAAGACCGACCCCGGCTTCTTCCGCGGTAGCAGCAATAGTGAGGTCAGCCACCCCAATCCCAGGATGGCTGCGACGCCAGCGGCGACCAAGTCCCCCGGCTCGCCGCGCCACAGCCTCGGTAACGGGAACCCAGACGATTAGTCCGAATAGTCGATCCGCCGGGCGGCGCTCAGCAGATCGCAGTCCCTGAATCACCTCTATCCGGCTGATCTCCGAGCAGATGGGTGGCTCGGTGAGGCTGGCGAGGTATTCCGTGGCAGGGTCAGATCCGCGCAGGTGATCGACCAAGATGCTGGTGTCGAGGACGACGCTCAACTCGTGAGCTTGTTCAGCCGGTCTGCGTCGGCACGACGGACATCTTCGACGAAGTCAGAGCCCTCTTGCAGATAAGGAGCGCGACCCGCGCTTTTCTCCACGGCCTGTCCCCACTGCTCCCGCCAGGCGGTCGCGTCCTTGTCCTCCTGCGCGAGATAGACGTCAACCGCACGGCGAATGACAGTGGAACGCGACGATCCCTCCGCTGCGGCCCGGGCGTCGAGCTGCGCGGTTTGGGCGTCGTCCAAGTAGATCTGGGTGCGATGCATGATGTATAAGAATACATCACCTCTCCTGGGTTTCCGAGGCTAGAGAACAGCACTCGGGCGCATTTGCGCACTGACCGCTGTCCGCAGCGTCTAAGAGGCCGAATTCGGCGCTAGGGTCTTCTCGAATGGACGGCTCCCCTGCCTTCGAGGTCCACGAGGCAAATCTGCATGGTCACCGGGCGGTCTACCGGGTGGCTGGCAGCGGCCCAAACATCGTCCTGATCCACGGGATGATCAACTCCTCCCGGCATTGGGAGGCGGTTGCGGGGCGCCTTGCGGGTTCCTACCGGGTGATCGCACCAGATTTAATCGGGCACGGCGATGCGGCTACGCCGCGGGGGGACTATTCGTTGGGCGCCCATGCGGCGAGCATTCGGGACCTGCTGACGACGATCGGAGTCGAGCGGGCGACGATCGTTGGCCACTCGCTCGGCGGCGGCGTCGCGATGCAGTTCTTCTACCAATTCCCCCAGCGCACCGAGCGCCTGGCGCTGATCTCCAGCGGCGGCCTTGGCCACGACGTCAGTCCGCTGCTGCGCGGGGCCGCTCTGCCCGGCTCGGCGGCGCTGCTGCGTCTGGCGACGCGACCGCAGGTGGTCGGCGCCCTGGCCGCTGCCGGGGCGCAGCTGCGGGCACGCGGCAACAACACCGGCGTTTACCTGCAGGCCGTCGCCCGCGCCCTCGGCCCGCTGCAGGAGCCCGGCTCGCGCCGCGCCTTCCTGCAGACGCTGCGCTCGGTGATCGATGTCCAGGGCCAGAGGGTCAGCGCCCGCGACCGTCTCTACCTGCTCGGCGAGATGCCGACCCTGATCGTCTGGGGCGAGCGCGACCGCACGATCCCGCTCAAGCACGGCCTCGAGGCCCAGCACTCGATCCCCAACTGCCGCTTCGAGACCCTCCCCCGCGCCGCCCACTTCCCCAACCTCGAAGATCCCGAGGGGCTGGCGGAGGTGTTGGACAGCTTTATGGCGACGACCGCTCCCGCCCACATCGACGACTCCGAGTGGCGCGACGTGATCGGCCAACGGGCGCGACTGCGACGCGTCGCCTAACGCAGCCGACTTTCAGCACACCCGGCTGTGGCGAAAATCGGCTGCGCTATTCGACCGCGGCGATCGCCCGCTCCACTTCCTTGAGCGAGGGGCCTTCCTGCAGGGTCTTCGTCCCGTTCGGGCCGTTGACGACCATCGCCTGTCCGTAGCGGATGCCGAGGTTGCGGCCGAGTTCCTCGTAGCCTTCGAGCCGCTTCTGGATCGGGCTGTCGGAGGCCTTGGCTTCTTCGAGCGCCTGGTTCCATTCTTCGATTTCGAGTTCCTCGACCCCGCCGGCAATCGACCTCTCGAAGTTTTCGAACAGCTTTACGGTGCGGAACCGTTTCGCTTCTTCCTGGGTGCGGAAGAAGAGGTAAATGTACTGCCAGCCGTAACCCTGTTCGGCCGCCGCCTCCGCCCCGTAGAAGCCAAGCTCCTGCGGCGTTTCCCCGTTCGAGTAATGGCGGTAGAGGAGCTTGACGCCACCCGGCCGGACGTAGGGTTCCATCAGCCCCGGGATCGTCTTGAGGAAGTCGTCGCGGCAGCTCGAGCACTGCAGGTCGTTGAAGACCTGGATCGATACCGGCGCGTCGTTGGAGCCGAGCCGGTCGCCTTCCTGCGGCACACCGCCGAACAGTTCCTGGGCATCGGCGATGCCGGCGACGTGGACGATCCCTTTGTCTTCCTTCTGAGTCGCGATATTGACGATCGCGTAGCCGAGGGCGAACAGGCCCAGCGCGAGCAGGATCACGACCCAGATCCGGCCGCGCTGCGGCAGCGGCTTGGCGGCGACTTCAGAGGACATCCGCCCGGCATTATCGCGGTCGCGGCCCCTCGGCTGATTCCGCAAGCTGCGGCCTTCTACGGTTGACAGCCGCTGGCGGCGGTAAGAACATGGGCGCTACCCACTTCTCACGACCGGGAGGTCATCGATGGCCCATCACCTCACCCCCGCCGAGCTCGCCGACCAGCTGCAGATGGAGCGACAGGAAGTGATCGGCAAATGCGTCGAGATGGGGGTGCCGATCTACCACGGCCGGATCGACCGAACGCTCTTCGAAACCTCGATGCGCACGACCGCTGCCCGGCCGGCCAGCCAGGCTTCGCCCCCAGCTCAACACTGACGTAGACTCCCCCGGCAGATGTCGGGGAGAGGTACGAACTCGAAGACGATCGCGGACCTGCTGCCCCGCGCGGCGGCGATGTACGGCTCTGCCGTCGCTGTCAAGTACAAGGAGGGCGACCGCTGGATCGACCGCACCTTCGACGAGGTCGTGGAGATCGTCCGCCCCCTCGCCTTCGGCCTGGTCACCCTCGGGGTCGAGAAAGGCGACCGCGTCTCGATCCTCGGCAACACGCGCCCCGAGTGGACCTACTTCGACTTCGCCGCGCTCTCGGTCGGCGCCACCGTCGTCCCGATCTACCAGACCAATTCGCCCGAGGAGTGCCGCTACGTCCTCGATAACTCCGACTCCAAGGTCGGCGTCGTCGAGGACACCGAACAGCTGGAGAAGGTGCGAGCGGTCCGCGACCAGCTGCCGCAGCTGGAGCACATCGTGATGATGACCGGCAGCGCCGAGGACGCGATCTCGATGGAGGACCTCGCCGCCAAAGGCGCGGGCGGGGACGCCCCCACCTGGGAGGCCCTATACGAAGCGGTCACCCCCGAGGACATCTGCACCTTCATCTACACCTCCGGTACGACCGGGCCGCCGAAGGGCTGCATCATCAGCCACGGCAACTACCGGGCGATGCTGGACATGGTCAACGACGTCAGCGTCATCGAAGACGAGGACCTCACCTACCTCTACCTGCCGCTCGCTCACTCCTTCGCCCTGCTGATCCAGCTCGGCAGCTTTGACCTCGGCACCACGATCGCCTACTGGGAGCGGGATCCTCTGAAGATCCTCCCGAACCTGGCGGAAGTGAAACCGACCTACTTCCCCTCGGTACCGCGCATCTTCGAGAAGATCTACACCGCCGCGACCAGTGCGATCGAGAAAGAGGGCGGGCTCAAAAAGCGCGTCTTCGACTGGTCGATCAAGACCGGCGCGAAGATGCGCGAGGTCGAACGCAGCGGCCGCAAGCCGGGCTTCCTGCTGCAGCGCCAGTACGACTTCGCTGACAAGCAGGTGCTGTCGAAAATCCGCAACCTCTTCGGCGGCCGGATCCGGCTCGCGGTCTCCGGCGCGGCGCCGATCAACCCGGAGATCCTGCGCTTCTTCGACGCTGCCGGCGTCCTCGTGCTCGAGGGCTGGGGGATGACCGAGACCTCGACCGCAGCGACGATCTCAACCCCTGAGGACTTCAAGGTCGGCACGATCGGCAAGCCGTTCCCCGGCTGCCAGGTGAAAATCGCCGACGACGGGGAGATCCTGGTCAAGGGCCCCAACGTCTTCCAGGGGTACCACAAGAACCCGGAGGCGACCGCCGAGACGATCGTCAACGGCTGGCTTCACACCGGCGACATCGGCGAGATCGAGCCCGATGGCTTCATCAAGATCACCGGCCGCAAAAAGGACATCATCATCACCGCGGGCGGCAAGAACATCACGCCCGCCAACCTCGAGGCCGAAATCAAGCAGCACCCGCTGGTCTCCCAATGCGTCGTCGTCGGCGACCGCCGGCCCTACCTGGTAGCGCTGGTCACCCTCGACCCCGAAGAGGCGGTCAAATACGCCCAGGAGCACAACCTCCCCGAGGATCCCGCCCAGCTCGCCCAGAACCCCGACGTCAAGGCCGCGATCGAAGCCCACGTCGAGAAGATCAACCAGAACTTCGCCCGCGTCGAGCAGGTCAAGAAGATCTCGATCCTCCCCCACGACCTCTCCCAGGAGTCAGGCGAGCTGACGCCGACCCTGAAGGTCAAGCGCGCCGTCGTCGCCCAGAAGCACGAAGACGCGATCGAGCAGCTCTACGCAGCCTGAGCCGCAGCAGCTCTCGGCTCTAGGAACCTAAGAAGCCTCGCCGGTCTGCCGCAGCAGGACCGACGTCGTCTGCTCGAGGACCCGCCGCCACGTTGACGTCTCCTCGGGCTCCTCGACTGTGGCTTTCTCGACCACGCGGCGGACGCGGCGCTCGGAGATTTCGAGGCCGTGGCGCTCGGCGATCTCGTGGTAGCGATCGTAGTCCCTGGCCAAGGCGGCGGTGACGGTTTCAAAGCCGTGCTTGGCAATCTTCAGGCGTCGCGAGTAGTCCATGATCGGCGTGCCGAACATCAGCTCGTCGGTCGGGTCGGGCTCGAGCAGGATGATGTCGACCCCGGGGTATTTCTCCTGCCACTGCTCGACTGCCTGGTGCAGGCGCTGGTGAGCGATTAGGCGGAAGGTCTGGTTGGCGATCGCCGGCAGCCCCATGTCAGAGACGCGGCGGACGCGGCGACCGAACACGGTCGGGATCGTCTTCTCGAAGTCGTTGACGTAGGGCACCAGCGGGTTGACGACGACGATGAATTTGGCGCCCTTCTCGACCGCGATGTCGACATTCGTCGTCGAGCGGATACCACCGTCGACGAACTGGCGCCCTTTCAGGTCAACCGGCTTGTAGACGAGCGGCAGGCAGGTCGAGCACTCCACTGCTTTGGAGATCGGCACGTCGGTCCAGCCTTCTTCGCCGAAGACGATCCGCTCGCAGGTGTCGAGGTCGGTCGCGGCCAGGTAGAGCTCGTTGTCAAGCAGGCGGAAGTCGTTGACGCGGCCGTCGGTGCCGAGCGCTTCTTCGACGTAATCAGAGAGGCCGCGGCCGGAGTAGAGGCCGGTCGGCAGCGCCTCGGCGAGACCGACGCCGATGTCGATCATCGAAAACTCGCCGATCCGGGTCAGCTGCCGCAGCAGCTGCGCGGTCCGCAGCGGCAGCGCCGCCGCTTTGCTCAGCAGGCCGAGGTAGTTGAGCCGGAGGACGCGGTTGAGGTCGAGGTCCTCGAGCTCGGAGGGGATGCGGGAGTTGATCACCTGCATCATCTCGTCGGGGGTGATCCCATTGGCCAGCATCGAGGCGACGAAGGAGCCGGCGCTGGTGCCGACGTAGACGTCGAAGTTGTTGACCGTGCTGTTGACCGCCAGCAGGTCGAGCGCTCGCAGGGCGCCGATCTCGTAGACGCCACCGGTGAAGCCGCCGCCGCCGAGGACGAGCGCGGTCTTCGAGGGCTTTTTGCGCCGAGCTTTCCGCTTGCGCGGCTTGGACTCGATGTCTACGACTTCACCCATACGTGCAGTATTCCAGGGTAGGAGGTCATCCTCGACCGCTACCTTCCTCGTCTCGCGTGTTTGGAAACCCGGTGAAACGCATCCTGCTCCTCCTTTTGGTGCCCTCAGCGGGCCTTTTGCTTCTCTGGGGCGGCGTCGCCCAAGCAAGCGGCAAGTGCAACCAGATGCGCTCCTGGCTGCGCCAGGGAGGCGGCGGCGCCAGCGGCCTAGTCGTCGTCGACGCCCAAACCGGCAAGACCGTCTGCGCCGCTAAGCCGGGGCGCCAGCGACCGCTGGCCTCGAACATGAAGCTATTCACGACCTCGACCGTGCTCTCACGGCTCGGGCCGGAAACCCGGATCCCGACCAAGGTCTTCCGCGACGGCCCGATCGATTCCCACGGCGTCCTCCATGGCAGCCTCTACCTCCAGGGGGGCGGCGATCCGGCCCTGGGAACGCCGAGTTTCTACGACGGCTACCTGGCCGGTCTCGGCACGAACCTGCTCGAACTGACGCCGCAGATCAAAGCCGCCGGGATCACCTCGGTGACCGGCCGCCTCTACGCCGATGACACGATCTTCGACCGGCTGCGCGGGGTCGCCGATTCCGGCTACGCGACCAGCTCCTACATCGGCCCCCTCTCCGGCCTCGACTTCAACTCCGGCTTCAGCGGCTCGACCAGCTCCAGCGGCTTCGCCTCCGACCCGGCCAAGCTCGCCGCGACCACCCTGGCTGGATCGCTCCGCTCGGCGGGAATCAGCATCCCCTCGCAGGTGGCGCTGCGGCCGACCCCGGCCTACGCCGAACGGGTGGGAGTGATCCTCTCCCCGACTCTGACCCAGATCGTCAACACGACCGACGTCTGGTCGGACAACTTCTTCGCCGAGATGCTGATCAAGCTGCTCGGCGCCCGGCTGGGTGGTGCCGGCACCACCGCAGCAGGCGCCCAGGTGGTCGAGTCTTTTGCCCGTTCGCACGGCTCCGGCGTGCACGCAGTAGATGGCTCCGGCCTCACCCGCGGCAACCGCGCCAGCCCACGCCAGGTCGTCAACCTGCTGCTGGCGATGCGCAACGACCCGGCCGGCGACGACTTCATCCAAGACCTGGCGCTGGCCGGCCACGAGGGCACGGTCGAAGATCGCATGCACGGCACCGCCGCCTACGGCCGCTGCCGCACCAAGACCGGCACGATCACCGGCGTCAGCAATCTCTCCGGCTACTGCTTCAACCGCAGCGGCCGGGTCATGGCTTTCTCGATCCTGATGGCGGGCGTCGGCAACCTCACCCTCGCCCACCTCGACCAGGATCGGATCGCCGGCGGCGTCGCCTCCCTCTAGAGTGACAGCCAGGTAGGCCCTTACCATTTAAGGTTCCTAGCGTGAACGCGCCGCAACGGGGTCTCGTACTCACCGACCTGCCGCACGACGAGGCACTGGAATTCAACTTCGAGGAGTTCATCGAGACTCTTCGGGAGTTCATCTCGTCGGTTCCCAGCAACGCTCCCTTCAGCATCCGGGTGAGCGGTGGTTGGGGCACCGGCAAGACCACTCTGCTCAGCCGTCTCGAGTCCGCACTCAAGGAAGAGTCGGGTCAGGAAGGATCATCCATCCAGTACATCCCGGTTTGGTTTGACCCCTGGAAGCTCTCTTCGGAGGTGGAGGTGCGAAACGCCCTCGCCCGCTGCGTCCTGAAGGTGATCGAAAACGATGGCAGCTTCGCGACCAACGTGAAGATGTCGATCCAGAGGAAGAACGTGATCCGGATGCTGAGCGAGAGGCTGCTGAGCGTGGATGCCGATGAGGTGGACACCTTCTACCGGATGGACGCGAAAGTCCGCGACACCTTCGTCGAAATGGAAGAGCTGTTTAAGAAGGTTGCCGAGGTCTATCTCGACGATCCCGTGCAGCAGCGCAGGCTCGTCATCTTCGTCGACGATCTAGACCGCTGCCAGCCCAGTCGCGTAAGGGAAGTACTGGAGGCGGTCAAATTGTTCTTCGACCTTCCCCGCCTGATCTTCGTCTTCGCCCTCGATAGCGCCCAACTGGAACGTGCGGTCGCGTCCGAATACGACCTGGAGACGGACGAAGCCCGGGAATACCTGGAGAAGATGTTCCAGCTGACGATCACGCTGCCCCGCAAGAAGTCCGACGACTTGCACCAGTACCTCGCCGCCAATCTCGCCAAGATCGGCGTACAGCTGGAAAACGAAGGTCTGTACTCCGCGATCGTCGACCGCTACGGGCGCAACCTCCGCAACCTCAAGCTCTTCATCAACTGGTTCAGCTTCCAACGTCAGCTGATCGGCCAGGTCGGAGGAGTCGACGAGGAGACCCTCTTCCGGTGGTTGTACCTCGAGTCGACGATGTCCAAGACGACGAGCAAGACCGCGAGGAAACCCGCGAACGTAGCTCTCGCTCTCGAGTTCCTCTGCTACGGGGGCTTCCTTCACGACAAGGCCACGCAGCTGCGCTATCTCGCCGAGCTCGACGCCGGAGAGGTCAACTACGTGGCGCTGATCGTTTACTCGGTCGTGATGAACAAGGATCAGGACCTCACGGAGGAAGGTCTCAACGAAAGCCAACGTGAGTGGATTGAGGCGTTGCACGAGGACGGCAAGATCATCCCCACCTTGAAAGTGCTACGGGAAAGCCGGCACCGCTTCATCGACACTGACATGACCCAGGTGATCTATCTCACCCGCAACACCAGCGACACCCACCAGGGGACCGAGAGCGCAAGCGGATCGGTAGAAGCCCAGAAGCAAGCCGGCGGCGCGCTTGCAACCGGGAATCCCTTAAGCCCGAGTGACTGGAACCGCCTGGGAGACAAGATGATCACCGCGAGCAACAACGCTGAGGCCTACCTCTGCTACCTGATGGCTGCCCTGATGGAGCCCGAACGCAGCATGTACCTGTGTGACCTATCCCGGCCCTACCGCCTGACTGGGTACGACGCGGTACGCGAGCTTCAATTTCTCGCCTACCAGCTCGACCCAACCTCGGTTTACATCCTGGTCGAGATCGCGATCTTCTACGACATCACCCTTAAAGACGAGGAGTTTGGCAGCCTCCTGTATAGGAAAGCCCTAATGCAGAAAACGACGACTTCAGCCGTCCCTTATTACCTCGCAATGAACTTGGAGAAGGAAGGGAACTACAGGGACGCTTATCTCGCGTGTCTCGATGCCGCGATTCGCGAGCCCGATGATCTGGCAAAACGGGAGCGCCTCGCTCATATCGGCAGGCGTGCGGGTCTTCCCGACCAGCCCACGGACCGTCCGGTCGAGGAGATGAAAGAGGAACTGGACGCAGCAGTCGCCATCCAGGAGTACCCGAAGCGGCTTAGTCCCGAGGAGGAGCAGATTCTCGAGGCGAGGCTGAGCGAAAGACCGGATCCGGCGAGGGTCGCCGAAGAGCTCTCGCGTCCGCCGCTCTAACGCGGCCCGCCGACCAGCTCGCGCAGTCCCGCCTCGTCGAGGATCTCGGTGCCGAATTTCTCCGCTTTGGCGAGCTTTGAGCCGGGGTTGTCGCCGGCGACGACGTAGTCGGTTTTTTTCGAGACCGAGCTGGTCACTTTGCCGCCGGCGGACTTGACCAGCGCTGCCGCCTCCTCGCGGGTCAGCTCCGGCAGGGTGCCGGTGAGGACGACCGTCTTGCCTTCCAGCGGCCCGCCCTCCTGGCGCCGTTCGGAGGCGTCGGCCTCCAGCCGCAGGCCCTTCGCCCGCAGCTTCTCGACCAGCGCCCAGGTCGCCTCGTCGGTCAGCGACTCACTGATCTGAACCGCCATGATCGGCCCCACTCCCTCAACCTCCTCGATCGCCTCGGGGTCGGCCTCGTGCAGAGCGTCAATCGAGCCGAAGTGGTCGGCCAGCGCCTCTGCCGTGACGTAGCCGACGCCGGGCAGCCCGAGCGCGTAGAGGACGCGTTTGAAAGGCCGCTCCTTCGACCCCTCGATCGAGGCCAGCAGGTTCCGCGTCGAGGTCTCGCCAAAGCGGTCGAGCGCCAGCAGCTGCTCCTCGGTGAGGTCGTAGATGTCGCTGACATCAGTGATCAGCCCTTCCTGGAGAAAGCGCGAGGCCTGCTTTTCGCCGAAACCATCGATGTCCATCGCACCCTTGCTGACGAAGTGTTTGACGTGCTGGAAGGACTGCCCGGGGCAGCCGCGGCGGTTGGGGCAGATCGTGAAGACGGAGTCCTCTGGTTTTTCGGTGGGCGTGTGGCAGGCCGGGCATTCCTTCGGCGGCTTTGGTTTGCGGGCACTTTTTTGTTTGCGCGGCAGCCGCGGCGAGACCACCTGTGGGATCACATCTCCCGCCCGCATCACCACCACCTCGTCGCCCTCGCGCACGTCCTTGCGCGCCAGGTCCTCCTCGTTGTGGAGGGTGGCGGTAGTGACGGTGACGCCGCCGACGCGGACCGGCTCCAGCATCGCGAAGGGCACCAGATGGCCGGTGCGGCCGACATTCCAGACCACCTTCTTCAGCGTCGTCGTCGCCGTCGTCGGCGGGAACTTCCAGGCGATCGCCCAGCGCGGCTCGCGGCCGACGACGCCGAGCTCGCGCCAGAGCGCCTTCTCGTCGACCTTGACGACGACGCCGTCGATCTCGTAGTCGAGCTCGTCGCGACGCTCCTCCCACCAGTGGCAGCGCTTGACGACCCCCTCGACCCCCTGGTGGTGGTCGGTGTCGGGATTGACCTTGAAGCCCTTCTCCTGCATCCATTCGACCTCGGCCATGTGGGTTGGCAGGTCGAGCCCGCGGACCGCGCCGATCCCGTAGAACCAGGTCGAGAGCGGCCGTTCGGCGGCCAGCTTCGGGTCGAGCTGGCGGATCGAGCCGGCGGCCGAGTTACGCGGGTTGGCGAAGGTCGGTTCGCCCGCCTCCGCGCGGCGCTCGTTCAGCGCTTTGAAGGCGGCGATCGGCAGGTAGGCCTCCCCGCGCACTTCGACCAGCTCCGGCGCCTTGCCTTTCATCTTCAGCGGCACCGAGCCGATCGTCCGCAGGTTCTGGGTCACATCCTCGCCGACCCGGCCGTCGCCGCGGGTGGCGCCGCGGACCAGCACCCCGTCCTCGTAGGTGAGGGTGACGGCGAGGCCGTCGATCTTCGGCTCAGTCGTGTAGCTGAACTGAGAGGCGGTGATGTCGAGGCGCTTCAGGTAGTTGGCGAGCCGGTTCTCCCAGGCCCGCAGCTCCTCCTCGTTGCGGGAGTTGCCGAGCGAGAGCATCGCCTCCAGGTGCTCGACCGGGTCGAAGTGCTCCAGCGGCGCCGCCCCCACCCGCTGGGTCGGCGAATCGGGGCTCTGCAGCTCGGGGTATTCCTTCTCCAGCACCCGCAGCTCATCGAGCAGCGCGTCGTACTCGTCGTCGCCGATCTGGGGGTCGTCGAGGACGTAGTAGAGGTGGTTGTGGTGGGCGAGAAGCTCCCGCAGCTCCTCGGCGCGCTGCTCGGGCGGGGTGCTCACGCGGTCGCGGCGCTGGCGAGCATCTCCTCGAACCCCCAGCTGCGCAGGCGCTCGAGGCCGCCATGGTCGGTGAGGTCGAAGTGGATCGGGGTGACCGCGATCCGCCCGTCGGCGACCGCTTTCAGATCCGTCCCCTCGATCTCCTCGTAGCCGGGCTGCCAGCCGTAGATCTCGTAATGGCGGCGGCCGTCTGCCTCCTTGACCAGCTTCAGCTCGTCGTTGTAGATCCGTTTGCCGAGCTTCGTCACCTCGATCCCGGTCGGCTCCTGGCAGGGGCAGTTGACGTTGATCAGCGTCGCCTCCGGCATCGACTCCTCGCGCAGGCGCGAGACCAGTTGGGCGGTGAAGGGAGCGGCGACGGAGAAGTCGAACTGGCCGCTGACGTAGCCGAGCCCACCGGCCGAGGACTGCTGGGAGACGGCGATTGCCGGGATGCCGAGGATGATCCCCTCCAGCGCTGCGGCGACCGTGCCCGAGTAGGTGATGTCATCGCCGAGATTGGCGCCGTGGTTGATCCCAGAAACGATCAGGTCCGGCCGGCCGCCAACGAGGCCGAGCTCGGCGAAGCGGACGCAATCAACGGGCGTGCCGTCGGTGGCGTAGCCGACCCGGCCGTCGTCAAAGGTGACCTCCTCAACCGTGAGCGGCGAGCGGGTGGTGATCCCCCGCCCAATCGCGCTGCGGTTGGAATCGGGAGCGATGACGTCGACCTCGACGTCATCAAGCGCAACCAGCGCCCGCCGAGCAGCCTGCAGCCCCGGCGCCGAAATGCCGTCGTCGTTAGTGAGAAGGATGCGCACGGAAGCGATTCTAGGTGTCGGCTTAGTCATCCTCCTTGAAGCCTCGATGGGCCAATCGTCCCTTGCGGGGTTTACGCTTTTTCTATGCCCTTAGCCGTTGACGACACTCTCATCGCAGAGGCAGGCCGCCGCCTTGCCGAAGCTGCGCCGGACGCGCGCGTCATCCTCTTCGGCTCACACGCTCGCGGGAACGCGCGTCCCGGGTCCGATCTGGATCTACTCGTGGTGGAGCCAGAGCTCCGCAACCGACGCGAGGAGTTCGGACGTCTCCGGGAGGCATTGGGTGATCTGGGAGTGCCTGTGGACCTGATCGTCGTAAGCGCCGCCCACGTCAGCAAGTGGGGCGGTGTGCACGGCAGCGTGATCCATGAGGCGCTGCAGGAAGGCCGCGTTCTTGCCGGAACTTGACCCGACCGAGGTCGCTGCAATCCTCAGCCGCAAGGCCGAGGGAGATGCCAAGGTCATGCGGAAGCTGGCCGATGACGAGGAGATAGCCGACGATGCGGTCGGGTTCCATGCCCAGCAGGCGATCGAGAAGTGGCTGAAGGCCGTAATCGCCAGCCACGGCGAAGACTTCGAGTACACCCACGACATCCGCCACCTAATCGTTCGGGCGAGACTGAAGCCGGGCGAGGCGAACCAGCCTTTCGACATCAGGCAGGCGATCAACCTAACCGAGTATGCGGTTCCCCTCCGCTACGAGGACCTTCTCGACGCCGAGCCTCTAGACCGAGCGAGCACCGTCGCCCTTGTCGAAGAGGTCGAGCAATGGGCAAAGAGCGAGATCGCGGCATCCACGCCTAATCGAGCTTGACCCAACGTTCCGCGGTGTCCACGATCCGGCTCGACATCGAATACGACGGCAGCGGCTTCCGTGGTTGGGCGCGGCAGCCCGGCCAGCGCACTGTCCAAGCAGAGCTGGAGACGGCGTTGGCGACCGTGCTGCGCGAGCCGATCGAGCTGACCGTTGCCGGTCGTACCGATACCGGCGTTCATGCCCTGGGGCAGGTGGCGAGCTTCGAGACGACCAGCGAGCCCCCCGAGGACCTGATGCGCCGCCTCAACGGGCTCGGCCCCGACGACGTGGCGGTCACTGCCGCCATCGTCGTCGCCGACGGCTTCAACGCTCGACACGACGCCAAGTCCCGCAGCTACCGCTACCGCCTCCTCCCCCGTTCCGCTCCCAGCCCCTTCGAGCAAGGCAAGGCCCTCTGGTGGCCCCACCGCATCGATCTCGAGTCCCTGGAAGCCTGTGCGGCCGCTCTGGAGGGAACCCACGACTTCACCGCCTTCACCCCGACCCAGACCGACCACGTCCGCTTCGACCGCGACATCTTCGCCGCCTCCTGGGCCTCCGAAGGCGACATCCTCAACTTCCGCATCACCGCCGACGCCTTCATGCGCAACATGGTCCGCGTGCTGGTGGGAACTCAGCTCGAAGTAGCTTCAGGCCGCCGCACCGTCGAGAACTTCCAAGAGCTCTTGCAGGGGGCACCACGTACGGCAGCTGGAGACACCGCCCCGCCCCATGGCCTGTACCTAGAGTCGGTCTCGTATTAGGGGAGGGGCATCCCTCGAACTGGCGGATACTCAAAGTCGTATCTCTTATTAGAGCTACGACTTGTCAGGGCGAGGGATGCCCCGCCCCTACCCAAACTAAACGAGCTCGAGGAAGACCATCTCGGTCGAGTCTGACTTCCTCGGACCGAGCTTGACGATGCGGGTGTAGCCGCCGGGGCGCGTTGCGTAGCGGGGCGCCACCTCGTCGAACAGCTTGTGGACGATGAACTTGTCGTTGTGGAGGGTCGCCAGCGCCTGGCGACGCGCGTGCAGGTCGCCGCGTTTGGCGAGGGTGATCAGCTTCTCCACCTCGGGCTTGACCGCCTTGGCCTTGGCCTGGCTGGTCTGGATCCGCTCGTGCTCGATCAGCTGCTTCGAGAGGTTCGAGAGCAGGGCCGACCGGTGCGCTTTGTCACGGCTGAGCTTGTTGCGCTTCTTTTTGTGACGCACCGGATCCTCCGCTCTCCCTAGTTAGTGCCCTTAGTCTGCCTGAAGATCGAGGCCGCGGGAGTGCAGGGTCTCGATCACTTCCTCGATCGACTTCTGACCGAAGTTCGGAATCGCGTTCAGTTCCGCGCGCGACTTGCGCACGAGATCGCCGACAGTCTGGACGCCGGCGCGCTTGAGGCAGTTGTAAGAGCGGACGCCCAGTTCGAGCTCCTCGATCAGGATCTCGTCGAGGCCGTTGCTCGCTGCACCGCCGTTGTCGCCGGCGGAAGAGAACCCGTCGGTCGGGACGGCTGCGACCGGCTCACGCGCGGTTAGTTCTTCCACCCGGTCGGCGTCGGTGAAGATCGCCAGGCTCTTGATCAGGATCTCGGAGGCTTCGCGCAGCGCCGCCCCGGGCTCGATCGAGCCATCGGTCTCGAGGTCGAGGGTCAGTTTGTCGAAGTCGGTCCGCTGGCCGACGCGGGCGGCGGCAACCGCGTAGGAGGCGCGGCGGATCGGCGAGAAGATCGAGTCGATCGGAATCACGCCGATCGGCTGGTCGTCGGACTTGTTCTCTTCGGCCGGCGAGTAGCCGCGGCCGCGGCCGATCGTCAGATAGACCTCGAGTTTGGTTTTTTTCTCGAGCGTCGCGATCGGCGCGTCCGGGTTGAGGATCTCAACGCCAGAGGGAAGATCGATGTCCTTCGCCTTCACCTCGCCGGGACCGGTGGCGACCAGCGGTGCCTCGACCTCATCGGCGTCGGTGTGCATGCGGACGACCAGGTCCTTGAGGTTGAGGACGATGTCGGTGACGTCCTCTTTGACGCCGGGGACGGTCGAGAACTCGTGCGCTACGCCCTCGATGCGGACGCTGGTGATGGCGGCGCCGCCCAGCGAAGAGAGCAGGACGCGGCGGAGGCTGTTGCCGAAGGTGTAACCGAAGCCCTTGTCGAGCGGCTCGATCGTGAAAGTGCCGCGACGGTCATCGATTTTCTCGGAGGTGATGCGAGGGACCTGGAAATCAGTGGTCATGAGTTCCTTCGTTGCGTGTTCTGAGATGGGGTTCCGGACTACTTGGAGTACAGCTCGACGATCAGCTGCTCCTGAACCGGCGCCGAGATCTCGGAGCGCTCGGGGTAGCGCAGGACCTTGGCGGTGAGGGCATCGTGATCGGCCTGCAGCCAGGCCGGAACCGTCGAGACGAGTTCGGTGGCCCGCCGGATCGTGTCGGTGGCAGACGACCCGGCCTTGATCGAGATGATGTCCTCGGGACGTACTTGGTAAGAGGGGATGTTGACCCGGCGGCCGTTGATCTGCCAGTGGCCGTGGGTGATCAGCTGCCTCGCCTGGCGCCGCGAGGCGGCGAAGCCGAGGCGGACGAGCACGTTGTCGAAGCGAGACTCGAGCAGCCGCAGCAGGTTCTCGCCGGTCACGCCTTCCTGGCGGGCGGCTTTTTCGTAGTAGGCGCGGAACTGTTTCTCCAGCACCTGGTAGTAGCGGCGGGTCTTCTGCTTCTCGCGCAGCTGCACCCGGTACTCGGACTGGCGCAGGCGGCCGCGGCCGTGCTCGCCGGGCGGGTAAGAGCGACGCTCGACGCCGCACTTGTCGGTGAAGCAGCGCTCACCCTTGAGGAAGAGTTTCTGGCCCTCGCGCCGGCACTGCTTGCACTGCGGGGCGGTATCGCGAGCCATTAGACCCTCCTCCGCTTCTTCGGGCGGCAGCCGTTGTGGGCCTGCGGGGAGACGTCCTTGACGGTGGTGACGTCGAGGCCGGCGGCCTGCAGCGAGCGGATCGCCGTCTCGCGACCCGAGCCAGCGCCCTTGGCGAAGACTTCAACCCGCTCGAGGCCGTGTTCCATGCCTTTTTTGGCGGCGGCGTCGGCGGTCACCTGCGCGGCGAACGGGGTCGACTTGCGCGAGCCTTTGAACCCGGCCGACCCGGCCGACTCCCAGGCGATCACGTTGCCGTCGGTGTCGGTGAGGGTGACGATCGTGTTGTTGAAGGAAGTCTTGATGTGCGCCTGCCCGTAGGTGACGTTCTTTTTGACGCGACGGCGCGTGCGCCCTTTGGCGGGTTTTTTCTCAGCCATGCTCTCTACCTATGCCTTGCGCTTACCGGCGACGCTGAGGCGCCGCGGGCCCTTGCGGCCGCGCGCGTTGGTCTTCGTCCGCTGACCCCGAACCGGCAGGCCGCGGCGGTGGCGGAGGCCCCGGTAGGAGCCGATCTCCATCAGCCGTTTGACGTTCTGCGAGCGCTCGCGGCGCAGGTCGCCCTCGACCTCGCGGTTCTCGACCGCCTCGCGAAGTTTGATCACCTCGTCCTCGGTCAGGTCTTTGACCGGGGTGTCGGGATCGACGCCCGCCTCTTTGAGGATCTGCTTTGCCGTCGACTGGCCGATCCCGAAGATGTAGGTGAGCCCGATTTCGGTCCGTTTATTGACCGGGATGTTGATGCCGGCGATACGTGCCACGCTAGCCCTGCCTCTGCTTATGGCGCGGGTTCTGGCAGATCACCAGGACCGCTCCATTTCGGCGGATTACCTTGCACTTCTCGCACATCGGCTTTACGGAAGCTCGAACCTTCATTGCTCCGGATCTCGTCTTGACAACAGGATTCCCACTCGCCCCATGAATCGGACGGCAGGATGAACCAACCGGCCACCAAGGCCGACGAAGAAAGATAGCAGGGACGGCCCCTTGGGGACCGCCGGTCAGGCGTGCTCGACGAGAGCGATCAAGAAGCCGTCGTAGCCCTTAACGCCGACGGTCTGAATGGTAGTGGCGCTGACGCGGGAATCACCGGCCAGCATCTCGTGCAGGCGGCGCTGGGCCATAATCCGCTCGTCGCTTGATCCACCGTCGGCGAGGGCTCCGTTCCGGACGACGTTGTCAGCGACGATCAGGCCTCCGGGCCGGGTCCGACCGAGCGACCAGGCGCAATAGGCAGGGCTGTTCGCCTTATCTGCGTCGATGAAGACGAGGTCGAAGGGCTCGACCTCATCTCGCTCGAGTTCCGGCAGGGTCTCCAGCGCGCGTCCCACCCGCACCTGGACCCGATCGCCAAGCCCAGCTTGCGCGATGCTTTGACGCGCCACCTCAGCGTACCCCGGATCCGCCTCCAACGTGATCAGCCGTCCATCGGCAGGCAACGCCCGCGCCATCTGGATCGCGCTGTAGCCGCCGAGCGTGCCGAACTCGAGGATCCTCTTCGCCCCGACCAGACGGACGAGCACCTGTAAGAGCTTGCCCTGAGGTGGCGATACCTGGATCGACGGCAACCCGGCCGCCTCGGCCACCGCCACCGCTGCGCGCAGCACCTCGTCCTCTTGGACGATCGTCTCGCCGATGAACCGGTCGACTTCCGCAAAGACCTGATCTTCCACCGGTTGGATTCTGTCGGAGAGCCGTGGCAGAGTGTCGTGCGATGGGATTCGACGCCAAAGTGCTCGCCGACTCAGTCTCGCCCTCCGGGCACCGGCTGACCACGCTCGAGGCGACCTTCCCCCGCTTCGTCCTCGCTGAGTTCAACACCCACCGCGTCTTCTCGCGCAACAGCGCCAGCTCGCGGGCGATCCCAGTGGCCAAACAGCTGCGGCGCCTGCTCGACGACCCCTACGTGCCGATCGAGTTCGGCTCCAACCAACCGGGCATGCAGGCCGGCCCGGCGCTGACGGGAGTGGCTCGCGACGCCGCCGAAGCGGAGTGGCTGGCCGCCCGCGACGACGCCGTCCGCCACGTGCTCGGGCTGATCACCAGCCCGGAGAACGTCGCCGGCTACGACGACCTCCACGCCTGCCTCGAGGCGGCACAGGGTCAGCTGAAAGAACCGCCAGCGGAGTGGCTGAACGTCCACAAGCAAGTCGCCAACCGCCTGCTGGAGCCGTTCATGTGGCACACGGTGATCGTCTCCTCGACGACCTGGGACAACTTCTTCAATCTCCGTTGCCACCCCGACGCGCAGCCGGAGATCCGCCTGATCGCCTCGAAGATGCGCGAGGCGGTCGAGCGCTCCGTCCCGACCCGCCTCGAGCCCGACGAATGGCACCTGCCGCTGGTCGGCGAGGCCGAGCGCGAGGAGACCTCCTCGACCGAGGAACTGGCGAAGGTCTCGGTCGGTCGCTGCGCCCGGGTCAGCTACCTCACCCACGACGGCACCCGCGACCTCGCCGCCGACGTCGCCCTCTACGACCGCCTGCTCGAAAGCGGCCACATGTCACCGATGGAGCACGTCGCCCGCCCGATGACCCCGGCCGAGCTCGCCGAGAGCGAGTGGAGCGGCAACTTCCAGGGGTGGATCGCCCACCGCAAACTGATCCCCGGCGAGTCGAACCCCCTCGCCGAGGGTGCGTCAGCCCCCTCCTCAGCTTCCCCCGCCTAGTCGGCGTCGTGCCAGGGGGTGAGGATGCGCGGGCCCTCGGGGGTCACTGCGACCGTGAACTCGAAGTGGGCGGCTAGGGAGCCGTCTTCGGAGTAGACGGCCCAGCCGTCGTCGCCCATGCGGACGAGGGGGCCGCCGGCGTTGACCATCGGCTCGATCGCCAGCACCATCCCCTCCTCCAGCTCCGGCCCGCGGCCGGGCTCGCCGAAGTTCGGCACCTGCGGTTCCTCGTGCATGTCCCGGCCGATGCCGTGGCCGACTAGGGTGCGGATGATCGACATTCCTTCCACCTCAACCGCGCGCTGGATCGCAGAGGAGACGTCGCCGAGGTGGTTGCCCGCCCGCATCTGCTCGACCCCGGCGAAAAGGGAGGCTTTGGTGACGTCGAGGAGCTTCTGCGCTTCGGGGCTTACCGGCCCAACCGGCACCGTCATCGCCGCGTCGGAGACCCAACCGTCCTTGATCACGCCGACGTCGATCGAGAGCACGTCGCCCCTTTTCAGCTGGTAGGCGTCGGGGATGCCGTGGACGACCATCGAGTTCGGCGAGGCGCAGATCGATCCCGGGAAGCCGCGGTAGCCCTTGAAGGCGGGCTCGCAACCCTGCGAGCGGATGAACTTCTCGGCGGCGGCGTCCAGTTCCTCGGTCGTCGTGCCCGCGCGCGCCTTCGAGGCGAGCATCTTCAGGCAGCGGACGAGTACCTCCCCGGAGGCGGCCATCTTCTCGACCTGCTCCGGCGTCTTTTTGATGATCATCCGGTACACGCTAACGGCCAGACGCGGCGGACCGCGAGGTACGAATTAGACGGTCTCGTCCTGCTCCATCCGCAGCGTCGCCAGGGTGCGGCGGATCTTCTCCGCCACCTCTTCCGGCGCCGCCTCACCGGCGATCCGGCGCAGGACGCTGCGGTTGTCGTAGTAGGAAACCAGCGGCTCGGTCTTCTCGTGGTAGGTCTCGAGCCGCTTGCGGATCACCTCGGGTTTGTCGTCGTCGCGGACGATCAGCTCGGAGCCGTCGATGTCGCAGACGCCTTCTTCTTTCGGCGGTTCGAACTCGACGTGGAAGACGTGCCCGTTGGCCTCGCAGGTCCGGCGGCCGCCGAGCCGGCGGACCACCTCGTCGTCGGAAACATCGATCAGGACGACCGCCGTCACCGCCCGCCCCAACTCGCTGAGCTTCGCGTCGAGCGCCTCGGCCTGCGGGGTGGTGCGGGGGAAACCGTCGAGAATGAAGCCGTCGCGAGCCTCGCTGGAGTCGAGCCGCTCGGCAATCACGCCGACGATCACCTCGTCGGGCACCAGGTCGCCACGGTCCATGTACTCCTTCGCCGTCTGCCCCAACTCGGTTTCGTCGCGCACCGCGGCGCGGAGGATGTCCCCGGTCGCGTAGTAGGGCAGGCGCAGGTCTTCGTTGAGACGCTCTCCTTGGGTTCCCTTGCCGGAGCCCGGGGGGCCGAGTAGGACGAGATTTAGCTCAGACATTGCCTAATGAAATGGATTGAGAGTCCGAAAAGCAAGCAGATCGGGGGATGCAGGGAGGATGACGAGGGGAGCGCACTCTAGTGCGTGACCCGAGAAAGACGACCGAAGACCCCGAGATGCGCCGCTTTGCAGGGCTCTCAACTTATTTGAGGAAGCCCTCGTAATTGCGCATCATCAACTGCGCCTCCAGCTGCTTCACCGTTTCCAACGCGACGCCGATGATGATCAGGATGGAGGTGCCGCCGAAGTAGAAGTTGGCCGAGGTCTGGCTGATCAGGATCGTCGGCAGCGCCGCGACCGCGCCCAAGTAGAGCGCGCCAGGGAAGGTCAGGCGGGAGAGGATCCGGTCCAGGTACTCGGCGGTCGGCCGGCCCGGCCGCACGCCGGGGATGAAGCCGCCGTACTTCTTCAGGTTGTCGGCCTGGTCGACCGGGTTGAAGGTGACCGCGGTGTAGAAGTAGGTGAAGACGATGATGAAGAAGATCTCGCCGATCACGTAAGGCCACTTGTTCGGTCCGAAGAAGGAAGCGAAGTTGAGCGCCGCTTCGGTGTTAAGCAGCTGGCCGACGGTCGAGGGGAAGGCCATGATCGAGGCGGCGAAGATGACTGGGATGACGCCGGCCATGTTGACCCGCAGCGGCAGGTAGGTCGAGCCGCCCGAGGTCATTTTCCGGCCGACGACGCGTTTCGCGTACTGGACCGGGATCCGGCGCTGGCCCTCTTGGACGAAGACGATCGCGACGATCACCGCGAGGGCGATAAAGGGCATCATCACGACGAAGACCTGGTCGGGGTTGTTCCACCACTTCGAGAGCCCGGGAACGATCCCCGAGGCGATCGAGGAGAAGATCATCAGCGAGATGCCGTTGCCGATCCCGCGCTGGGTGATCAACTCGCCCATCCACATCAGCAGGGTGCAGCCGGCGGTGAGGCACATGACGACGAGGAAGACGCGGCCGAAGGTCGGTTGCAGCACTTCGGTCCCGGCGCTCGTGCCGAAGGACTTGAAGAGGAAGACGTAACCGATCGACTGGGCGAAGGCGAGGCCGACGGTGAGGTAGCGCGTGTACTGGGTGATCTTCTGCTGCCCCACTTCGCCCTCTTTCTGCAGGCGCTCGAGCGAGGGGACGACCACGGTCAGCAGCTGCAAGATGATCGAGGCGGTGATGTAGGGCATGATCCCCAGCGCGAACAGGCTCAGCCGCGAGAGGCCGCCGCCGGAGAACATGTTGAGGAAGCCGAGGACGCCGGAGCCACCGAAGTTGCTCTGGATTTCCTTGACGGCGCTGACGTCGACTCCCGGGGCCGGGATGTAGGCGCCCAAGCGGTACAGGGCGAGGATCGCCGCCGTGAACGCAAGTTTCTTGCGGATCTCGGCAACGCCAAACGCGTTGAGAATAGTTCTGAGCATTACGGCTCCAGAGTGTGACAGGAACCGCCGGCCGCTTCTATCTGCTCCTTGGCAGCGGCGCTGAAAGCGTGCGCGTGGACCTCAAGTTTCTTCTTGATCTCGCCGCGGGCGAGCACCTTGATGGGGTCCTTGCGCTTGGCCAGGCCCTTCTCCTTCAAGCTCTCCGGAGTGACTTCGGCGCCGCTGTCGAAGCGGTCCTCGAGGTCGGAGAGGTTGACGGCCTGGGTCTTGGTGCGGAAGTTCTCGAACGGCATCGACTGCTTTTTGTGCGGGCCGCGCAGCTTTCGCATCCGCATGTGGATCGGGTTCTGACCGCCCTCGTAGCCAGCCTTGCGCTTGCGGCCCGAACGCGAACCGGCGCCCTTGTGGCCACGCCCGGAGGTCTTGCCGAGACCGCTGCCCTCGCCGCGGCCGATCCGCTTGCGCGGCTTTTTCGAGCCGGGCTTCGGCTTCAGGTTGTGCAGACCGATCTGTTCGGTGCGCTCGGAAACTTTGGCCTCTTTGTCTTTAGAGGCTTTTTCCGAGGAAGTTTTCTCAGCCACCGTCGACCTCCACCAGGTGCGAGACGACCCGCAGCTGGCCCTGCAGCTGCTCGGAATCTTTGAGCTCGACCGATTTGCCGATCCGCCCGAGCTTCAGCGCCTTCAGCGTCGCTTTCTGGTTCGGGTTGGTCTTCGCCGTCGAGCGCGTCTGGCGAATCTTCACTTTGCTCACGAGGACTCACCCTCCGCAGGCTGTACGGGAGCCTGCTTCTCTGCCTCGGCGCCCTCTGCAGCTTTCTCTTCCGCGGCCTCGTCGCCACCGACCGGCTCGGCCTCGGCGGGTTTCTCCTCGTCGCCACCCTCCGCAGAGATCGTCTCGGTGGGCTGGGCACCGTTCCCGTTGCCATCCATCCCCAGCACCTGGGTGATGGTCAGACCGCGCAGCTCGGCAACCTCCTCGGGCCGACGCAGGCGGACCAGGCCGTCCATCGTCGCCTTCACGAGGTTGATCGGGTTCTGGGTGCCGATGCTCTTGGTCAGCACGTCGCGGACGCCGCCGAGCTCGAGCACGGCGCGGACGCCGCCGCCGGCGATGACGCCGGTACCAGGACTGGCCGGGCGCAGGACGACGTGGCCGGCGCCGAAGCGGCCGATGATGCGGTGGGTGATGGTGTTCCCGTATTTGGGCACCCGGATCAAGTTCTTGCGAGCGTCCTCGACGCCCTTCTGGATCGCCAGCGGGACCTCGCGGGCCTTGCCGTAGCCGATCCCGACCACGCCCTCTTCGTCGCCGACGGCGACCAGCGCGGTGAAGGAGAAGCGACGGCCGCCCTTAACCACCTTGGCGACACGGTTGATCTCGATCACCCGCTCCTGCAAGTCCAGTCCGCGGGGGTTTACGGTTTCGACGTTCTGTGCGTTCATGCCCTTCATAAGCAGCGGCTCACCGTAGCGGAACTACGGCTTTAGAAAGCCAGACCCCCCTCTCGCGCGCCTTCGGCCAGCGCCTTGACGCGGCCGTGGTACTGGTAGCCGCCGCGGTCGAAGACGCAAGTCTCGACGCCGGCCCCTTTGGCGCGCTCGGCCAGCAGTTCGCCGGCCTTCTTTGCCTGCTCGGAAGCGGTGAGCTCGCGCAGCTCCGGCTCGATCCAGTTGACCGCGGCCACCGTGTGGCCTTTGGTGTCATCGATGAGCTGGGCGAAGACGCCCTTGTTGGAGCGGTAGACCGAGAGCCGCGGCCGCTCGGCCGTGCCCCGGACGCGGGCGCGGACCCGGCGGCGCCGTTTGAGCCGGCGCTGGCGATTGGTGAGGACGCTCATGCGCGCTTACCAACCTTCCGCAGTACCTGCTCGTCTTTGTAACGGATGCCCTTGCCCTTGTAGGGCTCCGGCGGGCGGCGCTTGCGGATGTCCGCGGCGACTTGGCCGACCAGTTGCTTGTCGATGCCTTTGATTACGACTTCGGTCGGCTGCGGCACTTCGAAGTCGATGCCCTCCGGCGCGTCGATCGCGACCGGGTGCGAGTAGCCGAGCGCCAGCTCCAGTTTTTTCCCTTTCAGGGCAGCGCGGTAACCGACGCCCTGGATCTCCAGGCGCTTCTCGAAACCGTCGGTGACGCCCTCGACCATGTTCGCGATCAGGCTGCGGGTGAGTCCGTGCAGGGCCCGGTGCTCGCCGCGGTCGGTCGGGCGGCTGATCGTGACCACGCCGTCTTCCTGCTCGATCTTCATGTCGGGCGAGAGGTCCTGGCGCAGCTCCCCTTTCGGGCCTTTGACGGCGATGTTGCCAGGGGCAATCTCGACCGTGACGGCGTCGGGGACGGGGACGGGCTTTCTTCCGATCCGGCTCATCAGCTCACCAGACGTAGGCGACAACCTCGCCGCCGACTCCCTTGTTGCGCGCTTCGTGGCCGGTCATCACACCGGCCGAAGTGCTGACGATCGCGGTGCCGGTCCCGCCGTCGACGCGGGGGACGTTTTTGTGATCGACGTAGCGGCGGCGACCCGGACGCGAGACCCGTTCGATCCCGAGGATCACCGGCTGGCGGTCCTCGGTGTACTTGAGCTCGACGTTGATCGCCTCGCCGACGGCGGTCGGCTTGCGGCTGAAGTCCTTGATGTATCCCTGCTCCTTGAGGATCCGGGAGATCTCCAGCTTGAGGCCATTGAGGGGGATTTCCACCTCGTCGTGGCCGGCGCGGATCGCGTTGCGGATCCGGGTCAGGTAATCGGCGATCGGGTCAGTGTGCATGCTCGTCCTACCAGCTCGACTTGGTCATGCCGGGGATGTAGCCCTCGTGAGCAGCGTCGCGCAGGCAGATCCGGCAGAGGCCGAATTTGCGGAAGTACGCACGCGGGCGGCCGCAGCGGCGGCAGCGGTTGTAGCCGCGCGATTTGTACTTCGGATCGCGCTGCTGCTTCACCTTCATCGAAGTCTTAGCCATTCTCAGAACTCTCCTCGGCCGGTTTCTCGGCCTGCTCGTCGTCTCCGCCCTCGGCGGCGCCCTCGTCCTCGCCCTCCGGCTTGGCGTAGGCCTCGGGGTTCTCCTCTTTCAGCTGCTCGAGGGCCGCCTGCTCGATTTCAGCTTTCTGGCGGGCCTCCTCTTTGCGCTGCTCCTCTTCGGCTTCCTTTTCTTTCGCTTCACGCTCGGCCTGGCCGGGTCGTCCCTCCTGGGCGAAGGGGAACCCGAGACCGAGCAGCAGCTCGAAAGCCTCGAGGTCAGTTTTAGCGGAAGTCGTGATCGTCACGTCCAGCCCCCGCACAACGTCGATCGAGTCGTAGTCGATTTCGGGGAAGATCAGCTGCTCTTTGACGCCCATCGAGTAGTTGCCGCGGCCGTCGAAGGAGCGCGGGTTGAGGCCGCGGAAGTCGCGGATCCGCGGCACCGCGATCGAGATCAGGCGGTCGAGGAACTCCCACATCCGGGCACGGCGCAGCGTCACCGAGACGCCGACCGGCATCCCCTCGCGCAGCTTGAACGAAGCGACCGACTTGCGGGCGCGGCGCACGTTCGGGTGCTGGCCGGCGATCGTCGCCAGCTGCTGCTGAGCCATCTCGAAGGAGCGTTTGTCCTGTTTCTCGGTGCCGAGCCCCATGTTGAGGGTGATCTTCTCGAGGCGCGGGGCCTCCATCGGCGTCGAGTAGCCGAAACGGCTGGTCAGGGCCGGCAGAACGTCCTGCTCGTATTTGTCGCGCAGGCGCGGCGGCGGCGGGGCCGCCTGCTGGGTCGGTGCCACGGTCGCCTCCATCAGCCGATCTCGTTCCCCGACCGCTTCGCGTAGCGGACGCGCTTGCCGCCTTTGTCGATGCGGACGCCGACGCGGGTCGGTTTGTTGTCTTTGGGGTCGAGCAGCATCACGTTGGAGACGTCGATCGGACCCTCCTTCTCGATGATGCCGCCGGCCTGGGCGTTTTTCAGATCGCCCTGGGAGCGCGGCCGTTCGGCGCGCTTGACCATGTTCAGGCCCTCGACGTAGACGCGGCGCTTTTTCGGGTCGGTGCGGACGACGCGGCCTTTCTTGCCGGCGTCCTTGCCGCCGATCAGCAAGACCTGGTCATCGGTACGGATGCGCATCCTCTTTGCCATCAGAGGACCTCTGGCGCCAGCGAGATGATTTTCATGAAGTTGCGATCGCGCAGTTCGCGCGCCACGGGGCCGAAGATGCGGGTCCCGCGCGGGTTGTTGCTGGCCGGGTCGATCAACACCGCGGCGTTCTCGTCGAAGGAGATGTAGGTGCCGTCGGGGCGGCTGAGCGGCTTGCGGGTGCGGACGACGACGGCCTGCACGACCTCGCCCTTGCGGACGCCGCCCTGCGGGCTGGCCGATTTCACGGTCGCGGTGATGACGTCGCCGACGCTCGCGTAGCGGCGGTGGGATCCCCCCTTGACGCGGATGCAGAGAATCTCCCGGGCGCCCGAGTTGTCAGCGACTTTGAGCCTTGACTCTTGCTGAATCATCCGGTTCTCCTAGCGGGCTTTCTCGACGA
>DASZNP010000119.1:0-5499 GCA_035551255.1 Solirubrobacterales bacterium
CCGACGTCGGCAGCGGCGACCGGCTGCTGCTGTCCGAGATGGAGCACCACTCCAACATCGTCCCCTGGCAACAGCTGGCCGAGCGGGTCGGGGCGGAGATCGACTGGGTGCCGGTCGGCGACGACGGGCTGCTCGACATGGAGGCCTTCGCGGCGCTGCTGGAGCGCGGGCCGAAGCTGGTTGCGGTGACGAACGTCTCCAACGTGCTCGGGACCGAGAACCCGGTCGCCGAGATTGCCCGGCTGGCGCACGCGGTCGGGGCGAAGGTGCTGGTCGACGGCGCTCAGGCGGCACCGAAGATGCCGGTAGACGTGGCGGGACTGGGCGCCGACTTCTACGCGCTGACCGGCCACAAGCTCTACGCGCCGACGGGGATCGGCGCGCTCTGGGGGCGGCTCGACCTGCTGCGGGCGATGCCGCCCTTCCTCGGCGGCGGCTCGATGATCCGCAAGGTGACCAGGGAGGGCACGACCTACGCCGATCCGCCCGCCCGCTTCGAGGCGGGGACGCCGGCGATCGCCCAGGCGATCGGGATGGCCTCGGCGATGCGCTGGCTCGACATGGTCGGGATGGAGCAGGTGCGCGAGCACGAGGAAGCGATCGCCGACTACGCCCTCGAGCGCCTCGCCGAGGTGCCCGGCCTGCGCATCTTCGGCCCAGGTCGCGGCCCGGGCCGCCTCGGCCCCGTCTCCTTCGAGATCGACGGCATCCACGCCCACGACATCTCCGAGATCCTCGACCGCCACGGCGTCGCCGTCCGCGCCGGCCACCACTGCGCCCAGGTGCTGATGGATCGGCTGGAAATTGCCGCCACCGCGCGCGCCAGCTTCGGCGTCTACACGACGACCGAAGAGATCGACCGCCTGGTCGACGGCCTCGAAGACGCGCGTAAGGTGTTTGGTCTCTAATGGACGAGCTCTACCGCGACCAGATCCTCGAGCACTACAAGCGGCCGCACAACTTCGGCCACCTTGAGCACCCCGACCTCGAGTTCGAGGACACCAACCCGTTCTGCGGGGACGAGCAGCACGTGACGATCAAGCTCGACTCCGACGACAAGGTTGCGGCGATCGCCTTCGAGGGCAAGGGCTGCGCGATCTCCACCGCGGCGACCTCGCTGCTGACCGACGAGCTGGTCGGGATGAGCCGCGAGGAGCTGCTGAAGCTGCCGAAAGACTTCGTCCTCGAGCTGCTCGGGATCGACATCTCGGCGACGCGGATGAAGTGCGCGATGCTCGGCCTGAAGATCGTCAAGAGCGCCTCCCTCGGCAAGCCCGCCGAATGGGAGGACGAGGGCGAGGCCGGCGACCCGACTGAAGCGGTCGCCGACCTCGGGCAGATTTAGCGAGACCGCAAAAACCCGTCCTCAAGAGGAGTTTTTGCGGTCTCGCGGATCTAAGCGTTCAGCTCGGCGTCGAGCTGAGCCGCGCGCTGCTCGGTCTGCTCGTTCGGCTGCATCAGCGCGAAGGAGGCGCCGAAGGCGTCTTTGACTACCGCCATGCGGCCGGGCTCGATGTCGACCGGGCCGAACATGACGTCGCCGCCGAGCTCCTTGGTCTTGGCGACCGCCTCATCGGTGTCGGTGCTGCCGAAATAGATGAGCCAGTGGGCGGGCACCTCGTCGGGGACGCGGCCGCGCATGTCGAGCATGCCGCCGACCTGGTGGCCGTCGACCAGCCACTCGGTGTAGGTGCCGCCGCCCTCCATCTCCATGTCGTTGGCCTCCCAGCCGAAGACGGCGCCGTAGAACTGCTTGGCCGCGTCGGGGTTGCGCGTGTTCAGCTCGGTCCAACCGAAGGCGCCGCGCTCGTTGACCAGCTCGGCGCCGGCGAAGTCGGCCGGCTCCCACATTCCGAAGAAGGCTCCCTCGGGATCGGTGAAGAGCGCCAGCCGGCCGAAGCTGGCGACCGCCATCGGCTCGGCGATCATCGTGCCGTCGTTTTCCTGGACGGCGCGGCCGAGCGCCTCGATATCGTCGACCGAGACATAAGTGCTCCAGGCCGGCGGCTGCCCCTCCTGCATCAGGGGCATCACTCCAGCGACGTCCTTGCCGTTCAGGATCGCGCGGCGGTAGCCGCCCATCGAACCCGAGTCCGGCCGCTCCGGGATCTCCCAGCCGAACAACTCACCGTAGAAGCGCTCGGCGCCCTCGATGTCCGGCGTCGCCAGGTCCACCCAGCAGGGGGTTCCGGGCACGTAACTGGTCCTCTCGCTCATCTTCAAGTCCCTTCGTCGTCGTGTTCCTGTAGATAAGACCACGCGTACGGGCCAAAGTCATCGCCCCGCTAAAATCCGACTGTAGAAGTAGGATTAAGTTCCGAGTCGCACTAGCGACCTGGCACAGGCACACCCCACCGCAGGAGCACCACCTCTTGAGCGACACCGCAGGAACCAAGATCTCAGTCTGCCCAGCAGCCGAGCTGCCGCCCGGCGGCATGCGCCTGGTCGAGCACGAGGGGATCAAGATCGGTGTCTTCAACTGCGACGGCACCTTCTATGCGATCGAGGACCGCTGCTCGCACGACAACGGCCCGCTCGCCGAGGGCGAGTTCGACACCGCCGCCTGCACGGTCGAGTGCCCGCGCCACGGCTCCCTCTTCGACCTCACCACCGGCAGGCCGAAGACGCTCCCCGCTTTCCAGCCCGTCCAGACGTTCCCGGTTGCGATCGAGGACGACACCATCACTTTGGAGGTCAACTGACATGGCAACGCCCGAGGTTCTCGCCGAGAAACGCGAGCTGGCCGGCATCAACGCCGACTACAAGGAGAAGTTCGGCTTCAACGATCCCGAGACCGGCTACGCCTACAAAGCGCCGAAGGGGCTGACCCGCGAGGTCGTCGAAACGATCTCCGACTTCAAGGAAGAGCCGCAGTGGATGCGGGACTTCCGGCTGAAGTCGCTCGAACACTTCGAAAGCCGCCCGACCCCGAAATGGGGCGGCGACCTCGACCAGATCGACTTCGACGACATCCACTACTTCGTCCGCGCCTCGGACAAGAACAGTCGCGACTGGAGCGAGGTCCCCGAGGACATCAAAAACACCTTCGACCGCCTGGGGATCCCGGAGGCGGAGCGCAAATTCCTCGCCGGGGTCGGCGCTCAGTACGAGTCCGAGGTCGTCTACCACCAGGTAAACGAGAAGCTCGAGGCCCAGGGCGTGATCTTCACCGACATGGACACCGCCCTGCGCGAGCACGAGGACCTGGTGCGCGAGTACTGGGCGACGGTGATCCCGCCCAACGACAACAAACTGGCGGCGCTGAACAGCGCGGTCTGGTCGGGCGGCTCGTTCGTCTACGTGCCCGCCGGGGTCAAGGTCGAGATGCCGCTGCAGGCCTACTTCCGGATCAACACCGAGAACATGGGCCAGTTCGAGCGGACGCTGATCATCTGCGAGGAGGGCGCCGACGTCCACTACATCGAGGGCTGCACGGCGCCGGTCTACTCGAGCGACTCGCTGCACTCCGCGGTCGTCGAGATCGTCGCCAAACCGAGCTCGCGGGTCCGCTACACGACCGTCCAGAACTGGTCGCAGAACGTCTTCAACCTCGTCACCAAGCGCGCGGTCGCGCACGAGAAGGCGACGATGGAGTGGGTCGACTGCAACCTCGGCTCGAAACTGACGATGAAGTACCCGTCGATCTACCTGCTGGGCCCCGAAGCCCACGGCGAGATCCTCTCGATCGCCTTCGCCGGCGACGGCCAGCACCAGGACGCCGGCGGCAAGATCATCCACGGGGCGCCGCGCACCTCGTCCTCGATCTTCTCCAAGTCGATCTCCAAGGACGGCGGCCGTTCGACCTATCGCGGTCTGCTCGAGGTCGCTGACGGGGCGAAGGAATCGCGCTCGAAGGTGGTCTGCGACGCGCTGCTCCTCGACGAGGACTCGCGCTCGGACACCTACCCGACGATCCGGATCGACGAGAACGACGCCGACATCGGCCACGAGGCGACCGTCTCCAAAATCGGCGACGAGCAGCTCTTCTACCTGCAGAGCCGCGGTCTCGACGAGGAGGAGGCCTCGAAGATGATCGTCAACGGCTTCATCGAGCCGGTGACGAAGGAGCTGCCGATGGAGTACGCGGTCGAGCTCAACCGGCTGATCGAGTTGCAGATGGAGGGTTCCATTGGCTGAGCTGGCGACCGCACCGGCCTGGCTCGAGGAGAGGCGCCGGACCGGCGCCTCTCTGGCGCAGGAGCTCCCTCTCCCCGACCAGAAGGCGAAGGGCTGGGAATTCACCGACCTCTCTGGACTGGACCTAACCGCCTACGTGGAGGCGAGCGCGGAGCCGGTCGTCTCCGGCGCCGAGGGCGCGACTGTCGTTTCCCTGGCCGAAGCGGTCTCGAGCCACGGCGACCTGGTCAGCGAGCGGCTCGGCTCGCTGGTGCCGGCCGAGGACTTCTTCGTCGCCCGCAACGAGGCGGGATGGCGGGATGGCGTGCTGGTCCACGTCCCGAGCGGGCTGCGGCTGAGCGAGCCGATCCAGATCGAGGTGCCGGTCGATACGTCGGGCCAGGCGGTCAACTGGCGGACGCTGGTCGTCCTTGAGGACGGTGCCGAGGCGGAGGTCTGGGAGCACTGGTCCTCGCCGGGTGACGACGTCGACTCGATCCTCAACTCGGTCGTCGAGCTGAGCGTCGGTCAGGGGGCGACCCTGCGCTACGTCAACACCCAGGACATCTCTGAGCAGGCGTGGATCTTCGCCACCCAGCGCGCGCAGGTCGAGCGCGACGGCCGCCTTGACTGGGCCGCCCTCGGCTTCGGCTCGGCCCGCGGCAAGGTGCGAATGGAGACCAAGCTCGCCGGGCCGGGCTCCGAGGCGCGGGTGACCGGCGGCTACGCCGGCGGCGCCGGGCAGCACCTCGATTACGACACGACCCAGGAGCACGCGGCTCCCAACACCAACTCCGACCTCGCCTTCCGCGGCGTCCTCGCCGGCGGCGCAACGGCCGTGTGGCGCGGGATGATCAAGGTCGATCCGGGCGCGCAGCAGACCGACGCCTTCCAGGAGAGTCGCAACCTCCTCCTCTCCCCCGAGGCCCACGCCGACGCGATCCCGGGCCTGGAGATCCTCGCCGACGACGTCCGCTGCACCCACGCCGCCGCGGTAGCCCAGGTCGACAAGGACCAGCTCTTCTACCTCACCTCCCGCGGCCTGGGCGACGAGACCGCCAAGAGCCTGATCATCGAAGGCTTCCTCGAGTCCCTGGTCGAACGCCTCGCCGAGGGCCCCGTCCGCGACAGCATCTCCGAGGCGCTCGAGACGCGGTTGGCAGAGATCCTCTAGCGACTGCGCACGATCCGTCGGGTCGCTGGGCAATGCTTCCATTGCCATGAAGGAGGACGTGCTGGAGCAGATCGTCGATGACTACCTCAACTTCAAGGGGTACTTCACGATCCACAACGTCCCGTTTCACCCGGACAAGAAAAGCCGGGGCTACGAAGCGAGAGAGGACTCAGTCCCCTCAGACATAGACATCATCGGGATCAATCCTC
>DASZNP010000120.1:0-58645 GCA_035551255.1 Solirubrobacterales bacterium
CCGGTGGCGAGTCCGAAGAAGAAGGCGATGACGAGGTATTCCACGTAGCCATTCTTGCGCTTGGCGCCGGCGAGTCCGCGTCAGAGCACCGTAGAGGTGCTTTCTCGCGGACTCGCTAGACCAGCGGCTTGGGCTTGCCGATTGAGCCGACCTCGGCGATGTCGCGGCGGAACGGCAGGCCGGCGGTCCAGTCGAGGACGGCGCGGAACTTGCGGGCCGTGCCCGGAATCTGGCTCATGTGGTAGCTGCGGGCCAGCCACCAGGCCGGGAAGCCGCGGAAGGTGCGGTCGCCGATCCGGCCGACTGCCTTGTAGCGACCGAGGTTGACGAAGCTCGCTTCGCTGCGGTAGTCGAAGGGCTTTGGAGAGCCGATGCCGAGCTCGGCGGCGATGTTGCGGGCGACGACGGGGCCTTGGCGGACGGCGTGCTGCGCGGTCGGCGGGCAGGTACCGCCGCGGGGGTCGGGAGCGGCGGCGCAGTCGCCGATCGCCCAGACCGAGTTCATGCCCTGGACCCGCAGGTACGAGTCAACCGGGACGCGGCCGCGCTCATCGAGCGGCAGGTTCAGGTCGGCGAGGATCGGCTGCGCCTTGACCCCGGCGGTCCAGACAACGGTGCGGGTCGGCAGCACCTCATCGGTCGAGAGGCGGGCAGTTTCGGCGGTCACCTCCTCCAGCGTCGTCTGCAGGCGGATGTCGATGCCGCGCCCGCGCAGCTCCCGCAGCGCGTACTCAGCAAGCTCGCGGTCGATCTCCGGCAGCACCCGGTCGCTGGCCTCGACCAATACCCACCGCATCCCGTGCAGGCGGGCACGCGGATAGCAATCAATCGCATCCGCAGCGAAGTCCTGCAGCTCGGCCAGCGCCTCGAGACCGGCGTAGCCGCCGCCGACGAAGACGAAGGTGAGGAGTTCTTCGCGGCGCCGCGGGTCCTCGGTCGCGTTTGCTTCCTCCAGCGACTCGACCACGTGGTTACGCAGGTAGATCGCGTCGGCGAGGCTCTTGAACCCGACCGCGTGCTGAGCCAGGCCCGGCACCGGCAACACCCGCGAGGTCGAGCCCAGCGCCAGCAAGAGCTGGTCGTAGGGCATCGTCTCGGTTTCGCCGTATTTGGCCCGCAAAGTGACGGTCTTCGCCTCGGGGTCGTGGCCGACAATCGCCCCGATCCGCAGGTAGGTCCGTTTCAACATCTCCCGCAACGGCGTCACCACATGCCGCGGCTCCAAGGTCCCAGCAGCCGCCTCCGGCAGGAACGGCGTGTAGAGCGCAAAGTTCGTCTCGTTGACCAGCGCCAGCCGCGCCGACTGCTTCGGCATCACTCGCTCAAGCTCATGCGCAGCAGCCGCGCCGCCGAAGCCACCACCCGCGATCACGACGTTCCAGGCCATGCCTTCAACCTAGCACGCTTGTAACACGTTGTTACAAAGTGTCAGAAGGAACTTTCTCGATATATTTACCTCCATAATCGAGCTAAATATAGGAGCGAGATGCCGATTCACCTCAAACCCGGCCAGCAGATAAAGCGCAGCGAGTTGCAGGACCGCTACGGCGGCCGTCGTCAGGGCGGGATCAGTCCGTCCAAAAAGACGCCTCACGTCTTCCTCTTCACCGACCCAGTCAAGGGTGCTCGCCACGGCTACATCTACGACGGTCAAGGCGAGGGCGACATCTACAACTACACCGGCGAGGGCCAAGAGGGCGACCAGCGGATGGTTCAAGGGAACCGCGCGATCCGCGATCACCGCGAGGAAGGTCGCGAGCTCCACCTCTTTGATGTCAGTGGGGGTCTGGCCAGCTACGTCGGCGAGTTCGAGTACGTGGGACACGAGAGCGCGGATGCTCCCGCGACGAAAACGCCCGAAAGGCGCAAAGTCATCGTTTTCCACCTACGGCGATTGACTGGAGACTCGCCCCTCCCGACGGCGAAAGTCGAGCAGTTCAGCGACGAGCCGGTGAAGGTCGTGCCAATTGAGCAGCACTTAACCGAGCGGATGGTGATCGAACCCAACCGCGAGCCCTACGAGGCGGAGCGTCGAGAGCAGCCGCTCGTTCTTGACCTGATGGCTTACCTGCGAGGGCAGGGGCACCAAGTAGACCGACTCCAGCTGCGGCCGATAGGCGAGCCCGCCCCGCTCTTCTGCGACCTCTTCGATTCCACCACGAACACCGTCGTCGAGGCAAAGGGGAGCGTCTCTCGCGGTGCGATCCGGATGGCCATCGGCCAACTTGTCGACTACAGCCGCTTAATCGACCCCGCGCCAGCAAAGGTAATCCTGGTTCCCGAGGAACCCCGGCGAGACCTCCTTGACCTTGCCGAAAGCGCCGATATCGGCGTCACCTGGCCCGACGGCGACGGAGGCTTTGCGGTCAGCGGCTAGAGCTTCTCGCGGATGATGCGGTTGACCTCGCCGCCGTCGGCGCGGCCTTTGGTCTCTCGCATCACGGCGCCGACGATCGCGCCGATTGCCTTGCCGTTGCCTTCGCGGATCTTCTCTACCGCGTCGGGGTTGTCGGTCATCGCCTTCTCGACTATCGCCTCCAGCTCGCCGGAGTCGGACATCTGGGCCAGGCCCTCGCGCTCGACTATCTCGGCCGGGTCGCCACCCTCGGTGACCATTGCCGCGAGGACGGTCTTGCCGCTGCCGTGGGAGATCTTCTTCTCCTGGACCATCTGGACCAGGGTCGCCAGCGCGGGCGGCGAGACGCGCGAGTCGGCGGCGCCGCCCTCGACCTCGGCGTGGCGCAGGGCCGCAGCCAGCTCGCCGGTCACCCAGTTGGCGAGCACGCGCGGCTCGATTCCATCGGCCGCCTCGACCGTGCTCTCGAAGTAGCCCGCCGTGTGGGGGTCGGTCGCCAGCGTCAGCGCCACGTCGTGCGCCAAGCCCAGGTCTTCGTAGCGCTCGATCCGCGCTGCCGGCAGCTCTGGCAGCGCCTCTCTGGCTTCGCGCAGCATCTCCTCGGTCGGCGCCAGCGGCACCAGGTCGGGCTCGGGGAAGTAGCGGTAGTCGTGCGCCTCCTCCTTCGAGCGCAGCGAGGTCAGCGAGCCGCTGGCCGGGTCGAAATGGAGGGTCTCCTGCTCGACCTCTCCCCCGCTCTCGATCAGCGCTCGCTGGCGCGCCAGCTCGGCCTCGATCCCGCGCTGCAGGAAACGGAAGCTGTTCATGTTCTTCAGCTCGGTCTTGGTGCCGAACTCGCTGCTACCTGCCGGGCGCACGGAGACGTTGGCGTCGACGCGCAGGCTCCCCTCCTCCATGTTGACGTCGGAGACGCCGAGCTGGCGCACGGTCTCGCGCAGCAGGCGCGCCCACTCGGCTGCTTCGGCGGCGTCGCGCAGGTCGGGCTCGGTCACGATCTCGACCAGCGGCGTGCCGCCGCGGTTGAAGTCGACCAGCGAGGCGGCGGAGCCGTGGATCCGGCCCGATTCGCCGACGTGGATCGTCTTCGCCGCGTCCTCCTCGAGGTGAGCGCGGTGGATGCGGATGTCGCCGAGCTTGCCGGGGCCGCAGATCGGAATGTCGTACTGGCTGATCTGGTAGGCCTTCGGGCTGTCGGGATAGAAGTAGTTCTTGCGGTGGAAGATCGAACGCGGCGCGATCTCACACCCGAGGGCGAGGCCGATCTGGAGGGCGTAGCGAATTGCCTGCTCGTTCGGGACCGGCAGCACGCCGGGGTGGGCGAGGCAGATCGGGCAGGTGTGGACGTTCGGCTCGTCGCCGAAAGACAGTTCGCAGCCGCAGAACATCTTCGTCTTCGTCGCCAGCTGGACGTGGATCTCCAGCCCGATGACCGCCTCGAGCTCAGGCATCGACACCTCCACGCAGCCAGGGAAGGCGCGAGCGATGGGCGGCGTCAAAGCCGATCCCCTGCTCCAGCGCAAAGGCGGCGTCAAGCAGCTTCTGCTCGGCGAAGGCCGGGGCGGCGATCTGGAAGCCAACCGGCAGCTGCGGGCCGCCGCCTTCGGGTTCGGCGAGGCCGGCCGGGATCGAGATCGCCGGGATCCCGGCGAGGCTCATCGGCACGGTGAAGAAGTCGTTGAGGTACATCGAGAGCGGGTCGTCGGTCTTCTCCCCCAGCTTGAAGGCAACCGAGGGGGCGGTCGGGGTGACGACGAAGTCAACGTCGGCAAAGGCACCGGTGAAGTCCTCGGCGATCCGCGTCCGCACCTTTTGGGCCTGGCCGTAGTAGGCCTCGTAGTAACCGGAGGAGAGGGCGTAGGTGCCGAGCATGATCCGCCGTTTCACCTCGGCGCCAAAGCCCTCCGAGCGGGTCGTCTCGTACATCTCGATCAGGTCGCCGTCGCCGCCGGCCCGCATCCCGTAGCGGACGCCGTCGTAGCGGGCGAGGTTGGAGGAGGCCTCGGCGGGGGCGATCACGTAGTAGGCGGAGATCCCGTGCTCGGCGTTTGGCAGCGAGACCTCGGCGATCTCGCCGCCTAGCGACTCGATCTTCTGCAGCGTCGCCTCGAAGACCTCGCGCACCCCTGCGTCGACCGAATCGCGCGCCAGCTCGGCAGGGACGCCAAAGCGCAGGCCGGAGAGGTCCTCGCGGTCGGGGAGGCTGATGCCGCCGTCGATCCCGACCGAGGTCGAGTCGAGTGGATCGCGCCCCTGCAGCATCGCCAGCAGCATCGCGGCGTCGCTGACGGTGCGGGTCAGCGGGCCGCACTGGTCGAGCGAGGAGGCGAAGGCAATCATCCCGTAGCGGGAGATCGCGCCGTAGGTGGGCTTGAAGCCAACGATCCCGCAGAAGGCTGCCGGCTGACGGATCGAGCCGCCGGTGTCGGTGCCGATCGCCCACGGCGCCAGACCACCGGCGACAGCCGCGGCCGAGCCGCCGGAGGAGCCGCCGGGTACGCGCTCGCGGTCCCACGGGTTCAAGACCGGTCCGTAGGCCGAGTTCTCGTTCGAGGAGCCCATGGCGAACTCGTCCATGTTGGTCTTGCCGAGGATCGGCAGGCCCGCCTCGAGCAGCTTCCCGACGGCGGTCGAGGTGTACGGCGGGCGGTAGCCCTTGAGGATCCGCGAGGCGGCCGTGGTCGGCACGCCCTCGGTGCAGAAGATGTCCTTGACCGCGATCGGGGCGTTCCAGTCCTCTTTCGGCTCGATCGCAGCGGCCTCGCCGCCGCGCTCGTTGCGCCAGAGGTAGACATTCAGCTCGTCGGCGCCGGCGGCTTCGAACCAGGCGGCGACGTGCTCCTGCGGCGAGAGGTCGCCGGCCATTTTGGCATCGTGGGCCTCGAGGACCGAGAGGTCGAGGATGTCGGCCATGTACTTACTTAATCCGCCTGCGGCGAGGGGACGCGGAAGGCGCCTTCGGACGGTTCCGGCGCCGAGGCGAGGGCGACGTCGCGCGGCAGGCTCTGCCACGGCTCGTCGGCCCGCAGCACGTTCTCCAGCGCAACCACATGCGAGGTCGGCTCGACCCCCTTCAGATCCAGGTTCCCGATCCGATCGACGTGCTCGAGGATCCCCGAGAGCTCCCCCACCATCCGCTCGACTTCCTCCTCGGAGAGCCGCAGCCGGGCGAGCTTGGCCACGTGCAGAACCTGATCGCGCTCAATCACGCGCGGGATTCTAGGTGCGCATGGAAACTGGCTGCTTGGCCAATTAGAGTGCCCGCGATGCAGGGACCGCACGCCGAGAGATTCGTCGTCTTCAACCTGCGCCTGCTGGCGGTCACCTTCGCCGTCGTCGGCATCCTCTTCATCGCGGTGCCGAGCGGCGTGCTCAACGTGATCTCCGACGTCGGCGAATGGTTCGGCAACCACAACCGCGCGCCACACACCCAGGAGGACCTCTGGCTGGCGTTGGCCTTCGCCTACATGGTGGTGATCACCGGCATCTGCCTCGTCGCCCAGGCCGACGTCGTCCGCTACCGACCGCTGCTGCTCGTCCTCGCCGCCGGCAAGACCGCCTCCTCGCTCGGCTCGCTCGGCTTCTTCCTCGTTGACGAACACGTCTTCATCTACCTGCTGAACTTCCTCGTCGACGGCTTCCTCGCCCTGCTCTCGCTCTGGCTCTGGTCGCTGGCGGGACGGGTGGGGCGCCCGGCGACGCCTTTCTGAAGGGGCGCGCCAGGGCTCAAGGCCGCTGAGCAGCGCACCCTGAGCGCGATCTGCGCGGCGATGGCCCCGGGCATCGACGGCCTGCCGGCGGCGGAGCGCGACGTTGACGTTTCCGGTCCGGTCGCCGCGTTCCTGCGCTCGGTCCCGCCCCCGGTTCTGCTGCGGCTACGGTTCGGCCTGCGCGCCTTCGAGTGGCTGCCGTTCCCCTGGCGCTTCAGCCACCTCGACGCCGAGGCGGCGGCCGACTTCCTCCACCGCCTCGAGCGTTCGCGCTTCCCGCTCCACCACGAGCTGCTGATGATGGCGAAGATCCTCTCGACGCTCGGCTACGCAGCCGTGCCGGCGGTCGAGGCCCGGATCGGGACCGAGATCGGCTGCGCCCTGGCTGACGGCTCGCTGCCCGAGCCGGCCGGGACGCTGGGCGATCTCGACCCGCGCGGCGACGGCGAGGAATGCGACGTCGTCATCGTCGGCTCCGGTGCCGGCGGCGCGGTGGCCGCTGCGACCTTGGCCGAGGCCGGCCTCGACGTGCTCGTGCTCGAGGCGGGCGGTCACTACAACCGTGAGAACTACCCGGCCGACCGGCTGGAGGCGATTACCGCGCTCTACCGCGAGGCCGGGCTGACGATCGCCGCGGGACGGCCGCCGATCCCGGTGCCGGTGGCGAAGGCGATAGGCGGCACCACCGTGATCAACTCCGGCACCTGCTTCCGCGCCCCCGACGAGGTGCTGGAGAACTGGCGCCGCGAGCACGGCGTCACCTGGGCTGGCGATCTCGACGAGGACTACGCCGAGGCCGAGGATTTCCTCCGGGTCACCCAGCTCGACCCCGAGCGGATGGGCCGCAACGGACAGCTGGCGATGGGGGGCGCGGCGGCGCTCGGGGCCAGCGGCGCGCCGATCTTCCGCAACGCCGGCAACTGCGTCCAGTGCAGCTCCTGCCCCTACGGCTGCGCGATCGACGCCAAGCGCGGGATGCACGTCAGCTACCTGCCGCGGGCAGTTGCGGCCGGGGCTCGCGTGCGTGCCGGGGTCGAAGCGCACAGGGTGATCGTCGAAGACGGCCGTGCGGTCGGCGTCGCCTGCGCGGCCGGCGATGCGAACGGCCGCGCCCGCCCCTTCACCGTCCGCGCCCGCCACGCCGTGATCGCCGCCGGTGGCGCCTTCGGGACCCCGGAGCTGCTGCTGCGCTCAGGTCTCGGCGGCGCCCAGGTCGGCCGCAACTTCCACATTCACCCCGCCTGCTGGGTCGGCGCCCGCTACGAGGAGGAGGTCCGCGGCTGGGAGGGCGTGATGCAGAGCTTCTACGTCGACCAGTGGGAGCCGCAGGGGGTGCTGCTCGAGGCGACTTTCACCCCGCTCGCCTTCGGTGGTGCCTGGCTCGCCGGTACCGGCGCCGAGCACCAGCGCTCGCTGCTCGAGTTCGGCCACGTCGGCTCGATCGGGGTTCACCTCTCTGACCGCTCCCAGGGCCAGGTTGCCCTCGGCAACGACGGGGCCATCCGCGCCTCCTACAAGCTCACCCGCGAGGACGCCGACCGCGTCCACTTCGGGATCGCCCGCGCCGCCGAAGTCCACTTCGCCGCCGGCGCGACCGAGGTCTACCCCAACATCCCGCGCTTCGGCGTCCTCGAGCGAGATGAGCTGGCGAGCTTCGAGGCTGCCCGCCTGAAGACCTCGGAGCTGCGACTGGAGGCTTTCCATCCGATGGGGACGGCGCGGATCAGTGCCGACCCGCGCCAAGGCGTGTGTGCCCCCGACGGCTCGGTCAGGGGCACGCAGAGCCTCTACGTCGCCGACTCCTCGCTCTTCCCCACCTCGGTCGGCGTCAACCCGATGATGACGATCATCGCCTTCGCCAAGCAGGTGTCGAGAGGGATCGCCGAGGCGCCCGTCAGCTACTCGGCGGCGGGGGCGGAGGCGGCGACGGCGGGGTAGATGAGGGTGGCTGCCCGCCGCTCCCGGATCCACCGCGGCCACTGCCGAGGCGATCGCCGATCTCACCAAAGCTGGCGCCTTCTTCCTGCATCGCCCGGTAGCCGCCGTAGGCGATTCCAGCCGCGGCGATCAGGCCGAGGAAGATCCCGACCGCGGGGTCGACGTTGACGCCGGAGAAGCCGGAGTCGGGCGGCGAGATGATCCGGTAGAGGATCAGCAGGACGGAGATGATCCCGAGGATCGCGACGACCGCGTTCATCGAGATCGTCGGCTCGAAGGCGGACTCGGTGAGGCGGACCACGGCGACGCCGATCGCGGCGATGATCGCGATCAAGAGGATGATTGGGATCACGTCAAGCGCGTCCCAGGCACTGCCGCCAACGCTGACGCTGACGAACCCGTTCGAAGCGCTGACCGTGAACCAATCCAGGAACATGAAGATGAAGAGCAGGATCGCCGAGACCCCAGCGATCTTCTCCCCGGTACTGAGCCTGTCGACGTCCATCTCGTCCTCCTAGGTTGCCTGCCGGGATATACGAGACCCGGACCTCAAACCCTTTGTCGGGCGGCCTTGAGGGTGTTGGAGAGCAGCATCGCGATCGTCATCGGGCCGACGCCGCCGGGGACCGGCGTGATCGCCGCGGCGACCTCGGCCGCGGCCTCGTAATCGACGTCGCCGGCCAGCCCGTCCTCGAGGCGGTTCATCCCGACGTCGATCACCACCGCCCCGGGTTTGACCGCCTTTACTCCCAGGAGGCGTGGCACTCCGACCGCGGCAACCAGGACGTCGGCCCGGCGGCAGGTCGCGTCGAGGTCGCGGGTACGCGAGTGGCAGATCGTCACCGTCGCATTGGCCGCCAGCAACAGCCGGGCCACCGGCACGCCGACCAGCTTCGAACGCCCCACCACGACCGCCTCAGCACCTTCCAGCTCGATGCCCTCGTGGGCGAGCAACTCCATCACTCCTGCCGGAGTGCAAGGGACAAGGCCCGGCGTGCCGTGGGCGAGCAGGCCGGCGTTGACAGGCGTCAGCCCGTCGACGTCCTTCTTCGGGTTGATCGCCTGAACGATCACGTCGGAGTCGATGTGGGCGGGCAGCGGTAGCTGGACGAGGATGCCGTCGACCTCGTCGTCCTCGCCGAGCTCACGCACCAGGTTGAGTAGCTCGTCCTCGCGGATCGAAGCCTCCGGCCCGTGGTGGATCGAGCGCATCCCCACCTCCTCGGTGGTCCGGCGCTTGTTGCTGACGTAGATCTCCGAAGCAGGGTCGTCGCCGACCAGCACAGTCGCCAGCCCCGGCGTCCGCCCGGTCTCCTCCTCGTAGGCGGCGACGTCGACCTTGACCCGCTCGCGGACCGCCGCCGCAACCGCTTTGCCGTCGATCACCCTTGCCGCCATCCCTACCGCCTGCGGATCGGGGCGTAGTCGGCCATCAGCTTGCGCTCGGTACCGTCGCCGGAGAAGCGGACGATGATCACGCCGCCCGGCTCGACCCCGGTCACGACTCCGTCGCCGAAGCTGGCGTGGACGACGTCGTCGCCGGTCTGCAGTTCCAGCGCCGGGCCGGGATCGAGCGGCTGCACCGGTTCCACCGTGTCCGTCGTCGGCGTCCCCCAGCTCGTACTCAGGCCCTGGGTCGCGGTCGAGTGACGCTCCGTCAGTTCGACGGGGATCTCGTCGACGAAGCGCGAGGGCAGGTTGCGCTCGTTGCGGCCGAACAGGCTCCGTTCCCGCGCCCAGGTCATGTAGAGACGGCGGCGGGCGCGGGTGATGCCGACGTAACAGAGCCGCCGCTCCTCCTCTTCGCCGCCCTCCTCCAGCGCCCGCATGTGCGGGAAGGCGCCATCCTCACAGCCGACGATGAAGACCGTGTCGTACTCGAGCCCCTTGGCGTTGTGGAGGGTCATCAGCGTCACCAGCTCCTGCTCCTCCTTCAGCGCGTCCTGCTCGCTGTAGAGGGAGATCTGCTGCAGGTACTCCTCCAGCGGCGGCACCTCGCTGTCGCCCTCGCGTTCGCGCTCGATGTCGAACTCGGCCGCGCCGGCGATCAGCGCTTCGAGGTTCTCCCCCCGGCCTTCGGCCTCGACCGTGCGCTCGGCCGCCAGCGCTTCCAGGTAGCCGCTCTCGTTCAGCACCGTCTCCAGCAGCGTTGCCACCGGCCCTTCTTCATCGGCGCGTTCGCGCAGCGTCGCCATGATCTCGTAGAAGCGGCCGACGGACTTGATCGCAGCGCCGCTCAAGCCAGGCACCTCCTCGACCCGCTCGATCACCTCCCAGATTGGCAGCCCGGTCGTGTTCGCGTGCGAGGCGAGCCGCCCCTGGGTGGTGTTGCCGATCCCCCGTCGCGGCGAGTTGACAACTCGGGTGAAGGAGACGAGGTCGGCCGGGTTGACCAAGAGGCTCAGATAGGCGACCGCGTCCTTGATCTCGGCCCGTTCGTAGAACTTGGTGCCGCCGATCACCTGGTAGGGGACGTCGAAGCGGTTGAGCGTGTCCTCCAGCACCCGGCTCATCGCGTTGGTCCGGTAGAAGACGGCGACGTTGGAGCGGGCGAGCCCGTGCTCCTCCCCCAGCCGCTCGATCTCTCCCGCGACCCAGCGCGCCTCCTCGTGCTCGTCGGTCAGCTCGGAGAGCTGGACCAGCTCGCCGCCTTTCTCTTCGGTCCAGAGCTCCTTCGGCCGCCGCTCACGATTGCGTTCGACCACCGCGTTGGCGGCGTCGAGGACGACTTCGGTCGATCGGTAGTTCTGCTCGAGCTTGACCATGTCGGCCTGCGGAAAGTCCCGCTCGAAGTCGAGGATGTTGCGGATGTCGGCGTGGCGGAAACCGTAAATCGACTGGTCCTCGTCGCCGACCACCATCAGGTTGCCGTGCTCGGAGGCGAGCAACTGCAGCAGCCGGTACTGGGCGTGGTTGGTGTCTTGGTACTCGTCGACCAGGACGTGGCGAAAGGTGCGGCGCCAGCGCTCGCGCACCTCCTCGAACAGCTCCATCGCGTTGACCGTGCGGACCAGCAGGTCGTCGAAGTCCATCGCGTTGGCTTCCAGCATCCGCTTCTCGTAGAGCGGGAAGACTTCGGCGACGACCTCCTCGAAAACGCTGCCCTGCATTTCGGCATAGGCGGAGGCGTCGATCAGCTGGTTCTTGGCGCCGGAGATCTTCGAGTGGACCGCCCGCGGCGGGAACCGTTTCGGGTCGACGCCGAGCTCGGTGAGGCAGCGTTTCAGCATCCGCAGCGAGTCCGCCTGGTCATAGATCGTGAAGCCCTTGGAGTAGCCGAGCCGCTCGGCGTCGACGCGCAGCATCCGTGCGCAGGCCGAGTGGAAGGTCGTCACCCACATCGCCCGCACCGAACGGCCGACCAGCTGGCCGACCCGCTCGCGCATCTCCGCCGCCGCCTTGTTGGTGAAGGTGATCGCGAGGATCTCTCCCGGCCGCGCTTCTCCGGTGGCCAGCAGGTAGGCGATCCGGTGGGTGAGGACGCGGGTCTTGCCCGAGCCGGCGCCGGCCAAGACCAGCAGCGGGCCGCCGCTGTGTTCGGTCGCCTCGCGCTGCGGCCCGTTCAGGCCGGAGAGCAGCCGCTCGATCCGGTCGGCGCCGGGCTCGGTCGGCGCCGCCGATGGCTGCTCATGCGCCTCGGCGGGGGTGTCGAAATGCTCCTGCAGGCTCACCCGCCGAGCATAGCCAGGCGTTCGGCGGGCCTCAGCCGCCTGCCGAGGAGCGGCCGGTGCGGGGCTCGATCCTCGCCACCTCGGCCGAGGGGCCCTTGCCGCCGTCCAGCTGGGCGAGCCGCTGCTCGACCTCGGCGATCCGCTCCGAGAGCGCCTTGATCGCGTCGGCGATTGGGTCCGGCAAGTGGATCCAGTCAGCGTCCGGGCCTTCGATCCGTTTGCCTTCCAGCTTCACCGGGTGGCCGGGATTGCCGACCACGGTCGCGCCAGGCGGCACGTCCTCGACGACCACCGTGTTGGCGCCGATCTTCGCCCCGTCGCCAACCGCGATCGGCCCCAGCAGCTTCGCCCCGGAGCCGACGGTGACGTTGTTGCCGAGGGTCGGGTGGCGCTTGCCGCGCTGGAAGCCGGTGCCGCCGAGGGTGACGCCCTGGTAGAGGGTGACGCAGTTGCCGATCGCAGCGGTCTCGCCGATGACAACGCCGGATCCGTGGTCGATGAAGAACTCTTTGCCGATCTGGGCGGCGGGATGGATCTCGATCCCGGTGATCGCGCGAGTGAGATAGGCGATCGCGCGCGGCAGCAGCGGCACGCCGGCTTCCATCAGCGCGTGGGCGGCGCGGTGCGCCAGCAGCGCCTGTACCCCGGCCCAGCTGGTGAGGATCTCGAAGCTGGAGACGCCCTGGGCGGCGGGGTCGCGCTCGCGGGCGGCCTTGACGTCGGCGCGGACCTCCTTGAGCAGCCGTTTCCAGCGGTTCATGGTGAGAAGAAGGGTAAGGACATGTAGCGCTCACCCGAGTCGCAGACGATCGTCACCACCCGCTTCCCCGCCATCTCCGGACGGCCCGCGACCTCCAGGGCGGCCCAGATGTTGGCGCCGGCGGAGATGCCGGAGAGCACCCCCTCCTTCTTGGCGACCAGCCGCGCGGTGTCGAGGGCGTCCTCGTCGCCGACCGGCAGGACCTCGTCGATAACACTGCGGTCAAGGACCTCGGGGACGAAGCCGGCGCCGATCCCCTGAATCTTGTGGGGGCCGGGTTTGCCGCCGGAGAGCACGGGCGAGCTGGCCGGCTCGACCGCCACCACCAGCGCCTCCGGCGCCCGTTCCTTCAGCATCTGGCCAACGCCGGTGATCGTGCCGCCGGTACCAACCCCAGCGACAAAGGCGCCGATCTCGCCATCGGTGTCAGCCCAGATCTCCTCGGCCGTAGTGCGCCGGTGAGCAGCCGCGTTGGCGGGATTGGAGAACTGCATCGGCATGAACCCTTTGCGCTGGTCGCGGATCTCCTCGGCCAGAGCGACTGCCTCATTCATCCCTCCCAGCGAAGGCGTCTCCCGCACCTCGGCGCCATAGGCGCGCAGCAGCTTGGCCCGCTCCCGGCTCATTCCCTCCGGGAGGGTCAGGATCAGCTCATACCCCCGCGCCGCGCAGACCATCGCCAGCGCGATCCCCGTATTGCCGCTGGTCGGCTCCACCACCACCGACCGCCCGGGCCGAAGCAGTCCCTCCTCTTCGGCAGCGTCGATCATCGCCACCCCGATCCGATCCTTAACCGACCCGCCAGGGTTGAAGTACTCCAGCTTCACGCAGACCTGCCCAGCCACCCCCTCCCCCATCCGCTCGAGCTGCACCATCGGCGTATTGCCAACAACCGCAGAAGCCTCAGCGCCGATCTTCATCAGACGTTCAGGCAGCGCCGTGGGTGTTGGTTGGGCTAGGCATCTGCTCCAAAAGCTCCGCCGGAAGACGCTTGCTCGCCGACCAGATCTCAATCGCTACGACTGCATCGCTACCGGAGTCATGGTCGACCAATCCCCACTCGACCTCCTCGCTGACGACACTGTCCGATTGGCCAGTAGGCAGCCAAGCGATGTCGGCCTCGCGGTCGTAATAGGAGAAGCGGTTGCTCATCGAGACTGGTTTTCCGCTGAGAGATAAAGCGCGATCCCCTCCTGGAGCGATTCGAACAACTCGTCCAGGGTGTCACCAGAAGCGAAGCAGCCAGGCAACTCGGAAATGTCGGCCCAGTAGCTGTCGTCCTCGACGTGGATTTGCGCGGTCAACTCCAAGTACGTCTCATCCTACGCCGGACTAAGAGCTAGATGAAGTACATCCCCGAGCCGGCCTCTTCGGCCTCGCGGCGGGCTACTTCGGCGATCGTGGTTTGGCCGAAGACCTTGCGGAGGGCGGCTACGCCCTCCGCCCAGATGCCGCCGGCCTCGTCGGCCTCGGTGCCGACTTTGCCGTCAAGGGCTTGGACCACCTCGAGGACGGTGATCTCTTCGGCGGGCCGCGAAAGGGTGTAGCCGCCGCGCATACCGCGGTGGCTGGTCAGGAGACCGGCGCGGCGGAGGGTCGAGAAGAGCTGCTCGAGAAACTGCTCAGGGATCCCTCTCCTTTCGGCGAGCTCTTTGATTGGCACTGGGCGCTCACCCGCTCGCGCCAACTCGGCGAGCGCAACTACCGCATATCTCGACTTGGACGTAATAGAGATCACCCGGCCTTTCTACCGCACCCTCGCGGAGCTGGGTTAGGATCGGCCACAGTGGGTCCGACGGGACGGCGCCCGCTCAAGCCCCCAGCGAGTGATCGGAAGCACCCTGAACCAGAGCCACCATTGCCTTGTGATCGATGGCCACCCACTTGTCCGTCTGGGCATTCGGGAGGCAATCGAGGACGGCTTCGTCGTCCACGAGGTCCCGACCCGCGATGAGGCGATCGACCTGGTGCGCGACGTCGGCGACTTCGACGTGGCCGTGGTCGACATGCGCTGGCGCAGCAATGGCAACGGCAGCTCGATCAGCGGCACCGAAGCAATCCGGATGTTGCACCGCTCGGCCGCTGGTCTCGGCATCGTCGCCCACGGGGAGCTGCCGGAACGACACCTCGCCAGCGCGGCGATGCAGGCGGGCGCGAGCGCCTACGTCTCTCGAACAGCGGGACCAACGGAGCTGCGCAAGGCCGTCGAAGCGGCGATCGCCCAGGAGCCCTTCATCGATCCGGCGGTGCCACCAAAAGGGAGCCGCGGCAAGCTGACCCGTCGCCAGCGCGAGATCCTGCAGCTGCTGGCCAACGGCGAGTCCACCACCTTCGCCGCCCGCGAGCTCGACCTCAGCGAGGAGACGGTGAAGACCCACATGAAGTACGCCCTCGCCCGCCTCGAGGCCAAAAACCGTACCCACGCAGTCGCGATCGCCGTGCGCGAGTGCCTTATCGACTAACCGAGCGCTGCGAAGCGGGCCGCTCGACCCGAGCAGGCGTGCCCGCGAGGGACCGATCCGACCAAGCAGGTCGTCTGACTCTGACGAGTGAATGGCGGCGCCATTCGCGGGGAAGAGGCGGGCGAGATGCGCCGGTCGGGCGGTTCATCGTGGGTGCGGATGCGCTGGGTCGAGTGGCCCGCGAAGCTCAGATCCAGCCTCGGTCGCGGGCGGTGAGAACGGCCTGGGCACGGTCGACGGCGCCGATCTTGCCGTAGACGTTGTGGAGGTGGGTGCGGATCGTCGAAACCGAGAGGTGCATCTCGGTTGCGATCTGCTTGTAGACCATGCCCTCGGAGAGATGGCGGAGGACGTCGAGCTCGCGGCTGGAGAGCGGGCAGGGCTCGCTGATCCGGGTCGCGTCCTGGGTCGGCAGCGGCAGCTCGTAGAGGAGATCGCGGAGGCCGGCCTCGCTGAGACCGCAGCGCTCGGCGGCGGCGCGAAGACGCTCCGGCGCGATCGCCTCGCCCTGGCAGTAGTGGGCGACCATGTCGGCGGTGGCGACCATCGCCGCCAGGCCTTCGGCATCGTCGGCATGGTGACGCTCGATCGCGATCGCGATCCGCTGCGGCAGGTTCCAACGCCGGGCCAGCACGCCGCCGACCAGCGCGTGGTCGATCCCGAGCTGCTCGCGTTCCTCACGCAGGCGCTGCTCGGGGGTGCGGGACACCGCGTCGAAGTAGACCTTGTATCCGGGGTGCAGGCGGGAGATCACGAGGCGGCCGACGTCGTGCAGCAGCGCCGCGACCGCGAGCTCGTCGCGTTCGACCCAGCCGACCACCCGGCCGATGCGATCGGCGGCGCGCTGGGTGGCGAGAGCGTGGACGCGGAAGCGCTCGGGCTTCAGCTCCCAGCTCCCGTTCGGCTCGAAGAAATCAAAACTGGGCGCAGTGCCGGCGATCGCAAGCACACCGGCCGGCTTCAGCGCCTCGACCGCGGCCGGGATACCGGCGACTCCGCCGGCCTGCAGGCCACTGCGGTTGGCGTTGCGCAGAACCGAGATCGCCAGGGCAACGTCGCTCTCGACGGCTTCGATGATCTCGCCAGCGCGGGCGGTCTCGGCCGTGGCCGCATTGATGACGCGATCGCGCGACTCGGTGAGCACGGGATAGCGCTCGACTGCCTCGAAGGCCTCGGCAAGGCGGCTGCCGGGTGCCGGGGCAGAACGGGAGCCAGTTCGAGGGCTTTCGTGCAGGGGCACCTTGCCGTTGCTCTGGGGGGCCGTGACACTCATTGGCCAACCCATCGGCAACTAATGCGCCGAGGTTTAGCCCAACGACTCTGTCCAATCCCCAAAAGTGGGTGTTTGCCAGCGCCCGCTCAGGCAGTAGCGAGGCGTCCGGCGGCAGCGCGGATGCGCTCGAGCGAGCGCTCCCGGCCGAGAACCGCGAGAGACTCGAAGATCCCAGGCGAGACCGAGGTGCCGGTGATCGCGACGCGGATCGGCTGGTAGAGCTTGCCCGGCTTGAGGTCGAATCGCTCCAACAGCGGCGCCAGCGCCGCCTCGAGCCGCTCTGGCTCGAAGTCCTCTATGGACTCCAGGGCGTCAGCGGCCGCCTCAAGGACCTCCCCCGTCCCCTCCTTCATCACCTTGCCCCAGGCCTTCTCGTCCTGGACCGGCGGCTCGAAGAGGAAACGGATCAGCGGCCAGACCTCCTCCAGGGTCTGGGCTTTCTCCTGGGCGATCTCACAGGCAGCCCGCAACTGCTCGTCCGGCTCGACGTCGAGATGACGGGCGACGGCCGCCGTGTAGTCCTCCAGCGACATCTCCCGCATGAAGCGGCCGTTCAGCCAGCGCAGCTTCTTCTCATCGAAGATCGCCGCCGATTTGCCGACGTCCTCCACCCGAAACCGTCGCACCAACTCCTCGGTCGACATGATCGTGGTGTCGTCGTCGGCGCCCCAGCCGAGCAACGCCAGGTAATTGCGGACCGCCGCCGGCAGGTAGCCCGCGTCCCGCAGCTCCTGTACCGAGGCGGCGCCGTGGCGCTTGGAGAGCTTCTTGCCGTCGGGGCCGTGGAGGAGCGGCAGATGGGCATAGCGGGGAGCGTCGAAGCCGAGCGCCTCCAAGACAAGCAGCTGCTTCGGCGTGTTGGAGAGGTGGTCGTCGCCCCGGACCACCTCGGTGACGCCCATCTCGGCGTCGTCGACGGCGACCGCGAAGTTGTAGAGGACCGAGCCGTCGGCGCGGGCAATGACGAAGTCGTCGTAGCTGGCATTGGGGAAGGCGACGTCGCCGCGGATCAGGTCGTGGACGACGGTCTCCTCCGCATCCGGCACCCGCAGGCGGATCGCCGCGGTCGGATCGTCGGTCGGCGTGCCCCGGTAGCCGCGGCCGCTCCCGTGCTCGGCCTTCCACGCCTCGACGTCCTTGGCGGTCGCGTGGTCGCGGTAGGCGTGCCCGGACTCCAGTAGCTGCTGCAACGCCTCCGCGTGGCGCTCGGCCCGCCCCGCCTGCGAGATCGGCCCCTCGTCCCAGTCGAGCTCGAGCCATTCCAGCGCGTCGATGATCTGGTCCCAGTTCTCCTGGGTGGAGCGCTCGCGGTCGGTGTCCTCGATCCGCAGGATCAGCGCCCCGCCGTCGTGGCGGGCGGCGAGCCAGTTATAGAGTGCCGTCCTCGCTCCGCCGATGTGCAGCGCACCGGTCGGCGAGGGGGCAAACCTGAGACGGGAGTTATCGCTTGGCATGTTGATCGGAGCGCATGTTTCCACCGGCGGCGGCCTGCCGAACGCAATCGAGCGCGGCACGGAGCGCGGCTGCGAATCTATCCAGATCTTTCATCAGAGCCCGCGGATGTGGCGGCCGACCAAATACGGCGAGGCCGATTTCGCCGCTTTCCGCGAGGCGATGGACGCCTCCAAGGTCGAAGCGGTGATCATCCACGCCGTCTACCTGATCAACTGCGCGACCAAAGACAAAGAGCTGCGGAAGAAGTCACTCACCTCGCTCACCCACGCGCTTTCGATCGGCGACGGGATCGGCGCCGCCGGCGTCGTCCTCCACCCCGGGGCGCAGAAAGGCGAGCCCCACGGCCCCTCGATGAAACGCGCCGGCAAAGTGATCGCCGAGGCGCTGAAGCAGACCGACCACTGCCGTCTCCTCATCGAGCAGACGGCCGGCCACAAAGGCCTATTAGGGCGCAACTTCGACGAGACCGCCCAGCTGATCGAGCTGGCGGGGGGCGGCGACCGTCTAGGCCTCTGCCTCGACTCCTGTCACCTCTTCGTCCAGGGCTACGACATCACCGACGAGAAGCACCTGGGCGCCGTCCTAGACGAAGCCGACGCCAAGGTAGGCCTAGACCGCCTAGGAGCAGTCCACGTAAACGACGCCGCCGTCCCCCTAGGCGCCTGCCTAGACCGCCACGCCAACATCGGCAAAGGGGAGATGGGCAAAAGAGGCCTATCCGCCTTCCTCTCAGAGCCCCGCTTCGAGGGCCTCCCCGCAACGCTAGAGACGCCGGGCCCAGAAAAGAAAGGCTCCACGAAAGCCGAAGTCACCTACGCAAAGCGGCTAAGGCGCGAGGGCTTGAAACGGCGGGGTAACTAGCGCCTTACTCGCATCCGACGTTTGCCACACCTGGCTGTGTCGAAAATTGGATGCGCGCTCAGAAGGTTGGTGACCAAGCGAGACGGTCATGACGAGTGCTCCCGGGTAGCAGCGCTACCCGGGATGCCGAGGAAGGGCCGTCTCGCGCCGCGTCACCGGCCTTCTGAGCAGGCGACAAGGGCCGGCTCCCCTTAGCCGGCCCCTGCTCTCCCGCCGTAAGTCTTGGTTATTTGATGTGGAGGCCGGAGATGGCGCGGGAGATCACTAGCTGCTGGATCTCGGAGGTGCCCTCGAAGATCGTGTAGATCTTCGAGTCGCGGTGCATGCGCTCGACCGGGAACTCGCGGGTGTAGCCATTCCCGCCGAGGATCTGGATCGCCCGCTCGGTCACCCAGACGGCGACCTCGCCGGCCTTGAGCTTCGACATCGAGCCCTCGGCGTTTTCGAATTTGTGGCCGTTGCGGCCCATCCAGGCGGCCCGCCAGACGAGCAGCCGGGCGGCGTCGATCTCGAGCTTCATGTTGGCCAGATCGAAGGCGATCGACTGGTTCTCGATGATCTTCTTGCCGAACTGTTCGCGCTCTTTGGCGTAGTCGAGCGCGTACTCGTAGGCGGCGCGGGCGATGCCGAGCGCCTGGGCACCGACCGTCGGCCGGCTGGCCTCGAAGGTCTGCATCGCCGCCTGCGATTTCGCCTTTTTGCCCTCGCGGACGCGGGCGAGTCGTTCGTCGAGCTTCTCTTTGCCGCCCAGCAGGCAGGAGCCCGGGACGCGGCAGTCGTCGAGGTGGACGTCGGCGGTGTGAGAGGCGCGGAGGCCGTGCTTCTTCACCTTGGCGCCCTGCTCACAGCCGGGCGTGCCCGGCGGGATAACGAAGGCGGCGTGGCCGCGCGAGCCGAGCTCGCGGTCGACCGAGGCGATGATCACGTGGACGTTGGCGATGCCGCCGTTGGTCGCCCAGGCCTTCTGGCCGTTGAGGACCCATTCGTCCTTGGCCTCGTCGTACTTGGCGGTGGTGCGAATGCCCGAGACGTCGGAGCCGGCGTCGGGCTCCGAGGCGCAGAAGGCGCCGAGCTTGACGTCGTCCGCAGTACCGAAGCACTGCGGGATCCACTCGCCCATCTGCTCCGGGGTTCCCTGCCCGAAGATCGCTGCGACCGCGAGCGTCGTGCCCATGATCGCCATGCCGATGCCGGCGTCGCCCCAGAACAGCTCCTCGTTGGCGATCGGCAGCGTCAGCCCGGTCTCGTCAGCCCAGAACTGGCCGACGGCTTCGAAGCTGTAGAGGCCGATCTTGGCGGCCTCCTGGATGATCGGCCACGGCGTTTCCTCGCGCTCGTCCCACTCTGCCGCAGCCGGCCGGACTACGCCCTCGGCGAAGCCGTGCACCCACTCGCGGATGTCCTTCTGGTCTTGGTTGAGCTCGAGCGTGAACCTCGGTTCGCCCTGAGCCTCGGACGTGGAGTTGGCCTCGTCGAGCAGCGCGTTGGCGTCGACGTCGGCGACGGAAGAATCAGCCATGGACGCGAAGTCTACATGGAACGGTGTCGTACTAAACGTCGCGCAGATCGAACGCGCGCAGCCCCTCGTTGCCCTCGTCGGTGCAATCGAAGAAGCGGCGGTTGACGCAGCCGTAGGACTCGCCTTCGCCCTCGTAGGCCCGCTCGACCGAGAACTGGCAGTGCGGCAGCGGCTCGCCGGTCATCTTGACGCCGCCGAAACCGCCCCTCTCCAGCACCGCCGAGAGCTCGACCTCCGCCCCGTAAACCTCCTGCATGCAGCCGACATACTGCTCGCCGGTGAGGCGGTCGACGAAGCTGTAGAGGTAGCGACAGCCGATCTCGATACAGCCCCGCGGCTCGACCATCTTGTCGCAGAAGGACCGACACTGGCGACACTCCCCCACCTGCGTGCGCGTAGCGCTCATGTGCGAAGTCTAGGGATGCGAGATCGCGGAACCAAGCGGTTTCGGACGATCAGGCCGCCAGGGCCGCGGCACCCAGGATGTGCTCTAGCTCGGCCTGCAACCCTTTGGACGGCTTGACCTTGTAGCGCTCGCCGGCTTTGTAGCGGCGCTCGCCGATCACCAGGTGGACCTCGACGTCGCCCTTGTGGTGCTCGAGCACCGCCTTTACCTCGTCGCAGAGGGTCTCACTCCAGATCGCGAGGTTGATCGGGACCTCGAAAGGGCCAGAGGGAACTGCTGCGATCGGGGCATTACGTTTCGCCTTCGCGATCTCCGCCTCGTCGGGTTCGAAGCGCTGCGCCTCCTGGACGACCAGCTTGGTCTCACCCCGGTCCTTGTGGTCGAGGCGGCCGCGGACGAGGACGATCGCGTCGGGTTGGATCACCGCGGCGCTCTCGGACTCATCGGCCTTGAAGACCAGCATCTCGACCTGACCTTCGACGTCGTCGAGGGTCGCGAACATCATCTGGTTGCCGCTCTTGGTGCGGATCTTTTTGCACTCGACGACGATGCCGCCGACCGTGACCCAGGCGCCGTCGGGTTTGCCGCCGAGCTGGGCGAGGCTGCAATCGACCCGCGCCCGCAGCGCCGGCCCGACCTCGGCCAGGGGGTGCGAGGAGAGGTAGGTGCCGAGGACCTCCTTCTCCATCGCCAGCATCTCGGCGCGGTCGAACTCCTCGGCCGGGATCGGCGGTCGCTGGTGAACATGCGTCTGCGCCGCACCGCCCCCGTCGCCGTCGCCGAAGTCGAAGATCGAGCCCTGTCCAAGCTGCGCGTCCTCCTGTGCCTTCTGCCCCGCCGACTGGGCCGCCGGCAGTGCCTCCAGCATCCCTTTGCGGCTGGCGCCGGTCGAGTCGAGGGCGCCGCACTTGATCAGGCATTCGATTGCCCGTTTGTTCACCGCGCGACTGTCGACGCGCTCGCAGAAATCGTAGATCGACTCGATCGGCTTGTCCTCCCGGGCGCGCAGGATCGCCTCGACCGCCGAGTGGCCGACGTTCTTGACCGCGTCGAGGCCGAAGCGGATCGCGTTCTCGGAGACGACGAAGGAGTGGTCGGAGGAGTTGACGTCGGGCGGCAGCACGTCGATCCCCATCTCCGAGCAACGGTTGACGAAGAAGGGCACCTTGTCTTTGGTGTTCATCACCGAGGAGATCACCGCCGCCATGTACTCGGCAGGGAAGTTGGCCTTGAGGTAGGCGGTCCGGTAGGAGATCAGCGCGTAGCAGGCGGCGTGGGACTTGTTGAAGGAGTAGTCGGCGGCGGCTTCGTTCAGCTTCCAGAGGTCGGCGGCAACTTTCGGGTCGGTGTTCGATTCCGCCAAGCCCTGCATGAACTTGTCCTTCATCGTCGCCATCAGGTCGCGCTTCTTCTTCCCAACCGCCTTGCGCAGATCGTCCGCCTGGGCGCCCGAGAAACCGGCGAGCTCGCGGGCGATCGCCATCAATTGCTCCTGGTAGATGACGCAGCCGTAAGTCTCAGCGGTGATCTCCTGCAGGCGCGGGTCCGGGTAGCGAACGCTTTCGGGATTGCGCTTGCCTTTGGCGTAGGTGGGGATGTAGGCCATCGCGCCGGGTCGGTACAGCGCGCCAAGCGCGACCAGGTCGGCGAACTCGGTCGGCTTCACCTTGCGCAGCGCGTCGCGCATCCCCTCGGACTCGAACTGGAAGACGCCGGTCGAGTCGCCCTCGGCCAGCATCGAGTAGGTCTTGGCGTCGTCGAGCGGGATCTCCTCCATGTTGATCCGCTCGCCGCGCGAGCGCTCGATGATGTCGATCGCGTCCTCGATCACGTCGAGGTTGCGGAGGCCGAGGAAGTCCATCTTCAGCAGCCCGATCTCCTCGATCGGGTTCATCGAGTACTGGGTCACGATCTTGTACTGGCGCTCCGGTTTGCCTTTCTCGTTGGTCGAGGCGGGCGCACTCTTGTCCTCGGCCAGCTGCAGGGGCACGACCTCGTGCAACGGCCGGTCGGCGATCACGACGGCGGCGGCGTGGATCGAGTTGTTGCGGACGATCCCCTCGAGACCGCGGGCGACGTCGATGACTTTCCGCGCGTCGGCATCGGCGTCGTAGGTCTTTTTCAGCTCTTCGCCGGCCTTCAGGCATTCTTCGAACGAGGGGCTGCGGCCCATGATCGGCTCGGGGATCTGCTTCGCCAGCCGGTCGCCGGTGGCGTAGTCGAAGCCGAGCACGCGGGCGGCGTCGCGGGTGGCAGCGCGCGGCGCCATCTTGCCGAAGGTGATGATCTGGGCAACCGACTCGCGGCCGTATTTCTCGGCGACGTAGCGGATCATCCGCTCTCGCCCACGGACCGAGAAGTCGATGTCGATGTCGGGCATTGATTTGCGGCCGGGGTTGAGGAAGCGCTCGAAGATCAGGCCTTCGGCGAGCGGATCGAGGTCGGTGATGCTGAGGCAGTAGGAGACGATCGAGCCGGCGGCTGAGCCGCGGCCCGGGCCGACCGCGATCCCGTTGTTCTTCGCGTAGGTGACGAAGTCCCAGACGATCAGGAAGTAGGAGGAGAAGCCCATCTCCTCGATTACCCCGAGCTCGAACTCGAGCCGTTCGACCGCCTCGGCCGGCGGCGGGTCGCCGTAGCGGGCGCGCAGGCCGTCCATCGCGATCCGACGCAGCATCGCCTCCGGCTCCTCGCCATCGGGGGCCGGGTAGCGCGGCAGCAACAGCTTGCCGAGCTCGATCTCGATGTCGCAGCGTTCGGCGATCTCCAGCGTCGTCGGCACCGCCTCGGGCCACTCGGCGAAGGACTCCGCCATTTCACGGTTGTCCTTGATGTAGAACTCGTTGGTGTCGAAGCTCATCTTCGGCATCTGCAGCGTCGACTTCGTCTGCACGCAGAGCAGCGCCGCGTGGTTGTCGAAGTCCTCGCGCCGCAGGTAGTGGACGTCGGCGGTGCCGACCAGCGGCCGGCCGAGCTCGCGGGCGTAGCGGACGATCCCCTCGTTTGCCTTGTCCTGCTCTTCGATCCCGTTCTTCTGGACCTCGAAGTAGACCTGCTCGGGACCGAAGGCCTGGATCAGGTCGTCGAGGTGGGCGCGGGCGTCGTCGTCGCGCTCTTCGACCAGACGCCGGCAGAAGCGGGACTGCAGGCAGCCGGTGAGGACGATGACGCCCTTCGAGTGCCGGGAGAGCAGATCCATGTTGACATTGGCCTTGCCGCGGTGGAAGCCGTCGAGAAACCCGGCGGAGGTGAGCTTGACCAGGTTGGAGAAGCCCTCGTTGGTCTCGGCCAGCAGGGTCAGGTGGTTGCGCTCGTACTTGACCTGCTCCTTGACTGCCTTGTGGTCGTCGACCAGGTAGGCCTCGAGCCCGGCGATCGGCTTGATCCCGTGCTTCTTGCAGGCTTTGTAAAGCTCGACGGCGCCGTTCATGACGCCGTGGTCGGTCAGCCCCAGAGCCGGCTGGTCCAGCTCCGCGGCCCGCGCCGCCATCGCGTCGATCTTGCAGGCACCGTCAAGCAGCGAGTACTCGCTGTGGGCATGCAGATGTACGGCCGAGGCGGGGCTCACGGGTCCGTCCGATAATGCCAATCCGGGCAGATGGCAATCGCGCCTTTCGTGACGCTTCTGCGCGATTTCCGGGCTACTTCAGAGCTGCGTGGCGATCAAGGCGCCGATGATGCTCGCCGACATGCTGCAAAAGCCGATGAGCAAGGTTCGCTGCATCGCGTCGAAGCGAGCGTTGACTTCAGCGAAGCCGGCCTTCATCTCGGTTTCTACCTTTTCGAACCGCTTGTCCACCTTGTCGAAACGCGCGTCCACCTTGTCGAACCGCTTGTCGACTTCGTCGAATCGTCTGTCGACCGCATCGAAGCGCTGGTTGACGTTCTCCTTGAGATCGTCCAGCCGCTCGTCGGTCCATGCTTCCCTCGCCATGACTGCCATGTAGGCAACCATACGTAGCTACCTGTCTACAGTGGCGCGCAGAAAGCAAAATTTCGCCGGCAGGTTCCACGCGGATCTGTGACCGCCGAAGCTCTTTAGCCGCAGACCCAGGCGCTGGGGCCAGAGTCTGCCCAGATTTCGCCGGCGATGCGGTCCTGTTCGGCCTTGGGGGCGTTCTGTGGTTCGCCCTGGCCGCCGTAGAGTTCCCAGGTCGAAGGCAGGATCTGGTACGCGCCGCCGGCCCCGCTGGAGGGGTTGAGGGCGCTGTAGTTGCCGCCTGACTCGCACATCACGATGTAGGTCGGGATCGCGTAGGGGCCGCCGAGCCAGCGGCCGACTTCTTCTTCGGCTTCCGCTTCCGATTCGGCGAGACGGGCTTCCTGGAGCTGTTCGACCCATTCGCCGATGTCGGTTTTCAGCTTTGCCATCGAGGCTTCGCGGCTGCCCTTCAGCGATTCCAGCCGCGCCGCGGCCGCCTGCGCCGCTTCGCGCACCGAAGCGATTTCCGCGCGGGCGGCTTCGAGCCGTTCGTCGTAGGCGACGGCTTCGTCCTCGAGGTCGCCGATCCGCAGCACCTCCCGATGGACCGCGTTGCGGACTTCGGCAACGCGCGCGGCGAGGGCGCTGTCGCCTTCGTTGATCGCCCGCAGGTAGTCGTTGCGGGCGACGAGTTCCCGGTAATCGCCGGATTCGAGGACCAGAGTCGCTGCGTCCGGGGTGCCGCTCTCGTAGATCGCCACAACCCGTTCGGCAAGCACCTGCCGCGAGCGCTGCAGCCGTGCCCTCTCCACGGCGAGGCGGTGCTTGGTGGCTTCGAGCCTGCGGGAGAGCTCGGCGGCGCGTTCGCGGCCCTCGGTCAGCAGCGCATCGAGCTTTTCCTCATGCGCCTGCGCCTTCGATGCTTCGGCTTCGGCGCTGCCCAGTTCCGCCGTCGTCGCCTGCAGCTGACTCGAAAGCGCGCTGGCCTCGTCGCGCGCCTTGCCGAGCTTCGCTTCCAGCGCTTCGGTCTTGCCGGCTCGGGCTGTGCCGACGGCAATGATCAGCAGAGCGAGCAGCGCGCAGAGCAACGCTGCGGCGCCGATTCGGAGGAAGTCCTTCTTGAGCTCGAGCGGCCGCACGAGCGGCTGAGGCTAGCGAGCAGAGTTCGAAATCCCTGCAAGTTGCCGATAAACCGCAAGAGAACTTGCGGCCGTGGCCTACCCCTCCGGAACTTCGCGGGTGGCCAAGTAAGCGCCGACGAAGGCGACCAGGAGCGCCAGGCCGAGGGCGATGCGGCCCTCGCGCCGGTAGCGGCGGCGCACGTAGCGGAAGGCAAACTTGAGCGAGGCTTTGCCGAGCCGGTTGTACATCAGTCTCCCCCGCCTCCCTGGTTGCGGAGACGGTGCGCCATCCGCGACTGCAGCGACCAGAGCTCGATAAAGCCGGGCGAGGCGTTCTGGTCGAAGAGGCCGCCGGACTCGGAGAAGGTCGCCAGCTGGGCGTCGTAGACGGCGTTGGGCGAGGAGCGGGTGACGACACGAACGCTCCCCTTGTAGAGGCGCAGGCCGATCTCGCCGCTGACCTGCTTGTTGACCGCGTCCATGTAGGCGTCGAGGTCGCCGCGCAGCGGCTCCCACCAGAGCCCCGCGTAGACAAGGTAGCCCCACTTCTGGTCGAGGGCGGGCTTGAACTGGTTCTGGTGGATCGTCCCGACCAGCCGCTCGAGCTCCTCGTGCGCGGTGAGGATCAGCGCCGCCGCCGGCACCTCGTAGATGTCGCGGACCTTGAGGCCGACGATCCGGTCCTCGATGTGGTCGACAATGCCGACGCCGTGGCGGCAGCCGATCTCCGCCGCCCGTTCCAGCAGCTCGACCAGCCCCAGCCGCTCGCCGTTCAGCGAGACCGGGACTCCCTCCTCGAAGCCGATCGTCACCGTCTCCGCCTCGTCGGGTGCCTCCTCAGGGCGGGTGACGAGCTGGAAGACGTCATCCTCGGGCGCGTGGTCGAGGTCCTCGATCCAGCGGCCCTCCGACGACCGGCCCCAGAGGTTGTCGTCGATCGAATACGGGGCGACCTCGGTTCCCCCCTTGACCGGGATCCCGTGTTCACGCGCGTAGGCGATCTCCTCGTCGCGGCCCATCTCCCAGGAGCGGACCGGAGCGATCGTCTTCAGCTCCGGCGCCAGCGTCGCCACCGTCGCCTCGATCCGCACCTGGTCGTTGCCCTTACCGGTGCAGCCGTGGGCGATCGTGTCGCAGCCCGTCTGCTGGGCGTATTCGACCGCGAGCTGCGCGATCAGCGGCCGTCCCAGCGCCGTGAAGAGCGGGTAGCCGTTGCCGTAGACGGCATTGGCCTTTATCGCCGGGGCGAGGAACTCGGCGGCGAAGCGCTCGCGGGCGTCGACGACGTGGCACTCGAGGGCGCCAAGCTGCTTGGCCTTCGCTTCGATCACCTCGTAGTCCTCGCCCGGCTGCCCGAGGTTGACGGTGAGGCAGACGACCTCGGCTTCGTAGGCCTCCTGGATCCACTTCAGCATCACGCTGGTGTCGAGGCCGCCCGAGTAGAGCAGGAGGACGCGATCGACCGTCGAGGGATCGGCCTCGTAGGTCGCGGTCGGCTGGAAATGGGGCTGCTCGACGCTCACGGGGAGCGCAGTCTGCCAACTAGGGGGCTTCGATGCCGCCTGAGCCGCCTTCTTCCGGTTCTTCCGGAGGCAGTTCTTCTTCTTCCGGCGCTTCTTCGGCTTCTTCGGGCGCCGTTTCTTCTTCTTCGGTGGTTTCGGTTTCCGTCGTCGACGTTTCCGTGGTCGTGGTCGTCGTGGGTTCGGTGGTGGTCGGAGCCGTCGTCGTCGTGGTGTTGGGGCTGGTAGAGCTGGTGCCGTTGTCGTTGTTCGCGATCACGATTACCGCGATCAACAGGCCGACGATCACCGCGATCAGGCCGGCGATCAGCCAACGGGTGTTGTTATCGCGATCTGCGGGCGGGCGGCCGCCGGGGCCTCGGTCTTCGGGCCCCATCATTCGCGTCGGGTCCTCGTGCATCGTCTAAACCTCGGGTCCGAGAATCGCGTCGAGGATCGGCTTCGTGTCCTCGATCTCGAACCGGTTTCGCAGGCGCTGCTCGATCTCCTCCCTGCTGCTGCCGGATACCGCCATCTGCGTGGCGAGCAGGCGGGCGCCCGCGGCGTCGGGCTGGGGAGCCTCCGGAGCGGGCGCCGGCTCCTCGGGGTGCGCGACCGCCCGCAGGCGGGGGGCTTCTCGAGGCGGCGTGGGCTCTTCGGGCCGAGGCGAAGCGTCTTGCTCCTCGGCGTCTTCCGGCTGCTCGGGATGGATTCGGAACTTGGCTTCTTCCAGGACCGTCTGCATGCGCTCGGCCTCCCGCTGCAGTGAGGCAGCCTGCCCTAGCAGCGCGTCGATCAGGTGCGAGAGGTCCTCCATGCGCCTGTCGGTTATTCGATCCGCCTCGGCCCGCGCCTGCGTTAGGTAGCGCCGCGCCTGCGCTTCGGCATCGTCGATCACGCCCTCGGCGGCGCGCTCGGCCGCCTCGACGATCTCCTCGAGGCGCTGGGCCGTGGTCGCGCGCAGCTCGTTCTGCTTCTTCGGGAGGTCCTCCCGTCGACTGGTGCTCATGAACCGCTACAGGCTAGAAGCGATTCGCCGATCAGATCAACCGCGAGGTCGACGTGGTCGGAATCGATCACCAGCGGCGGCAGCAGCCGCAGGGTGTCCGGGCGCGGGACGTTGACGACGAGCCCGCGCTCGAGCAGGTCGGCGCCGACCGCCGGCCCGTCGATGCCCTCCTCGAGGCCGACCCCGACCATCAGGCCGCGGCCGCGCGTCTCACGTACGCCCTCGAGCGCGTTGAGCTTCTCGCAGAGGTAGGCACCGAGCTCGCGGACGTGGCGCAGCAGCACCGGGTCATCAACGATGTCCAGGACCGCCAGCGCAGCGGCGGTCGCGACCGGGCCGCCGGCGAAGGTCGAGCCGTGGTCGCCGAGCTCGAGCACGTCGGCGCAGCTCGGCGCGGTAATGCAGGCGCCGATTGGGACACCGCCGCCGAGCGCCTTGGCTGAGGTGATGACGTCGGGGCGGACCGGCGTCTGCTCGTAGGCCCAGAGCGAGCCGGTGCGGCCGACGCCGGTCTGGATCTCGTCGAGGATCAATAGGGCGCCGACCGCGTCGCATGCCTGGCGCGCCGCCAGCAGCGCCTCCTCGCTGGTCGCAAAGATTCCCGCCTCGCCCTGGATCGGCTCGATCAGGACCGCCGCCGTGTTCTCTCCCACCGCCTCGCGCAGCGCCGCGGCGTCGTTGTGCGGGACCGAGCGGAAGCCGGGCAGCATCGGCTGCAGCGCCTCGTTCTTGGCCAAACCCGGCGTCGCCGCCAGAGCGCCAAAGCTGCGGCCGTGAAAGTCGCCCTCGAAGGAGACGATCTCCGGAGCGGTGATTCCGCGCCCGTGCGCATGCTTGCGCGCTACCTTGATCGCGCACTCGATCGCCTCGGTGCCCGAGTTGGAGAAGAAAACGCGGCCGCCGAGGCTCGACTCCGAGAGCCGCTGCGCCAGTTGCGCCATCGGCTCGGTATAGAAAAGGTTGGAGACGTGCATCAGGCGGTGGGCCTGGTCGCGGACCGCCTTCACCACCTCCGGGTGGCAGTGGCCGACCGAGCAGACCGAGATCCCAGTGAGGAAGTCGAGGTACTTCTTGCCCTCGGCGTCCCAGAGCAGCGGCCCCTCGCCTTTGACGAAGTCGACCGGCGCCCGTTTGTAGGTGCGCATCAGGTAGCGCTCCTCCAGCGACCGCGTCTCCTGCAGGCCGATCCCCTCGGCGACGTCGCTCATGGAGTGACCATCGTGCCGATGCCGGCGTCGGTGAAGAGCTCGAGCAGGAGGCTGTGCGGGATGCGGCCGTCGATGATGTGGGACGACTGGGCGCCACCGCGGATCGCATCAGCGCAGGCCTGCAGCTTCGGCCGCATCCCCCCTTCCAGGCTCGGCAGCTTCTCGTCAACCTCCTGCACCGTCGCCCGCGAGATCAGCGAGCTCTCGTCGGCCGGGTCGGCGAGCCAGCCTTCGACATCGGTGAGGAAAACGGCCTTGTGAGCGCCGAGCGCGGCGGCAACCTTGCCGGCGGCCTCGTCGGCGTTGACGTTGTAGGACTGGCCGCTGCGGTCGGAGGCCGAAGAGGCGATCACCGGGATGTAGTCAGCGGCGATGTGGTTGAGGACATCGACGTCGACCCGCTCGATCGAGCCGACGAAGCCGACCTGCTCGGCATTCGCGACCGGGGCGACCTCAAAGAGATTGCCGTCCTCGCCGGAGAGGCCGACCGCTGCCTGACCGTGGCGGTTCAGCCGCTGAACGATTTCGGAGTTGAGCTTGCCGGCCAGAACCATCTGCGCGACCTCGACCGTCTCGGCGTCGGAGACCCGCAGGCCCTCGTGGAAGCGCACCTCCAGGTCGAGTTTCTCCATGTAGCGGGTGATCTCCGGCCCGCCGCCGTGGACGATGATCGGGTTGAGGCCGACGTACTTGAGCAGGACGACGTCGGTGGCGAAGGCTTCGCGCAGGTCCTCGTCGAGCATCGCCGCGCCGCCGTACTTGATCACCACGGTGCGTCCGTGGAACTCACGGATGTAGGGCAGAGCCTCGAGGAGGGTGGCGACGCTGCTGCTGTCGTAGCGCTTGTTTGCGGGGGTGGCGTTCACGTCGTGTATTCGGCGTTGAGCTTTACGTAGTCGTAGCCGAGGTCGGAGAACCAGACGTGGGCGCTGTGAGTGCCGCGGCCGAGGCGCAGGCCGATCTCGGCCTCGGGAACGTCAGCACCGAGCTCCTCCGCATCGATGTTCTCGGCACCGAACTCAGGCAGCTCCTCACCGGCCAGGGCGGCGCCGCCGGCCTGGGCGATCCGGCCCCAGTTGGGGTCACGGCCGAACAGAGCGGTCTTGACCAGCGGCGAGTTGGCGATCGCCCGCGCCACCCGCTCAGCCTCCGCCTGCGTCGCGGCTTCGGTGACTTCAATGCGGCCGGTACGGACCGCGCCCTCACCGTCGCGGACGATCTCGATCGCCAGCTGCTTCAGCACCGCCTCCAGCAGTCCCTCGGGCAGCGGCCGCCCGGAGGTGCCGGAAGCCTGCAGCAGCACCGTGTCGTTGGTGCTCATCTGGCCGTCTACCGTGATCCGGTTGAAGGAGGCGTCGGTTGCAGCGCGCAGCAGGGCGTCAGCGTCCTCGACGACCGCGTCGGTCTGAACGAAGCAGAGCATCGTCGCCATGTTCGGCTCGATCATCCCCGCCCCCTTCGCCTGGGCGGAAAGCGTCACGCCGCCGACCCGCAGGGTGCAGCGCTTAGGCCAGCGATCGGTGGTGAGGATCGCATCGGAGAAGACGTTGCCGCCCTCCTCGGAGAGGCCGGAAGCGGCCTCGCCAATCCCGACGAGCACCTCGTCGAGCGGCAGCGGCACGCCGATCGTCCCGGTCTCGGCGACCGCGACCTGCGGCTGCTCGAGCCCCAGGTGCTTGGCGGCGACCTCAGACATCGCCAGCGCGTCCGCAAATCCCTGTTCGCCGGTCTCGGCATTGGCGTTGCCGCTGTTGACCACGGCGGCACGGATGCCGCCGTGGTCGCAGCGCTCGCGGCAGACTCGGATCGGTGCCGCCGCCGAGGCGTTGCGGGTCAGCAGCAGCGCCGAGCTGACCTGCTCGGCGTCGCAGACCACCAGCCCGACGTCGGTGCGCCCGCCGCCCTTCAGCCCGCAGTGGGCACCGCCGGCGCGGAAGCCGGGCGCCAGCTGGTTCGGGTCGAGCTCCTCGACGCCATCGGGAGGGTCGACCCATCTAGACCTGAAGAAGCCATCAGCCGGAATGCTCCGCTTCGCGTCCGCTTCCGGCGGGGTCCCAGGAAGTCCACTCATCGCAACCCCTCCGTCTCGTCGATGCCCAGCATCAGGTTGAGGTTCTGGACGCCCTGGCTCGAGGCGCCCTTCCAGATGTTGTCGATGGCGGAGAAGGCCATCACCCGCCCCCGCTCCTCGACCGTGACGTAGACGTGGCACTCGTTCGTATCGCGGACAGCGCGCAGGTTCGGTGGGCCGTCGAGGACGTGGACGAAGGGCTCGTCGTCGTAACGGCGCTCGTAGAGGTCGCGGACCGCCTCCTTCGACATCGCCTCGGAAAGCACCCCGAAGCAGGTCGCAAGCTCGCCCTGGTCGAGCGGCAGCAGGTGCGGGACGAAGGTGACCGGGGCCGGGCTGCCGAGCGCCGCCAGCTCCTGCTCGATCTCCGGTCGGTGCCGGTGCCCCTCGGTCTTGTATGGGAAGGCGTTCTCGGTCATGTTCGAGAAGTGGACGAGGTCGTCGCTGGAGCGGCCGTAGCCGGAGGTGCCCTGCATCGCCGAGACGAAGACCTCGGAGAGGAGGCCCTGTTCGGCCAGCGGCGCCAGCGCCAGCACGCTCGCGGTCGGATAGCAGCCGGGAGTGGCGACGAGTTTCGCATCGCGCAGCTGGTCGCGGTAGAGCTCACTCAGGCCATAGACGCCCGTCCCGAATAGGTCGGGTGCGCCGTGCTCGCCGTACCAGCGCTCGTACGTCTCTCGGTCACGGAGGCGGAAGTCGGCGGAGAGGTCGACAACGAGGATGTCCTGCGCCCGCAACGCCGCGTCGGTCGGCGCGGCGGCGCCGTGCGGGTAGGCAACGATCGCGGCGTCGACGTCCGGCAGGTTCTCCAGGTCGAGCTCGGTCAGCTCGATCGGCACCCGGTAGCGCGGGTAGATTGCGTCCAGCCGCTTGCCGGCATCGCTGCGGGAAGTGGCGGCGACCAGCTCCAGCTTCGGGTGGTTCCAGACGATCTGCGCAGCAAGGGCGCCGGTGAAGCCGGAGGCGCCGGCGACCAGCACCCGTGCGGCGGGCGCGCCCTCGAGCGGCTGCGAGGCGAGGTCACTCACGGAGGGATCCCCCGATCTCGCCCAGCTTCGCCTTGATCGCCTCGCGCCGCTCGTTGACCTCCTCGTCGGTAAGGGTGCGGTCGTCGGCGCGGAACTCGAGGTTGAGCGCGAGGCTCTTGCGGTCCTCGCCAAGCTGCTCGCCTTCGAAGAGATCGAAGACCTCGGCCGCCCGCAGCAGCTCGCCGCCCCCGGCGATCACCGCGTCCCGCACCTCGGCCGCCGGCGTCTCCACCGGCACCACGACCGCCAGGTCCTGATAGACGGCGGGGAAGGTGGTGACGTCCTCGTAGCTCTCCTCGCCGACGGTCGCGGCGGCCAGCAGAGGGGCCAGGTCGAGTTCGAAGGCGACAGCGGCGTCGAGGTCCCAGGTCCGGCAGACCAGCGGGTGCACCTCGCCGAGCCATCCGGCAATGGTGCCGCTGACCGACACCGCGGCCGAGCGTCCCGGGTGCAGGAACGGCTCTTCGGATGGTGAGAAAGCAAGCTCCGTCCCCAACCCAGCCGCCAATGCCTCGACGACTCCCTTGAGCGCGAAGAAGTCCGCCGCCTCACCTCCACCCCGCCAAGAACGCGGCATCAGCGGCCCAACGGCGATCCCCGCGAGCCGGTGCGGCTCAGCGAAGGGCGACGGCCGCTCTCCCGCGAACTCGCCTTCTCCCGCCAGGTAGGCACGGGCGGATTCGAAGAGGGCAAGCGCATCGACACCGCGGGCGGTGTTCTTTGCGGCGATGTCCAGGAGCGATCCGAGGAGGAGGGTCCGCATCGCCGACTGGTCCTCGGAGAGCGGGTTCGCGAGGAGAACCGGCTTCGCCCGCGGGTCGTCCTCGGGGATCCGCAACCGGCCGGCCTCGCCGGGATCGGTGAAGCTCCAGCCGACCACCTGGTCGAAGCCGAGGTCACGCATGGCGTCCTCGGCCCGCCGCCGCAGGCGCTGCTCGCGACTCAGGCCGCCGACCGCGCCGCCGACCGCCGGCAGCGTCGTCGGCAGGTGCTCGTCGATCCCGTGGACCCGCGCCACCTCCTCGATCAAATCGACCTCGCGGGTGACGTCGTAGTAGCGGTCGGGCGGGACCACGACCTCGAGGTCGTCGCCCGCCTCCTGCACCTCGAAGCCGAGCCGCTCCAGATAGGTCTTCTGGTTGGCCTGGGAGATGAACATCCCGAGCAACCCCTCGACCCGCTCGGCCCGCAGGATCAGCCGCCGCGCCGGCGGGGGCTCGGTGGCGACGTCGATCGTCCCCGGCACCAGCTTGGCGCCACAGAGCTCGACCATCAGCCGCGAGGCGACGCTCTGCGCCCGCATCGTCAGCTCGGGGTGCAGCTGCTTCTCGAAGCGCGAGGAGGCCTCGGAGCGCAGCCCCAGCAGGCGCGAGGTCCGCAGGATGTTGGTCCCGTTCCAGTTCGCGACCTCGAGCAGGACCCGCGTCGTTCCCTCGGAAACCTCGGAGACCTGGCCGCCCATGATCCCGGCGATCCCGGAGGGACCGTTCTTGTCGCAGACGAGGACGGTCTCGGCGTCGAAGGTCCGCTCGACATCGTCGAGGGTGGTCATCTTCTCCCCCTCCTTCGCGGTGCGGACGAAGAGGGCGCCGTCGGGGACCTTGTCGAGGTCGAAGGCGTGCAGCGGCTGCGCCGTCAGCAGCATCACGTAGTTGGTGATGTCGACGACGTTGTTGATCGGGCGCTGGCCGGCGGCGGCAAGGCGCGCCTGCAGCCACAGCGGCGAGGGTCCGATCTTGACCTCGGTGAAGACGCGGGCGGTGAAGCGCGGGCAGAGCTCCGGCACGTCGACGGTCACCGAGGCGTAATCGGAGGCCTCCCCCTCGCCCTCGGCGGGCGCGTCCTCGGCCCACGGATCGGCGCCCAGCTCGGCGCCGGTGATCGCGTGGAGCTCGCGGGCGACGCCGTGGACGCCGAAGCAGTCGGTCCGGTTCGGAGTCACCTCAATCTCCAGCACCGGCTCGCCCAGCGGCAGCACCTCGCTCAGCGGCGTGCCGGCGGCGAGATCGTCGTCGAGGACCATGATCCCCTCGTGGTCGTCGCCGATCTGCAGCTCATCGGCGGCAAGGATCATTCCTTCCGAAGGGATTCCCCGCAGCTTCGCCTTGCGCAGCTTCTCGCCGTTCGGCATCCGCGCCCCTGGCAGCGCGACCGCGACGGTCTGCCCGGTGGCCACGTTCGGGGCGCCACAGACGATCGGCCGCTCACCGTCGCCGGTGTCGACCATGCAGGCGCTGAGCCGGTCGGCCTTCGGGTGCTTCTCACATTTGATGACCTTGCCGACGACGAAGCCCTCGGCCGAGGGCGGCCCGACTGAATCGAGCCGCTCGACCTCGGTCCCGGTCATCACCAGGCGGTCGGCCAGCGCTGCCGGCTCCATCCCGGGATCGCAGTACTCGCGCAGCCAGCTGTATGGAACTCTCATCCGAACTGCTCCAGCATCCGCACGTCGTTGTCGAAGAAGCGCCGCAAGTCGGGGACGCCGTGGCGCAGCATCGCCACCCGCTCGACCCCGATCCCGAAGGCGAAGCCCTGGACCCGCTCGGCGTCGTAGCCGTAGCTCTCGACGAAGCCGAGGACGTTGGGGTCAACCATGCCGGCGCCGAGGATCTCGATCCAGCCTTGGCCCTTGCAGAGGTTGCAGCGCTCGCCGCCGGCCAGCTCGCCGGTGCCGCCGCACTGGAAGCAGGAGACGTCGACCTCGACGCTGGGCTCGGTGAAGGGGAAGAAGTGCGGCCGCAGGCGGACCTCGCGGTCGGGGCCGAAGATCGCCCGGCACATCGCCAGCAGCGTCCCCTGCAGATCGGCGAGGGTGATCCCCTCGGCTATCGCCAGCCCCTCCATCTGGTGGAACATCGGGCTGTGGGTGGCGTCGGAGTCGCGTCGGTAGACCTTGCCGGGGACGATGACGAAGATCGGCGGCGGCTGGGTCTCCATCGAGCGCACCTGCATCGGCGAGGTGTGGGTGCGCAGCAGCACGTCGGGGTGAGACTGGATGTAGAAGGTGTCCTGGAGCATCCGCGCCGGGTGGCCGGGCGGGTGGTTCAAGGCGGTGAAGTTGTAGTAGTCGTGCTCGATCTCCGGGCCTTCGGCGACGTGGTAGCCGAGCCCGATCATCGTGTCCTCGATCAGCCGCGTGGTGCGGGAGATCAGGTGGGCGTGGCCGACCGGCCGCGGCGGCGCCCCGGGGAGAGTGACGTCGATCCGGTCGGCGACCAGCTTCGCCTCGAGCTCGGCGGCGTCAAGCCGCACGGCACTCTCCTCCAGCAGCGCTTCCAGCTCCTTGCGCGCCTTGTTGGCGGCGCCGCCGACGGCCCCCCGTTCCTCCGGCGGCAGCTCGGCGATCCCGCGCAGGATCGAGGTCAGCTCAGCTTTGCGGCCGAGGTAGCGGACCCGCAACTCCTCGAGCTCCGTGCTCGTGCCAGCGCCTTCGATCGCCGAGGTCGCCCCGGCCCTGATCTCCTCGATCCGCTCAAGCATCGCTCTGGGCCTCCCGCATGGCGAGCGAAGATAACCGCTGAGCGGCAATCGCCGCTGCCGCAGCGACATTGAGCGACTCGGCACCTCCGGGACGAAGGGGGATCGTGACCTTTCGAGCGCACTGAGCGATCACCGCGTCCGGCAGCCCCTCACGCTCCGCGCCCAAGCAAACCGTCGCCGCCCCGTCGAGCGTGTCGAGCTCTTGACCCCCGTGGGCAACTAAAGCGACACGGGGCTCCGGGGTGGCCTCGAGGTCCGCCTTAAGCGGAGGGTGCGAGAACACCGACCCCATACTGGCGCGGACCGCCTTAGGCGAATAGGGATCGGCGCAATCGGGCCCGAGGAGGACCGGGCCATTGAGGAAGGCGTCGACCGTCCGCAAGATCGTCCCCACGTTGCCGGGATCCCCAACACCATGAAGGTAGATGCAGGGCTCAGGCGAGTTGTCCCCGGTATCCGGGGAGAAATCGGTTGACGAAGTTGGCACAGGCCAGACGGCGATTACCCTCGTCCCGGAGCCGAGGGACGAAACGTCGGCAAGAAGCTCAGGCGCGACCTCCTCGCCCCTAAGGCCCGACCCCGCCGCAACGAGCACGAACCGTGGCTCCGCTCCGGCCGCCAAGCCAGCCTCCAGTAGATCCTCGCCCTCGGTCGCGAACAGGCCCTCGCGCTCGCGGTGCTTGCGGTCACGCAGCTTGCGGACCAGCTTCAGCTTCTCGTTCTGGGGGCTTTCGATCATCTGCGGTGTCTTCTTCTCGGTCGTTTCTTCTCCTAAAACGAAAAAGCGGGCCGATAAACGGCCCGCCCGGGAGAGAGGAAGTGTCGGTACGCCGTCAGGCGGCCGCACCCTCCCGGGCTAGCTCCACAAATCGGCGGAAGGCATCGCGGTCGTTGACGGCGATCTCGGCCAGCATCTTCCGGTTCACCTCGACCTCGGCTTTGCTGAGGCCGTGCATCAGTTCCGAGTAGCTCATGCCCTCGAGCCGGGCGGCGGCGTTGATCCGGGTGATCCAGAGGCGGCGGAAGGTGCGCTTTTTGTTGCGCCGGTCGCGGTAGGCGTACATCCCCGACCGCTGGACCTGCTCTTTGGCGAAGCGGTAGGAGGAATGCTTGCGCCCGAAGTAGCCCTTGGCTTCCTTCAGGACCTTGCGGCGCTTCTTACGCGCGTGGACGCTGCGCTTGACGCGGCTCACTTGCCGCCTCCAAGCAGGGTCCGCACTTTCTTCTGGTCGCTCGGCGCGATGTCGACCGGCTTCGCCATCTTGCGCTTCCGCTTCGGCGACTTTTTCTCCAGGATGTGGCTGGAGAAGGCGCGACGGCCACGGAGCTTGCCCTTGGCGGTCTTTTTGAAGCGCTTCTTGGCGCCCGAATGGGTTTTCATCTTCGGCATCGGGTCCGCTATTGAAGCAGACAAAGGGGGCCGTCACATTTCCGGCAATTAGGGCGTCGGATTCTTGGCATACGCTGGCGCCGCGATGCGGATCCTCTACGTGGTCGGGACGCGGCCCAACTTCGTCAAGACGGCCCCGGTGATCGGGGCGCTACGCGAGCGCGATCCCGAGGGACGCCACGCGATCGTCCACACCGGCCAGCACTACGACCGGCTGATGTCCGAGGTCTTCCTCGAGGAGCTCGGGGTGCCGGCCCCCGACTACATGCTCGAGGTCGGCTCTGGCAGCCACGCCGCCCAGACCGCGAAGACGATGGAGCGGCTGGAGCCTGTCTTAGCTGACGAGCGGCCGGATCTGGTGATGGTCCCCGGCGACGTCAACTCGACCCTGGCGGCAGCCCTGACCGCGGTGAAGATGGGGATCCCGGTTGCCCATATCGAGTCCGGCCTGCGTAGCTTCGACATGACGATGCCCGAGGAGGTCAACCGGATCGTCGCCGACCGCTTCTCCGAGTGGCTCTTCCTCCACAGCCCCGAGGCGGTGACCAACTTGCGCCACGAAGGCATCGCCGACGAGCACATGCACATGGTTGGCAACACGATGATCGACACCCTCGTCGCGCTGGAAGAGCGCTTTCGCGCCGCGGGGACGGCGGCGCGTCTCGGCCTCGAGCCGGGCTCCTACGCCCTTGTCACCCTCCACCGCCCCGCCCTCGTCGACGGCCCACTGCTCGGCGAGACCGTGGCGCGGCTGGCTTCCCTCGCGCAGCAGCTGCCGGTCGTCTTCCCGGTCCACCCGCGGACCCGCAAGATGATGGAGGGGTTGGAGCCCGAGCACCCGGGCCTGCACCTGGTCGAGCCGCTTGGCTACCTCGACTTCCTCTCGCTACTCGCCGACGCCCGCGCCGTCCTCACCGACTCCGGCGGCATCCAGGAGGAGACGACCTATCTCGGCATTCCCTGCTTCACCCTCCGCGACAACACCGAGCGGCCGGTGACGCTGACCTCGGGCACCAACACCCTGCTCGGCCTCGACCCGAGCGCGATCGCCCGCATCCCGGTTCTACTCCAAGAGCGCCCCGGCACGCCTCCGCCTCCCCCGCCCCTCTGGGACGGTCAGGCCGCGCAGCGAATCGCCGACGTGATCCTCAGCTAGCGGGGTCGGGCTCGGCGTCCTGCTGCTTGTCGACCTCTTTGCTGGGGCCGAGCAGCATGCTCATGTTGCGGCCTTCCTGCAGCGGCGCCGATTCGATCACGGCGAGGCCGTCGAGGTCCTCGAAGAGCTTGTTGAGCAAGTCCCGGCCGCGCTCGGGGTGGGCCTGCTCGCGACCGCGGAACATGATCGTCACCTTGACCTTGTCGCGGTGCTTGAGGAAGCGTTCGACGTGGCCCTTCTTGGTCTCGTAGTCGTGCGTCGCGATCTTCGGCCGCAGCTTGATTTCGCGGACGTTGACCTGCTGCTGGTGCTTGCGGGCGGCCTTCTGCTTTTGCTCCTGCTCGTACTTGTACTTCGAGTAGTCGAGCAGTTTGGTCACCGGCGGCTTCGAGTTCGGCGCCACCTCGACCAGGTCGAGCTCGGCGTCCTGGGCCTTTTTCAGCGCCTCGTTGGTGTCGACGATCCCGAGCTGCTCACCGTCGGCGCCGATCAGGCGCACCTGCGGCACCCGGATCCGCTCGTTGATCCGAGTCGTGTCGCGCTCTGGAGGGCGCCGGTCGAACCTACGAGGTACCGGCACTATCGCGAGAGGAGGTGAGACTTCAAGAGGACGAAACTGGGGTCGGGCACGGGGCGCTCAGCGGCGGCGGTGGTTGTTCGTGCCAGCGATCAAGTTCGCCGCAGTATAGAGACAGAACGGCCGCGCGTAAATCCGGGGCTCATCGGGCCTCGGTCTCCTGGCGGACGCGGGCCGCGAACTCGGCCAGCGGCATCTCCCCGAGATCCCCCTCGGCGTGGGAGCGGACCGCCACCGCCTCGTTCTCTTCCTCGCGGTCGCCGACCACCAGCATGTAGGGGTAGCGGCCGATCGTTGAGGCGTCGCGGATCTTCTTGCCGATCGACTCGGAGCGGTCGTCGACGGCGACGCGAACGCCTTCTTCGCGCAGCCGCTCGAAGGCGCGGCGGCCGTAGTCGTTGTGGCGGTCGGAGATCGGCAGGACAATCGCCTGTACCGGCGCCAGCCAGACCGGGAAGCGGCCGGCGTAGTGCTCGATCAGGATGCCGGCGAAGCGCTCCATCGAGCCGAGCAGGGCGCGGTGGATCATCACCGGGCGGTGGGCGGAGTCATCAGCGCCCGTGTAGTAGAGCTCGAAGCGCTCGGGCATCTGGAAGTCGAGCTGGCAGGTGCCGCACTGCCAGGAGCGACCGAGCGCGTCGGTGATGTGGAAGTCGATCTTCGGCCCGTAGAAGGCGCCGTCGCCGGGGTTCAGCGTGTATTCGCGGCCCTGGCTGTCGAGCGCTTCGGCCAGCGCCGCCTCGGCCTTCGCCCACTGCTCCTCGGTCCCCATCGACTTCTCCGGTCGGGTCGAGAGCTCGACGTGGACGTCCTCGAAGCCGAAGCGGGCGTAGAGCTCGTCGATCGCCTCGCAGATCGAGGCGACCTCGTCGCCGATCTGCTCCTCGGTGCAGTAGACGTGGGCGTCGTCCTGGGTGAAGGCGCGGACCCGCAGGAGACCGTGGAGGACGCCCTCGCGCTCGTTGCGGGAGACGCGGCCGAACTCGGCCAGGCGCAGCGGCAGCTCGCGGTAGGAGTGGCGGTCGGCGGAGTAGACGAGGCAGGCGCCGGGGCAGTTCATCGGCCGCAGCGCGTAGCCGCGGTCGTCGTCCTCCATGAAGTACATGTCGTCCTTGTAGTTGTCCCAGTGCCCGGAGCGGTGCCAAAGGTCGACGTCCATCACCTGCGGGGTGGCGATCTCCTGGTAGCCGCGCTTGCGCAGCTGGTCGCGGACCTCTGTCTCGATCGTCCGCAGCAGCGTCGTCCCGTTAGGGAGCCAGAACGGCATCCCCGGCGCCTCCTTGCGCAGCATGAAGAGGTCGAGCTCGGGGCCGAGGCGGCGGTGGTCGCGTTCTTTGGCCTGCTCGAGGCGCTCCAGATGCTCCTCCAGGTCTCCCTTGGAGAAGAAGGCGGTGCCGTAGATTCGGGTGAGGCTCTCGCGGTTCTCGTCGCCGCGCCAGTAGGCGCCGGCGACGGAGCTCAGCTTGATCGCCTTGATGCGGCCAGTCGAAGGCCCGTGGGGGCCGCGGCAGAGGTCCTCGAAGGGCCCGTTGCGGTAGAGCGAGACGGTCTCGACGCCTTCGTCTCGAACGAGATCCTCGATCAGCTCGACCTTGAAGCCCTGGTCCTGAGCTTTGAAGATCTCGATCGCCTCGGCGACCGGCACATCGCGACGGCTGAACTCCTCGTCGGCCTTGATGTGGGCGCGCATCGCCTCCTCGATCTTCGGCAGGTCCTCTTCGGTGATGCGGGTGCCGGCCGGGAACTCGAAGTCGTAGTAGAAGCCGGTCTCGATCGGCGGTCCGATCGTCACCTTGGTGCCGGGATAGAGGTCCATCACCGCCTCGGCCATCACGTGAGCGGCGTCGTGGCGGATCAGTTCCAGTGCGTCGGGGTCGCGGTCGGTGAGGATCGCCACCTCTCCCCCGCCCTCGGGCAGCGGCGCCGCGAGGTCGCGCAGCTCGCCGTCAACCTTGATCGCCAGCGCGGCCTTGGCCAGGCCGGGGCCGATCGCCGCGGCGGCGTCAGCGCCGGTCGCGCCAGCGGGCAGCTCCAGCGGTTTCCCGTCGGGAAGGGTGTAAGTGGTCTTCTCGGTCGCTGCCTCCATGCGTGCGGGCAATGGTAAGGGCAAGCCTCAGCAACTAGATGCCCGATCAGCGGGCGGGGCCTTGACGGGCCTGGCGCACAGCGATCAGCGGGCACGGGGTCTTGCCCGGCGTCGGGTGCTGCACCTTCGTCAGCGTCCAGTCGTCGCCTTCGCGGACGATGAAGCGGACGCCGGCCGGCGGCTTCCCGCCCGCTTCGTCAGTCGACTGGATGCAAACGCGGCCGCCGCGCAGTTCCCAGGAGAGGAAAGGCGACCCGTGCTGTTCAGAGAGCAGCTGGGGCGAGGCGACCACCAGCGTCGGCCCTTCGCCCATCTGCTTGCGGAACTCACTGAGCTTGGCGGAGAAGGAGGTGGGACCGACGGGGGCGTTGGCGAGGGCGAGGAGGGAGCAGACGCCCGCAGCCCCGACGAAAAGAACCGCAGTTATAGGAAGCAGGCGGTGCGGGGCGCCTTTTGGGCGCATATCGCCCATAAAGCGCCGCACTGCTTCTCCCTGGGGCAACAAAATCGTCAACGCGACCAGCGGCGCCGCGATCTCGATCGCCTTGGCCGCGGTGTAGGAGGTGCCCCCCAGGCGGGCGGCGGCGTAGGCGAGGGCGGCCGCGCCGAGGCCCGCGAGGATCGCGGTCTCGCGACGACGCCACAGCTGCACGACGCCATAGACGAAGAGCGCGAGCGCGAAGGCGATCCCGAGGTAATACGCGACAGCCGGCACCGCCCCGTCCCCCGGCGCGAGTCGGAAATCCCCCGAGGGCCAGATGCCCAGCACCTCGAACAGCGAGATCTGGCCGAAGAGATTGCCGAGACCGGGGCCGTTGGGGTCGAAGGTCTCAAAGGAGTGGAAGTCGACCATCCGCCCGATCTCAGGAGCGACCAGGACGAAGAAGGCGAGTAGCGCGAGCCCGAGCGGCCGCACGGACGGCCGCGTCACCAACGCCCAGAGGACCGCCGCCCCACCCAGCCAGATCAATCCCGGGAAGCTGTAGGTGTAGACGGACCCGACCGCGATCAGAGCGGCTGGGACGAAGCGCAGCGGTAGGTCCGCCCAAGCGCGATCGGACTCTCGCAACGCGAGCACAAAAGCGAGAAGGAAGAGTGCCTGCATCGTCTCCTTGAAGGCGCCCTGGGCGAAGTAGGAGGCGACGACGTAGGCGAGCCCGACGAGTAGGGCGCCAGCAGTCCGCGGCAGCAACGGCAACTCGGCAAAAGCAGCAAGAGCCGTGAGGCAAGCGAGGATCGCGACGGCGACCGTCAAGCCGCTGAATCCCTGGACCAGCCCGATCCCCAAGCCCTTGTTCAAGGCGACGACGATCGAGTGCGGGCCGAGCGGATAGCCCTGGCTCAGCAGCTGCGACGAGTGCCCTTCGGACAGCCGCGCCGCCGTCAGCAGGTGCTGGGACATGTCCGGGTTGAAGCTCGTCCCGAGGATCCCGAAGTGCCCTTCAACCGCGAACGGCAATGAGGCCGCTAGGAGCGCGGCCAGAGCCACGGGCCAACCGGCGCCGAGGGCTTCTCCGACGCCCTCAACTCTCCCCCACAGGAAGGCGACCGCCGCAACCGTCACCACCAACACCGCCACCACTGAGACCACCCCATCCCCTGGCAACCGCACCGTCCCCCAGCAGAGCGCGCAAAGCAGCGCCAGCCCAATCACCGGCGCCAGCCAAGACCAGCGCCGGCCGCCACAGAGACAGATTGCCGCCTGCCCAAGCGCCAGCGCCGAGACGCAGACCGCCACCACCGCTGCATAGGTCCCGATCAAGAGACTCGCGAGCCTAGACTGCGGCCATGTCGTCTGTTCCTCCCGCCCGCCACCTGCTGCGCGCGAAGGACCTGGCCGATGCGCGGTATGCGGAGCCGCTGGAGGTCGACGACCTCGCACGTGCTGCGGGGCTCTCGAAGGCTCACTTCAGCCGCGAGTTCCGGCGCACCTTCGGCGAGTCGCCTTACGTCTACTTGCTGACGCGGCGACTAGAGCGGGCCGCGGCGCTGCTGCGCAACACCGACTACTCCGTCGCCGAGATCTGCCTCGAGGTCGGGTTGCAGGGAATTGGCTCGTTCACGACCAGCTTCAAACGCATGTACGGGATGACGCCGATGGCCTACCGCGCTGCCGCTCCCCCGGCCTCCGCGCACGCTCGCGTCCCCGCCTGCGTCGTCCGCACCTACGCCCGCCCGCAACACCGCACGTTTCGAGAAGACAGCCCGCCGCCGCAGACCTAGCATCGCCTTGGTCGATCTCAACTAGGAGGACAGGATGAAAATTTCGAACGCGCAGGTGTGGGTGCACGACCAGGAGGAGGCGCTCGCCTTCTACACCGAGAAGCTCGGCATGGAGGTCCGCGCCGATGTGACGCTGCCGGAGCTGGACAACTTCCGCTGGCTGACCGTTAGCCCTCCCGGCCAGGAGGACGTTTCGATCGTCCTGATGGCGATCCCCGGCCCGCCTGTGATGGATGAGGAGACCACCCGCCAGATCGAGGAGCTGATGGCCAAGGGCTTCGCCGGCACCGTCTTCCTCACCACCGACGACTGCCGCGGCGAATACGAGCGCCTAAAGGCCCGCGGCGTCGAGTTCACCGAAGCGCCGGAAGAGCGCCCCTACGGCATCGACTCTGGCCTCCGCGATCCCTCGGGCAACAGCATCCGCCTCACCGAGGTGAAGCTGCCGGCCGGGGTGTGAGCGCCAGCAAATAGATAGGGGTCCGGTCGTTGCGCGTACCGCGCCGCACCGATCGGACCCTGCCAAGATCGGACGGTGCTCCGGTCGTTGCTCATCTTCGTCCTCGCCATTTCCCTCCTCTGGGTAGTTTGCCTCGCTGCCCTCTACTTCACCGGCCGCAGAAGCGCCGCCCGCGCCCTCGCCACCTTCCTCCCCGACACCCTCGTCCTCGTCCGCCGCCTACTCGCCGACCCCGCCTTCCCGCGCTCGCGCAAGCTGGCGTTGATGGCCCTGCTCGCCTACCTCGCCCTGCCGTTTGACCTGGTCCCCGACTTCCTCCCGGTCATCGGTCAGCTGGACGACGCGATCCTCACCGGTCTGACCCTGCGCTTCGTCCTCCGCGGCGCCCCACCGGGAGTCCTTGCCGAACTCTGGCCAGGACCTCCTGAGGGCTTGGCAGTCATTACCCGCCTTGCCTCGGCGCACTGAGGAGAGAGAGATGGGCGTTACTGGGCTCGAACCAGTGGAACGGCTGAAGCCTCGGACCAAAAGAAGCAGCGACTCGAAATCACGAGAAACAGGACAGGTGGCTGGTGTCGAACCAGGGGCACATGAGCTGTCGGAGGCATAGGTCGGACGAGAGACCATCGGCGGCGAGGGTTGGCAAGGGGCAGCCTACGTAGAAACGCGTCGCTTTCAATTCGCCATCTACCGACTTGGTTCTAGACGTTTTGGTTCTCTCCACCGACGATTGCGCCGATGGCGAATCAAGTCGAGCAGTTTGGCCGGAATCTGCGGGCCGTGCGGGAAGACAAAGGCTGGACCCAGGAGGAACTGGCGGAGAAGGCCGGGCTGACGTCTGTCCAGATCTCCAGGGTCGAGCGTGGGGTGCGTGAGGTCAGACTAACGACGCTTCTGCGCTTGACGGCGGCCTTGGGGACGACTCCGGCGCGCCTCTTCGATGGCCTCTAGTTTTCTAAGTCAGCCAAAACCAGGCTGCACGTCTCTCGCACAAGACGGTTCTGGCTTCTCCTTGTCTCCAACTCGGCACTCTCTTCAGCTTCAAGTCGATCTTCGCTCTCGGCACGCTCTTTGACTCGTGACAAAGAACGGCGGACGACATCGGCCGGGGCTTTGAGCTCAATCGAGCCCTGGGCCGAATCGCCCCAACCCAGTCCGTCGCGAAGAAGCCGCAGGCAATCCGCGAACTCATCGCTCAGGCGGCTAGCTTCCTCGAAGTTCCCCTGCTCAAGCGCGATGTTGATGTCGTTGACCCCGGTGAGCCGCACGAGGATGTGCTCGTACAAAGCGTTTCTCTGCTCTGCCGTGATGGTTGGCCCGGGCATATAGAAGCAGGTGCGGTGATGGAAATTGGGGGGAAATATTCAACCGGCGATCCAGCTCATTGAGAGAGGTGGATTGGATGAGCTGAGCGCGCCCATCCACCTTTCGGCCACCGTGCCTGGCACGTGACCCTAACTCTGCTCACAACTCGCTTCACGGGCTTTTGGGGAACTAATCGTCGATCCAGGAACCTCAAAAGAGATACCGAGGTGACTCGAACGCGGCGAGGTAGACGGTGGCGATAAGAGGCTCCTCGCCGGATTCAGCAAGTCGCGCCTTGGCTGCCATCTGCTCTTGCAGTAATTGGTGAAAGAGATCATCGACCGAGCGAATCACCTGTTTCCACCCGACTTGATCAAGAACGAGAGACGTCCAGGTGTGATGCCGGTCTGGCCGGGCGTCGAAAGTTCCGGCCGCCATAGCCTCTCGGACTTGCTCGGCAAGTTGCTCAAACACCCGCCAACTGAAGGTCCCCCGGATCGCTTCCGGCACTTCCGCCCAATTCTTCGTATCGAATATGGCCGGCCCCGTTGCCCGGTAGAAGTGCTCGGTGGCACCGCGCCTTCTTCCCCCGGTCTCCTCTCTGACCTTCGTCAGCCAGCCGTCCTCAGTGAGCTTCCTAAAACAGCGGTTCACATCCGAGAGACGGGCAGCACCCCCGAACTCGTCATAGAAACTGGAGGCGCTCATTTCTCGAAGGTTCAGCTCGCTGACAATCTTCATGCTCAGCGGACTGGCAAGGACTCTTGCGATGCGGACGGTGAAGTGGGTCGACTGCGCCTCCTCATCTCCGGTGGCTGGGGGCAACAGCAAACCCGACCGATTCCGGTCCAGTCGCGGCGAATCGAAGGCTGCGATGCCCGCCGTCGATTCCATCGGTTCCTCGCCTGATTCCGCGATGCGAATCCTCGCATCGGCCTGCTCCTCCAGGAGCGAGCGAAAGAGCTGCATAGCGGCAACCAGGATCTGAGATCGGCCCCGCTCATCAAGCACCAGAGGAGTCCACGTCAAATGACGCTCTCCCCGGGCGTCGAAGGTGCCGGCCTTCATTGCCTGTTCAACCCTCTCTGCGAACTGCTCGAAAGTTCGCCAGCTGTATTCAGCCCGGACCGCGAGCGGAAGACGCGCCCACATCCCCTCCTCGATGACGGCAAGTTCGGGAGCCCGATAAAAGTGCTCGACCCCGCCACGCCTGTGCCCACCTCGAGCTTCACGGACCAACCTCAACCACCCATGATGAGCCAACTTCTTGAAGTGGCGATCAATCCGGGACAGCGTTCCCCCGCCATATAGCTCGTGGAACTGCGATGGGCTCATTTCCCGACGAAACAGCTCGGTGACGATCTTCAGCCGAATTGGATCCGTGAATACAACCGCCAATCGGGCAAGTTGCTGCGGAGCTTCAGGATTGACCCGCACGCGTGGGGCCGTAGTTGCCATTGACCTCTTACCTCTTCTTTCCCTGAACGTATGAGTACCAGCTAATTATCAAAATCATCCTGCTCATCCGCTGAAAACCTCGTTGCTACGTTTGCTTTAGATCGTTTAAGCAAACAATAAAAGGGGGTGAAGGGATGAGGCTCGTATCAGGCGGACCAATTGCGCCGGTCCTTTCCATCACGAAGTCCGGCTAGTAGCAACGGGAATCCGCCCCGGCTGCGTGTGGCCGGGGCGGGACCTCCCCACAAGCCTCCCCCTCTCGCCCCTTCCCTTTGATCCGCAAGAGTGAACTGAACATGGTCAAAACTTACCGGGTTGGTCTAATCGTCCCCTACACTCAGCCGCCGTGGGACGGAAGACCAGACACGGGGAAGAGGCGCTGCATTCGGCCTTCACCCACCCCTTGCGGCGGGACATCCTTAAGCTCTGCCTCGAAGCCGAAGAGCCGCATAGCCCCAAGGCCTTATCTCGCCTGGTCAACCATCGGCTCTCGAACGTCAGCTATCACGTCCGCGTTCTGGCCGAGTGCGGGGCGCTTGAGATCGTCGCCGAACGTCCGGTTCGCGGCTCAACGGAGCATTTTTACGAGGCCACGCCTCTCGTGAAAGAGAATTCCTGGATTCGGATCGTCCTGGGATTGACCAGCTGAGCCGATCGCAGCAGAGCTCCCACACGAGTTCTCGTCAGAGCCGTAGAAGCTCTCCTCCGCCCTTTCGGACTCCCGTTCTGGAGGCCCGACACATTATGAACTGGGTGGCAGTGTCCTCCCACGATGCGCGGTGACAGCAGCGTCCAGTCACCGGCCTAGCGTCCTCGGCGCGACGGGCTGACCCCGCATTATCTCGTCGCCTCTGGGGAGGCTGACCGAGTGGGTCGTGTCGCCCGTCGCGCTTTGAGGATTTGCCGGCGTGACCTGATAGGAGCATGCGAGAGCCCCACCCAGTTCCGTCCGCCGTCGATCCGCCAACCGAGGACAACCGAAGGGTAGGGAGGCAACCAGAAGTGATCACGATCGGGATCGACCCCCACAAAGACACCCACACCGCCGCCGCGGTCGACGACGCGACCGGGCAGCTGCTCGACGAGCTGACCGTGCCCGGCACTCAAGCCGGCCACGAGCGCCTGATCAGTTGGGTACAGCAGATGAGCGAGGGGCAGGAGCGCCGCTTTGCCCTCGAGGACTGCCGCCACGTCAACGGCCGCCTCGAGCGCTTCCTGGTGGGAGCGGGTGAGACGGTCCTGCGGGTCGGCACCCGGATGACCGCCCAAGCCCGCCAGAGCGCCCGCACCTACGGCAAGTCGGACTCGATCGACGCGCTGGCCGTCGCCCGCGCGGCCCTGCGCGAGCCCGGTCTGCCGCAGGCAAGCCACGACCCGACGCTGCGCGAGCTGAAGCTCCTGGTCGATCACCGCGAGGACCTGGTGGGCGAGCGCACCGCGATCTGCTCGCGGCTGCGCTGGCACTTGCACGACCTCGACTCAGGCCTCGAGCCCTTTGCCCGCACCCTGAACCGGGAGGCCACCCGCCGCGGCCTCTCCCAGCGCCTCGGCCGCTACGGCTCCGGGGTTCAGGTGCGGATCTGCCGCGAGCTCCTGATCCGGATCGGGGAGCTGACCCGCCAGGAGGCGGCGCTGCGCAGCGAGATCGCAGAGCGGGTGCGACCGCTGGCGCCGGGCCTGCTGGCGATCTCCGGCGTCGGCGATCTGATCGCCGCGCGCCTCCTGGTCGAGACCGGCGGCCCTGGGCGCTTTGCCTCAGACTCCGCTCTTGCCCGCCACGCCGGCTGCGCGCCGATCGAGGTCTCCTCGGGCCGCATCCGCCGCCACCGCCTCTCGCGCCTGGGCAACCGCAAGCTAAACGCGGCGCTCCACCAGGTCGTCCTCACCCAGGTTCGCGTGCACCCGCCGGCGCGGGCTTACCTGGCAAAGAAGCGCGCCGAGGGGAAGTCCACCAAGGAGGCGTTCCGCTGCCTCAAACGACACCTGGTGCGGGTCGTCTTCCGGGCGCTCCAGGAGCCTCAGGCTGTGCCTGTTTCTCCCTGAATTTCTAGATCTACATCCCCAGGAACCCGTTGATTCTCAGAGGTGTTCTTGACATAGGAGCGACCGGGAACACCTGTTCGCTTTTGTGCCTGTTCCGGAGCCGTGCGGTAATACCCCGCCTTGACCTTCGGTCGGCCTCCCCATCGCCAATTGTGGCGCGGCTGCGCCGCGCGGATGGCGGGTGGGGAGGCGCTCCCTGATGCGGTCTGCGGGAGCGCGCACGGGGATCGAATCCGCCTTCGCGGCGGGTACTCTCCCCTACGTCAAGGAGTCGCTGTTTCTGAGGGCGAGGAACTGGGCTCGAACCACTGGCCGAAATTTGGCTCTGTAGCGCGGAATTCTATGGGCGTTACTGGGCTCGAACCAGTGACCTCCAGCTTGTCGAGCTGGCGCTCTCCCAACTGAGCTAAACGCCCGGGACGCCTGAATCTAGCAGCGGGAAAGCGGAAACGGCGGTGTCAAGGGCCGGGGCCTAAAGGATCGCTTGCAACTGCCGATGCAAGCAGTGCAACTTTCTGGATTCCCCGGTGTTTATGGGGAGCAACTTCGAAGCTCGAGGACCGACGAGCCAGGGAATTGATCGTCTTTGGTGGTACGTCCTCTCGGAAAACAGGGCCCCGGCAGGGGCCCTTTTCCGTTCTCCCGGCGCCTTTCCCTCAAACGTGGTCGCTGGGCAGGTGCCAGTGGCGCGGCGCGATCAGCTCGTCGATCTCCCGCGGCCCCCAGGATTCCGGCTCGTAGGGGATCGCTTGCGGCGGGTCCTCTAGCAGCGGCTCGGAGACCTCCCAGAGGCGCTCGATCGCCTCGGAGCTGCTGAACAGCGTCCGGTCGCCGACCATCACGTCGTGGATCAGCCGCTCGTAGGGGTCGAGTGCCTGGTCGTTGCCGCCGAAGGTGTCGGCGTAGCTGAAGCGCATGTGGGCCTCGCCGAGCTCGATCCGCGGTCCCGGCACCTTGGCGAGGAAGGAAGCGGAGATACTGCCGGGGTCGCCGAGCTCGAAGGTGAGGTGGTCGTGGCCGAAGGACTCGGCGATCTGGTCGCAGTCGAGAGGGAACATACGCCGCGGCGGCTGCTTGAAGGCGATCGTCAGCAGGTGCCGGGTCTCAGCCAGACGCTTCCCCGAACGTAGGTAGAACGGCACCCCCTCCCAGCGCCAGTTGTCAACGAAGGCCTTGACGGCGACGAAGGTCTCGGTGTCCGAATCATCGGCGACGCCGTCCTCCTCGCGGTAGCCCTCGTACTGGCCGCGGACTACGTCCGCTGGGCGCAGCCGCGGCATCGACTCGAAGACCTTCTCCCGCTCAACTCCGAGCGCTTTCGCGTCCAGCGAAATCGGCGGCTCCATCGCGACGAAGCCGAGGACCTGGAACAGGTGGGTGACGATCATGTCGCGGAAGGCGCCGGTCCCCTCGTAGAAAGAGCCGCGCATCTCGATCGAGAGCGTCTCCGGAACGTCGATCTGAACGTGGTCGATGTGGTTGCGGTTCCAAACCGGCTCGAACATGCCGTTGGCGAAGCGCAGCGCCAGCAGGTTCTGCACCGCCTCGCGGCCGAGGTAGTGGTCGATGCGGAAGATGCAGTGCTCGGCGAAGACCGAGTGCAGGCGCTCGTTCAGCTTCTGCGCCGAGGCGAGGTCGGTGCCGAATGGCTTCTCGGTGATCACCCGGGCGCCCTTGCCGAGTCCGAGCTTGCCGAGCTCCTCCACCGTCGCTTCCATCGCCTTCGGCGGCAGGGAGAGGTAGATCAGCGTCTCGGCGTCCTCGCCCAGTTCCTCGCGCGCCGCCTCGACTTCAGCCCCGAGCTGGTCGTAGCCCTCGCCGACGCTGGCGAAGCGCAGCGAGTCGGAGAAGCGCTCCCAGGCCTCGCGGTCGCCAGCCTTGCGACCCGAGCCGCGGATCGACTCCAGTGCCAGCTCGCGGAACTGCTCTACGTCGAGTGCTTTGCGAGCGGCCCCGATGATCCGGAACCGCTCCGGCATCAGGCCCACCCGCATCAGGTGGTACATCCCCGGCAGCAGCTTGCGCTTGGCGAGGTCGCCGGTGGCGCCAAAGAGGACGATCACCTGATCCTTCGGCGTCGGCATCTCCTGCTGCTGGCGGGACGTCATCAGCTTGAGCCTATGCTGCTTCGGCGATGGCGCCTGAAACGAAGCGCGGCACCCAGTACGACCCCGCGGCGCTCGACCGCGTGGAGCGGCGCTTCTGGCGCGACATCTGGGAGTCGATGCCGCATGAGCTCACTTCCGAGCACGGGATCGAGCTGCGCGACTTCGGCGCCCTCCAGGTGACGCTGACGCGCGACCTGCCCCAGGTCCCGATCCTCAACCTGGTCCTCGGTGCACCGGAAGCAAGCGAGGCCGACCTCGACTACGCGCTCGCCTGGGCCGACGAGCACGGCGTCTCTCCCTGCGTGCCCGTCACCCCCGGTCTGCCGGGATCCGCGCAGGCCGAGGAGTGGCTACAAGGGAGGGGCTTCGAGCACGGCTACGCCTGGATGAAGTTCGTCCGCGACTCCCACCCGCCGCGTTTCCCGGCGCCGGAGGTCGAGGTGGTCGAGCTGAGCGCGGCCGACGAGGAGCCGTTCGGGACGATCGCCGCGGTCGGCTTCGGTATGCCCGCCTGGGCCGCCGGCTTCTTCGCCCACCTGCCGGGGCGCGACGGCTGGCGCTGCTACGTGGCCCGGGTCGAGGGAAAAGCGCAGGCCTGCGCGGCGATGCTGATCGAAGACCGGATCGCCGAGTTCGGGATCGCGGCGACTCTCGAGGAAGCCCGCGGCCATGGCTGCCAGACGGCGCTCCTGCACCGGCGCATCCTCGACGCCGCCGAGGCCGGCTGCCACACGCTCTTCGTCGAGACGGGAGAGCGGGTGCCAGACCGGCCGTCGGGCAGCTATCGCAACATCCTCAAGGCCGGCTTCGAGGAGGCCTACGTCCGGCCCAACTGGCAGCGGCGGCGCTAGGCCGTCGCCGCCCGTCGCCGCGGCTCGGCAGCGCCTTCGTAGCCGGCGCGGTCGACCTTGCGGTGGTAGCGCTCGCCAGCCTTGCCGCCGACAATCGCCGCGACCAGCGTGCCGATCAGGATCAGCACCAAGGTGATCGCTCCCCCGGTCGCAAGCGAGCCTTCGTCGATCGGGATCCGCGGCAGGTTGACCTGCGAGAACAGGTTCCATTCCGAGCCGGCAATTGCGCCCAGCACCGCCAGCGCCACCGTCACCAAGAGGCCCATGATCCAGACGCCGAGACCCTGGCGGCCACCGTCGAAGCGGCTCATCCGGCCGGCCACGTAGCCACCCGCGTAGTAGCTCAGGGCGAGCACGACGATCAGGAGGATGCCGCCGACGATGCTGATCGTCTCGGCGTTCGACTTCGCTTCTCCTTCGCTCAGGTTGGTGAGCCCGATCGCGGCTCCCGCGGCGCTCAGCAGAGCGGTCAGCAGCACCGCCATTCCGACGGCCACGAGCCAACCGAAGAAGGCGGCACCGAAGTTGAAGCCTCCGTATTCGTTGCGCTGACGCTGCTCCACCACGCCCGGACCAGCCGTCCGCTCGCGCACCGCGGCCCCGCGGTCCTCGTAGCCGTCACGACCGACGCCGTTCCTGCCTTCGTCGCGATCGACGTACGCGCGATCGGTCGTCCGTTCTCCGGTTCTCTCAGCCATCGTTCCTCCTGCTCTTTTCTCCCCTGGACTTGTAGGGACAGAGATACCCGTACGGTCAGGTCTTAACCGGTCTGGACCAGCGGCACCAGCTCTGCGAGCAGCTCCACTTCCTCGACCAAGGTCTCCCCGTCCAGGCGGGGGGACCTGCTTCCCTGGCCGCCGATGATCAAGCGCAGCTGCGGTCGCTCTTGGCGTACCGCATCGATCGCCTTCTCGAGGCGGCGGGTCGATGCGGGCATCGTCGCCGAGAGAGCGAGGAGGTCGGGAGAGAGTGCGCGAACCGCCTGCAGCAAAGCCTCGGTCGGCACGTCGGCGCCTAGGTAGGCGATCCCGTACCCACTGTCCTCGAGTAAATCGGCGACCATCCGCAGCCCGAGCGCGTGCTGCTCCCCCTCCACCACGGCCAGCAGCGCGGTTGGCTTCCCCGAGTCGGATCTGATCGGCTGCTCGAAGAGCTGCGGCGGCCTAACCGCGCTCAGCACGCGGTTGGTCACGGCGGTAGCCAGTCGCTCATCGGCCACCGTGAGCGCACCCTCTTCCCAGAGCCGGCCGACCTCGTGCATCGCTGGCGTGATCACCCGCTGGTAGAGGGCCGCCAGCGGCATCCCCCGGTCCAGGACGCCGGCGGACACCTTGTAGGCCCCCGCAACGTCGGCAGCCCGCAGGGCGTCAAGGTAGGAACGGGCGACCGTCGTTTCATCGAAGGCGCCTAGCCGCGCCGACTGATCAGCTCCCGCCGATTGTTCTGACACTCCTACAGGCTATGCACAGGAGTGGTTCGCCTCAACTGGCGGCGCGGGTGACTCCGTCCGCGACGGTCGCAGCAGCTTGCGCTCGTAGAGCGCTGCGTCGGCGGTGCGGTAGAGGTCGTCGAAGCTGGCGCCCTGGTCCGGTGCCGAGGCGATGCCAAGACAGTGCGGGGCACGTTCGGCGAGTGCCGAGGAAAGGCGGGTGATCACGGGGTCGGCCGCCGCCGGCGTGGTGTCCGGGAGTAGGACGGCGAACTCGTCCCCTCCCAGCCGCGCCACCGAGTCCCCCGCCCGCACGCTGCTCGAGAGCGTCTGCCCCACCCAGTGGAGCAACTCGTCCCCAGCCTGGTGACCGTGCTGATCGTTGAAGGCCTTGAGGTAGTCGAGGTCGATCACGGCCAGCGTGACCGGTCGGCCGTGGCGGGCCAGCTCGGAGATCGCGCGGTGGGAGGCCATCGCGAAGCCGCGCCGGTTGAGCAGGTACGTGAGCGGATCGGTGGTCGAGCTGAGCGCCAGCTCTCGGCGCCAGGCGGCGTGGTTGGTGGACTGCCAGAGGGCCATCATCGAAGTGCCAGCGAGGGCGGCGGCGAAGACGAGCACGTAGCCACCGGCAAGACCGCCCGGCAAGGCGAGTGAGAGAAAGGCGACCTCGGCGAAAACGGCGGTGGCGATGACGCCACGAACCGGGAACGACAGCGAGGCGAAAACCACGGGCAGGAATAAGGCCATCTGCAGCGGGCTGTCGGCACCGTCGACCAATGCCGAGAGCCAGATCATCAGCACCGTCAGCAGGCTCCAGCAGAGGAAGATCCCCTCCCGCCACGAGGAGGCAACGACCCGCCGCCAGGGGATCACGAGCAGCGCCAGCACCCCCGAAGCCCCGTCCACAGCCAGCATCAGCCCCAATCCCAAGCGATGCGCCGCCTCTGCAAAGAACAAGAGATACACAAACCCGGCGACCGTCATCAGGACAGTCACCCAGCCCCCAGCAGCAGCCGTATTCAGCCAGTACCGAGTCTCGAAATCATCATGTGTCGCCCCCTGCGTCACGAGGCTTCTATCGACAGGGAGAGCCGTTCAGATAAGCCAGCACGCAGGGGCTTTACCCGATCGGACAGTCCTTCAGGCAAGTGAAAGGCGCCTACCGGAATCGAACCGGTGTAAACGGCTTGCAGGCCTGCGATAGAGCCTGAATTTTGGCTTGTTAGAGCCAAAATGCGTTTCGTGCGCCAGTTCGTGCGGCAGTCTCGCTAAAAAAATGCAGCCTGCCGGCGATGCAGCGGCGGAGGGGTGCTCTCGCCCTCCTCGGGCGTAACAATCGCCAACATCGCGCTCGAAAACCGCCATGCCCTGATGCGCGTTGTTTCTCGGCGCCCCGCAAGATGCAGTGGTTCCGTCGATTCGTCGTGCTCCCCGGGCGAAAGCTGAGCGAGGGGGCTCTTCAGCGACTCGCCCACCGCGATGAATCTTTTCAGGGAAGCGCCCCACTCGACCCTCATGGTTTCCTGTCCGCCGTTGGTGGGATGGGGAGCGCGACGCAACCAGAGCAACGTCACAGAAGGACGAGCGCGGGTGATTGCCCAGGCAGCAACCTGCAGCGAGACATCAAAGCGACCCGCCAGGGCGAATAGTCCCTCCGGCTCAAGGGGCGCCCTCCTAGCGGCAGCGGGCGGCACCAGCAGGGAATTGGCAAAGTGATGACAAAACTGCTCCTCCTCCCGATCCGCCGGACGTTCCCGTTTAGGCGGGCTGCCAGCTCGGTAAAAAAACGTGTGCCCTAGCTCGTGGGCGAGCACGAACCGCAGTCGATGCCGCCCCCAATCGGCCTGCTTAGCCTGCTCCCACAGAACGCGATCTACCGTTGCACGGAAGCCCTTATCCGCAGGGACCAACATCGCCCTGTGTCGCTTTCGACCGAGCGTTAGGGGTCGAACCTCGACGGTGACTTTCGCTGCCTGACAGGCGTCCCGCAGAGGAAGAGCGCCCTCTTCGGCGCCAACGGCTTGGCGCGCAATCCTGGCCAGGTCATCAACTTGGCTCAGCGGCGAGGCGAGAGCTGATATCGCCGGCCAGTCGCTCACTACGTCAGTTTCTGCTGAGAGGCGTTGTCTTTATCGACTGGGCTCTCGGAATCTGGAGCGGGCGAACTGACCTCATCACCCGCGTCAACCGCTGCGCCTTTGGAGGACTCCCAGGCCAGTTTGTACTCCTGGACTACTTCATCAATCGTGCGCTCATGCGTAATCGCGGCCGAGCCCTCGTAGAAGGATGGAATTAGCTCCTTCAGCTCCTCCTCCTCGTCCCTGGAGAGTTGCAACTCGCGCCCAGCTCGCCGACGAGCCACGTCGGCAGGAGCCACCGGCGCTTGATCATCGTCCCATCCCTTTAGATGCAGCTGCGCCGCGATGGCGCTCAAGAGGGCGTCGCAGGCTGCCTTGTTTGGCTTCACGCTGGGATGAACAAAAACCTCAAGAGCCCAAAGTTCACGGTGGGCGTCATAGATCTCGCTCCCGCGCTGCTGTCCACGCGGGCTGCGCTCTCGGTTGAGCATGGTGTCGATAAGAGTTTCGTCGTCGACGAGCACGAGGGCGGGCTTGAGACGCATCCGCTCCGGAGGAATCCACATAACCGCATACCAAGCGGGCTTGATCCCGGCAAAGCGTGCCGCCGCTTGCTCAACCTGGCGGCGCTCATCGGGTTTGGTCCCGAATTCATCCCAGAGCCGCTTGGCGTGGCTTCGATCGCTGAGGCGCGCGATCGGTTTGAAGAGCTTCCGATCTAGAAGAGCCTCAGAAAGATCGCGGATACCGGCCCACCGCGAGTCCGAGTTGCGCTTCTCGCCCTCGGAACGCAGATACTCAAGAAGTCCGTCATCACCGTGAGAAAGCAGGACCTTCTCTAGCTCGAGGCTTGCTGCCATCGAAATCTGATCCAGCCCTTTTCTCTTAAGGCGCTTGAGCCCCTTGCGGCGAAGCTCGTCTAGGTCGCTCCTCGGGATTTCAGCGAGATCCTCTTTCAGGTCGGCGTTGGCCTCAATCCGCCGTTCTAGCTCTTGGACCCAAAGCGCGTCGCTGAAGAGCTGCAACAGCTTCCCAACCATCGCATCCGCAGCGAGCTTCGCGTGGTGGGTAAGAGCCCGCTCGGATAGCTCATATCGATAGCGCAGGAACTTGAGCAGCTCAGTGAGCGTGTCCTTTCGTTCGCGATCCTGCTTAACGACCCGCAAGACCATGCGTTCGGGCTTAAAGGGATCATCCCCCGGTGCCACGTAGAACGAGTCCAAAAAGCGGTGCCCCATGGCCGCCGGCAGTCCCGTAAACAGGTGGTCCCGGGTGAGGTAGTCCATGAGATCGGCCGAGATCGTGTTCCCAACGATGTCTTGAACGAACGGATAGGAGAGGCTTCCGGCTACGCCGGGATCCTCTCCCTCCTCGGCAGTGGCCGGCTTGTGGAAACCAGAGAGAACAATCGGCATCAGGTCACCGAGCAGAGGCTGATCGTCCAGTGAGCGAGCCCCAGCGACCGCCCCTTTCACCCCACCGTCAATCTGCTGCCAGAGAGCGTCGAAACGGGCCTGGTTCTCATCATGGGGATCCAATAGCTGGAGCTCGTCCTCCACAGAATGCCCAAAAGGGATATGGCAAAGGTCATGGAGGAGCGCACCTAGGCGGGCCAGTAGCAGCGCCTCCGCGACCCTCTTGTCAAAAGCGGGCCCCCCGTTCCTCTCCTCCTCCTCCCATTCTGTAAATAGATCCCGCTTTGCGCGAGGCTCATCGCGTTGTTCGAGCACAATGTCAAACAGCATCTGGGCGGCTGCGACGGCCCCAAGAGAATGAGAGAAGCGCGTGTGCGTAGCGCCTGGATAGATCAGGTGGGTCGAGCCCAGTTGCTTTACCCGCCGTAGGCGCTGAAAGGGAGGGCTATCGACGATGCGGCGCTCGATCTCCGAAAGCCGAATGTCGCCGTGCACGGGGTCCGTGATGATCTTGGCAGGGGCCAGCAACTCCGGGGCTAAGCCATAGGGCCGCTGCTCCCGCATAGCTGAGGTCAGTCCCCACTTGGGCATGGCATGAGACTACCCCGGGAGCGCTGCAGGGCGAGGAACGAAGCGGAAAAATGCTCGCTCTTTCCATTCCTCGTGCGAGCGGGGAGTCCGATGAGCGCAGAACTAGGCGATTGCCGCTCGCGCCGTCTGGCCTCCTTCGGCAACGGCCGCGGAGAGATAGGTATCCAAAAGCGAGGCAGCCTCGGCCTCCGTTCCGGGCATCAGATGCCCGTAGAGGTCGAACGTCACCTTGATCGAGGAGTGCCCCATGAAGGCAGACAGAGCCTTCGCGTTGACGCCCGCGGCGATCATGAAGGAGGCGTAGGTGTGTCGCGCCTGGTGAAGTCGGAGGCGCCCGAGGCCCGCCTTCTCCCATGCTTTATCTGCTCGCCGATAAACGACGGTCGCCTGGAAGGGCGTCTTGGCATCAACGCCGAAGACCAGAGCGTCGGGACCCGAATCTGGAGTTGAAAGGCGACGGTCCATCAGGTGATCGCGGAGCACGGCGGGCATCGGCGTCGTCCGCTGCGAGGTCTTGGTCTTGGGTGCGATGGAGCCCTCCTTTGGATCCCAGGACTCCCGCACCCGAATGGTGCCTCCGGCAAGATCAACGGCGCCCCACCGCAGGGCTCGAAGCTCGCCGTAGCGCAGACCGGCGTAGAGGGCAGTCGCCCAAAGCGCTCGATCCTGGGCGGGCGCTGCGGCAAGCAGTCGCGCGGCTATCTCGCTGAGCGATAGTCCTCTTTTCTGCGCCTCAGCAAATGCCTTACGGCGGGCGCGGCGTGCGGCCTCGGCTTCAGCCTGATAACGCTCTTGGGCGGCGCGGACTGCTTCACGCAGACTCTGCTTAGGGTCGTCCGACATTCAGCGGAGCGTAGTCCGACAATTCGTGGTGCGCATACCGGAAGAAATCATCAGGAGGCAAAGAATTGGATGAGACCTGGGTGAAGGAAATGGAGCGCTCAGTCGGTTATCTCATAAGGGCCGTCGATGACCTCGTGCATTCGGATGCCGTGAACCGAGAAGCAGAGGAGGTCATCCGGTCAGTCGAGCTGGCGCAAGAGAAGCTCGGGGCCGCGATTGACTCGCTGAACATTGACGATCCGAGCTAACCCCGGCTCATGCAGCTCCTTTTGAGCTGCATGAGCTAGTCCGATCATGCCCCTTGCCCAGGCTCGATGGGTGCTGCGCCTGCAATGCGATAGACAAGCATCCGCGAGACGATCGCGATGCCGTGATGAACTTCGTCGCGACCCGGGGGCTTCCCGCGGCTGCGACCGTGGACTGCGGCATTGCGCGCATCACGCAGGCGCTTGAGAAGGCCCAACTCGTCCTCCGTGACCGGCACCCCTTCCTGCCTTATTCGCTGGTCTAACTTGACCCGAAGCGGTGGGTCATTGAGACCAGCGATTGCGCGCTCTAGCCTGTCGCGCTGGAGCTCAGTCAGGCTGTCAGGCAAAGCATCTTGGATGGCCTCAAGCTCCTCCGAATCAAACAGGGGCCGACATTTCGTACCGGCAACATAGGACTCGATCGCCTGCCAAAGGGCTTGGACTTGGGCGAATGGATCAGTTTCCGTCGCAGCTGCTCGCAAGGACAAAAGGGCCTGGCGATCCCCAACAGCAAGCTCACTTGGTAGACGAGGCAGCGCCAATGAGGATTGGCCCGACAGCGCGCTCTCTTGCTCGTTACGAATTCGATCCGGCCGCCGCAGCCACTGCCGCGCCGTGCCAGTTCCGCGCACCAATAC
>DASZNP010000121.1:0-10026 GCA_035551255.1 Solirubrobacterales bacterium
CGCGACGGTGCGCGAGCTCGGCGAGGCGCTGGGCCTGGCGCCGGGAGAGTTGATCAAAAAACTGATGATGATGGGCGAGATGGCGACGCTCACCCAGACCCTCACCGACGATTCGATCAAGGCGATCGCCGACGAGTACGACCGCAAGATCGAGATCGTCACCGCCGCCGAGGAGGAGCCCGAGGCGCCCTCCTACGAGGACGCCGAGGAGAGCCTCGCGCCACGGCCACCGGTGGTGACGATCATGGGCCACGTCGACCACGGCAAGACCTCGCTGCTCGACGCGATCCGCGAGACCGAGGTCGCCGCCGGCGAGGCGGGGGGCATCACCCAGCACATCGGCGCCTACCAGGTCCACCACGACAACAAGACGATCACCTTCCTCGACACACCGGGCCACGCTGCTTTCACGGCAATGCGCGCTCGCGGGGCCAAGGTCACCGACATCGCGGTGGTCGTCGTCGCCGCCGACGACGGGGTGATGCCGCAGACGAAAGAGGCGATCGACCACGCCCGCGCGGCGGACGTGCCGATGCTGATCGCGGTCAACAAGATCGACAAAGAGGGCGCCAACCCCGAAAAAGTCCGCGGCGAGCTCGCCCAGATGGAAATTACCCCGGAGGAGTGGGGCGGCGACACCGTCTTCTGCGAGGTCTCGGCAAAGACCCGCGAGGGCCTCGACAACCTGCTCGACATGATCCTTCTGGTCACCGAGCTGGAGGAGCTGACGGCCAATCCGAACACCGATGCTTCCGGCCACGTGATCGAGTCCCAGCTCGACCCCGGCCGCGGCCCGGTCGTCACCGTCCTGGTCGAGCGCGGCACCCTGCGCGTCGGCGACTCGCTTGTCGCCGGGCCTCAGTGGGGCCGGGTGCGGGCGATGCAGGACTTCACTGGCAAGCCGGTCGCCGAGGCGGTCCCGGGGATGCCGGTCGAGGTGCTCGGCTTCGACGGCGTCGCCGACGCCGGCGAGTTTGTGAAGACGGTTGAGGGCGACCGCCAAGCCCGCCAGATGGCGGGGGAGCGCGCCCACCGGCTCAAAACCGAGGCGCTGGCCCGCCGTCAGGGTCGCAAGGTCAGCCTCGACGAGGTCTTTGCCCGCGCCCAGGAGGGCGAGATCAAGGAGCTCAACATCGTCCTCAAGGCCGATGTCGCCGGCTCCTTGGAGGCGCTCCAGGACGAGCTCGCGAAAGTGCCGCAGGAACAGGTCGCGATCAACATCATCCACTCGCAGACCGGCGGCATCAACGAGTCCGACGTGATGCTTGCCTCGGCTTCCGACGCGATCATCATCGGCTTCAACGTGCGGCCGCTTCTCGACGCCAAACGGGCGGCGGCGCGCGAGGGCGTCGATGTGCGCACCTACTCGGTCATCTACAAAATCACCGAAGACCTGCGCAACGCGATGGAGGGCCTGCTCGACTCGGTCGCGGTCGAGGAGACGATCGGCGAGGCGCTGGTCAAACAGACCTTCAAAGCCTCGAAAGTCGGCCGTATCGCCGGCTGCATCGTCGCCGAGGGCAAAGCCGTTCGCACCGCCAGCGTCCGCCTGATCCGCGAGGGAACGGTGATCTGGACCGGCGAGCTCGGCTCCCTGCGCCGCTTCAAAGACAACGTCCAGGAAGTCGAGGAGGGCCAGGAGTGCGGCATCGTCCTCGAGGGGTACGCCGACGTGAAGGACGACGACGTGCTCGAGTTCTTCCAGACGAAACAGGTCGAGCAGACGCTGGAGTAGCATGGCCGGACCCCGTATGCGGCGCATCAACGAGGTGCTTCGCGAGGTCGTCGGGGCGGCTGTGGCAGGCGAGTTGAACGATCCCCGGATCGGCTTCGTAACCGTGACTTCCGTAGAGACCAGCCCCGACCTGCGCACCGCCAAGGTGTTCGTCAGCGTGCTCGGCGACGCCGAGGAACGGGAGGCGACGCTGGAGGGCCTGCGCTCCGCCCACGGCCTGATCCAGTCGCGGATCGCCGGGGAGACGCGGATGAAGCGGACCCCGAAATTGACCTTTCATTACGACGACACGATCGAGAAAGCCTCCCGCGTCTCCGAGCTGTTAGAGGAGGGAGAGAAAGAAGCATGAGCTCCCTTCCCGACATCGCCACCACCGACCTCGAGCGCGTCGCCTCCGAGCTACGCGACCGAGACAAATTCCTCCTCACCGCGCACGAGGGCCCCGACGGCGACGCCCTCGGCTCGCTGCTCGGCCTGCACAAAGTCCTCGCCGGTCTCGGCAAGGACTCGGTGATGTTCATGGCGGCGAAGGAGTTCCCGCTGCCGATCGAGTACCGCTTCCTGCCGCTGGAGGAGGTCTTCCACGAGGCGCCGGCCGACATGGCCGACCGCACCATCGTCTTCCTCGACTGCGGCAACATCGACCGGATGCCGGTCGAGTGGCTGACCGCGGGTGGCAACGAGATCATCAACATCGACCACCACCACGACAACACCCGCTTCGGCGACCTCAATCTGGTCGAGGTCGGGGCCTCCTGCACGGCGGAGATCGTCTATGACCTGGCGCTGCTGCTGGGAGCCGAGATCACGGCGGAGATCGCCTCGGCGCTCTACGTCGGCCTGATCACCGATACCGGCAAGTTCATGTACGAGAACACCAACGCCCACACCCACCGGGTGGCGGCGGACCTGATCGACGCTGGCGTCAACGTCGACGACACCTACCGGCGCCTCTACGAGCACGTGCCGATCGAGAAGCTTCGGCTTGTCTCCCGCGCTCTTGACGGGATCTCGAGCTATGTCGACGGCAAGCTGGTGATCAGCTACATCACGATGGCCGACTACGAGGCGACCGGCGCCGGCGAGGAGATGACCGAGGGCCTAATCGACAACCTGCGCTCGATCGAGGGGGTCAAAGTGGCGGCGGTGATCCGCGACCTCGGCGACCGCGGCCGCTCTGCCCGCAAGGTCAGTCTGCGCTCCAGCGCCGGTGACGTCGATGTCTCGGCGATCGCCCGCCTCAATGGCGGCGGCGGCCACAAACGTGCCGCCGGCTTCTCGACCGACCTCGAGTTCGAGCAGCTGGTCGAGTTCCTGTCCGGCGAGGTCACCGCCCAGCTCGACGTCTGAGCATGACGGCCGAGACCGGTTCCGTACTGCTCTTCGACAAGCCGGCAGGCGTCACCTCGCATGACGTCGTCGCCCGAGTGCGGCGCGAGCGCGGGGTCAAAGCTGGGCACGCTGGCACCCTCGACCCCTTTGCCACCGGCCTGCTGCTGATCCTGCTCGGCCGGGCGACCCGTCTGCAGCGCTTCCTCGTCGGCCTGCCGAAGACCTATTTGGCGACGGCGCGGTTCGGCTGGCGCTCTTCGACCGGTGACCCCGACGGCGAGCTGACCGAGACGGGGCGGGTGCCCGACTCTCTGGAGCTGCCGACCGGGACCGTGCGCCAGCGAGTGCCGATGACCTCGGCGGTGCGAGTCGGAGGGGAGAGGCTCTACAAGAAGGCCCATCGCGGCGAAGTGGTGGAGACGCCCGAGCGCGACGTCCAAGTGCACCGCGCCGAGCTCCTCTCCAGCGACGCCGGGCGCGCCCACTACGAGATCGAATGCTCGGCCGGGACCTACGTCAGGACGCTGGTCGAGACCTTGGACGACGCCTACTGCGAGGAGCTGCGGCGGACCGCGATCGGTCCCTTCCGGGTCGAGAACGCGGGTGAAGAGGTCCCTGCGCCCGAGGTAGCGCAGCTAGTGCCGGCGGTTGCGGAGGCGCTGCGATGAGCATGAAGGTCACCTCGCTGCCGGATGCCGAGCCTCGCCCGCGCAACGTCGCGATCGGCACCTTTGACGGCGTCCACCTCGGCCACCAGGCGGTGATCGAGGGAGCTGACACCGTCCTCACCTTCGATCCGCACCCGCTTGAAGTCCTGCACCCGACCGCCACCCCCAAACTGATCATGCCCTTCAACGTCAAGCGCGACGTAATCGAAGGGCTGGGCGTGCAGGAGCTTGTGGTGATCCCCTTCGACGAGGACTTCGCCCACCGTAGCGCCGAGAACTTCATCGAGCACGTACTGCTGGAGAAGCTCGACGCCAAGCAGGTCGCGGTCGGCGAGAACTTCCGCTTCGGCGCCAAAGCCAAAGGCGACCCGGCGATGCTGGAAGCCCGTCCGGAGTTCGAGGCCCGCGTCGTTCCGCTGGTCGAAGTCGACGGCGAAACCGTCTCCTCGACCCGGATCAGGGCGCTGGTCGCCGCCGGCGAGATGGAGGCCGCCCGCCGCTGCCTCGGCGCTCCCTTCATGGTCGAGGGCGAAGTCGTGACCGGCGACCAGCGCGGCCGCGAGCTCGGCTTTCCGACCGCCAACATCGTCCCCGACGACCGCTTCGCCTACCCCGGTCACGGCGTCTACGCCGCTTTCGCCGACGGGGTCCCGGCCGCCGTCAACGTCGGCGTCCGCCCAACCTTCGAGAGCGGCCGCGGCGTCCTCATCGAGACCTATCTGATCGATCGCGAAGAGGACCTCTACGGCCGCACCCTCCGCGTCGCCTTCGTCGAGCGCCTGCGCGGCGAGCGCAGCTACCCCGACGTCCAGGAGCTGATCGACCAGATGCACCGCGACGTCGAAGACGCCAAGCGTGTCTGTGCTAATTTCCAGCGGCCGTCGCGCTGAGTCGCGCCGGTTTTTTTATGAGACTGGTTATGACGCTGGTGATGATATGAGCCTGACCAAAGAGAAAAAGAGCGAGCTGATCGGCAAGTACGGCCGCGGCGATAACGACACCGGTTCGGCCGAGGTCCAGATCGCCCTGATGACCGAGCGGATCAACGAACTCACCGAGCATCTGCGCGCGCACGCCAAGGACCATCACTCGCGCCGCGGGCTGCTGATGCTGGTCGGTAAGCGCCGGCGGATGCTCCGCTACCTCGAAAAGTCCGACCTCGAGCGCTACCGCGCCCTGGTCAAAGAGCTCGGCCTGCGGCGATGATCGCCGTCGGGGAGCAAGCCCCCGACTTCACCCTCCGCGACCAGGATGGGGAGAAAGTCTCCCTCTCTGACTACAGGGGTCGCAAAGTCCTGCTGATCTTCTACCCCGGCGATTTCAGCCCCGTCTGCGGTGACCAGCTCTCGATCTACCAGGAGGTCAAGCCGGAGATCGTCGAGAAGGGTGTCGAGCTGGTCGGAATCAGCGTCGACAGCTTTTACGCTCACAAGGCCTTCCAGGAGAAGCTGGGGATCGACACGACCCTGCTCTCCGACTTCGAGCCGAAGGGGGAGGTCGCCCGCGCCTACGGCTCCTACCTCGACGCGCCACTCGGCTTCGCCAACCGCACGCTGGCCCTCATTGATGAGGACGGCAAAGTCGCCTGGACCTACGAATCGCCCAACCCGGGCGAGTTCCCCGGCGCCAACGTCATCTTCGACGCCCTCAGCTGACGCGAGTCTGTCTCATTCCTTGTAGGGCAAGGAAAACGACGGACTCGCGATGAACGACCTCACGAGCAGTGCAATTCCGCCGGTCGGGCCAGATGACCACGTCCGCGGCGAGGGCGAGGAGGGAATCGTCGTCTACGCCGACCTCGGCTGCCCCCATTGCGCCGCCGACTGGCCGCGGCTGCGAGAGAGCCACGGGCGGCTCGTCTTCCGTCACTTCCCGGTCGCCAGCAAGCATCCGCGCTCGCCGGCCCTACACGCCGCGGCCGAGGCGGCAGGTCACCAGGGACGCTTCTTCGAGATGGTGGATTCGCTCTACGCCGATCGCGGCCACGTCGACGACCCGCACCTCTGGCAGCGCATCGAGCACCTGGGGCTCGATCTCGAACGCTTTGAGACCGACCGCCGCACAGACGCCGTCCAGGCACGGATCCGGGCCGATTTTCAATCTGGCATTCGCGCCGGGGTGGCTGGCACTCCGGCGGTATTCGATGCCTGTACCCTTCAGACAGTTAGAGAACGAGAGTTCTGAACGCGAAATGGGCCGCCAACCGGGCGGCCGGAGGTAACAACTAAATGAGCATGTTTGACGTGACCCGCGTCTCGGCGGAAATCGGCGATGGCCAGATCTCCTTTGAGACCGGAAAACTCGCGAAGCAGGCGAGCGGTGCTGTCGTCGTCCGCAGCGGCGACACGATGGTCCTCTGCACCGCCACCGTCGGGAACCTTCGTGACGTGGACTTCCTTCCCCTGACCGTCGACATCGAGGAGCGGATGTACGCCGCGGGCAAAATCCCCGGCTCGTTCTTCCGCCGCGAGGGTAAATCGAGCGAGAAGGCAACCCTGACCGCTCGCATGATCGACCGTCCGATCCGCCCGCTCTTCCCCAAGGGCTGGCACTACGAGACGCAGCTAGTCGCCACCCCGATGTCGGTCGACCAGGTCAACCCCTACGACATCCTGGCGATGAACGGCGCCTCCGCGGCGCTGGCGATCTCGCCGGTCCCGGTCGAAAAGCACGTCGGCGCCGTTCGCATCGGCAAGCACGAAGGCGACTTCGTCGTCAACCCGTCCGAGGAGACCCACGAGGAGCTCGAACTCGACCTGATCGTCGCCGGCACCGACGAGGCGATCCTGATGGTCGAGGCCGGCGCCACCGGCGTCACCGAGGCCGAGATCCTCGACGCCCTCGACATCGCCCACGCCGAGATCAAGAAGCTCTGCGCCGCGATGGCGGAGCTTCAGGACAAGGCCGGCAAAGAGAAGATGGTCATCGAGGCCCCGCAGATCGACGAGGGCCTGCTGAGCGAGATCCGCTCCTCCCACGGCCAGGCGCTCGTCGACGCGATCGCCACCGAGGGCAAGCTCGAGCGCTACGAGGCGATCGACAACGTCAAGGACGAGGTCGTCAACCACTACGCGCCCGAGACCGAAGACACCGAGGCCGAGGCGGAGCGTCGGGCCGAGGTGAAGGCGGCGATCGACGCGATCGAGAAGGACACGATCCGCAAAGCGATCGCAGTCGAAAAGAAGCGCCCCGACGGTCGCGCCCAGGACGAGATCCGGCCGATCGAGACCGAGGTCGACATCGCCCCGCGCGTGCACGGCTCGGCCCTCTTCACCCGCGGCGAGACCCAGATCCTCTCCAACGTCGCTCTGGGCACGACCCGGATGGACATGCGGATCGACACGCTCGGCCTGCAGACCACCAAACGGTTCTGGCACCACTACAACTTCCCGCCCTTCTCGGTCGGGGAGGCTGGCTTCATGCGCGGCCCGAAGCGCCGCGACATCGGTCACGGCGCTCTCGCCGAGCGTGCCCTGCTGGCGACGATTCCGGACGAAGAGTCGTTCCCGTACGTAATCCGCGTCGTCTCCGAGACGCTCGAGTCCAACGGCTCCTCGTCGATGGGCTCGGTCTGCGCCTCCTCGATGGCGCTGCAGGCCGCGGGCGTCCCGGTCACCGCACCGGTCGCCGGCGTCGCCATGGGCCTGATCAAAGAGGGTGACGACTACATCGTCCTCACCGACATCGCCGGCGTCGAGGACCACCTCGGCGACATGGACTTCAAGGTCGCCGGCACCGCAGACGGGATCACCGCCCTGCAGATGGACATCAAGATCACCGGCGTCACCTTCGACATCCTCCGGGATGCGCTGGAGCAGGCCAACAAGGGCCGCCAGTTCATCCTCGGCAAGATGGCCGAGGCGATCGACGGGCCGCGGGAGAAGCTCTCCGCCCACGCGCCGGCGATCGAGTCGATCAAGATCGACCCGGAGAAGATCGGGGCGGTCATCGGCAAAGGCGGCGAAACGATTCGCGGGCTCTGCGAGGAGTTCGAAGCCGAGATCGACGTCGAGGATGACGGCACGGTGCGGATCTACGCGCCGACCGGCGAACTGGTCGAGGGTGCGGTCTCCCGCATCAACTCGATGACCAAGGAGGCCGAGATCGGCGACCGCTACGACAGCGCCAAAGTCGTGAAGACGACCACCTTCGGCGCCTTCGTCGAGCTCGTCAAGGGCACCGACGGCCTGCTTCACATCTCCAACGTGAAGCCGGGCGAGCGGGTCGACTCCGTCGACGACGTCCTCAAAGCCGGTGAAGAGATCGACGTCACCGTGGTCGAGGTCGACAAGGAGCGCGGCCGGATTGGCCTGCGCCTGACCAGCGACCCCTCGGTTGCGGGCAAATCGCCCGAGGAACTGGCTTCGGTCGGCTCCGGCGACGGCGGCCGCCGTAACGGCGGCGACCGCGGCGGTCGCGGCGGTCGCGATCGTGACCGCGGCGGCCGTGGGCGTGAACGCGAGCGCCGCGGCTAGTTGACCGGCGCCAAGCTCACCACCCTGGACTCGGGCGTCCGGGTCGTGACCGAGGAGGTTCCCTCGGTCCGGTCCGTGGCGCTTGGGCTCTGGGTCCGGACCGGCTCTAGGAACGAGACCCCGGCGCAGGCTGGGGTCTCGCACTTCCTCGAGCACCTGCTGTTCAAGGGGACTGCTCGCTACTCGGCGATCGAGATCTCCGAGCGCTTTGACGGCCTCGGCGCGTCGGTCAACGCCGCTACCGGTAAGGAGACGACGCACCTGCACGCGCGCTTCCTCGACGAGCACACCGAGGAGGTCTTCGACCTGCTGGCGGAGATGCTGCTGGCGCCGACCTACCCCGACATCGATTCCGAGCGCCAGGTCGTGATCGAGGAGATCGCGATGTACGACGACGAGCCACAGGATCGGGTTCACGACGTGCTGGCCGAGGCTGTCTTCGGCGAGCACCCGCTCGGCCGCCGGGTCCTGGGCGAGGCCGAGGTGATCGCCTCGGTCCCGGTTCCCGACATCGAGGACTACCGCCGCGCTCACTACACGGCGCCGCAGATCGTCGTCGGCGCGGCTGGGCACCTCGACCACGAGCGGATCGTCGAGCTGGCGCAGCGGCTGGTGCAGCCGCCGGCCGAGGGCAACGGCGCTTTGCAGGAGTCGGCGCTCGACGGCAACTCCCGGCTCTGCTTCCTCCCCAAGGAGACCGAGCAATACCACATCTGCTTCGGCGCTCCGGGCCTACGGCGCGACGACCAGCGGCGCTTCCCGCTGGCCGTGCTCGACGCGATCTTCGGCGGTAGCACCTCCTCCCGCCTCTTCCGCGAGGTGCGCGAGAAGCGCGGCCTCGCCTACTCGGTCGGCTCTTACAACGAGCAGTTCACCGACCAGGGGATGGTCGCGACCTACGTCGGCACTCGCGAGGACAACGTCGAGGAGGCCTGCGAGATCATCGGCCGCGAGATGGCGCGGCTGCGCTCGGAGCCGGTCTCCGAGGAGGAGCTGGTGCGGGCGAAGGAGAGCGTCAAAGGGCGGCTGGTGCTGTCTTCGGAGTCAACCGCGGCGCGAATGACCCGGATCTCCCGCGCAACCCTCTTCGACCTGCCGATCGAAGACCTCGACGAAATGCTGGCCAAGGTCGACGCGATCAAGGTCGACGACCTGACTGAACTGGCGGCTGAGCTCTACGGGGCCGACCGCCTCTCTGCCGCCTGCGTGGGGACCAACGAAGATCGCTTCCGCGACGCGCTGGCGCCGGTCAGCGAGAGTCTCGTAGCGGCATGACGCGAGTTGCGGTCGCCGGGGCGGCCGGAAAAATGGGCGCGACCGTCTGCGAAGCGGTCGAAGGGGCCGAGGGGCTGGAGCTGACGGGCCGGGCCGATCCGGCACTGAGGACCGAGCTGAGCGAGGTGCTGCCGGACGCTGACGTTGTCGTTGACTTCACCGTCCCAGATACGGCCCTCGCGAACGTGCGGCAGTGCTTGGAGGCCGGCGTCCATACCGTCGTTGGCACCACCGGCTTCGACCTCGACGCCGCCCGCGAGGCGGCCGAGGCGTCGAACGCCAACTGCTTCGTCGCTCCCAACTTCGCGATCGGGGCGGTACTGCTGATGGAGGTCTCCCAGACGATCGCCAAGCACATGCCCGAGTGCGAGATCGTCGAGCTCCATCACGACAAGAAGCTCGACGCACCCTCGGGGACCGCGAAGCGCACCCAGGAACTGATCGACGCGGCTGGCGGGAACGTTCACCAGCCGATCCATTCGGTCCGGCTTCCCGGCCTAGTTGCCCACCAAGAAGTGATCTTCGGCGGCGTCGGCCAGAC
>DASZNP010000122.1:0-13055 GCA_035551255.1 Solirubrobacterales bacterium
CGGAACTGTTCCCGATCTGGGAGGTCCGCAACGGTTCGCGGGCCGCCGAGCTGAACATGCCCGCCGTGGTCTACATCGAGACCCACGGCGGCACCGGCATCGGCGGCTCCGACGACCATGCCGGCGTCGACATCGGCCGTACCTTCACGGAGGCGCCTGCGGCCGGGACGCCGGAAGAGTTTCTGACTCACCTGCGCAGCGGCGACGCTGAAGCGGGTGGGGAGCAGGGCAGCGCGGCTAAGTGGACCCATGCGGCCATGGCGCTCGCTACTAGGGCTCTTGCGTTGGGGGGCGGGAGGGGGTCCCTCGGCGGACAAAGATTGGGAGGGTCCGGCGAGGGACCCCCTCCCGCCCAAGAGGCCGCCGGTGGGCCGGACCCGACTGCCGTGCTGAAGATGGCGGAGAGAGTGATCCGGGAGGGCGCGGCCCGTGGGGGGAAGATCGCTGCTGACGTTGGTCCTGAGGATGCGCGGGCGCTTTTGGAGGCTTGGCTCGATGGGATTGGGCTTGACCTTCGGGGTCGCGAGCTGATCGCCTATCTGCAGTCGGAGGAGTTTTCGCATGCTGATCTCTACCGCCGGGCGCGGCGCATTCACGATCGGCGCCTGCGGGCTGCGGTCGAGGGTGGGACCAGCGCGGTCGCCAAGGGTGATCTCAGCGCCGCCGTGAACGGCCTCTTCGGCGCCTTGGTCCCGGCGGTGCCCTACGCGCCTGCCACTGCGTTCCTCGGGGCCGAGAAGGCGAAGTTGCGGGATCGGCGGGGGGAGCGGCAGCGGGTTGCTGTGATCGCCGACGGGATCGGCTCGATGCATGGGGTCACTCACACGATCGAACAGATTCGCGAGCGCGGGGTGCCTGGGTTCGAGGTCGACATCGTTGGCACCGATCCCGGGGTTGACCGGCGGCTGCCGGCGGCTGCTGAGCTCGAGGTTCCCTTCTACGAGGGGATGACGTTGGGTGTGCCGGGGTTGCCGGACTTGGTCGAGACGCTGGCTGACGGCTGCTACGACCTCGTCCATGTCACTGCTCCCGGGCCGGCCGGGATCGCGGCGACGTTGATGAGCCGGATCACCGGCGTGCCGCTGATCGCCAGCTACCACACCGAGATCGCCACCTATGCGGGGATGCGGACGCAGGACGACACCCTCGAGGCGCTGACCCGCGCCGGGCTCGGCGCCTTCTACAGCGCCCCAGGCGCGGTCCTCTCTCCGAGCCCTTCCGCCGACGCCTCGGTCCTCGCCCTTGGCGCCGACCCGAACCGCCTCGGCCGCTGGGAGCGTGGCGTCGATACTGAGCGCTTCGATCCCTCCAAGGCCGATCGCGATGCGTTTCCAGGTGAGATCAAGGTCCTCTACGCCGGCCGCCTGACCCGCGAAAAGGGCGTCGATCTGCTGGCCGAGAGCTTCATTCGCGCCCACGACCGCGACCCCCGCCTCCACCTGCTGCTGGCCGGCGGCGGACCCGAGGAGGCGGAGCTGCGCGAGCGGCTGGGGGAGCGGGCGACCTTCCTCGGCTGGCTCTCCGGCGAGGAGTTGCCCGGCGCCTACGCCAGCGCCGACGCCTTCCTCTTCTGCAGCGGCACCGACACCTATGGCCAGGTGATCCTCGAGGCTGCCGCCAGCGGCCTGCCGGTCATCGCCGTCGCCGAAGGCGGCCCGGCGACCCTGATCGAGAACCGCCACACCGGCCTGCTCTGCCGCCCGGACGCTGATCATCTGGCCGGCACCCTGCTGCAGCTCGCCTCCTCCCCGGAGCTGCGGCAACAGCTTGGAACGGCTGCTGCCCGCGCCGCCCGCGAGCGCTCCTGGGAGCGGTCGCTCGGGCAGCTGGCGGCCGGCTACCGGCGTGCCCTGGACGCCGCTGCGGTCGCCAGCTCGCAGGCCCTCTCGCGTGCCGCCTGAGCCCGGCGATCAGCCGGGGGCGCCTCAGTACGATGGGGGCATCGACGATCCCGCCCTCTACTTCAACCGCGAGCTCTCCTGGCTCGACTTCAACCAGCGGGTGCTGGAACTCGCCGAAGACGAGGGGGTGCCGCTGCTGGAGCGGGTTCGCTTCTGCAGCATCTACGCCTCCAACCTCGACGAGTTCTTCATGGTCCGGGTCGCCGGTCTCTTCGACCAGCTCGACGCCGGGATCGAAGCGCGCGGGCCCGACGGGCTGACCCCGAAAGAGCAGATCGACGCGATCCAGCAGCGCGTCCTCGAGCTCGACGACAAGCTCTGCCATTGCTTCGGCCGCCAGCTGCGCCCGGAGCTGGAGGAGCACGGGATCCGGGTCGTCACCCTCGATACCGCCACTGACGAGGAGCGCAAGGAGATCGACAGCCGCTTCGAGCACCAGGTCTTCCCGGCGCTGACGCCGCTGGTGATCGGCCTCGGCCGGCCCTTTCCCTATATCTCCAACCTCTCGCTTAGCCTCGGGGTGCTGCTGCGCGACACCGAGAGCGGCAACGAGATCATCGCCCGGGTCAAGGTCCCGAAGGAGCTGCTCGGCCGCTTCCTGCCGCTGGGCGAGGGCGGCTACACCTTCGTGCCGCTGGAGGAGGTGATCGCCGCCAACCTCGATGCCCTCTTCCCGGGGATCGAGGTGATCGACCACGGTTACTTCCGGGTCACCCGCGACGCTGACTTCAACGTCTCCGACGAGGCTGACGACCTCCTGCAGGCAGTCCAGGATGAGCTCCGCCGGCGCCGCTTCGGCGAGGTCGTCCGGCTCGAGGTCGCCGCGGACATGAACCCGAAACTGCGGGCGCAGCTGGTCGCCGCCCTGCGGCTGGAAGACCGCGAGGTCTACGACATCGACGGCCTGCTCGACCTCTCCGACCTCGGCGCGATCGCCGACGTCCCCGGCCACTCCGAGCTCCGCTATCCGCCCTGGACGCCGGTCACCCAGCCGCGCCTGCAGGGAGAGGACGACGAACCGGTCGACATGTTCGCCGAGATCCGCCAGCGCGACCTCGTCGTCCACCATCCCTACGAGTCCTTCAACACCTCGGTGGAGCGGTTCGTCTCCCAGGCGGTCGCCGATCCCAACGTGCTGGCGATCAAGCAGACCGTGTACCGGACCAGCGACGACTCGCCGCTGGTGCCGTCGCTGATCCGTGCCTCCGAACGCGGCAAGCAGGCGGTCTGCATGGTCGAGCTGAAAGCCCGCTTCGACGAGGAGGCCAACATCCACTGGGCGAAGTCGCTGGAGGAGGCCGGCGTCCACGTCGTCTACGGCATTCCCGGCCTGAAGACCCACGTGAAGGCGATCCTCGTCGCCCGCCGCGAGGGCGACGAGGTGCGCGAGTACGTCCACGTCGGCACCGGCAACTACAACCCGAAGACGGCGCGCCTATATACGGACCTCGGGATCTTCACCGCCGACCCCGACATCGGCGCCGATGTGGCGGAGATGTTCAATTTCCTCACCGGCTACGGCCGCCCGGCGGGGTTCCGCAAGGTGCTGGTCTCGCCGACGACGATGCGGGACCAGATCATCGAGGAGGTCGAACGCACCGTCGAGGCGCACAAGGGGGGCGAGGAGAGCCGGATCGCCCTGAAGATGAACTCGCTGGTCGATGCGAAGTGCATTCAGGCGCTGTACGACGCCTCGCAGGCGGGAGTGCGGATCGACCTCAACGTGCGCGGTATCTGCTGCCTGCGGCCGGGAGTGGAGGGAGTTTCCGAGAACATCCATGTCACCTCGATCGTCGGCCGCTTCCTCGAGCATTCGCGGATCTACGCCTTCCGCCGCGGCGAGGAGACGCGGGTCCTGATGGGCTCCGCCGACCTGATGCCGCGCAACCTCGACAGCCGGGTCGAGCTGGTGGCGCCGGTCGAAGACGTGGCGATCAAGGCCGAGCTGCTGGACATTCTGGAGCGCTCCCTCGCTGACAACGCCAGCTCCTGGGAGCTCGGCCCCGACGGCAGCTGGGAGCGACGGCAGCCGAACGGCGAACTGCGCAATGCGCAGGAGGAGCTGATGGCGCGTCATTCCGCACGTGCCGCAGAGCATCTCGCTACTTCCGCGGCTTAGACGCGGCGCGAACGCGCGGACGCTTGTTACATCTTTAGGATGCGGCGACAGTGGCGCGCTTCTCGCTCCTTCCTCGCGATCAGACCTTCTTCGACCTCTTCATCGAGGGCGGCCAGAACGCCGTTCGCGCCGCCAAGCTGCTCGACGAGATGATGAACAGCTGGCCCGAGAGCGAAGGGCTCTCGCGGGAGATCGTCATCGCCGAGCAGGAGGGCGACCGGATCACCCACGACATCGTCCGGCGCCTCAACACGACCTTCGTGACCCCGATCGACCGCGAGGACATCTACGCGTTAGCGACGCAGATGGACGACATCGTCGACTTCACCGAGGAGGCCGCCGACTTCCTCGGCCTCTACAAGATCGAGGCACCGATGGAGCAGGCGACGGCGTTGACGAAAGTGCTCGTCGCCTCCTGTGAACAGCTGGCGATGGGGCTGGAGAACCTGCCCTCGTTCAAGGACCTCGACAAGTACTGGATCGAGATCCACCGGCTCGAGAACGACGGCGATCGGATCTCCCGCGACGCCGTTGCCTCGCTGTTCTCCAACGGGATCGACCCGATGGTCGTGATTCGCTGGAAGGACATGTTCGCGGTGCTCGAGGAGGCGATCGACGCCACCGAGACGGCGGCCCAGATCATCGAGGGCATAGTCATCAAAAACTCGTGACGGGGATTCGTGTCCGCTGACGTCATTCTGGTGATCGTCGTCGCCACCGCGCTGGCGTTCGACTTCACCAACGGCTTCCACGACACCGCCAACGTCGTCGCGACCTCGATCTCGACCGGAGCGGCGCGGCCTCAGGTGGCGATCGGGTTCGCCTCGCTGCTCAACTTTGTCGGTGCTTTCATCTCGATCAGCGTCGCCGCGACCGTGGCCAAGGACGTCGTCGACGCCGAAGTGATTACGCCGACGATCGTCTTCGCCGGCCTGATCGGGGCGATCGCCTGGAACCTGATCACCTGGTACTTCGGGTTGCCGTCGAGCTCCTCGCACGCGCTAATAGGTGGCGTCGTCGGCTCGGCCGTCGCGGCAGCGGGCCTCGATGCGGTCCTCGCTGAAGGGCTGGTCGGCAAGGTCCTGATCCCGGCAGTCGTGGCGCCGCTCGTCGCTTTCCTTGTCGCCGGGCTGGCGATCGGGATCTCCTATCGGGTGGTCGGTAAGCAGCGGCCGGGGATCGTCACCCGCGGCTACCGCTACGGGCAGATCGTCTCCAGCGGCTTGCTGGCGCTCGCTCACGGGACCAACGACGCTCAAAAGACGATGGGCGTGATCACCCTGGCGCTGATCGCGGCCGGCAAGCTCGGCGCCGAAGCGGACCCGCCAACCTGGGTGATCGTCGCTTCCGCCACGGCGATCGCCCTTGGCACCTACAGCGGTGGCTGGCGGATCATCAAAACGACCGGCACCCGGATCATCAAGATGGACGCGGCGCAGGGCTTCTCGGCGCAGGGAGCGGGCGCCGCCGTGATCCTCGCCTCGACCCACTTCGGCTTTCCGCTCTCGACCACGCACGTGATCAACGGCGGCGTGATGGGCTCCGGGGCCGCCAAACGGCTCTCGGCAGTGCGCTGGGGTGTCGCCGGCAACATCGTCGTCGCCTGGGTCCTCACCTTGCCGGCGGCGGCGCTAATCGGCGCCCTCACCTATGGCTTCACCCGCATCTTCGGCACCGGCGCGCTGGGCCCGGTCCTGGTGACGCTGATGGCGCTCTCGCTGATCACGGCGGCGTTCGCGCGCCGCGCACGGCAGGGGGCCCCGGTCGAGGCGGTGGGTGGATGACCGCGACGCTCGTCGTGTGGAAGGACGTTTGGCAGACGGTGGTGGCCTCGGTGGTCGCCGGCGTCGGCATCACCTTCGCTTTTTCGGTCGGGATCTGGGGCACCGGCCAGTTCGTCGAGCTCAGCCGCAGCGACCGCCAGGGAGCGGCCTCGGCCGCCGGCCTCGTCGCCCTGCTCGCTTTCGCGATCGTCGCCGCCGCGGTGATCATCGGCATCGTCGTGATGACCCAGAAGTAGCGGCACCCTCAGCGTCCTACACTTGAGGAGTGCGGACCGCGCGCAACGTAGCGATCATCATGCTGCTCGCCCTGGGCGTCGCCTACCTGCCCGGTGGCGGCAACTTGGCCGCAGCAGTGATCACGGCGCTGACGATGGCCCTGCTGGCCGGGATCGCCTGGATGCTCTACGTCCTCAGCCGCGAGAACCAGCTGACGCTCTCGACCCTGACCGATGGCCGCCGCGCCATCTTCTACGGCGGCTTCGGGATGCTCGCCCTGCTCGTTGCCGGCAGCCACAAGATGTTCTCGACTGGCGGCGGCACCCTGCTCTGGATCGTCCTCCTGGGTATCTCAGTCGCCGCGATCTGGAAAGTCTGGATGGAGGCCAGTACCTACTAGCCAGCTTTGACTGGCCCTGGGTCACGCTTCCGCGCGTGAGTTGGCCCAGAAAATTTTTTTTCTGCGCGCCACACGCGCGCTCTTGCCTGGGACGGTCCCGACATGCCGCCGAGGGCCGATAACGCAGCGCACGGGGAAGAGGGGACCGCTTCGGTGGAGCTGGTCGCCGTCGTCCCCTTCTTGCTGTTGGCGGTGCTGGCGGTGGCGCAGATCGCGCTCGCCGGGCAGGCCCTCTGGTCGGCGAGCGTGGCCGCGCGGGCGGGAGCGCGGGCGGCGGTGGTGGGTGGGGACCCGGCCGCTGCCGCCCGCGCCGCTCTGCCGCCGTCGATGCGGGAGGCGGCGAAGGTGGAAGACGAGGACGGAGTCGAGGTGCGAGTTGAGGTGCCGCGGCTGATTCCATCGCTGCCACCGGTGCGAGTGGGCGCCACCAGCTCCTTGGAAGGCGACGATGGCTGAGCGGGGACAGGCCACGGTGGAGCTGGTCGCGGCCCTGCCGGCGCTGCTGCTGGCGGGCTTGGTGGCCCTGCAGTTGCTGGCGGCCGGCTACGCGATGACGCTTGCCGACGGCGCCGCCGAGGCTGGAGCCCTTGCCCAGGCCTCGGGTGGCTCGGCTGCCGAAGCGGCGAAGAAAGCATTGCCGGGTTGGGCCGCGGATGACGTTGCCGTCTCGGTGAAGGGAGACGAGGTCTCGGTGCGGCTGCGTCCGCCTTCACCGATCCCGGCCCTCGCGGAGCGGCTGACGATCAGCAGCAGTGCGACCGCGAGGTCGGCGCCATGAGCGAGGCAACCACCTTCCTCAACCCGCTGAAGGTTGGGCCGACGGTCGTCGTCGCTGCGGTCGGGGAGGCGGAGGGCGCACGCGGCGCCGCGGCGGCACTTGCCTGCGCGGGGGCTGACCTCGATCGCGCGACGCTCTTCATCGACGTGGGAGGGAGGGCGCCGCGGCCGGCTCTGCTCGCCTCGGCGGCGGCCCAGGAGCTGGAGGAGCGTTTAGCGACGCACCTCCCGGCTGCGAAGGCGGCGGCACGCGGACAGGCCTGCCACCTCGCGGTGCCCGCCGATGCGGGGGGTCTCGAGACCGCCGTGGCGTCGGTGACCGTCGCTCGCGAAACGGCCGTCGTGGTGCACGTGCCGCCGCAGCTGTTACAGGAGGCGCTGGATTCCGGCCTGCGCCCGTCGGGCGTCCTCCTGCGGGTGGGGCTGGCCGAGGACCGACCGCTCCTCGCGCTGGTCGCCAGAGACCTGCTCCATCGCGGGTTCGCCTTCGCCGTCCTCAAGCACCGGCTCAGTTGGGTGGCAGAACGACGCGCTTTGTTTGGCGCCTTGCCGGCAGGCTCGCAGGGCGCGCTGCCACCCCGGCTGGTGCGCCGACTGGGATTCTCTGGCTAGTACGGATAGGGGGTTGGTCCGGCTTCCGGTGCGGGCGGCGCACTCGTCGCCACTTTTGCGGCATGCCAGGTTCCGACGTCCTTGAACCCCTCGCCGTTGTCTTCTCCTGCCTTGGTGTCCCCGTTGAAGCTGTAGAGGGGCCGCCCCTTGAAAGTCACCTGGGTCTTTCCGTCGGGACGGCGGATCGTCCCGAGCTTCACCGGGCCCTTCGGCTTCACTCCCCGCGGGACGACGAGCGGCTTCCACGTGCCGAGGCAGGCGCCGGTGCAGACGAACCGGCCGTGGGTCTCGACGCTGAGGCTGTAGAGGGTGTGGCCGTTGGTCCTGGTCAGAACCGTTGCTCCGAGGCTTTCGCTCTGGGTCTCCTTCGCGACTACCTTGCTCGATCCACTGGCCGCGGCACCGGTTGCAAGCACCAGCACGGCGGCGAGAGCGGAAAGCAAGGCGATGCGGACGGGTTGCGGGCGGGGCATGGGGAGCGGGCGGGGGATGAAGCGCGGCGACATCAGGCCTCCTCGGTTGATGGTTCGCCCCGGTCTACGCGGCAGGTCACAGAAAAGTTCGAAAGCCGCGCAGCAAGATTTTGTTTCTGCGCACCATCCGTGCGCCCGGCCAAGGCACGGTCCCCCGAGTGCGAGCGAGGGAGGAGAGCGGGCAGGCGTTGATCCTGGCGCTGGGAGGGGCGCTGGCGTTGATCGCCGCGGCGCTTGCCCTGGTCGCGATCGCTGGAGCGGTGACCGGGAAGGGCAGGGCGCAGAGGGCCGCCGACCTCGTCGCGATCTCCGCTGTCCGCTCGATGCGCGACGACCTGCCGCGTCTCCTCTCACCGCCCCGGCTCGCTGACGGGCGGCTGAATCCCAACCACATCGCGAAGGGGGCTTATCTCGCTCGCGCCAAGACCGGGGCCCTGATGGCTGCCCGTGCGAACGACGTCGACCCCGATCGCGTGCGGGTGAGCTTTCCCGACGCCGCTTCCTTCGCGCCGGTGCGGGCCAAGGCAACCGTGGTTGCCGGTCTCCGTGGTGGCCAGGGGCAGCGCGTCGAAGCCTCGGCGGTGGCCGAAGCGGCGGCTCCCTACAGCGGCTCGGCGGGCGGGGGCACGGGCATGGCGACCGGCGGCGGCTACAGCGGTCCGTTGATCTACCGCGACGGCGAGGGCATGCGGCCCGACGTAGCCGCCGCCTACGACCAGATGGCGGCCGCCGCGCGCAGTGACGGCATCGTGCTCATCGTTGTCTCCGGCTTCCGCTCCGACGCCGAACAGGCGGAACTGTTTGCCGCCCACCCCGACCCGACCTGGGTGGCACCGCCGGGCCATTCGCTGCACCGATGCGCCACTGAGCTTGACATCGGACCTGACGCCGCCTACTCGTGGCTGGCTTCGAACGCGGGTCGCTTCGGCTTTGTTCAAAGGTATGGATGGGAGCCGTGGCACTACGGCTTCGACGCCGGGCCGGCTCCCTGCTCTCCGGAGGGCGAAGCGTCAACTGCGGGTGGGGGAGGGGCGAGCACGGTCTCTTCGACGACCCTGCCCTCTTTCGTCCCGACGCAGTACCGCGAGCCGATCCTCCGCTCGGCGGCTAGATGGGGCGTTCTCCCAGCGCTGATGGCGGGCCAACTGATGGCCGAGTCGGGCTTCGACCCCAACGCTGGCTCATCCGCAGGTGCCCAAGGCATCGCCCAGTTCATGCCTAGCACCGCCGCCACCTACGGCCTCACCAATCCCTATGACCCAGTTGCCGCCATCGATGCCGAGGCCCACCTGATGTCGGACCTCCTCCACCAGTTCGGCTCCCCCGAACTCGCCCTGGCGGCATACAACGCCGGCCCCGCCCCGGTCGAAGCCTGCCACTGCATCCCGCCCTATCCCGAGACCCAGGCCTACGTAACCCGGATCCTCGCCCTCATCGGAGGCGTCGGTGCAATGGCGATGCCCAGCTTCGAAGTGCGGCTGGTGGCATGAGCTTTCGGGTCAAGAGCATGAGGGAGATCTATGGAAGCGCCTTCAAGCATGGCGTCGCCAAGATCGACATCAAGCACGCGCTCAGGCAGGCAATACAAGTCATCGATCAAGATGATGGATCTCGCCTCTACCTGGGCGCGGCAACCAATGGAGAGCTGCTGGAGGTTGTGACGTATCCCCGACCGGACGGATCCGAGCTGGTGGTCCACGCAATGAAGATGCGATTGAGCTATGCAAACCTCCTACCGAGAGAATGACGATGTCGCGTAAGAAGACCTATGGCAGGACTGTCAAAGGTGAGCTCATCACCGAGGAGTTCATCGAGCAGGCAGTGAAAAGGGCCGAGGACGGCTATGAGGTCGGTGAGCTTCTCAAACGGGATGCTGAGGCGAAGGCTCCTGCAGATCCAGATGCTCGTGAACAAAGCGCACCACTGCGGCGCCCTCGCCGACGGCGGTAGCGCAGCGCTTGATCGAGCCGGAGCGGACGTCGCCTGCGGCGTAGACGCGGGGGACGGTGGTTTCGAGCAGGCCCTCGGCGCCAACGTCGGGGCCGGTGAGGATGAAGCCCTTCTCGTCGCGGGCGACGGCGTCGCCTAGCCAATCGGTACAGGGGGATGCGCCAAGGAAGAGGAAGAGGAACGAGTAGGGGAGGCGGGTGCCGTCGGTGAGGGTGACGGCTTCGAGCTTGCCGTCATCGCCATGCAGCTCGGTGATTTCGCTGCGGTCGCGGACGTGGACGCCGTAGCGGTCGAGCTCGTCGAGCAGATAGCTCGACATCGTCTCGCTGAGGTCGGCGCGGCGGTGCAGGAGCGTCACCAGGGCGCCGCCGCGGGCGAGCCAGACGGCGGCCTGTCCGGCCGAGTTGCCGCCGCCGACTACGCCGACCCGCTGGCCGCCACAGATCTGCGCCTCCGGCGGGCCGGCCGCGTAGAAGACGCTGAAGCCCTCGTAGCGCTCAAGGTCCGCCACCGGCAGTTTCCGGTATTCGGCGCCAGTGGCGAGGACGATCGCCCGGGCGGCGATCTCGTTGCCCTCCTCGAGCCGGACGACGTGGCGGCCGTCGCCGGGCTCCAGGGCCTTCGCCCGGTACGGCGTCGCCGTCCGCGCTTTGAACTTGCGCGCCTGGGTGACGGCGCGGCTGGTCAGCTCGGTGCCGGTGATCCCGGCCGGAAAGCCGAGGTAGTTCTCGATTCGCCGCGAGCTGCCCGCCTGGCCGCCGAGCACCGTGCTCTCGATCACCAGCGTGTCGAGGCCCTCGGAGGCGCCGTAGACGGCGGCGCCGAGGCCGGCCGGCCCGCCGCCGATCACCAGCAGGTCGACTTCCTCCCGCGGCTGCAGCTCCAGCCCGATCCCGAGCGCCCGCGAGAGCTCGCCGTCGCTCGGCGCCCGCAGTTCGACGCCGCCGGGCAGGCGCACCAGCGGCAGCTTCTCCTCCGCCACCCCTTCGAGGGCCCGGGCCGCGTCGTTGTCTTCCTCCGGCTGCGTCCAGGTGTACGGAAGCCGCTGCCGTTTGACGAAGTCGACCAGCTGCCGCGTCGCCTCCGAGTGTCGCGGCCCGACGATCTCGACGCCGATCCCCTGTCGCTGTTGTAGTAGTTCGCGTCGGGCGACAAAGGCGGGGAGGAGGATGTCGGAGAGCGGCGCGTCCTCTAACAGCAGCTTGCGCAGCTCTTCGCGCTCGACCGCGATGTAGCGCATCGGCTCGGTGACCACCGCGGCCAGGAAGACCGTCTGTCCGGAGAGCAGGTTCATCTCGCCGAGGAAGCCGGAGGCGCCGTGACGGACGATCTCCTGCCCGTTGCCGTCGAGTACCGCCGCCTCGCCCTCGAGGATGGCGATGAACGGGTAGGTCTCGTCGCCGATCCGGAACAGCTCCTCGCCGACCTCCGCCGTCCGCTCCTCGCCGTGCTGGGCCAGCGTCTTCAGCTGGCTGCTGGAAAGCACACGACCGGTGGGGCGGGCCACGCCCGTAGGCTACTCGGCGATGGGGCCCGTCTTGCTCGCCCAGCTCAGCGACCTCCACATCTGCGACGAGTGGGAGGGGGTTGATCCTGTTGCTCAGGTCGAGCGGGTGGTCGAGGCGATCCGGGCGTTGCCGAACCGGCCCGACGCGGTCCTCGTCAGCGGGGACCTCGCCGACGACGGCAGCTTGGAGAACTACGCTCGCGCCCGCGAACTGATGGAGCGGCTCGACGCTCCCCTCTACGTCCTCGCAGGCAACCACGACGACCGCGGTCGCCTGCGTGAGGCCTTCGCGCTGCCGGGCGCGGGCGATGAGCCGATCAACTACACCGCTGAGGTCGGCGGGCTCCGGCTTGTCCTCTTCGACTCGATCGTCCCCGGCCGGGACGCCGGCGAATACAGCCAGGAGCAGCTGCGCTGGCTGGACGAGACGCTGCTCGAGCAGCCCGAGGCGCCGACGCTCTTGGCGCTGCACCACTCACCGCTCCCGACCGGCGTGCCCGAGTGGGATGCGATCAACCTCACCGCCGCCGATCGTGAAGCACTCGCCGAGGTCGTCGCCCGCCACCCGCAACTGCGCGTCATCGTCGGCGGCCACCTGCATCGGACCGCCGCAGGCGCGGTCGGTGGCTGCGCCGTCCTCTCCGCGCCCAGCGCCTGCCTGCAGGTACGGCCGAACTACGAGCACGACGAGGTGGACTTCGTCGGCCCCCCGGGCTTCGCCCTCCACGTCCTGCGTGGCGGCGAGCTCTCCTCGCAGGTGGAACTGCTCGGGCCCTGACGGACCGGCTGGCCCACCCGGTTAGACTGCCGCGCGATGGCAACCGAGGTCCAGGGAGTCGAGGGGATGCAGGCGCTGGTCGGCCAGGAGGTCGGCCCGAGCGAGTGGCGGACGATCACTCAGGCCGACATCGACGCCTTCGCCGAGCTCTCCGGCGACCACCAGTGGATCCACGTCGATCCCGAACGGGCGAAGAGCGAGAGCCCTTATGGCACCACGATCGCCCACGGCAACCTCACCCTCGCCACCGTCGACGGCTTCCGCAGCGAGCTGATCTCTTCCTCCGGCTTCGCCCTCGGCGTCAACTACGGCTGGAACAAGATCCGCTTCCCGGCCCCGGTTCCGGCCGGCGCCCGGGTCCGCGCCCGGGCCGAGGTCGTCTCGGTCGACGAGATCGGCGCCTGCTGGTGGCAGGTAGTCACCCGCTTCACGCTCGAGGTCGAGGGCGGCGAGAAGCCCTGCTTCGTCGGCGACTCGGTGACGCGCGTGATGGCCGCACCGCCCGCCTAACCGCCTCAAACCTCAGGCGAAATGCACG
>DASZNP010000123.1:0-16641 GCA_035551255.1 Solirubrobacterales bacterium
GCTGACCCGCCGTCTCGGCGTCTGCTGGCGCGAGGTCGAGAACGGCATCGCCGAGATCCGGGGCTTCGACCCCGACCACCTGCGCGCCTTCTCGACCCGCCGCGAGGAAATACTCGAGGCGGCGGGGGAGGGGGCGAGCGCTCGCGCCAGGCAGATCGCGACCTTGGCGACGAGGGAGGCGAAGGACCGCGACCTGACCACCGAGAGCCTGCGCGAGGTCTGGCGGCGCAAGGGCGAGGAGATCGGTCTTGACCGCGAGGCGCTCCGCGCCACCTTCGGCAAGGAGCGCCAGGCGCCCGAGGGGCGGGTCGCCGTCGCCGACGTCGAGGCCGCGCTCACCGCCCATGCCTCCCACTTCGACCGCCGCGACGTGATCCAGGCGGTCGGCAACTGCCTCCCGGCCGGCGCTCCCGGCCCCGAGGTCGTGGAGCTGGCCGACGCCTACCTCTCCCGGTCCGACGTGATCTTGATCGCGCAGGCCGCGAAGGGCGAGCGCTACACCACCCAGGCGATCTGGGAGCTTGAGAAGAAGGCGCTTGCGAGCGCCGAGGCGATGGGATCGAGCACGGACCGCGCCACCGTGGATCCGCTCGTCGTCGCCCGCGTCCTCGCCGAGCGGCCGAGCATGAAGGCAGACCAGGAGGCGATGGTGCGCCGCCTCCTCTCGGGCGGCGAGGGCCTGGTTGTCGTCGTCGGCGAGGCCGGCACCGGCAAGACCTACGCCCTCGTCGCCGCGGCCCGTGGATGGTCGGCTGATCGCGGCGAGCTGAGGGTCGCCGCGCCGACCTGGCGGGCGGCGAACGTGCTCCGGTCCGAGGGGCTTGAAGCTACGAGCCTCGCCCGCCTGCTGGCAGAGCTTGACGCCGCCGCCGCCAAGGGGCGGGCACCGCTTCGCCCTGGCTCGGTCGTCGTCGTCGACGAGGCCGGGATGGTGGACTCCCGGTCGCTCGCCCGGATCATCGACCACGCCCAGGAGGCCGAGGCCAAGCTGGTCTTGATCGGCGACCCCGCCCAGCTCGGCGAGATCGAGGCGGGCGGCCTCTTCGCGGCGATCGCGCAGAGGAGCGAGCCGATCGTCCTCGATGAAGTGATCCGTCACCGCCATGAGCTGGAGCGCGATGCGGCGAAGCTGTTCCGCGAGGGCGAAGGGCGCGAGGCGATCTCGGTCTACCAGGGGGCCGAACGGGTGACGATCTCAGAGGACCCCGCCGCCCGACGGGAGGCGATGGTGGTCGATTGGTGGCAGCGCTTCGCCCAGGGCGAGGACGCGCTGATGGTGGCCAAGCGAAACACCGAGGTCCGCGAGCTGAACATCCTCGCGCGGGAGCGGATACGCTCCGAGGGTCGGCTCGGGTCGCAGGAGCTGCAAGTCGGCGAGGCCCGCTTCGCGGTCGGCGATCAGGTCATCACCCGGATCAACGATCAGCGCGCCGGCATCTTCAACCGCGAGAGGTGGCGGATAGCGGAGGTGGACGCGGAGTCCCGGCGTTTGGTGTTGGCCGGAATCGACACCGCTAGGCGGGTGGGTGTCGATTCCGTCTTCTTGGGCCGGGTCAACCCGAGGGACGGAGCGCCCGCCATCGAACACGCCTACGCCGCAACGATCTATCAGGCCCAGGGCGCCACTCTCGACTCGGCCTTCGTCATGGCCGACCCCTCGATGACGCGGGAGGAGTTCTACGTCGCAGCCTCGCGGACCAGGGGAGAGACCTTCATCTACGCGACTCCGGAGGTCCAGCTCGCCCGCGAGGAGATCGCGCCGGACTCGCCCTACCTGCGCCACGGCCTCGAGCACATCGCCGAAGCGGCCGAGCGGATCGGCGCCCAGAGCGCCGCCCACGACGAGGCCTTGCGCTCGCAGTTCGCCCAGATGCCGACGGACGAGCTGGCCCGCCGGGTCCACGAGCTCCGCTCAGAGGCCGCAGCCGAGCAGCACAACGAATCCCGGCACCTTCGCGCGGAGGAGACGATCAGCAGGGAGGCCGAGCGGGTCGAGTCGTTCCGCTCGCGGTCGGGCGTCCATCCCTCCAACGAAGAAGCCGCGCTGGAGCGAATCGAGGCGGCGAGGGCCGAGCGCGAGCAACTGCCGGGGATCGGCCACGACGCCCGCGCGAAAGCAGCGGTCGCCGAACACGTCCTCTCCGAGCGTGAGCGGGCCGCCGCGACCGCCGCCCGTCTATCTCCTCCCGCCTACATCAAGTCCGAGCTGGGGGAGAGGCCGAGCGATCCCACGAAGGCGGCGGCATGGGACCGGGCGGTGCGCGGGATCGAGAGCTACCGCGTCCGAAACGGCGTCGTGGACAGACACCATGCCCTCGGGCGGGAGCCGAAAGACCGGGCCGCGCAGGCCCGACAGAGGCAGGCCAGAGAGCGTTTGCAGCGTACGCAGCGCCAGCTCGGGTTGAAGAAACAGCGGGCGGCCGAGCGCTCGATGCGCCTCGGGATCGGGCGGTGAGAGGGCATGGCGAAGAAGCTGCCGGCTTCGATCCCTCGCATTGCTCTCACTCCCTCGGAGGCGGCTGCCGCTATCGGCGTCGGCCCCGACTTCTTCGATGAAAACGTTGCGCCGCAACTGCGCTTGATCCGGCGCGGCCGCAAGCGCCTGGTCCCGGTTCGCGAGCTTGAACGGTGGGTGGCCGAAAGCTCGGAGGAGCCGATGATGGAGCAGCTTTCGTGATGCTCTCTGCGTCCACTTCACCCGGTAGATTTCACGGCAACAAGAAACGGCCCTCGGCGGCGCGCCAACGCCGGATCGAGGGCCTGACCACAAGGAGAGGTGACCTCCCTATGGCTGTTACTCACCCTATGTATCCGTGCCGCTCGACGGTCGGCAACCTTCCTCACCAGGAGGGTCGTAACGATGGCTGAGGGCATCGTCAGGCGGCATGCTCCCCGCTGCCCCGTCCGCGAAGGGAAGCGCTGCCGTTGCAGCTCGGGATGGGAGGCGTGGGTCTACCTCCGCCGCGAGAAGAAGAAGGTTCGCCGCACGTTCAAGACGAAGCGCGAGGCCAAGGCATGGCGCTCAGAAGCCTTGACGGCAGCTCGCAAAGGTGAGCTGCGCCGAGCGCCGCAGGACCATCGCACCGTCTACGAGGCGCTTGTCGATTTCGTCGCCGGAATGGAGAGCGGCGAGGTTCGGCCGAAGAAGAAAGAGCGCTACAAGCCGAACACGATCCGCTCGTATGAGCGCGCTGTGCGCCTCCGCTACAAGGACTCCGAACTCGGCGCCCTGCGCCCTTCTGAGGTTCGCCGCGCCGACGTGCAGAGCTTCGCCGACGACCTGCTTGCGACCCTCTCCGGTCACAGCGCTAGCAACGTCCTCAATCCCCTCCAGGCCTTCTATCGGCGCGCTATCGACCGGGAAGAACTGGCGAACGAGCCGACCAAAGGGATTGACCTCCCCCTCGGCAAGTCCAAGCGCCCGCGTAGGATCATCGCCCCTGCCGAAGCAGCGCGCTTGATCGAGCTGCTTCCTCTTGAGGATCGGGCGCTGTGGGCGACGGCCTTCTACGCCGGTCTGAGGCGCGGCGAGTTGCAGGCCCTTCGCTGTGAAGACATAGACCTCGCACGGAACCTGATCCACGTCAGAAAAGGTTGGGACCAGGAGGAGGGTGAGATCGAGCCGAAGTCCGAGGCGGCGAAGCGGACGATTCCGTTGCTCGCGATCCTCCGCGACTTTCTCGATGAGCAGCTCGTCAGGACGGGGAGGGCCGGCACGGATCGCATTTTTGGCCGAGCCGCCGATCAGGTCTTCTATCCGTCCACTATCGACGGCCGCGCTCGGCGAGCATGGAAGGCGTACAACCTCGCCGAGCGGGAAGCCGCCGATGAGGAGGGGCGCGCCCCGGTCCTCTTGACGATGCTCACCCTCCATGAGTGCCGGCACACCTTCGCGTCACTCCTGATCGACACCGGGGCGAACCCGAAAGCGATCCAGGTGGTCATCGGTCACTCCAAGATCCAGACGACCTTTGACGTGTACGGGCACTTGCTCCCTGGCAGCTACGACGATGTGCGGGCGCGGATGGATGCCTATCTCGCGCGCAAGGATGATCGAGCGTTGGATCTCCCAGTCCAATGACTCGCGGTTCTAGCTTCAAGCGTGCACGACAGCGATATACATTGGATCTGAGGAGTACAGAAATAAGAACTGCTGGTTCCCAAGGAGGCGTTTCGATGGCGGTCCAAAGCGCTGCTGGAGCGAAAAGAAATACCGACGCCGCACTGCCTGTAGACGATCTCGTCATGCGGGTTCAAGAGCAGGCTGCCTGTACGGAAGCTCTTGCCGTAAAGGCCGTGCATGCCCTTGGGCCCTTCTTGGATGCCTGCGCAGAATCGGCGGAGCCGCTTAGTCCACCACCCCTGGTGGATGCGGCTTGGCACGCATTTATCCTCGATACCGAAGCGTATGCGCGCTTTTGCGAAGCTCGCTATGGATGTTTTATCCACCATCGGCCGATGCCTCCCAGCCCCAGTGGATATTCACGAGGCCGCGAACTGGCGGCTCTGGCAATCGATTTAGATCCTGAGATTTGGCCAGCGGCCCAAGTCGCTGATTGCAGGGGCTCATGCGGGGGCCAGAAGATTGGGCAGTGACCAAAAGTGGGTTGAGGTCAACTGGCTAAAAGCGCTGGTTGCCACTCTGGGGGTGACGCTCTGCGTAGCGCTATTTCTCCTTCTGGCCGAGATCAAGGATCCACCCTCATTCGTCATATTCATCCAGGCTGCGTTGCCGTCAGCAGTAGTTGTTCTGATCGCCTACCTGCTTGGCAGTTACTTGCTTTTTCGCAAGGGCGTATCGAGCTTTCAGCAGCTTCGTGAGGAGATCGTTGAGGCAGTCGTAGCTTCCAGTCAGCCAGTACGCGGTCTTGTAGCCGTCTACACCGACTTTGGGGCGCCGCCTTGGGACGCCCTCTGGAGCGAGTCCCGGGAAGTAGTTCTGGTGGCGCGGTTCTTTGATGGGATTGTCCGCGAAAATGTCCCGAGCCTTGAGAGGTTCTGGCAAAACAAGAACGCAACCGTTGAAGCAGTAATCCCCGATCCCCGAAGCCGCGCGGCGCTTCAGTCATTGGATCATCAGCGAGACGGGAACATTGTCAGGGACGATCCCCTCGGGCGCATCCTTCGCGGGCTTTGGGTGATTGAGCAGGCCCGGGCGTCTCAAGCTGCTTCTGCCAGCGCCTTCGAGATTTACCTCGCTGAGGATCCCCTGTCATACGCGGCATATTGCTTCGACAACGAGCACCTGCTCCTGAAGGCTTACGAGTATCAGCTTGAACCTGCGGATCGGTTCCCCCGGAGCCACTTCCTATTGAGCGACAATGATCCTCTGAGCCGGTTCTGGCATGCAGAGGCTGCGGATTGGTTTCATCATCCACCTTGCACCTATGCGAGCGCCAAGCAGCTGATCGAAGAGGCGCGGCGTCCGGGCGAAGGCGAAGCTTCACTTGTGGGCGCGTAATCCGGAAGACCGTTCAGGCAGGAAATGCCCGGTTGCGCTGCTAGCCTCGGTTTATGCATACGCGTATCCGGTCCAATGACCTCGCAGATCTCCGCGAGAAGATTCTTCGATCTATCCGTGATGTGGCCGGAAAAGACGTGGAGGTCGAAGTCGACTGGCTTGAGGATTCCCCCCGGGCAGAGGAGGTTCTGGTCCAGGTGATCCTCAATGATCCGGGTGAGAACAAGACCTGGGATCAGAACACGACGAATGCGATCCGGACCGCTGTCCGAGAGGCGACCGCAGCGCTTCTTCCGTCCGTGGTTGCTACTACTCGCCTCGTATCCTCGAGCGAGGATGGCTAAAGGCACGCCTGCGGATCCGCTCGATCCGCAGTTCCTGATCGAACACGTCGAACGCCTCACCACGAGCGAAGGTGGTGGACGGCCACCCACCATCGACAGTCGCCGAGCAGCGTCAGCGGCCTACTACTCCGCATATCACGCGACGACTCGGGCTATCGCCCAGTTCTTGTTCGGCGAAAACTGGATTCACGGGGGCAGGCTTCTCACCCACGGTTCTGTCATTGAAGCGACCCGGTTGGTTACGCGCTTGGGGCCAAACTCAGCAGCCGACCCGGGCACCGCTCCGGACCAGGTGCGAGCAAAGGCGGTTTGGTCCATTTTCCAGGCTATTGGTGGTGCCGGCACTGATCTACTTGATGTCATGGAGGCCCTGCGATCTCTCAAGGTCGAGCGGGAGATTGCTGATTACGACCGTGTCAGGTCCATCTCTCGGGCCGCCGCGCAGAACCTTCTCGCGCAGGCAAAGGCGGTCCTGGCGTTCTACGAGTCCTCACGAGCTGGGGACCCAGATACGCAGGCCTTCTTTGCACTCGCTGCGCTGAAGACCTGATCCCGGAGGGCGATGGCAGCGCCTGCCAGGTGGGTGCGGCTCGCCCTCGGTCCACGCGAGCTGCCGAGGGATCAACTGGCGCATCAACTGGCGCATCGCCTCCCCTGAAGCTCCTGTCGAAGCCGCCTCAAGCTCGGGATTCGGCTCCACAACAGAAAACGCCCCGCCGGGGAGGCGGGGCGCTTCTGGGGTTACTACAGGGAGGAGAGATATGTATCTCTATATATGTGTGGATCCGTGGGAGGTAGGTGAGCCCGGTTTGTGTCGAGTGCGTCGCTGTGGGAAGCAGCGAGGCGATATATCGACGCGGGGTTCAACCAAGAAGTCTTTGTGGTGTTCCTTTAGTCGGTTTCCTCTTGCGAATCCTTGAACAGCGTACGAACGTATGTGCGACTTGTGTGTGAGTGGGGTCACAGAACCCCTGCATCTCACGGATCTCCGGCTTCCTGGTACCCGATTTGCTCTAGAAAAGCGGACTGGGCGAGAGAAGTTGTCAAGGAAATGTTGCATCTCCGTCTCAGGCTGGACGAAATCTCGCTGCTTGCGAGGGGTCGCTGTAGCTTTCGGGCGGTGAAGAAGACCCGGATAGATGCGGTTTTGGCCGACCGCGGCCTTTTCCCGTCGCGTTCCGCGGCCGCCGGAGCGGTCCGGGCAGGGGAAGTGCGGGTCGGACAGGACGGCCCGGTGGCGTTGCGGCCGAGCCAACTCGTCGAGCCAGATGCCGACCTGATCGTCGCCGCTGGATCGCGCTTCGTTTCCCGGGGCGGGATCAAGCTCGAGAACGCGCTGGAGGCGCTCGGAGTCGACGTCGCCGATCGCGACTGCCTCGACGTCGGCGCCTCGACCGGCGGCTTCACCGACTGCCTTCTGCAGCGCGGCGCCAAACGGGTGATCGCCGCCGACGTTGCCTACGGCCAGCTCGACGTTCGCCTCCGCGAAGACCCTCGTGTCTACGTGATCGAGCGGCTGAACGCGCGGGCGATGGAGCGGGGAGACCTGCCCTTCGTCCCGTCACTGGCGACGGTCGACGTCTCCTTCATCTCCCTCGTCAAGGTGCTGCCGGCGGTCATTCGTTGCCTTGAGCCCGCCGGCGAAGTGCTGGCGATGGTGAAGCCCCAGTTCGAGCTCGGAAAGAACCGGGTCGGTCGTGGTGTCGTTCGCGATCCCGTCGACCGGCGCGAGGCGATACTTGAGGTTGCCGGCGCCGCGCGCGAGCTCGGTTTGCCCATCCGAGGCTTCGCCTCCTCCGGCTTGCCGGGGCCGAAGGGAAATCGCGAGACTTTCGTCTGGTGCGGGGGTGAGGGACCGGAAGTCGAGGACCTCGACGCTGCGGTCGCCGCGGTGGTAGAGGAGGACGCGTGAAGACCGCTGCCCTGATCACCCACTCGCATCCGCCCTCGGCCTCCGAAGCGGTGGGGGTGGCCGCCGAAGTCGCCCACGAGCTCGGCTGGCGACTTGCCGCCTCCCAGGAGGAGCTCGAAAAGCACGGCGCCGCCGGCGAGGGGGTCGACGTCACTGCCGAACACACTCTGCCGGAGATCTGCCTGGTACTCGGTGGCGACGGCTCGATCTTGCATGCCCTGCGCCGCTACGCTGGCACCGAAGTTCCGGTCTTCGGGGTCAACTTCGGCACCGTCGGCTTCCTCGCCGCGGTCGAGCGGGGAGAGGCGAGGGAGGGAATCCGCCGCGCTCTCCAAGGCGAGTTCGAGACGATCGAGCTGCCGGGCCTCGAGGTGATCTGCAACGAGGTCAAATCGGTGGGCCTTAACGACATCACCCTGGCGCGCCGGCCCCACGACCGGGTTGCCGAGCTCAGCTACCGGATCGCCGGCAGGGAGGTGGGGCACGTCCGCTGCGATGGCCTTGTCGCCGCGACCCCGGTCGGGTCGACTGGCTACAACCTCGCCAACCAGGGGCCGATCCTGGCCTGGGGCGTGAAGGGGTACGTGGTCAGCTACATCGCCCCGCACTCGCTGACCGCCCGCGCCCTCGTCGTCGCCCCGGGTGACGTGCTCCACATCGAGAACGCACCGGAGCGCGAGGCGGTCGAGGTCGCCGTCGATGGTGGCAAGGTTGCCGAGCTGGAGCCCGGCGCGGAGCTGGAGGTTCGCTTCCTCGACTCGGTCAGTCGCTTGGCGCAGCTGCCGGGAACCAGCTTCTACCAGCGGATAAGAGACAAGTTCGGACATTTGGCTGTCTAAAGCGGGCCTCGCGGGCCGGCGGAATGAGTTGTTTAGGGTGCGCGCCATGGAGCGCAAGTGGTGGACCCTGCTGCTGGTTTCAATCGCGACGTTCATGCTGCTGTTGGACGTCACCGTCGTCAACGTCGCCCTGCCGGACATCCAGCGGGAACTGAACGCGAGCCTCTCGAGCCTGCAGTGGGTGGTCGACGCCTACTCGCTGATGCTGGCCGCGTTCCTGCTTACCGCCGGTTCGCTCGGCGACCGGCTCGGCCGCCGGCGCGTGTTCACGATTGGCTTCGGCATTTTCACCTTCGCCTCGTTCCTCTGCGGCATCTCCCAGGACCCGACGCTGCTGAACCTGGCCCGCGGCCTGCAGGGGATCGGCGGGGCCGGGATGTTCGCTACCTCGCTGGCGCTGATCGGGCAGGAGTTCCACGGCAAGGACCGGGCGACGGCGTTCGGCGTCTGGGGCGCGACGGTCGGCTGCGCAGTGGCGGTTGGGCCGCTGGTGGGCGGCGTTCTCACGCAGAGCTTTGGCTGGGAGTGGATTTTCTTCGTCAACGTCCCCATCGGGATCACCGCGATGGTCCTGACCGAGCGCCAGATCGTCAACGTCTTCGCCAAAGACCCCGAGCCGGTGGACGTGCCGGGGCTGATCACCTTCTCGGCGGCACTGTTCCTCTTAATATTCGGGCTGATCCGCGGCAACCCGGAAGGGTGGGGGAGTGGCGTGATCGTCGGCTGCCTCGTTGCCGCTGCGGTGCTGCTCGCCGTCTTCGTGGCGATCGAGTCGCGGGTGGCGCACCCGATGCTCGACCTCAAGCTTTTCCGCAAGCGGGCCTTCAATGGAGTCTCGGCGGTCGCCTTCGCCCTCTCGGCCGGGATGTTTGCGATGTTCCTCTACCTGACCATCTATCTGCAGGGAGTGCTCGACTTCTCGCCCCTGGAAGCCGGGCTGCGCTTCCTGCCTCTAACCATCCTCGGCTTCGTCGTCGCGCCGATCTCCGGCTCGCTCTCGCACCGTGTGCCGATCAGGGTCCTGCTGGGCTGCGGCCTCACCCTCGTGGGGGTCGGCTTGTTGCTGATGCACGGCTTGGGTCCGAACTCGGAATGGACGGCGCTGCTCGTCGGGTTTGTCCTTGCCGGGATCGGCATCGGCACGACCAACCCGGGCATCGGTCAGGCCGCTATCGCGGTGGTGCCGGTGGAGAAATCGGGAATGGGCTCGGGGATCAACACGACCTTCCGCCAGGTCGGGATTGCGACCGGGGTCGCCGGCCTCGGCGCCGTGTTCCAGTCCCAGGTCGATTCGAAGCTCGGCGAACTGGTGCCGAAAGCACCCAAGGGACTAGGTGAAGCGGTCGCGTCCGGGGGGTCCCGCGCCGTCGCCGAACTTCCGCTGCCGCCTGCGATTCACGCCAAGGCGACCCACGCCGCCGACGTCGCCTTCGTCAGTGGCATGAACGAGATCCTCGTGATCGGCGCGATCATCTGCTTCGTCGGTGCCATCCTCGGTTTCCTCCTGGTCAGGTCCGAGGACTTCGTCCAGCCGACGGGCGGCCCGAGCGATTCCGCCGCCGGCTAATTTCGCCTTCCGTGTGAAAGGCGGGCGCAAAGATTTACTTTCTGCGCGCCACTGTTGACAACAAGCTTCCTATGGTTGGCTGCATGGTCGTGATGCCCAGGGAAAGATGGACGGACGAGAAGCTGGACAAAGCCTTCGGGCGCATCGACGGCGCTCTGCACGAACTCCGGGTGGAGATGAGAAAGGGCTTCGAGAAGATCGACCAGCGCTTTGAGCAGATCGACAAGCGCCTCGAGCAAATGGATAGGCGTTTCGAGCGGGTCGAAGGCAGGCTCGACGCGGTTCCACGAAACATGATCATCTGCTTTGTCACCATCAACGCCAGCTTCATCGGCGGGCTGGTTGCCACGCAGCTCTGAAGGAGTCCGGAAACACCGCGAAACCACCACAAGTCGATCCGGCCTCGTTGCTACACAGATTCCATGCTGTGCGAGCTGCGGATCGAGAACCTGCTCCTGATCGAGAGGGCCGAGCTGCGCCTGGGTGAGGGGCTGAACGCGATCACCGGCGAGACCGGCGCGGGGAAGACGGTCCTCGCGCACTCGCTCGACCTCTTGATGGGCGGCAAGGCGAAAGCGCAGATCGTCAGACCCGGCGCAGCCGAGGCCTGGGTCGAGGGCGTCTTCGACCTGCCGCACGGGCTGATGGGGGAGCCGGAGTTCGCTGAGCTGTCGGAGCGGCTCCCGGAGGGCGCCGAAGAGGTGGTTCTGGGACGCAGGGTTTCCGCCAGCGGGCGCACCAGCGCCTTCGTCGCCGGTCGTGCCGCCACCGCTGCTGACCTGAAGTTGCTCGGCGGGCGACTACTGGCCTTCTTCGGCCAGCATGAGCATCGTCGCCTGACGATCTCCTCGGCCCAGATGGAGATCCTCGACGGCTTCGTTGGTACCGAGCACTTGGAGAGGCGCCGCGATTACCGAGAGGCGCACCGAGAGGTCGGCCGGCTGGAGGCTGAGCTGACCGAGCTGCGGGAGCGGGAAGGATCGCGGGAGCGCGATCTTGACCTTTACCGTTATGAGCTCTCCGAGATCGAGGCAGTGGCGCCGGCACCCGAGGAGCGAGAGGAGATGTCTTCGCAGCGCGGGCGTCTCCGCCATGCCGAGGGTTTGCGCGAAGCGGCCGGCGCCGCCCATGCGGGGCTTGCAGGCGCCGAGGAAGACGGCGGTGCAATGGCCGCGGTGGCTCAGGCCGAAGCGGCCTTGCACGGGGCGGCGGGCCTCGATTCTTCCCTTGACGCGTTGAGCCAGCGCGTCGCTGCACTGAACGTCGAGCTCACCGATGTCGCCTCGGAGCTGCGCGATTACGCCGAGGGTGTGGAAGCCGACCCTGCGGCGCTGCTGACGATCGAGGAGCGACTGGAGTCGATCGATCGGCTAGAGCGTAAGCACGGCGGCAGCGTCGAGGCGGTGTTGGCGCACGCTGAGCATTGTCGCGCCGAGATTGCCCGGCTCGAGGGCGCCGGCGAGCGCTTCAATGACGCCGAAGCCGAGCTGACCACGGCCGAAGCGCGGCGGGCGGAGCTGGGGAAGAAGCTGACCGAAGGGCGTGAATTGGCGGTCGAGCCACTGCAAGAGCGCGTCGCCGCCGAGCTGGAGCAGCTCTCGATGGCCGGTGCGTCGCTCCAAGTCGTGCTCGAGCCGCACCCCGATGGTTACGGCGCCTCTGGCCGGGAGACGGTTGAGCTGCGGGTCGCTTCAAATCCCAGTATCGAGCCGGCGCCGCTACGCGATGCCGCTTCGGGTGGCGAGCTCTCGCGGGTGATGCTGGCCCTGAGTGGGCTGGGACAGGCGGCGAGCGCCGGGACGATGGTCTTCGACGAGATCGACGCCGGCATCGGCGGCAACACCGCGCGGGTCGTCGGCGAACGGCTGCGGGCTCTGGGCCGTGACCGTCAAGTCATCTGCATCACCCATCTACCGCAGGTCGCCTCGCTGGCCGACACCCACTTCCGGCTCGAAAAGGACGTGGCGGGCGAGCAGGCCGAGGCGGTCGTCGAGCGACTGGAAGGCGAGGAGGTCGTCGCGGAGATTCGTCGCATGCTCGGTGGTGGCGGTTCCGATGAGGCGGCGACCGAACACGCTCGTGAACTCCTCGCGGCTGCATGAGCACCCCGCTTGCGGCATCCCTCGCGCTTCACCTAGTCTGAGTCGGTGGCCACTGCCTCCCGTCGCCGCCTTCCCGCCCTGCTTGGGCGCAGGAATGGCGCGCGTGCTGATCTCTCCGTCGAAGGGGCGGTGCGGCTGGGGGAGCGCACCAAGCACCTGGTCAAGCGCTTGCGACCCGGAGAGGTCGCCGTCATCAACCACGTTGACATCGACCGCATCGCCGCCGAGGAGCTGATTGAAGCCGAGGTGGTCGCGGTGCTGAACGCCGCGCCTTCTTCTTCGGGGCGTTATCCGAATGCCGGCCCGCTGATGCTCGCCCGCGCCGGGATCGCCCTCGTCGATGCGCCCGACGCGAAGCTCTTTGAGCTGCTGAAGGACGGGGACCGGGTGCGGATTTCCGGCGGCTCGATCTATCTCGGCGACGAGGAGATTGCTAGTGGCCGTCGGCTCCGGGTCGTCGAGCTCGAGCGTGAGATGCAGGAGCACCGGCAGCGGATCGACGAGGCACTGGGGGAATTCGCCGAGAACACCGTCGCCCACGTGCGCGAAGAGACCGACCTGCTGACCGGCAACATCGCCTTTCCGCCGACCCGCGCCAGCTTCCGCGACCGCCACGTCCTGATCGTCGTTCGCGGCGACCGCCACCGCCGCGATCTGAAAGCTCTGCGTGCCTACATCCGCGACGTGCGGCCGTTGATCGTCGCCGTCGACGGCGGCGCCGACGGGATCCTCGAGGCGGGGCTGAAGCCGGACATGATCCTCGGCGACATGGACTAGGCCAGCGACGCCGCCCTGTGCTGCGGGGCCGAGCTGATCGTTCACGCCTATCCCGACGGCCGGGCGCCGGGCCGGGAGCGGCTGCTCGAGGCGGGTCTCGACCACCAGGTGATCCCGGCCGCAGGGACCAGCGAGGACGTGGCGATGCTGATGGCCTACGAGAAGGGGGCAACGCTGATCGTCAGCGTCGGGGCGCACTTCAACCTCGTCGAGTTCCTCGATCGCAAGCGCGGCGGCATGTCCTCGACCTTCCTCACGCGCCTGCGGATCGGCGAGCGGCTGGTTGACGCCAAGGGGGTGAGCCGGCTCTATAACCCGAGCTCGACGCTGGCCCCGCTGGCCTTCTTCATGGTCGCCTTCCTAGTCCTGTTGACGATCCTCGTCATCACTTCGCCCGCCCTCAACGACGTCTGGGAACTGGTCTGGCTGAAGATCCGGATCTGGCTGGGCATTTAGACGATCGCCTGGCCGACTAGCCTTCGCCTCTGAATGGGGTATTCCGCCCGCTACCACGCCGCCTCGCTGATTGCCGTCTTCCTCGCGCTCGCGATCGGGATCCTGATCGGCGCCGAGTTTGGCGGCGACGCCCTGACCAACACGCGCAAGGGCCTCGAGCACAGCCTCGTTGGCAACCTGCAGGACGCGCGCTCGCGTGCCGATGAACTCAGCGCCGAGCTGAATCGGTCCAACGAATTCGGCGAACGGGTCTACCCGGTGCTGACGCGCGATCGGCTTGCGGGCAGGCGGCTCGCGATTGTCGCCCTCGGCGGCCTGCCGAGTGATCTCACCGGCAACGTCGAGGACGCGCTCGGGCCGACCGGGGCAAAACTGGTCGGCGTAGGGGTGGTGCGCGAGCCGGTGGACATCAACGGCCTCGCCGGTGCCCTGGCGAAGACGCGCTTCGCCGACCTGCGCACGAACCCTGAAGCGCTGAGCGAACTGGGGACCGGGCTGGGGCGCCAGATGGTGCTGGGTGGGACCTTGCCCGAAGTCGTCCGCGGCCAGCTCTTCTCGCGCGCCAGCGGCAGCTTCGGCGGCCTCGACGGGGTGATCGTCGTCCGCGATCAGCCCGAAGACCTGGGACCCGTGCAGCGCTCGCGGGCGGGCCAGCTCGAGTCGGCGCTGATGAGCGGGATGACCGCGACCCGCATTCCGGCCGTCGGCATCGAGGCGACGACGACCGAACCCTCCTCGATCTCCTTCTTCCAGTCCAACGACCTCGCCAGCGTCGATGACGTGGACTTGACCGCAGGGCAGCTGGCGCTGGTCTTCAGCCTGCTCGGCGCCGAGGGCAGCTTCGGGGTCAAGGGGAGCGCCGACCGCCTCCTGCCGGACCTGCTGACGGAGGGCAAATAGCGCCGATGTACTGGGTCGGCTTCCCGCTGGCGGTCGCGATCTCTCTGTTCCTCGTTCCGACCGGGGCGCGGGGCCTGCGTGACGCCGGGCTGGTGCGGGAGAACTACCTCGGCGCCCTGCTCGCCTTTCCGTTGGGGGCGGTATTGGCAACGGCGGCGCTGGTAACGCTGGCACCATTGGCATTCCTCAACGACCGCGCCGACCTCGACCTGCTCGAGCCGGGGCTGCGGCAGTGGTTGCCCTACCTGCTGGGGATCGTCTTCCTTGGCTTTCTCGACGACTCGCTGGGGCGGGGCGATGCGGTGGCGACGCCGCGGGGATGGCGCGGGCATTGGGCGGCGCTACGCGGCGGGTCGCTCTCGACCGGGGCGATCAAGGCGGTCGGGGCGCTGGCGCTCGCCGCCTACGTCGTCTCCGGACGTGGGCTCGAATCCTGGCGCTACCTCGCCGACATCGCCCTGCTGATCCTCACGACGAACCTCTTCAACCTGCTCGATCTGCGACCGGGACGGGCGGAGAAGGGGCTGGCGCTGCTTGCCGCCGGCCTCTGCCTTGGCGCTTGGACCTTCGAGCCGCTCGAACTGCTCGGGATCTTCGCCGGGCCGGTGCTGGTTGGGGCGTGGCTGACGCTGGGGGAGCGAGCAATGCTGGGGGACACGGGGTCCAACCTGATCGGCGCGATCGCCGGGGTCTGGCTGTTGGTCGTCCTTGGCGCGAACGGGCGGCTGGTGGCGCTGGCGATCGTCCTGGCGCTGACGATCTACGGAGAGATTCGCTCAATTTCCGCAACCATCGATTCGGTTCCGCCCCTGCGCTGGCTAGACTCGCTCGGCAGAGTATGAGTCCGTCCAACAAAGGCGACACCCGGTTCATCTTCGTCACCGGCGGCGTCGTCTCGGCCCTCGGCAAGGGCATCACCGCGGCGTCGATCGGGCGGTTGCTTGTCGCTCGCGGCTACCGGGTGCAGCTGCAGAAGTTCGACCCCTACATCAACGTCGACCCGGGGACGATGAGCCCGTTCCAGCACGGTGAGGTGTTCGTCACCGAGGACGGGGCGGAGGCCGACCTCGACCTCGGCCACTACGAGCGGTTCACCGACGAGAACGCGACGCGGGCGTCCAACGTCACCGCCGGCGCGGTTTACAACTCGGTGATCAAGCGCGAGCGCCGCGGCGACTATCTCGGCGCCACCGTGCAGGTGATCCCCCACATCACCAATGAGATCAAGCAGAAAATTCTTATCGTCGCTGAGTCGCAGGCGGTGGACTTCGTGATCACCGAGATCGGCGGCACCGTCGGCGACATCGAGTCGTTGCCGTTCCTCGAGTCGATCCGCCAGCTCTACACGGACCTGGGGCCGAAGCGGGCGATGTTCGTTCACCTGACGCTGGTGCCTTACGTCGGTCACGCCGGCGAACTGAAGACGAAGCCGACCCAGCACTCGGTCAACGAGCTGCGCCGGATCGGAATTCAGCCGCACGCGCTGGTCTGCCGCTCCGAAGGTCGCCTCGACCGCGAGATCCGGGGGAAGATCGCCCTCTTCGCCAGCTTGCCGGTCGACGCGGTGATCTCCGCCCACGACGTCGACAACATCTACAAGGTGCCGCTGGTCTTCCGCGCCGAGGGCGTTGACGATCTCGTCCTCGATCACTTCGGGATGGAGGCACCCTCACCCGACATGGCCGAATGGGAAGACATGGTGCGCCGGGCCGAGTCGGCGACCGGCGAGGTTCGGATCGCGGTAGTCGGCAAGTACGTCCAGCTCGCCGACGCGTACAAGTCGGTGATCGAGGCGCTCGAGCACGGCGGCTTCCATCACGGCGTCAAGGTCAAGGTCGAGCTGGTCGACTCCGAGAACTTTGATCCCGAGAAGCTCGAGGGCTGCGACGGGATCCTGATCCCCGGCGGCTTCGGCGAGCGCGGGATCGAGGGGAAGATCGAGGCCGCGCGGATCGCCAGGGAGGGGGAGATCCCGTATCTCGGCATCTGCCTCGGCATGCAGATCGCGGTGGCCGAGTTCGCGCGCAACGTCGCGGGCATGGACGACCTCGTCCTCGACCACTTCGCCGTCGAGACCGAGGCGCCCGACCTCTCCGACTGGGAGGCGCTCGTGCGGAAGGCCGACGCCTGTGAGGGAGTGGCGAGGATCGCGCTGGTCGGCAAGTACGTCCAGCTCGAGGACGCCTACAAGTCAGTGATCGAGGCGCTCGACCACGGCGGCTACCACCACGGCATCAACATCGACGTCAAGCTCGTCGACTCCGAGGAGTTCGACGCCGAGGA
>DASZNP010000124.1:0-18425 GCA_035551255.1 Solirubrobacterales bacterium
CATGTGGCTGTGAAGGACGATCGCCAGGTCGCCGGCGGTCTCCCTCCCGAACTGCATCAAATTTCCGGCCTCCCAGCCCGGAAATTTGATGCAGTTCGATTCTCAGGGGACACGGCAGACTGCGAGGAAATCCAGAGCGCGGTCCAGATTTCTCTCGCGGAGACTGAAGTCGGAGGCGGCGATCGCCGGGGTGAAGCGGGCGTAGAAGGGCTTGGTCAGGCCGAGGCGTTTGTGGACCGAGTCCCAGCCGAGCTTGATCGCCAGCTCGTGGGCGCGCAGCTTGCGGGCGTGGAAGAGGCCGAGCATCTCAACCCGCTCGAAGTGCGCCTCGCAGAGCTCGCGGAACTCCTCGGCGCGGTACTCCTTCACGTGCCAGGGGTTGTCGGACTTCTCCGCCCCCTCCGGCGCCAGGGTCAGCAGGTTCGGCGTCGAGACGTAGGCGATGCCGCCGGGCGCCAGCATCGACTTGAAGTGCTCGAGGATCGCGCCGGGGTCCTGGACGTGCTCGATCGTCTGCAGGAAGACGACGGCGTCGCAGGACTCGGCGAAGCTTTCGACCAGATCGCGCTCGAAGCGCAGGTTCGGCCGCTGGTAGCGCAGCCGCGCGTGCTCGTGCGCTTCGGGGTTGGCGTCGACGCCGACGACGGATGCGGCGCTCCGCGCCAGAACATTGGAGCCGTAGCCCTCGCCGCAGGCCATGTCGACGACCCGCTTCCCCCGAACACGCTCGGCGATCCACTCGTAGACGACTAGGTGGCGGCGGAACCAGTAGTTCTCCTCCGGCACGTCGGGCAGCGTCCGCTCGCCCGTCAGGGGCAGCGGGGGGACTCCGGGCGGCTGGTTCTCCTGCAGGTAGTGGCGCTCCACCGGACGGGACCGTATTGCAGATTCCGCATAGGGTTCCCGCCCGATGCCGGCCTCCCCCTCCGCCACCCCGGAGCACATCAAGGACGTCAACACCCGCTACCACGACGCGGCGGCGCACGAATATGACGCCAAGTGGGGCATCGACTTCGGCGAGATCGGCCAGCGACAGGTGCGGCTGAAGCTGATCAAGGCCCTCGGCGGGCTGAAGGGGCGCAGCTTCGGCGACGCCCTGGAGATCGGCTCGGGGACCGGCTACTTCTCGCTCAATCTGGTCCAGCTCGGGGTAATCGAGCGGCTGACCGCGACCGACATCTCGCCGGGGATGCTGGAGCGGCTTGCCGGCACCGCCGAGGCGCTCGGGCTCGAGGACGTCACCACCGTCGTCACTGAGGCCGAGGTGCTGCCGTTCGAGGACGAAAGCTTCGACCTCGTCCTCGGCCACGCCGTCCTCCACCACATCCCCGACCTCGACAAAGCTTTCGCCGAATTCCGCCGCGTCCTGCGGCCGGGCGGGATGATCGCCTTCGCCGGCGAGCCCTCCCGCTACGGCGACACCCTGGCGGCGCTGCCGAAGCGCGCCGGCCTGGCGCTGGCGCCGCTCTGGCGGCGGGCGATCGGCGCCCAGGAGCGTTCGGTCCACGAGTACGAGCAGTCCGAGGGCCACTCGCTGGAGGGGGAGGTCGACGTCCACGCCTTCGCCCCCGCCGATCTGCGCCGCCTGCTCCGCGACGCCGGCTTCGAACAGCGTCGCGTCGGCGGCGAGGAGCTCCTCTCCAACGCCTGGGGGTGGGGCCTGCGCACGGTCGAGTCGAGCGCCGAGCCGGAGTCGATCCCCTTCGGCTGGCGCCGTTTCGCCTTCAACAGCTACATCGCCCTGCAGAAGGTCGACACCCGCGTGCTCGAGCCCTACCTACCGGCCGAGCTCTTCTACAACCTGCTCGTCTCCGCTCGCAAGCCGGCCTAGCGCCGCAGGCGCGGGCCGCGGTCCTTCGGTTCGCCCGGCTTCCGAGCGCGAAAGATTTTCACCCGGTAGTCGAGACCCTTGAGGCGGCGTTCGCCGATGTAGGAGTAGTCGAAATCGTCGCCGGCCTCGTCCTTGGTCGCCTCGTCGAGGACGACGCTGCCGGGGCGGGCGACGTTGGTGAGGCGGCTGGCGAGGTTGACGGCGCGGCCGTAGTAGTCCCCGGCCTGCGGCAGGGTCGGCCCGCTGGCGATCCCTGCCCGCAGCCAGGGGAACTGCTGCCCTTCGGCCTCGGCGGCGGCGATCAGCGCCAGTGCTGCCGCGACCATCGGCTCGGGCTCGGTGGAGACAAGCATCACCTCATCGCCAATCGTCTTCACCAGACGCACCGGCGGTTCGGCCACGGCGGTCGCCATCTCCTCCAGCCGCCCGGCAACCATCCCCAGCTCCTCGGCATCGATTTCCTCGCCGAGGCGAGTGAACTCGACCAGGTCGGCGAAGCAGACGGTGAGGTTGACTGCGCCCCCTACCTCCCCCGAGGCGAGGTTGGTGGCACCGATGACGTCGCGGCGGATCTGTTCGATCAGGTGCGCCTGCAACGCGTAGACCACCGTCGGACCAACCAGGGGCATCATGTAGTCAGCGGCCGCGACGAAGCGTTGGGCGACGTCCCGCTCGTTGTCGCCGGGCCGGATCAGCGTGCGGACGATCAGCTCGCGGTTGGCTTCGGCGATCCGCGCCGTCCCCATCCCGATCGTGCGGGCGACGCCGAGTAGGCCGTCCTCTGGCAGCCCGGTGTCGATGAAGGCCTTGACCATCCGCGCCGCCTCGAGGTCGGCGTCGGTGCCGCGGCGCTCGTCAGGGTCGCCGTAGGGGACCCCGAGGGCGGAGCTGAAGCGCTGCAAGACGTCGAGCTCGAGCCCGACCTGATCGGCGATCTCCCGGGCGGTGTAGCGGGGACCGGCGCCAGCCAGCGCCCGCTCTACCGGCAGCAGCGTCAGCCGCCCGGCGGCAACCGCCGCCTTCAGTTCCTCCAGCGAGCACCCTTCGCCGGCGAGTTCTTCAAGGAGCTCCAGCCGCGCCGCGCGCGAGTCCCCCTCCACCCCCTCGAGCAGCCCCTCCGCCTCGAAGTCGATGTCAGGCCCCGCTGCCACGGGGATTCATTCAAGCGTAGGCGACGGCGCCGCCGCGGCGGGGGTCGCCGCCGCCGCTGAGCTCGCCGGTGCGGGGGTCGCGGGCGACGGCCTGAACGCCGCCGAAGAAGAGGTTGATCGCCGGCCGCCGCGCCACCGGCACGCCGCGCGCTTCGATCCGCTCCAGCGCGGCCTCGTCAATCCCCGGCTCGGCCTGGACCACGCCCTGCTCGAAGTGCAGCCGCGCCGCCTCCACCGCGGCGTCGACCGGAAAGCCCTGCTCGATCGCCCGCACCACCGTCTGCAGGATCGCCGAGCGGATCCGGTTCGAGCCGGCGCTGCCGAGGGCGAGGACGATCTCACCATTACGCAGCACCACCGTCGGGGCCATCATCGAGGGCACCCGCCGGCCCGGCGCGATCAGGTGAAAGCCAGCCGGGTTGAGGTCCTCCTCGCCGAGCATGTTGTTGAGGATCACCCCGGTGCCTGGCACCAGCACGCCGGAGCCCGAGCCGTTGGAGCAGGTGACGCTGGCGCAGTTGCCCTCGGCGTCGAGGACGGAGATGTGGGTGGTCGAGCCGAGCAGGTCGGCGGCGGCGAGGTTGAGGCCGATCGGGTCGAGGAAGCTGACCTCCATCCCCTCCTCGTAGAGCGACTCGGCAAAGGCGAGGTCACGGCGCGAGTTGGCGGCTTCCATCGCCGCCACCAGCTGCTCGGGGCCACTGCGGGGGCCGAGCCGCTCGAGCAGGCCGAGGCAGTAGGAGATGAGGATGCCGCCCGACGACGGCGGCGGGTTAGTGAGGACTTCGGCGCCGCGGAAGACGGTGTCGATCGGCTTGCGCTCGATCGGCTCGTAGGAAGCGAGGTCGCCGGGACCGATGTAGCCGCCGTGGCCGACGACGAAGTCGCTGATCTGGCGCGCCAGCTCACCCCGATAGAAGAGATCGGCGCCCTCGGCCGCGTAGCGTTCCAGCGTCTCGGCCAGTTCCGGGAAGGCGAACACGTCCCCCTCCTCCAGCCGCCGTCCGCGCGGCGCGTAGAGCTCCCGCGTCCCGGTCATGTGCTCGTGGATCGGGCCGAGGATCTCGAGGATGTAGGCCTGCTGCCGGTTGACCGGCGCCCCCTCGCGGGCGAGCCGGACCCCCGGGCCGATCAGCGAGGTGAGCGGCATCGACCCGAAGCGCTCCAGCGCGTGCGCGAGCCCGGCCGCGGTCCCCGGCACCCCGCAGGAAGCCGGACCGACGTAGAACGTCTGCACGGTCTCCGCATCGAAGCGGACCGGCACCGGGACCAGCTCGGTCGTCCGCTCGATCTCGTCCAGGCCGGGGGCGGCGACGAAGAAGTCGATCAGCGTCGTCTCCCCTCCGTCGTGGACCATCATGTGGCCGCCGGCGCCGAATCCGGTCAGCGGACTCTCGACCGCGAACGAGGCGAGCACCGCGCAGACCGCGGCATCGACCGCGTTACCCCCTTCGCGAAGGACCGCAGCGCCGGCCTCGGCGCTCAGCGGATGCCCGGCTGCGACGACCCCTTTCATGGGGCCGCGGATCAGCTCGGCAGGAACTCTGGGACGTCGATGCCGAGCTCGCGCTCGCCGGAGCGGCCGCGGCGCGGTGAGCCGGCGTCTTTGGTGCGGCGGATCGTCGGCTCCTCGGCGCGGCGCGGGGGCGTCGCGCGGCCGTCGAAGCGGGTGGCGACGACAGTTACCCAGACCTGATCGCCGACCTCCTCGTCGATGTTGGCGCCGAAGATGATGTTGGCGTCGGGATGGGCGGCCTCGCCGACCACCTTGGCGGCCTCGGAGACCTCGACCAGCGAGAGGTCGGCGCCGCCGGTAATCGAGAGCAGGATCGCCCGCGCCCCGTCCATCGAGGTCTCGAGCAGCGGCGAGGAGATCGCTTTTTCAGCGGCTTCGATCGCGCGGCCGTCGCCGTGGGCCATGCCGATCCCGAGCAGCGCCCGGCCGGCGTCGGACATGATCGAGCGCACGTCGGCGAAGTCGAGGTTGATCACCGCAGGGAGCGTGACCAGATCGGAGATGCCCTGGACGCCCTGGCGGAGGACGTCGTCGGCGACCTTGAAGGCCTCGACCATCGAGGTCTGCTGGTCGAGCACCTCGAGCAGGCGGTCGTTGGGGACGACGATCAAGGTGTCGACCTCGGCGGCAAGTTCTTCGATCCCTTTCTGGGCCTGGGTGCCGCGGCGGCTGCCCTCGAAGCTGAACGGCTTGGTGACGATGCCGACCGTGAGCGCGCCGACCTCGCGGGCGAGGCGGGCAACGACCGGGGCGGCGCCCGAGCCGGTGCCGCCGCCGGCTCCGGCGGCGACGAAGACCATGTCGGAACCCTTCAGCAGGCGCTTGATCTTGTCCTGCTCCTCGAAGGCGGAGCGATGGCCGACCTCCGGGTCGGCGCCAGCACCGAGGCCGCGCGTCTGCTCGTCGCCGATGTGGACGGTGACGTCAGCGACGCAGAGCTGCAGCGACTGCAGATCAGTGTTGACAGCCATGAACTCGACCCCGGGGACCCGCGCGTCGACCATCCGATTGACCGCGTTGACGCCGGCACCACCGACGCCGACGACTTTGATCACCGGCTGATGCGGCTCACCGCTACCGGGCGGCTCGTAAGCAGGCTCCTCGCGGCCGTAGCGCGGATTCTCAGTGGTGAACTGCTGCGGGTGGCGCGGCTGCGGCTCCTCAGCAAAAACCCTCTTCAACCGCTCGGGAGCGGCCTCGGTAGAAGTCTCGATCTCGTCAGCATCCTGATCAAAGAAAGTAGGCGGCTCCTCCTGCTGCAGAGGAACGTCAGCCGAAGGCGCGTCTGACGTGGGTGGCGACGATGCGGGATCGTCGCCGGTCGGCGACGAGGTCGTATCGGAGACAGGACCCGCGTCCCGCGCACTCTCGTCCTGCTGCTTTTTAGCCTCAGCCGGGTCCTGGCGCCCGTACCGCGGCGCCTCCGGCGGGTCCATCGGCGCGTCCTCAGTGGTCGACCGGAACAGGTCGGAAAGCGGTCCCTCGCGCATGCTTGCGCGCTTGTCACGCCGAGCCATGAGACAGAACCTCCTTCGCCAGCTCCCGGTAGTAGTTCGCAGCGCTCGAGTCCGAATCGTACTTGAGCACGGAGGCGCCTTTGACGGGCGCCTCGGCGAACTTGATCGCCTTTTTGATCCGGGACTGGAAGACGAGGTCGCCGAAGTTCTCCTCGAGGATTTCCACCGCCTCCTTGGCGTGGATCGTCCGCGAGTCCAGCATCGTCGGCAAGATGCCCTCGATCCGCACGTCGGGGTTGAGGTTCTCCTGAATCATCCGCAGCGTGTTCTGGAGCTGAACCAGGCCGCGCATCGAGAGGTACTCGCACTGGACCGGGACGATCACCTTGTTCGCCGCGGTCAGCGCGTTGATCGTCAGCAAGCCGAGGCTCGGCGGCGTGTCGATGCAGACGAAGTCGTAGTCGCCGCCAACCTCTTTCAGCGCTTTCTCCAGCGAGCGCTCGCGGCCGATCTTGGTGCTCATCGCGATCTCGGCGCCGGCCAGGTCGATCGAGGCGACCGCGATGTCGATCTCCCGTTTGACGATGATCTCGGAGATCGGCATGTCGTTGACAAGCACGTCGTAAAGGCTCTTCTCGACCTTGTCGGGGTCGATCCCCTGGCTCATCGTCAGGTTCCCCTGCGGGTCGAGGTCAATGCAGAGCACCCGGTAGCCGGACTCGGCAAAGGCAACGGCCAGGTTCAGCGTCGTGGTCGTCTTCGCAACCCCGCCCTTCTGGTTGGCGAAGGCGATCACCTCAGCAGTCTTGACCGGAACCTCCTCCTCAGCCTCCTTCTCCTTCAAGAAGTCAAGGCGAGTAGGCGCCAAGAGATCGACGGCCTTCAGTCGAGCGGGCCCCTCCTCTTCGTCCTCCGCGACAGCGTTGAGCGCAGGCTCCTCAACCTCTTCCGCGGCCGGAGCCTCAGCGTCGGCCACCGGCGCCTCTGCCGTGGGTGACGTCGTAGGGGGGACCGTCTCCTGCGCAGTTGCAGGAGACGGTGGGTTCCCTGCGGCGGCAGGACCCGCGGGCCAGTCGCCTTCGTCCCGAGGCCGCTCAGGCACCGCCTCTTCCATCTGCTGCAACTCGTCGACGATAGGCCGCTCCTCCTGGATCTCGACGGGAGCAGGCTTCGGCTTCTTTCGGCTTAGAAATCCCATTGCGCGGATATTCGTATGAAGCTCCGCTTTTCCTGCCGACCCCCGAAATTGCTAGGAATCAGCCAATCCCCGAACTCCTCGACAAGCGACTGGTAATCGTCACCGGCAAGGGTGGCGTCGGCAAGACCACCGTCGCCGTCGCCCTCGGCCTGCGCGCCGCGAGCGAAGGCAAGCGGACGATCGTCTGCGAGGTCGCCGCCCAGGAGAACGCCTCGCGGATGTTCGAGCACACTTCCGTCGGCTTCCACGAGGTCGAGATGGAGGAAAACCTCTGGTCGATCTCGATCGACCCCGACGAGTCAATGCGTGAGTACGTGCTGCTGCAGCTGAAGGTGCGGGCGATGCGGGACCTGCTCTTCCGCAGCCGCATCTTCAACTACCTCGCCGCGGCGACGCCGGGGCTGAAGGAGCTGGTGACGATCGGGAAGATCTGGGAGCTCGCCCAGCTCGACCGCAAGGTGAAGAAGGGACGCAAGTACGACCTGGTGATCGTCGACGCGCCGGCGACCGGGCACGGGGTCGGCTTCCTGCAGACGCCGCGCACCTTCGCCTCGATCGCCCGGGTCGGGCCGATCCACTCGCAGGCCCAGCAGCTCGACGCGTTCATCACCGACCAGGAGAACACCGGCACCGCGATCGTCGCCCTGCCCGAGGAGATGCCGGTGAACGAGTCGATGACGCTGGAGCGCGACCTGCGCGACGAGGTTGGGGTCGCGGTCGATCGCGTCTACCTCAACGGGCTCTACCCGGAGCGGTTCAAAAAAGCCGAGGCGGAAAAGCTGGCGGCGCTGGCCGAGAGCGAGGACGGAGCGGCGAAGGCGGCGGCGCGGGCGGCGCTCTCCGAGTACGGCCGGGCGAAGACCCAGCGCGCGCAGCTGAGCCGGCTGAAGAAGGGCGTCGAGGCGCCGGTGAAAACGCTGCCATTCCTCTTCGAGCCCGAACTCGACGTCGAGGCGGCGCGCAAGCTGGCGGGAAAGCTCGGCTGATGGCCTCGGTGGGCGAAGTCCTCGAGGGTAAGTCGATCTGCATCTGCGCCGGCTCCGGCGGGGTCGGCAAGACGACGACCTCGGCGGCGATCGCGCTGGGGATGGCGGCGCAGGGCCTGAAGGTTTGCGTGCTGACGATCGACCCGGCAAAGCGGCTGGCCGACTCGCTCGGCCTCGCGGAGCTGGGGAACGAGGCACGCCAGGTCGACCCGGCGCTGTTCGAGTCCCAGGAGGTCGAGATGAAGGGCGAGCTGTGGGCGATGATGCTCGACGCGAAGGCAACCTTCGACGAGCTGATCGCGCGACAGGCGCCCGATGAGGAGTCCCGCGACCGCGTCCTCAACAACCGGATCTACCAACAGATCTCCAACGCCCTCGCCGGCTCGCAGGAGTACATGGCGATGGAGAAGCTGTTCGAGCTCCACACCGAAGGCGACTTCGACCTGCTCGTCCTCGACACCCCTCCCACCCGCAACGCCCTCGACTTCCTCGACGCGCCGCGGCGACTGACCCAATTCATCGAAGGCAAATCGCTGCGCGTGTTCATGAAGCCGACCGGGCTGGCGGCGAAGGTGACCGGCCGTGGCGTCTCGGTTGCGCTCGGCGTCTTCAAGAAACTCGTCGGCTTCGACCTGCTTGCCGACCTGGCCGAGTTCTTCAACGCTTTCAGCAGCATGGTCGACGGCTTCCAGGCGAGGGCCAACCGCGTCAACAAGCTGCTCGCCGACCCCGACACCTGCTTCCTCGTCGTCTGCGGCCCCCAGGGCGAGCCGATCGACGAGGCCGTCTACTTCCACCGCAAGCTGGTCGAGGCCGAACTTCCCTTCGGCGGCGTCGTTGTCAACAAGGTCCACTACCCCGCTGACGAGCTACAGGGCGACATCGACGACCTCCCCGACACCCTCGCCGAGAAGTTGGACGATCCGGAACTCGCCAAGCGCGTAGCCGCCAACTTCGCCGACTTCCAGGCCCTGGCCGAACGCGACGCCCGCAACATCGACCACCTGGCCAACGAGCTCCGCACCAGCTGCGTAATCCGCGTCCCCTACCTGGACGAGGACGTCCACGACCTAGCGGGCCTCTCTCAAATCGACCGCTACCTCTTCGCCACCAACGAGGAGCGAGTAGAGATAGCGGCCGGCCGGGCTTAGCTTCTGCTGTCCGCTGCGGTTTGGGTTACCTTGACGCTGTGACTGACGAGAGACTCATCGCCGAGGCCAGCCGACGGCTCGAGGCCGCCACGGAAGACTCCAAGGTGATCCTTTTCGGCTCATACGCCCGTGGAGAGGCCAGCGCCTCCAGCGACCTGGACCTGCTCGTGATCGAGCCGGACGCTCCCACTCCGCGCGCAGAGTCTGCCCGCCTGCGCCGAGAGCTCCGCGACCTCGAGGTTGCTCTTGACGTAATCGTCATTAGCCGGAAGCAGGCCGAGGAGCTTGGAAAAGTTCCAGGGACCATGGTCAATGAGGCGCTTCAAACCGGGCGAATCCTTGTCGGGGGATGACCAAGAGGGCCTCGCCGCGCTACTAGCGCGAAAGGCACAGGAGGACGCAACTGCCGTCCGGGAGTTCGGTGGGAACTCCGAGATCGCGGACGGGATCATCGGCTTCCATGCGCAGCAGGCAGTCGAGAAGTGGCTGAAGGCAGTAATGGCTCAACGGTCTATCGCGCAGCCACGCATCCATGACATCGGCCGGCTCCTGCAGCTCCTTCGAGAGGAGGGCATCCCCCTCCCGGTCGACGCCGATCGCTTGGACGAGCTGACGATCTACGCCGTTCCTCTCCGGTATGACGATCTACTCGACGCCGAGCCTCTCGATCGCGAGGACACGATGCGGCTCGTTGAACAGACCGAAGCCTGGGCGCGCGACGCGCTCGGTAGCGCCTAGCGCAGGTCCTCGCAGGCGATGCCGTCGTGGTCGGCGTCCAGGCGGCTCGGGTCGTGGCGCGGACCACCGTGCTTCTTGTAGTAGTGCTGCGCTTCGTGCCAACTGCTGAAGTCGGAGCAGTCCTTATCGACAAAAGCATTGGCCGGGCTCGCGGCAATGGCCAGAGCGAACACAGCGACCGGAATCGCCAGGTACTTGCGCATGAAGTCTCCCCTATTCGTTTGCGCGAGCGACGCTAAGTGATCAGGCCGCTTCTCTCACAACCCTGTGCCAGGAACTTCAATTTTTGGGGATGAGTACGTGTCAGTTCTGTAGAGGAACTGCTGGTACTACCACTCAGCGAGCGCGGCGCGAGTACTCGAACTCGAGGTGGGAGACCTCCCAGTCCGAGTCCGGGACCGGGAAGAGGTGGCGGACGCGCGGGGTATCGACGCGCTCGCGGTGCTGGATGTCGCGGTCGGCGTTGGCCGGCCACTGGATCGTGTCGCCGCCGCGCGGGTCGGAGACCTCCTCGAGCCACGGGGTAGCCGTGATCGTGATCTCGTCCTCGGCCGGGACCGGCTCCATGATGCGGGTCTCCTGCTCCACGTACTCGTCCTCCTCCGGTAGTTCGTCGACGGGCAGTTGAAGTTCTGCGGATGGTTCGGGCTCGGCGATGACCTTGAGCTCCGGCTCTGGTTCCGAGAAGACCTCGGGCTCTTCCACCGGCGCCTCCGAGGGGACCGAGACCGTGATCTCGGCGTCGCCGCCTTCGAGGCCGTTGACGATCAGGGTCTCGTCGGCAACCGCGCTGAGGTCGTTGCCGAGCTCGCCGAGCGCCGCCGCTCGCAGCAGCTTGCGCGTGCCCTCCTCCATCCAGGTCGCCAGCTCGACGGCGCGTTCGATCGGCAGGCCGTTCATCATCGCCCGCTCGAGCTCGAGCACGTCCTCGACCCGCTCGCGGGCCGCCAGCCGGTCCATCGTCTCGTCCTCGATCAGCGCCGCGGCGCGCAGCGGCAGCGAGGCACCGACCGGGCCGTGCCCCTCTAGCACCGCGCGCATCGCCAGCAGGTGGTCGCTCAGTCCCTCCAGCGCCGTCGGCCGCTCGCAGCCCATCTCGAAGCGGCCCACCGCCCAGCTGAGGGCGCTGTCGGGGTCCGGCCGCGCCTCCAGGGCGGCGGCGAACTCAACCAACTCCTCGGCTTCCGCCTCACTGAGGCGGTAGCCGCCGGGACGGGTCGCGGGGGCGCCGGTGGCGATCCGCCGCCAGCAGCCCTCCCCGGTCGGGGCGAAGGCATAGGGGCCGAGGCCGATGCCGCCGCCCTTGAACATCCTCATCACGCTGACCAGCTCGCGCAGCTGCATCAAGGCGCTCTCGGCGCCACCGTCGGCGTCCTGCTCGGCGACCGCGAGGTACTGCGGCTCCCAGGCGGCGCGGCCCATGCCCTCGCTGCGCATCGCGTCGACCGGCGCCTCGATCGAGTCGGCGCGGACGATGCGGACGTTGTGCGGCAGTTGCAGGCGCGGCATCGACATCCGCAGCCCGACCAGCGGCACCAGTAGGACGTCGGCCTCGTCGGCGTCGCGGGATTCGGCGTCAAGCGTCGCCAGGGCCGTCTCCAGGCGCTCGCGGTCCAGCGAGAAGCCAGCGGCCCCCTCCCAAAGCGAAGCGAAGAACGTGGTCAGCATCAGCTCGGCGCGCGCGGCGGGATCGGCGGGCACGGCCTCACCGCGAGCCTCCAGATAAGGCGCGGCGACGCCAGCTTCGACCGCGGCCTCGCGGGCGGCCGGGAAGCTCGGCAGCGAGCGCAGCTCCTCGGCGTGCTCGAGCACGTAGCGCCCGGTCATCGGCACGTAGCTGTAAAAGGCCGAATCGTCGCCCGAGTCAGCAGCGACGTCGAAAGGGATCTCCTCCCCCATCGCGACCATCGAGCTGAAGCGCGAAGCGGCCTCGGTAGCCAGGCGCTTGATCGATTCGTTCAGGAGGAAATCACGCACGTCCCAGGCTTCAGGACGCAGCCTGGCGCTCCTGCGTTTGCACGACGCCTTGCAGAAACCGCATCCGATCCTTGCCCCTCCCGGGTGGGGCAAAAGTCGGGGACGCTGGAGCCGAGACTAAACGGTTACAGGTTCGCGCTCGGCCACGTCACCGAGCAGCCAGCGCATCCCGTAGGAGCGCATGTCCTCGACCAGCGGGACCAGGGCCTTGCCCTTGTCCGTCAGCGCGTACTCGACCCGCGGCGGCACCTCGGGGTAGGTGTGGCGCTCGACGATCCCCTCCTCCTCCAAAGCGCGAAGGCGCAAGGAGAGCGTGCGGGGGCTGATTCCCTCCAGCGAGCGCTCGAGCTCGCAGAAGCGGGCGCTCCCCTCGGCCAGATCGCGGATCAGCAGCAGCGTCCACTTGCCGCAGACGACTTCCGCGGTCCTACAGACGGGGCAGGTGGAGTTGCTCTCGGCGCTCATATTTCCCACGCGAGGCCTAGTGGCAATTGCCTCGCTTCAACAAGTGTAGCGCCATAGCTTCACTTACTGAAGCTTTGGTCAAATGGCGCTGTGCTCAGGAATGGCGTTCCGAATGTCCGGTGACGACCACTTCGAGTTTCAAGACTTTGATCGTGTAGCGCGTTTCGCCGGGGCCGTAGATGAAGTTGATCGAAGAGCCGACCTTCGCTTCGATCAGCTGGCAGCCTTCGCGGGCGGAAACGCATTCGGCGTTGTCGGAGACGCGGCTGACCTGGTCGGAGACCAGGAACAGCGCTTTGGCCTGTTTCTTTTCCGCTGCGTCTCGTGAAAGACCGAGGAAGGTGACAACAGGCGTGTTCGAGCCCGGGAGCGGCGTCTGGGGAAGCACCCGCTCCTTCGTCGTCACTTCGGGCGTTGCTTCGGGATCCACTTCTTCGCTGGGGAGCTTGGTGATCTGGACGTTGATCCCCCAGGTGAAGTAGGTCACGTGGTGGGTGGTGGTGCCAGGAACCGTCGTGGTCGTCGGCGACGTGACCGTTGGCGCTCCACCCGAGCCAGGCGAACTGCTTGGCGTTTCCGTCGTCGGGGCAGTAGAGGTCGTGGGTTCGTTGAGCTGCGAGCCCTTCAGCCGTGGTCCGTCGAACCTCTGGTGGAAGGGATCGGTCGGGCTGCGGTGTCGGAGCCTCTTCTTGTAGTTGCGCAACCCGGGCTCGGCTTGGACCACGGTGAGACTCTGGGAGGCTGGAACGGCACCGCCGGCGATCGCCGCCGGAGGGGTCGCCGGTTTCGGCTTGTCGGAACCCCCGCCCAGCAGGATCGGCGTCGCCACGATGGCGATCAGGATCAGGACGACGAGCGGCAGCAGGCGCCGGTCGCGTAGGTCGTAATAAAGATCCGAAAGGAACGGCGGGACCTTCATCTCCCCACCTTTCAGCTTCGGCATCTTCAGCTCTGGTCCTAGGCGCTTCACGGCGTCCCTCCGGTAGTGGTCGAAACCTGGGTGCTCGGCGCTTCTGCTTCGGGACTGGCTGGCGTTGCTCCCCCCGTGATCCCCTGTCCGGGCGGAACCAGGAAGGTGTTCACGGTGAATTCCGCTTGCAAATAGGGGAAGCCGCGGTTGCCGTCAGGCTTGAGACTGAAGCCGTTGACGGTAATCAAGCGCCCGGTTACCTCGACCTTTTCGTTCTTCGTCTTGACCAGCGAGTCGAGACCATGGATGAAGTCGGCGAGGCGGAAGAAACTCCCTTCGAAGGCGAGGTGATAGGGCATCACGGCGAGACCTGCCGGACCAACCGAGGCACCCAGTGGCAGCGTCGAGGCAGCGACCTCCGTCGGCGAAGCCGGTTCCCCTTCCGTGGCCGCAGGTGCAACTTCTTCTTCTTCTTCGGCCGGGGCTTCTTCACCCGTCGCGGTGAGCTGGAAGTCCTGGAAACGGACTTTGGCGTCGCTGGCGATGTGGCTCAGCTGGACCAGCAGCGAAGCCGTTTCGTCATCCGCTGGCGCGGCCTTGCCGAGCACGACGAGCTGCTGGTACTCCTGCGGGAACGCCCGCTCGGCTTCGCGGCCGCGCTGAACTTCTTCGCGGTGCACCGAGAGCACTTCCTTTTGCTGGGCAACTTCCTTGTCGAGCTTGCTGACTTCGCCTTTCTTCGGGCTCAAGAGCAGCATCCAGAAAGCAGCCGCCAGCGCGACGACGGCGATCATGGCGATGATGACCCTGTTGCTAGCGCTCATTCTTCGCCTTCCGAGGATTCGCTGGATTCGGTTTCCGACGAGGCTTCTTCGGCCCCTTCCGCGGCGGTCGCCACTTCTTCGCCTTCCCCGGTCACCGACGGGGGAATCGGGGCGGCATCAAAGGCGACGACCAGTTCGAATTTGGCGATGAAGTGACGGGTCTGGCAATTGGTGCTGTCGCCTTCTTCCGGGCTGGCTTCGGTGCTCCCCGCGCCTTCTTCCTGGGCTGGCAATTCGGATAGTTCAACGCCCACGCGGGTGACGCCGTCGATGTCCTTCAGTGCGGTAACAAAACCGGCGACCGCTTCGTGACCCGTCGAGCAGCCGATCAGCACGAGAGCGGGACCGGGTGCCGAGTTCCGCAGGTTCCCGCCCCCTGTGTTTACTGCGGCTTCCGGAGAAGCGGAGGCGTTCAATTCGGTCAGCCAAACGTCGTGAGGGAGGATCAGGGAGAGTTCCCGCATCACCCGTTCCCAGTCGAAGCGGCTGTCGGCAAGACTGGTGACCGTCGTCACCCGCTGTTCGTGCAACGTCTGGAACTGGGTGTAGGCGGCAAGGCGTTTCGCTTCCCGTACGGCGACCGCGTCTTCCTGCTTCAGCTGCGCCACTTCCGATTTGCGTTCGGACACCTGGTTGCCGGTGATGACCAGCAGGGCGACGCCAACCAGTACCGCCGCGAGGGTGCCGACGATGATGTACGGGATCGGACCCGTACGCAGTGGCCTGCGGCTGCCACTGCGCAACTCGGGGGGAAGGAGGTTGACGGGCCGCATCTCAGCTCTCCATTCCCAGTCCGAGAGGAAGCACGAGACGCGCCGCCAGCACGTCATCGAGACCTAGTAGAGCGCCGGGGCGAGGGGCCGATATCTGCAAACCGACCTGCTCTTCCATCGCCGCAGCAAGGCCCGGGATCGCGCTGCCGGTGCCGCAGAGAACCACGCCGGAAACTGGAACCGCGCTTTCGAGGGCGCGATAGTAGTCGAGAGACAGACGCAACTCGTCGACCAGGCTGGAAACTCCGCGTTCGAGCAAGCGCCGGGTGGCCGTGACGATCTCCGGGTCCCCCTCAATCGTCTCGGTGGGAGCGCTCAGTCCGACGTGGAAGAGCCACTGCTCGGCGTGTTCGGGGCTGAGACCGCGATCGACTGAAAGACGGGCGATGATGGCCTCCATGCCGGTCCCCGAGACCCGGGTGAAGAGACAGGAGCGGCCACGCGCCACGGCGAGGTTGAGGACGTCGCCGACGTTGCAGTAGAGGATGGCGTCCTGGGGGGCGATGGGTCCCGCCTCGTTCTCCTCGGGCGCGGCCACTGAGAGGGAGGCCAGTGCCCGGATCATCCCGAAGGCCGAGAGATCGATACCCATGGGTTCGAGACCGGCCCGGCGCAATGGCTCGACGAGGGAGGAGATCATGTCCCGTCGCGCCGCGATCACGACCACGTCAACCTGGGGCGCGCTGCCCTCCTCGGCCGGCACCCCCCCCACCACCTGATGCTGGAGGATGGCGTGGTCCAGCGGCATCGGAATCTGCTCCTGGGCCTGGAAGCGGATCGCCGCCTCCATCTCCTTCGGGTCCTCGAGCGCAGGCAGGCGAAGGGTGCGGACGATCACGCGCTGGTTCCCGACCCCCACCCGGACGCGCTTTGAAAGCTTGTTGGCCGAATAGAGGCCCTTTAGGGCCGCGACCAGCCCGTCGGCGTCGATTACCTCACCCTCGTGGAAGACCCCAGGTTGCAACGGATAGACCGCCGAGCTGGCGAGATGGGTGGAGCCGTTTGAAGAGACCTCGGCCACGGCGATGCTTCCCGCCTCGATATTGAGACCGGCAAGGCTCGTGACCTTCTTCTTCCCCAGTGCGAGGGAGGGCATCGATATTGACTTCGTCAGCTGCATGGCTAGCTCACCTGGTCAATCGGCAGAAGGGGGCGAAAACTAAAAGGCCGACAGGTACCAGCCAACGAGCTGGTCGCCGGCCAGCAGAGCCACCATCCCGCCGAGCGCGAGAAAGGGACCGAACGGGATCGCCCGCTTACGGGCAGCCGCGCCTTCGCGGGCGATTAGGGCGAGGCCGACAAGCGAGCCCGCGAGGAGTGCGATGAGGATCGCGGGCGCGACGTTGCGCCCGAGGAAGAGGCCCATCACCGCCGCCAGCTTGACATCGCCGAGGCCCATCCCCCGTGGGTAGGCAAGCGCGACGAGGAAGAGGCCGCCTCCTGCAGCAGCGGCCGCGATCGCTCGCTCGGGCAGGCTCGAAGGATCCCCGATCGCAGTGATCATTACCCCCGCCGCCGCGGCGACGAGCAGGACCTTGTTCGGGATGACCCGACGGTCGAGGTCGGTGAGCGTGATCGCCAGCAGCATCGTCGCGAAGACCAACCCCAGCGCCAGCTCGGTCGGGTCTTCCCACAGGACTGCGGTAGTCACTAGATAGAGGCCGCCCAAGGACAGCTCGGTGAGGGGGTAGCGGGCGGAGATGCGGTCGCCGCAACAGCGGCTGCGACCGCGCAGGAGCACCCAGGAGAAGACCGGGATGTTGTCGTAGGCGGCGATCTGGGCGCCGCAGGTGGTGCAGCGCGAGCGCGGCCCGAGAATCGATTCTCCCCGCGGCACGCGGTAGCCGACCACCGTGACGAAGCTGCCGATGATGAGCCCCCCGAAAAAGGCGACGATGAGTGCTTGAGTCATGTCTCAGCCGCCGTTGATCGGGGTGCTGGTTTCGACCTCGAGCCTGGTCAGGTAGGTCGGGTGGTCATACATGAACGAGACGCCATTGGCCACCGTGCTCGCGGCTTCGAGGCTCACCGCCACCAATAGTCTGTCGCCGGCCGGGATCGTGTAGGGAGCGCTATTGAAGTTCATGGTCAGGCGCACTTTGGTCCATTCCTGCGGCCAGTTCCCCGCGGGCGACCAGGTCCAGTAGGGGGTGCCGCCGTTGGTGTTCGTGAGCGGCGTGTCTTTAGGCAACGTTCCTTCTTCGTGGCGCTTGTAGAGGTAGACACAGATCTTGCCGCCAGCGGTCGAGGTTCCCAGGGCCCCGGTGTAGAACTGGAGCGTTGCCTTCCCCGTCATCACGAAGTTTTCGAGCATCGGGTCGGTTACCCAGCGGTGGACTTCGGCCTGGGGATACGTTTTGCCGGTCGGTTCGTAGATGCAGCCGGTAGCGCTTTCGGGCTTGCGGAGCTGCAGGCCGGTGTCGGTGTGTGGCGTGAGGTTGAGGTATTCGTCGCTCGAGTAGTCGTACTCCGGCGGGTTGCTGAGGTCTTCCGGTGCCGGGTCCGGCGGCGCGCCCAACACCATGGCGTCGGGCGCGCCAATGGTGGTGCCGTTCTGCATCCCGCTGGCACACGTTCCCAACGTGTTGTGCAGCAGGTGGTTGCCGCTGATTTCCTGCCTGGCGGTGATGCCGGACCCGGAGCAGGGGGTGTCGGAGAGGAAGAACTGCTGGGCGGTGATGACGCTGCCGCCCGCGCCCGGCATCGGGTCATGTTCGGAGTTATCGGTGGGGTTGACGAAGTTCGACTGGACTTCGAAGTAGCCGCGTTCCCCCGGCTGGGTCGACGTAGTGTCGAGCTTGACCGCGACAATGATCTGTTTGTAGTCCTGTTTACCCGGGCACTTTTCTTCGGAGCACTTCGGGTCGTTGCGCCAGACGATGTAGCGGTAGACCTTGCCGCTGACGTCGCCGTTGGTGAAGGAGGTCGGGCCGGGACTGACGGTCCCACCCGTGATTTCGCCGCCACCGTAGATTTCTCCCGTGTTGTAAACCAGGTTCTTATAGTTTTCGAGCGGGCTTCGGCTCAGCGCGAATTTGCCACCGCTGACCCTGTAGTCAGGGTTCAGCGGCTTGTCGACATGAGGGGGGTTGAAGGTCAGCGCAAGGTTCTTGTCTTCCATACTCCGCAGGAGCTCCAGTTCCTGTTCGGCGAACTCCAGCGCAACCTGGCTCGCCTTCGCGCGCTGCGCGTTCCGCGTCGCCGAGGAGAGCAGGGTGAAGGTCGTTATCGAGGCCATCGCCAGGATCATCAGCGCGACCAAAACCTCGATGATGGTGAAGCCGCCCTCCCTGTTGCGAGCTGGTGCCATCTCAGTACCCCAGGGTCGCGTTGCGGAGGCTGGCGCCATCGGTGATGGTCAGCGACCCTTTGCCCGTCGAGTTGGGGATCCGCAGGGTGATTTTCACGTAGGTCGGCGCGGTTTCGTTCGGCGCGTAGCTGAAGACCT
>DASZNP010000125.1:0-2568 GCA_035551255.1 Solirubrobacterales bacterium
TCGAGGATCGCGATCTCCGGCCGCAGCAGCGCCAGCTGCAGCAGCTCCATCCGCTTCTTCTCGCCGCCGGAGAAGCCGTCGTTGAGGTAGCGGCTGGAGAAGTCTTTGGGGATGCTCGCCAGCTCCATCGCCTCCTGGGCGGTGCGGGCGAAGTCTTTGATCTTGATCTGCTCTTCGCCGCGGGCCTCGCGGTGGGCGTTGATGATCATTCGCAGGTACTTGGAGACCGAGACGCCCGGGATCGCGACGGGGTACTGGAAGGCCATGAAGAGGCCGGCCTGAGAGCGGGTCTCGGGGTCGGCGTCGGTGATGTCCTCGCCCTTGAAGGTGATCGTGCCCTCGGTCACCTCGAGCGCGGGGTGGCCCATGATCACGTTGGCGAGCGTCGACTTGCCGGAGCCGTTCGGGCCCATCAGGGCGTGCACCTTGCCCTTCTCGACGTCGAGGTCGAGGCCTTTGAGGATCTTCTTGTCCTCGACCTGTACGTGCAGGTTGCGGATCTCCAGCTCAGCCAATTTCGCTCCGTTTCTGGGTTTGCAGTTGAAGTTGTTTGCGTCGGGCAGGACGCTGTTCTTACGCGACGCTGCCGAGGACCGCTTCGCGGGTCGGCTCGCTCTTGCTCGAGAACTCGACCAGCTCCGCCAGGGTGGTGCCGGCGAGCGCCTTGGTGACGCCGCCCTGCACGCGCATCCACAGCAGCTTGGTCGAGCAGGCGTGGTCGCCGTCGGACTCGTGCGAGCAGAGGACTTTGCCTTCCGGCGCGTCGTGGAAGCACTCCATCGGCGCGATCTGCCCTTCCAGCGCCTCGACCACCGCGTCCATCTTGATGTCCGCCGCCGGCTTGGCCAGCCGGTAGCCGCCGTGGGCGCCGCGGGTCGAGGTGACGAGCCCCGCCTTCCGCAGTTTCGCCACCAGGTGCTCCAGATAGGAGAGCGGCAGGTTCTCCGCTTCGGCGACGGAGCCCAGGCTGACGGGCTGCGAGCCGGGCTGGCGGCCCAGCTCGACCATCAGTCGCACTCCATACTCGGCTTTGGTCGAAAACAGCATCGATTTAAATCCTACCGAAGCGGTCGGTTATGGCTCTATGAGGCCGCGGCGGATCGCGTAGCGGACCAGCTCGACGCGGTCGCGCATGCCGAGCTTGCGCATCGCGTTGGCGCGGTGGTTCTCGACCGTCTTCTCGGAGAGGTGGAGGACCGCGGCGATCTCCTTCGTCGTGTGCGCCTCGGCGACGAGCTTGACGATCTCCTCCTCGCGCGGCGTCAACTCCTCCTCGCCGCTGGAGCCACGCTCGAGCACGTCCTTGATCAGCGTCCGCTGTGCCTCCGGAGTGAGGAACGGCTCGCCCCGCTCGACCGCCCGGATCGCCGCCAGCAGGTCGGTGTCAGCTTGCGCCTTCAGCACGTAACCGGAGGCGCCGGCCTTCAGCGCCTCGAACAAGTAGCGCTCGTCGTCGTGCATCGAGAGGATCAGGACCGCGACCTCCGGCGCCTGCTTCTTGATCTCCCGCGTCGCCTGCAGCCCGGTCAGCTTCGGCATTTTCACGTCGAGAATCGCCAGGTCCGGCCGTTCCCGCACGGCAAGCTCTCGCGCCTCAGCCCCGTCCGCGGCCTCGGCCACCACCTCGATGTCCGGCTGCCGCTCCAACAACAGCCGCAACCCCGACCGCACGATCCCGTGGTCGTCAGCAATCAACACGCGCATACGAGCACTATTGCCGACGGGACGAAAGTACGCCTATATGGAGGGAAATCGTCCCGTCGGCGGTCAGTTTGGGACCGAGAGGCGGACGGTGGTGCCGCGGCCTGGTCTTGACTCGATCGTTAGGTCGGCGCCGATCAGGAGGGCTCGCTCGCGCATGCCGCCGATGCCGAGACCGCGCTCGGACTCGTCGAAAGCGAAGCCGCGGCCATCGTCGCTGACTTCGAGGAGGACACCACCGCCCTCCGTCGATGAAGAACCGGATTTCGAGGCGAGCGTGCGACGCAGGCGGACCTCGACCCACTTCGCGCCGCTGTGGCGGGCGGCGTTGGAGAGTGCCTCTTGGGCGACGCGGTAGACGACGAGCTGGGCGTCGTCGCCGAGGTCGGAGAAGTCGCCGTCGACCTCGAGGCTCGTCTCCATCTCGCCGCCGAGGCGCCCAACCTGCCCTTCGATCGCCGCCGCCAGGCCGAGATCGTCGAGCGCGGTCGGCCGCAGTTGCCGCGCCAGCGAGAGCAGCTCGCTCATCGCCTGGTTGGCCAGCGCTTTCGTCTCCGCAAGTTCGCCTTCGAGCTCCGGCGGCGCCGCCTCGCGCGCCGCCTCTAGCCGCAGCAGCAACCCCGTCAGCGATTGGTTCACCTCGTCGTGCAGGTCGCGGGCCACCCGCGCTCGCTCCTCCTCCTGGGCGTGCAGCGCCGCCGATCCCGCCCGCCGCCGCTCAGCTTCCAGTCGCCGCATCATCCGCAGGAAGGCAAGCTCGATCCGCTCCACCTCCTCGGTCTCGCCGATCCCGTCGATCGAGGGCGGCAGGGTCGGCCCCGGGCGGCTCAGATCGACCTTCTCCATTTCCTCGATCAGCCGCTCCAG
>DASZNP010000126.1:0-19448 GCA_035551255.1 Solirubrobacterales bacterium
CGCACCAACTACGCGAAGAACGTGACTAAGCGACTTGGATCGATACTTTCCGTTCTTCGAGATGCAGGAGTTCTTGCCGAGGCAGTTCTTTCGATTCAGACCTATGATCAGTCGACCCTCTCCACGATCGGTCGTCGAAACGTTACGCGCCAGAGATACGACACTCTGCTGGAAGAGTTCAATGACCAAGGGCTTCCTATTCGCACCGAGGTGATGATGTGCCTTCCTGGCAGCACGTATTCCTCTTTCGCACGAGATCTTCAGTGGGCAGCAGAGCGGAACATCGGTGTCTATGTTTCTTGGACCACGATTTTGCCGAACACCCCCATGGCGGATCCGGCTTACGTGAGTTCCCACGGGCTGACCCGCGCCGCGGAGAGCAGGCTCGCTGAGCCTGAAACGCTGGAGCGGCTCAATCTCAAGCCCCTCCCGCCGGATGTCATCGTCTCCTCTAACACGTTCAGCGAAGAGGATTTCCGGACAATGGCTTCGCTATCAGTTCTTTACTCGGCATTTCAGACGGGGGGAGTCCTTAAGTACTACATGACCTTTCTTGCACGAGAGCACGGAATTACGCACCTTCATTTTCTTGAGGGCCTACGCGATCGTGATCTCAGCTCATACCCCCTACTCTTGTCAGCCCGAAATGCCCTCGTGTCGCTCGGTCGCCAACCCGATCCCCTTTTAGAGTTCTTTGCCAAGAATTCTTGGCCGGAGTTTTACGATGAGGTGCGGGAGTACTTGATGCTTTCCCTACACGTTGGGTCAGGATCCGGGCTCAAGACGGTAGATATGGTCCAGCGTTCGGTAATTGCCTACCGCGGTTGCCCGAGAACGTTAGAACTTCAGCTTCCCCACGACTTTGCCGCATATTTCCGCGACGTGGTCGGGGTGAAACGGACCCCGGGACCCCTGGCGGACTACCCCCCAGCGTCCTTTAGCGTCACCGACTACCAAGGTGTGGGCCAAATCGGGACGGGCAGCGTCGGCCATGCGGATTTGGAGCTGAACTCGTTGTTAAAGCCACCGCCCGTGAACCCTCATACGGCGGGAGGTCCGCAGGAGTGCATCCCAAAGGTTGGAAGCGATATCAGCGCGGAGACGACTCAACGAGCCCAATGACGTTCCCCTCTGGATCCTGAAAGCGCGCGAAGCGCCCCTCCTGGTGGAAGCCCTCGAAGCTGATCTCGACACCCTGAGCGCGGAGGGAGGCAGCTGCTTCCTCGAGGTCATCGACTTCGAGCACAATCCGATCCAGCCCTGGCGGGTCGCGACGAAAGGCGAGTGGGTTGCGTTCAATCGGCACTGAAGCTGCCTCGCCTGTGCTCTGGAAGATCGCGATGCGGATATCACCAAGATAGGCCGCGAAGGAGGGCGCGCCGTTAAGCGGCTCTGCTTTTGCCCCCAAGACCTGCGTATAGAACGCGTACGCCTGCTCGAGGTCTCTCGCACCGAGCGTTATGTGGTGCAGTCTGAACTCGATCAACGCTTTCTCCAAGTTCTAAGAGACTTTTGAGCATTATATAGGCGGGTTGCTTTTGTGCTCTGCGCCTCCGGCCTCGGAGTGATTGGAGAGACAGGGGCCCCTCCATGCCCATTCCTGATGCCGGTCAAGACAGTGAGGGCCCGCCGAATAGGCGCACATCGACTCGTGCTTCGTGCCAGCGTATCTTCAAACAGATCGATGGGAGCGGCAATCGGCAAGGAATCCGAGGTGAAGGACTGGCTGCTATTCCTAGGAGCTGGGGCATCGGTCGCAGGTCCAACTCGCCTGCCGGTCTTTGATGCCCTGGCAGCCGCGGTTCTTCGCGGTCTAGGCTGGACCCCGCATGAACCGGGAGACGGCAAAGGAAGGCTCTGGACCCACCCTTCCTACCCGTCGTTTCGCACGCCCGCGCTGGCGCCCGAGGTGCTTTTCGGCACCTTGCGCCTATTCGGAATCGAATTCGCCGATCAAGTCGCCACGGCGCTGACGGCTGGAGCACCGAACGCCGTACACAGGGTGGCTGCCGAGGTCCTGGCTCGTGGAGGAACCGTCTGGACGACCAATATCGACAGCGCGGTTGAGATGGCCTGTCTCGGGCGAGGCACCGAGGTCAAGGTGGCAGGGCGAGCCGCCGACCGTGCTCCGAGGCGACTGCAGCCGTTGCGCGACGCCGGACCGGGATGCCTGGTCAAGTTCCATGGGACCAGCGAGGCGCTGGAGACCCTCGCCTTCACCGACCGCGAACTCATCGCGCCGCTCGCCGACGAGGACGCGCGCCATCTCTTTGGGCTCGGCCGGGGCAAGACCGTCGTGCTTTACGGCTACGCGGGAGCCGACCCAGACCTCTACGGGCTCCTCGACGAGGTATTTGCCAGAGCGAGCCGGGTCATCTGGTTCGAGCCGTCGCAGCAGCGCCGGGAAGAGATCAAACGAGCCTTTCCAAATTCTCACTTCGAATTCAGGCCGGCCACTATGCCGAGGAAGGACGCGACCGCGCGCGAGGCAACGGGCAGGGCCTTCCTAGAGCTTGCTGAGGAGGCGGGGGTGGCAGTGGAGTCGCCCCTTGCCGCCGAGCTTCTCGACCAGACCAAGGGGCCGCCTGCTCTGAGGCCATTCGCACTCGCCAAGCCACCGGGGGTAACCCAGGCGCGGATCGTCGAACGGTTCGGGTTCCCCGGCGACGACCGCGTCGCGCTGCAAACGGCTCGCCGCCTCGACTTCCGCAATCGACGTCTCGATTCGCTACCGGCACACCTGCGCTGGATGCGCAACAACAGCATCTACGACGGGGGTGCCTTGGCTGCCGCGTTGAAGTGGCTTGCCAACCGGCCCTGGCTGCTCGGCAGGTTGCGCCCTCTGAAACTGCGCGACTACGTAATCACCCGCGCTTGTGGGGTCCTGCTGCAGAAAGGCGACTGGCGCGAGCTCGAGCTCTTCGCTGGCTGGGCTGTTCGCACCCGTTCAGACAACGGCGATGCCAACCCGAGCGACCTCTACTACCGGGCCCACGCACACCGCTACACGCTTCAGATCAGTGCCGCCGCCCGAGATGCGCAGGAGGCGCAGGCCGGCCTCTCGAGCAGCAGCGATCCCGAGCGCCATGCCGGGGCGGTGCTGGAGGTGGGCAGCATGGCCATTTATCGAGGACGCTTCGAGGAGGCCCTGCGCGCGGGCTTCGAGTTGCGCTACCGGACCGGGCGCTTTGCGATTCGGCGCTGGCAGGCTTGGGGAGCCTGGCTCGAAGCTGTCGCGCTTTGCCATCTCGGCGAGCCCGGCAGAGCGCGCGAGGCGCTGACCGCGGCGCGCGAGCGCTTCGAGGGCGAGCGCCGCGACGGCCCCTTGCAAGACGTTCGCACCGTGGAGCTGCTTGCCGACCGAGTCGCGTTGGCGCAAGGGGATCTCGACCATCCACCTGATCTCGGCGATGAGGATATGCGGGGGCTCCAGGGTCGGTATCGCAACGATCGCTGCCTCGTCACGGCGGACCTTGCGATCGGCCTGGGCCGGTACAGGCTCGCGCGCGAGCGCCTCGAGGAGGTGGTCCGCCAGCCAGCAGTTCCGATGGCGCCGGTGTGGGCCCAGCTCGGGCTCTCCGAGCTCGATCGCCTCGAAGGAGAAGAGGAGCGTGCAGCGGAGTCTTTCGGCGACCTGGCCGACCGCGCCGGCAAGGGAGGAATGCGGTGGCTGCAGGCTCAGGCAGCGATCGGCCTGAGCCTCTGCCGTGACCGTCGCGCAGCCGCTGTCTGGGAGGAGACGCGCCGCGAGCTTCCCGACAGCGCGGCCGTCGACTCCCCGGAGGAGCTCGCGTGCGGCGAGCCGCGCGTCCTTTGGATGCTTCTAACCTGAGCGACGATGCCTGAGCAGGCACCCATCTGGAGTGCGGAACGGCGAGCCGACGTGGAAGAGAAGGCGCGAGAGTGGCTCTCTTCTCCCCAACTGCGAGCTGTGGCTGCCGAGATGGATGGCGGGGAGCTCGATCCGATCGCCCTAGCTCGGTGGAGTGCCGAGACCCTCGACACCCGCGGCGGCAAGGAGCGCAGGGAGGCGCCACCCGTCGAATCCCCGCCGGCGCGCGCCGAAGCCTTGATAGAGCTCGCGAGGCGCTGGGGGATGATAGAAACTCGAGGGCCCCAGAGAGAGACCTACGACGCCACGATCCTGCTCGGCGGCACGACGATCGGCAACCGATTGCGGACCGAACTCGCTAAGCGCTGCGCCGGGGAAGGAGCGAAGCTCGGTGTTCTCGTCGCTGCCAGCGCCGAGCGCCGTATCGGCGATTCGGAGCGCCGAAGCGATCCTGGCGCAAGCCGCGAGTCCGAGGAGTGGGAGAACCTCCTTCGCAACGTCGCTGAGATCTTCGGCCCACTGAAGTCAGAGATCGAGAAGGCGGGGGAAGTCGGAGGCAGCGTTTGGAAGGACGCGAACTTCTCATCCCCCGGACCGGAGATCCGCCTCTTGGTGGCACCGCCCAGAGAAGGAAGGACCCGCGCAAACACCGGCGACGTTCTCTCCTTCCTGCAGAGTCGGCTTTCCTTGCCAGACCATCCCCACCTGCTGCTCATCACCAGTGCCATCTACTCCCCCTACCAGTTCTTCGTCGCGGCTCCCAGCTTGCTCGCCGGCCACGCTCGGTATGTCGAGCTCATCGGGACCGCGACCGCCACCGGAAGCGACCAGCATCTCCTGGCCCAACGCCTTGCCCAGGAGACCCACGCCGCGGTTACCGCTGCAGTTTCCTTGCTGAACCACACCGCCTAATAGCTGTCGCCGCGGCCTGACAACCGAATCCCGGACGAGAGAGTCCACACAGACTCCAACCGCCCTCTCTTATTTCAGCCACTTTTCGCCAGAAGTGCCCGACTCCCCGCATAATCGGTGCATATCCCTGCATATCTCACTTCTGCAGCCTCTCCTAGACCATCAGAAAAGTCCTGCAAACCTGCATGTTCTCGCGACTCCGCGCTCAACGCCCTCCTTGGATCGCACCCAGGAGGTCGGCGGTTCGAATCCGCCTAGCTCCATCGGAGAAAGTCCCTGCACGTGGGAACGTGTGATGGCCCACGTCACAATTAACCGGCCTTGATTTCTCGCCCGAACTCAGGCACTTGTGCCTGAGTTTCCCGGATTACCGCCGATATACGTCGATTACGGTCTTTTCCCTCGCCTGTCTATGTGGGATTAGAGATGCCGGTTGCTAGGGCTCCTACCGGGTGATAGAGATTTTCCTAGTTATTACCGGCGAAGTACACATATGGAGCGCCCGAGCCAATTCAGAGACGGCCGCCCGGGCGTCCGACGAGATGCCTCGAGATCTGTTCGATCGATTGGATCAACTGCCCGAGCCCGCACGACAACGACGGATCGTGCAGCAGGCTTTGCGTCGATCAGTTCTGGCGGAGTATGCGGGCGTTGAGGTGAACGAGCTTCAGCTCGCCTTTGAACCGGGGGAGCCGATCTCCTCTCCTGTCGAGGGGCTCCTTGTGAGCGCATCGCATTTTGATGACATGACGGCATTGGCCATCGTGGACAAGGGACTCGGCCTCGGCGTGGATCTGGAGCCCTGCTTCGAGGAAGACTGGCGTGAAGCCTTGGAGATGGTCTTGACCAATGGGGAGCTCCGCGAAATGGATGCACTCGACGCGAGGCTTCAACCAAGGCGCTACTTCGAACTCTGGACTATCAAGGAGTCGGTGATGAAGGCCTTGGGTGCTGCCCTCGGCGATCGAGATCCAAGGTCGATCGAGATCAAGATGGAGGGCCGCAGCCCAAAGATTGCATCGATCGACGGGTTATCCCCCTCCGCGCCCTGGGGGCTCTGGTGCGGATCGGTCAACGGATTCGTGTGCTCGGCCGCCGTCCTCGGGGTCAGGCGGGTCCGGGCGGTGTTGCATGAGTGGCGCACTTGAAGGCACCGGCAGACTTGCTAACCTGTCGGAAAATCCGACAACCGAAAGTCTGGTTTTCCGAAATGGCCAATGTTGCTGAAATTGAAGAGATGATCATCACCCGCCTCGCCGAGCAGAAACGGTGCGACCCGCAGGCGCTTAGGACTGAACTCGAAGCAGAAGGGTCTGACATGCCGGTCGACTCCCACCGACTTGTCCGTGCTGTCGCCAAACTGAAGCGGGAGCTTGGGGTCGAATTCAAGTGGGACAAATCTCTGCGCCCTGTCTTCAAGTCGGTGCGGAAGCTCGCCGCCTTCCTACACGCTCGCCAAGGCAGCGCCAAGCGCGCGGCATGAGCAGTCCCGAGGAGCGCGAACTCGCCAATCGACTGCGCGAGGTTCGGGAGTACCTCAACTTCAGCCAGCAGTTTGTCAGCGAAAGAACCGGCATGCCACGCTCGGCGATCTCCGACATCGAGCGGGGGGAAAGACGGGTTTCGACCCTAGAGCTGAAGCGGCTGGCGAACCTCTACGGATATCGCTCCGCGTATTTCCTTGGTGACGAAGAGCACGGAGAACTGGACAGCGCAGCGTTAGCGATGGCCCGTGGCGCCAGCGAGCTCTGCGAGGAGGATCAACGCGAGGTAAGGCGATTCATCGAGCTGTTGCGCAATCGCACTCCCCGGAAATGAACTGGCGAGAAGCACACGAGGAGGCGATGTTCGTCGCGGCCGAGGCTCACGAGGACATGGCAGTCGATACCGCCCGGGAAATCGATGTCTTCGCCGCAATCGAAAGCCTCGGCCTCGATTTGCTCTTCCGTCCGCTCGTAGGTGCTGCGGGCCTCTACATCGGCCCCCACGCCGAACGACCCGGAGGGGTGCTGATCAACTCTAGGCATCGCCGAGCCCGACAGCGCTACACCGGCGGCCACGAGCTCGGACATCATCTGATGGGGCATTCCCCGAGCCTCGAGCCCGAGGACCGCAGCACCGGTGCCCTCTCCGAGCAGTTGCCACCCGAGGAGATGCTGGCCGAGGCATTCGCTGCCTGGTTTCTGATGCCTCCAGAGCTAGTAGACAAAGTGATGGACGATCTCGCCCTACGGCGGCCAAGAGGTCCCGCCGATGTCTACGCATTGGCGTTGAGGCTGGGGACTAGCTTCGAAGCGACCGCGTTGCACCTGGCCAACCTGAAGCTTGTGCAGCCGGGCGAGGCCCGTGAATGGGCCTCGATGTCGCTGAAGTGGGTGAAAGAAGCGCTGTGCGCAGGCCATCCACCTACTTCCTACAGGGGAGATATCTGGGCTCTTACAGTCGGGAGGGACAAGTTGCGGCTGGCGCTTGCAGCCGGAGATCGTTTGGTCCTCACTCTTCCCGACTCGCCAGCTCGCTATGGCAATGCCATCCTCAGCGTCGTAACGGATGCTGGGGTTGAGGAGATGCTCGACGGCACGCGGATCATCGAAGATGCGATTGGAGGAGAACCGGGTAACCGTCGGGTGTTAGTTGACTTCGAGCAGGACGACAACGGTTGCTTCCGACTCATGATCCCGTCCGAGGACTCCCTCCCGGGGCTTGGTAAAGAGGTCATGCTGGAGCTCACTGTCCGTCCGTCAGATTTCGGACGCCGGAGCGATGCCATCTGCGAGACGACGAACGAATCTGAAGGGTCAATCTCCCCGATCATGAGGCTCGAGCGGTGATCGTCGCCGACAGAATGATCGTCGCGTCCGACCTGTCGGAGGCCTGGGCGGATGCCCTCGCCTTTCTGTTGGAGGAGGCGCCCGCGCAACGGGCGGTCAACTTGAACATCCGGATCGGGGAGCCAACGAAGGAGGACCCCGCTATCAGAGCGTTCGCCGATCGGCTCCTCGCCGATCTTGGATTGCAAGACGCCGCGACTGTCGCCAACACGATCTTCCCCGCCGAATGGGCCCTCGACCTTCCCGAGCCGGCCGACCTTGCCGCCGACTATCGCGAGCACTATCCCCTAATCAAGAGCATGGGCAATTCGGGCGGCACCTATTTTGGCCGGCTCATCTCCTATCCAGCTCCCGAGAAAGGTGACACGATTGATCAGCTGACCACCAACGTGGAGAAGCTGCGTCAGGGCAAGAGGAGCGGAAAGCTCTTCCGATCGACCTACGAGTTCAATGTCTACTCGGCTGCACGTGACCGCAAGAAACGGCGCGGCTTCCCCTGCCTTGCGCACGTAGGAATGCATCTTGATAACGAGGAGCGTCTGCACGCAACCGCCCTTTACCGCAGCCACGACGTTGTCGAAAAGGGCTATGGGAACTACCTTGGGCTAGGCGGCCTACTCGCCTACGTTGCACGGGCGAGCGGTCTCGAGTTTGGTGAGCTTGAGGTCGTCGCGGGAGGATGTTTCTTCGAAGCACCCGTTGGCGTCCTACGCGAGAGGCGTGAAGAACTCATCGCACTCCGCGAGGGATCGAGCTTCCAGCGCGGCGGATAGACAGGACTCGGAAGATCTCCCGCGGGGGCGAAGCGCTGCTTGATCCGAGTGCGGTTGCTGCGTAGCTCGGGAAACTGCACCCGCGCGTACTTGTCTATCTCGCAGAGCAGGTTTTGGCAGTCGATCGCGTGGAGAGGTCGTCCGAAGAGCGTAGGCGGATCGATGCCGAGTTCCTCCGAAACAAAGTCTTGGCGCTCGACCAACCAGAGGATTGCCTCGGCCGGCGAGTAGTCGCCGAGATCAGCAAATACCTTGCCGAGTCCTCTTACCGCTCCCGGACCGGGGATCGTGAAGTCGTTCTCATCAAAGTTAAGGTCGGGTCCATAGTTCAAGTCGATTGCGAGCTGGTAGGCCATGAAGTCACCGATCAACGGAAACTCGCGCAGCGCCTGGAAAACCGATTGCAGAGACTCCGCCTCAAGGAGGCTTTCGGGGAGCCCACTCGAAAGCATCGCCTCGAGTAGCGCCAGGTGATTGCGATGCTTCCGACGATGGCCATATGCCCGGGTTGCGCAGAGAATGAAGGCGTTCGTATAGAGCGTCCGTCCTTCCTCCATCGCCTTGTCCAGAAGTGCTCCGATCGCACCGGGGTCAAAACATTCGGTCAGCACGGGGCCGGCCTCCTGCTCAATCAGCTCCCAAGTCTCCGGTCTTGAGAAAAGCCTGAATAAGACGGTACGAAGGAACCGGTCCTCGGGAGTGAGCCCCGACGGTCCATAGATCACTTCTCGGATCAGATATTGAGAGACCCTGTCGCTGGCGCGAAAGGAATTACAAAAGCGGTAGTCCAGGAGGATCTGGTCGTCCGTCCAGGGCTGAGCTGACCCTTTAAGTCGACGCTCGAAGATCAATTGACGCTCGGCGGCAAAGTGCCAGTAGGCGGCGTAGACGTCCTTGCGGATCCTGGGCTCAGCCCTAATGACTACCGTCTCGATGGCCACAAGGCCTAACCAGTGACGAAATTCAGGGACCCGACATCGGCCTGGATCGGCTGGTCGGGGAGCTTTTCTCCTCCGAGGGTCGCCAGCTTCAAGCCGAATAGCAGGAAGTCGGGTAGACGCCGGGCGCGAAAATCGGCTTCATCGAGGCAGCCGACCAGCAGATCCGCCAAGGCGCCCACCAGCTTTGCCAGATGCAGAGCGCAGTGGCGAAGCTGATCGGCCTTCGCAAGGCCGACGATGTCGGGGTGATAGTGGCGGTCGTGCTCGATCTGTGCCAACTGCAAACCCCTCCACGAGGTCGAGTGCGCAGCGAGGTCGGACCCATTGAAACGGTCGGGGTCCCACAACGCGTTGCGTTCCTCTATCTGGGCAATGCGAGTCACGTAGAGCCCCTGAAGGTCGTCGTCCGCCGCGGCAGCCATCTCGATCGAGAGACGGCGGAAAGTCGCTGCGGAATCGGACACCCACGAGCGCTCGGTCAGCTCGTTGTGCTCGACATGGTCGCAGTAGTTGGCCACCGAGGCCGCCGCCTGAGCAGCGTCCACGAGCCAGCCGCAAAGACTCTCTCTATGAAGACCGGGCATAACCGAAGGATGCCATGAGGAGTGGACGAAGCAAGGCTAATGAGCGTTTGCCGGCCCGTACTGGCGGTCGAGCGCTGCTTCGAAGGCAGCCAAACGCTCGCTCAGCGTTGAAAGGATCTCCTTGGGATCGGTGGGATTCGGATCGACGACCGCGTAAAAGTTGACGAGCTCTCGGAGAGCCGCCAGGATCTCCGCAGCCCCGAGCCCCTGCGAGTCCACCTCTGCGAAATCCAGGACCTCCTTAAGGCCCCGTCGTGACAATGCAGGCATGCCTTCATTCGGCCGGGGCCGCAGATCCTCCAGATAGTGCTCCCAGCGATTTCTGAGCTCGACGGAGTCGAGAACTTGGTCGGGTACAAGCAGGCCGAAGGCCAACCTCCAGAGCTCTAGCGGCTCGCGGTCGACGGCACGATCGATCGCGGCATGCGCGACCGCTGGGATCACGCTCTTCGCAATCGCATAGGCGGTCACGGTCCGGATCCGACCAGCCCTAAGCGGCCGCTGGGCCGAGGTCATTTGCTTAAGAACCTCATCTTGTATGCGACCTAGCTCGGCAACATTGATCGGCCACCAATAGCGCATCTCCTGCTTTCGGAAACTTCCGGTGCAATCGAGCTCGTAGGCACCCGCGCGTTCGACTAGCTGGAGCTGGACTGAGATGAATGAGGGGAATTCATCTGGACCCTCCGGGCTCCCCTCCGACTGAGGATCGACCAGAAAGATCGACGCCCGGGTGGTCGCAATGTCATTTGGGATCGCCTTCGAGAGCAGCCGGGCAGCGGCCTGCGTCTTCTCTCCCCAGCGGCGGTGAATACGGTCACCGTGGTTGAAGGTGACCTCCTTGTCGAAATGAGGCTCGTCGAATTGCCACCACTCCACCAGATCCTTGAACCAGCCCGGATGTGGCTCGGGGTAGTCGCGCGGCGGTCGACCGAGATCCCTGGGACGCGTGATCTCACAGATCAAGTAGCGAAGCGCGCCATCAGCAGGAACGGTCTCGAAGCGCGAGCGGACCCGTGCATAAACAGCGTCGAAGTCCTCGGCGCAGATCAGCTCCCCGTCTCCTTCTTCGCCGGCTTCGAATTCCCAAAGCCGCGCCAATGCGAGAGGTACGCGAACCGGCGCGGCTCCGAAGGGCGTGCCGGCACGTATCTCGTCGACCGATACCTCCGACGCAAGCGGGCTGGGCCCGAGGGTCAACACTCGGGCCATTGGCAGACCCGGTTCGAACCGGGCGGGAGCGGCGCAGACCAAAATATTATGTGGGGGGTCCTGGAGGGAGGGTGAGACCGAAACTCGGTCCCAATAGAGCGCGGCGGCGTGCTTATGGCCGTGCAGAACGACCTCGATGTCGATGTCGGCCAGAAATTCCCGTAAGGCCCCGAGATTCGTGATGCCCTCGAAAGGCTTCATCTCCTCTCGGGGGTCAACAGGCAGCAGTTGGTGGTGGATAGCTGCCAGGCGGAGAGTCCCGGACGGGAACGTACCCGACTGGTCAAGAAGATGTCGCAGCGCGAGCATCTGCGGATCCGACACGCGGGGCATGTCGAAGGTCCGGAGTTCCTGCGTTGCCTCGTCAAGAATCTCGGCGGTCTCCGTCGAAAGACCGCGGAAACGGCTCGCGTCGAGCGACTCCTTGACCCAACAAAAGTGGCTCGAATTGACCGGCAGTATGAGGAAGCCCTTGCCCGGCAGCAGATGAGGAGCGCGTTCGGCGTCCTTGGTGAGTGCGCCGTCGGCTTCGAAGTCAATCCCGTCGATCAATGGGGTGACTAGGCCGAGATCGCGAGTCGCGGCGAAAAATTCCTGGTAGCGAGCCGGGTCGCCTACCTCCAGATCTTTGTCAACGTCGTGATTACCGGGCACCACGAGAATGCGAGAGGGATCGAGAGATCGGAGAAGAATTTTGGTGAGTTCTCCGAAAAACTCGTAACCCTCGGATCGATTCCAGTTGGTCAGATCGCCGGAGACGACGACCGCATCCATCGCCGCCAGATGTCCTGAACCTGCGAGAGCCTCAAGGGTCACTTTGACGACGTCGCGTTGCGCACGCCGATCACTCGTGATCCCAACACGATGGTGGGCCAAATATTGAGCTCCGACAACCGGGCCGAGGTGTAAATCGGAGATATGGAGGATCTGCGGGCGGTGCGTGGCGTCGTCCGCCCCATTTGGGGGCAGCCCCCGCGGGTTGCGGATCCTCCGCAACATTGTCTCTTTGCGATCCACGATCTGACCGAGTTTCGTCAACAGGTTGCCCATCTCGCACCTCAACTTCAGTTCGGCGAGGAAGACTAGACCTTCGACCGCCAGCCAACCCGCTGCTCCGCAAACTCTTTGCGCACTTGGGGTCGAGACGTTTAATGAAGGATTGCCCGCCCGCATGGGGCCTGCAACCGAGAAGCCGATTTGTAACCGCGATCGCGCCGTTCAGGCACAAAAACGGATTTGTGCCTGAATCGCCGGCAATCGCCGCACATCCGCGGTAATCGGATTCCCACCCTGATAGATCGGCCAGGTTCCTCTCCACGGCGAGGCCGGGGCATTCCGCATCAGAAAGCCATTTGGCCGGCCTTGGGACCTGCCGCCGGGAGAACTCCTCGACAACAAGCAGCCTAAATCGCACACAGGAGGTCGACGGTTCGAATCGGCCTAGCTCCATCGGAGGAAGTCTCTGCACCCGCGGCTACAGGTAGCTGTCGGCGTACAGGAACAGGGTTCCGAGGATGAACAGGAGGGCTGCGATCGTCAGCCTGAATTCCCTGGTGCGGATGGGGTCTAGTTGTCGAAGCGCTTCTTGGAGCCAGGTTTCTGCGGCGCCTTCGAAGATGCCTTCTACGAACCAGATTACGAGGATGGCTATGGCGTACAGGAAGCCGACGATCATGGCCAAGAAGACGAGTCCTCCAAGGAGATCGTTGTCCGCGACTCCCAAGAGGTTCAGGGCCCTCATGGCAAGGAGGACCAGGGCCACGACCAGGACGAGGGTTCCTCTGATCGCGAAGCCCCGGCGCCGGGTCCGGATGGTTGACAGCGGCCGCTGCAGGTAGGGAATCCTCCCGAGCGGGCGCAGGATCTCCGGCGTGAGGAGGAGGGCCGCCGCCGTCTGGCAGGTCAGGCCCGCCGCGCTGAATCCGTCCCTGGCCCGGACGCTGTAGGCCAGCATCAGGACGATGCCGAGCACCGCGAGCATGTAGGCGCTGATGCTCGCCTGGTTCAGGAAATCTCCCCGCACTCGCTCTCCGATCTCCTTGCGGCGACGCTTGGCCGCCTCCTGCCTCCGCCCGGCCCTCACCGGCGCGACTGCGGCAGCTTCGCGGCACCCTGCTTGGTGACCGGGCGCGAGGGGGGCGGGACAACCGGGCCGATGTCGCCGTCGGGGGCCTCGTCTAGGTCGACGATGACCGGGGCGTGGTCGCTTGGGGCTTTGCCTTTGCGGGCTTTGCGGTCTATCCAGGCGGCTTGGACGCAGTTGGCTACTGGGTCGGTGGCGAGGATCAGGTCTATTCGCATCCCTAGGTCGCGGTGGAACATGCCGGCTCGGTAGTCCCAGTAGCTGAAGATGCGCTCGTTTGGCCAGCGGTCGCGGACTACGTCGTGGAGGCCCAGGGACTGGAGGTCTGCTAGGGCTTTGCGCTCGGGCGCCGTCACATGGGTGTGGCCGGCGTAGGCCTCGGGGTCGAAGACGTCCTCATCGGCCGGGGCGATGTTCATGTCGCCGCAGACGACCGTCGCCTCCGGGCCCGCGGCGACGACGTCGCGCAGCGCCGCCAGCCACTTCAGCTTGTACTCGTAGTGGTCGGAGCCCGGTTCGCGGCCGTTCGGGACGTAGACCGAGAAGACCCTGACGCCGCCGCAGGTGGCGGCGATCGCCCGGGCCTCCGGATGCGGGAACCCCGGCGCCTCCGCCAGCCCCGGGGCGACGTCCTCGAGGCCGACGCGGGAGAGGATCGCTACGCCGTTCCAGCTCGCCTCACCGTGCATCGCAACCTCGTAGCCGCGGTCGCTCAGCTCCTCGCCGAGCAGCTCCGCGAACGCCTCGTCGGCCAGCTTCGTCTCCTGCAGGCAGACGACGTCGGGCTGTCGTTCGTCGAGCCAGGGCAGCAGCCGCGGCAGGCGCTGCTTGACCGAGTTGACGTTCCAGGTGGCGACCCGCACCGGTTTCACGCTACCCGGGCCGGGGCGCTCAGCGCACCGAGAAGAGGTCCAGAGTGCCGCTGCCGCTGTGGGCGTTGACGTCGCCCTCGGGCTCGGCGATGTGGCCGTCGACGACGATCGGGCTGTTCCAGTGCCCAGGGGCACCGGGGAGGTGGGCGATCGGGGTGCCTGAGCCGGGCGAGTAGACCTCGATGCCACCGTCGTTGGGTTCGTAGACGTAAAGCAACCCGCCGGCGAAGACCGGGCTGGTGCCGGCGCTGTCGTTTTCCCAGAGCTTGTGAAGGCGCCCGTTGCGCAGCTTGTAGGCAGCGGTGGCGGAGAAGTCGGCGATGAAAACCGTCGTCGCCTGGCCGTGGTGCCAGACCGCGGCCTGAGTGAAGAGCAGGTCGCCGCCGGGCGTCGGCAGGGTCTGGGTTTCGCCGCCGAGGCGGACCGTACCGGGGCGGTGGCCGTTCAGGCGGGCGAGGCTGAGGACGCGGATGATGCCGTCCTTGCCGGCAATCATCACCCGGCCGTGACCGAGCAGGGCCGGCGCGCTGGAGCCGAGGTCGGTGTCGTTGGCGTTGAGCTCGGCCTGGTTGCGCGGCGTGAACGACTGGCGCCGGCGCAAACTCGGGAAGTTCAGCTCGAGGACGCTGTCGCCGAAATAGCGGTGGCCGTCCCAGGCCCCGTTGCCGGTCGAGACGAGGACCCGGCGGCCGCCCGGCTCGACAACGGCGCCACCGCGCGAGAGGATCGCCGAGTCGCTCTCCGGGCAGCTGCTGGGGACGATGATCGTGCGGCGCCTGGCGCAGAGCGTGTTGAAGACCGCGTCCACGTGGCCGGAGGCGCGGTAGATCGCGACGACGTGGCCCTGGTAGGTCGGCGCGTCGCCGATGTAGCCGCCGGTGGTGGCGAGGACGTCGGGGCCGTCGACGTTCAGCGCGGCGGCGATTTTCTCCCGCGTCGGGTCCTTGGTGATCCGCACCGGCCAGCTGCCGCGCCGCACCTCGTGCCCGGATGCGAGCGCCAGCTTGTGGACGAGCCCGTCGGGCGAGGCCGTGTAGACGAAGGCGCCGCCGGGGTCGGCGACCGGACTCGCGGTCGTCACCTGGTCGCTGCCGACGAGGCCGCCGTAGCTCTTCGGCGTGAATGTCCACAGCAGCGAGCCGCTGCCGGCGTCGATCGCGATCGTCCGCCCGTAGGTCGTGGTGACGACGAAGACGTCATGAGTGCCGCCGCGCACCCGCGCCCCGTGCAGATAGATCGGCGAGGAATCGACGGTGCCGGGCAGCGAGACCCGTCGCGAGCGCAGGCTGTTGACGTTGGCGGCGGTGATCCCGGTCGGGCGGTTGGTCGCGTCGAGGCGCTGCGGGTTGAGCCCGAACATCGGCCAGTCGGTCAAGGCCGAGCCGTGCGTCGGCGCGGCAGCGGCCGATCCGGTCGCCGCCGAGCTGGAGCCGGTATCAGCCGCCCCCGAGCCGCAGGCGCTGAAGAGCAGGGCGGCGGTGAGCGTAAGGATCGTCGCGAGGCGCATCCCCAAAGTCCTACCCGAGCGCGCGGAGGCGTAAATGCCACTACGTGATGGAATGTCGCCGTGCACACCCTCCTCGGCGACCGCAGGCACTGGCTCTGGCTTGCCGTCTGGATCGCGACGCGCGCCTTCATCGTCGCCGAGGTGGGGTTCTGGGGGACCGGACATCCCAAACTGGAGGACGTCAACAACTACGACACCTGGTCGCACGTGCTAACGAGCGAAGGCGCCTTCCCGGGAGGCGACGCCTGGCAGTACCCGCCCGCCGCCGGCCTGCTGATGCTGATCCCACGGATCCTCCCCGGGACCTACGGCGAGGCCTTCGTCGGCCTGATGCTGGTGGTCGACCTCGTCGGCCTCGTGCTGTTGGCCCGGCTCGGCCGCCGCGCCGGCAACGACACCGGCGTCTGGGTCTGGCTGCTGGCGATGCCGCTGCTCGGGACCTTCGCCGTGCTGCGCTTCGACCTCGTCCCGACCGTGATCGCGATCGCGGCGCTCGTCGTCGTCCACCGCCGACCGCAGTGGTTTGGCGCGCTCGCGGGGCTGGGCGCGGTGGTCAAGCTCTGGCCGGTGCTGGTGCTGTTCGGCGAGTGGGACCGGCAGCGGCTGCTCCGCAGCATCGCCGCGGCGGTTGCTGTGGTCGCGGTCGTCTTCGCCGCCTCGGCAATTGCCTTCGGCGATCCGGCCGGGTTCGTCTCCCACGGCGGCGACCGCGGCTTGCAGGAGGAAGCGGTCGCCACCATCCCCTGGCAGCTCGAACAAATCGTCAGCGGCGACCCCTACCCGCGGGAGATCCGCTTCGGCGCCTGGGAGGTCGCCTCTCCCACCGCCGACACGGTCGCCACCGTCCTCGGCTGGCTGACCCTGGTGGCGCTCACCGCCGCGGCCGCCTGGTGGTGGCGCTGGCGACAGCGGATCGGCGAAGGCTGGGACTGGCTCGCCAACGCAGCGGTCAGTCGCGACTTCGTCTTCACGATCGTCCTCCTCGTCGTCGTCACCAGCCGCGTGCTCAGCACCCAGTACATGGTCTGGCTGCTCGGCCTGGCGGCGGTCGTCCTCAGCGCCGGCACCGCCCGGCTCGCCCGGCCGGCCTGGATCGTCGTCGGCGCCACCGCGCTCTCGACCGCGACCTTCAAATCCCCGGAGCTGACCCTGATCCGAGACGCGGCGCTGCTCGCCGCCACGATCGACGCGGTGGTGGCAATGGTCGGGATGCTGCGCCGGCCCGCTCAGATGCCACTTGGGAGCGTCCAGCGCTCGATCCGAGCGAAGCCGGGGTCGATTACGTAGACGTCGCCTTTGCCGTCTGACTCAATGCTCATCGATCCCGCTTCCCAGTAGGGAACTTTGGCGCGTGAGAACTCGCCGGGGCCGAGGCCCGGCTTGCCGAACCAGGTGACGAATTCCCGTTCCTCGTTGAAGACCTGGACCCGACCGCTACCGACGGCGGAGATGAAGACGTAGTCGTTGGCATCGACGTCGAGCCCTTCCGCGCCGGTGAATTCCCCGACCCCGTATCCGGGCCACCCCTGCCTCCCGACTTCGCCCATCCGGACGCCGGTGGAGGTGAACCGTTGGATCAGCGGCCCCGGGACCAGGCCCCAGATGTGACCCAGCGAATCGATATCCATGCGGGCGAGCTCCGGGAACTTGTATTTCCACAGGCGGCGCACGAAATGCCCGTCGCCGCTGAACTTTTTGATCACGTGATGTTCGTCGGAGACGTAGACGGCGCCTTTGGCATCCGTGGCGAGCGACCAAGGTTCCCCGGCGAGAGGTCGTTCCCCGTTGTTGCCGAAAGCGAATCTGAATTCGTGTTTCCAGTTGAACTTCTCGATGCGGTGGTTCCCCGCGTCGAGGACGTAGACGTTGCCGTGGCGGTCGATCGTGATCGCGGTCGGGTCGAGGAACTGCCCGGGCCCCGACCCTTTGGAGCCGAACTGGGCGACTAACCGACCGCGGGGGCCGAAGATCTCGACCCGGTCGGTGCCGCGATCGGTGACCCAGACTTTCCCGTCGAGGCCGATCGCCAGGTCGGTCGGTTGCTGCAGCTTCGCTTCGCCTTTGCCGCTGAAAGAGCCGTCGTAGGTCGCCAGGTAGTTGATTCGCGGCACGCTCCAGTGTTCGACTTGGTTGTGACCGGCATCGCTGAACCAGGCGTCGCCTTTGCCGTCGAAGGCGATCCCCTCGGGCACTACGAATTCGAGCGAGCTGCCGTTCCAGTAGAAGCCGAACTGGCTGAGGTATTCACCGTCGAGGTTGAACTCGGCGACGTGGTCCAAGCTGCCATCGATGACGAGGACGGTGCCGTCGGGGTCGATCGCGACCGCGTCTGGGTGAGCCAGGTTCCAGCGATCGACGTGGTCTTCGGGATACGGCTTGCGAGCGCCGACCTGGCGAACGAGGTTCCCTGCCGCATCGAAGACCGTCACCCGCTGCTTTTCCCAATCCGCCACCCACAGCCCGCCTTCCGGATCGATCGCGCTGCCCGTCGGCCTTCCGAGAGCGCCCCCGCCGCCGACGACCTGGAGGAATTCGCCGGTTCCGCTGAACTCCTCGACGCGCGAGTGGCCGGTGTCGGAGACCCAGACGTTGCCGGCTGAGTCGACGGACACGCCCTCCGGGTCGGCGAGGGCGTGTTCGCCTTCGGGATGGAAGGCGCGGATGAAGTGGCCTTCTTCGTCGAACTGCTGCAGTCGCAGGTTGTTCGCGTCAACGACCCAGAAGCGGCCTCCGGGCCCGAAGGCAAGCGCGGTCGGGCGGAAGAATTGACCCGCACCGGACCCTTTCGAGCCGATCTGGCTGAGGTATTCGCCGCTGGAGCCGAGCTCCTCGATGCGGTTGTTCTGCTCGTCGACGACCCAGACGTGGCCGTTCGGGGCGACGCCGACTCCCGCCGGATGTTCGAACTGCCCCGCGCCCGCCCCGGTCGACCCGAACGTGCCCAGGTGGTGGGCTTCGAATCCCGGGTAGCCGAACGGTTCCGGCCAGGCCTGCGCAGCCGGCGCCGCGACCAGCAAGGCTAGTAGGACCAGAAGAAACGGGACCTTGTTACGCATCCATCCCTTCAACGGAAGCAGCGACCAAAAACTGCTGGAATGACTCGAACTTGCTCACTAGTGGCACCAGTTCTGCGCGGTCGTTCGAGGAGATCTGCTCCCTGCTCGGTGCGCGCCTGCGCGCCAGGACCCCGGAGCTGGAAGCGGGCCTCGCCGGCCTCGTCGAGGGAACTGCCGGTGCGAAGGAACTCTCCGACCCGGGCTATGCGGACTACCTGGACGGGCTGCGCGCCACCCGCACCGCCGTGCTGGGGTACGCAGCCGAGGTGATCGGGTCGGGCGAACGACATGCGCCCGAGATCCCGCCCGCCGTCCTTGCCTCGGCCCGCCGCGCCGCCCGCTCCGGCGTCCCGCTCGATGCGGTCCTGCGCCGCTACTCGGCGGGCAACACCATGTGCGCCGACATCCTCCTAGAGGAGGCGGAGCGCGCCGAGGTCTCGTCCTCGGACCTCCGTCGCTTACTACACCGGCAGGCGACGCTCTCGGATCGGTTGCTGAAAGCAGTCAGCGAGGAGTACGCCCAGGAGGCGCGAAGCCGGCCGGCCACTTCTGCGGAGTGGCGCCACGAGCACATCAAGGCCCTGCTCGCCGGGCGGCAGCCAAGCGGCGAGGTCGAGCTCGGCTACGACCTCGACGGTCACCACCTCGCGCTGATGCTTAAGGGCGTAGACGCAGAGGAGGCGGCTCGGGGCCTGGCGAAGAAGCTCGGCCGTCGCCTGCTCATCGATCGCCTCGAGGAGGAGTCGACTTGGGCGTGCTGGCTCGGGGGCAGGTCGGCCATAGCACCGGAAGAGGTGCTGCAGGCGCTGGACGGTCGCCTGCCGGATCGAGCCACGGTCGCTCTC
>DASZNP010000127.1:0-9179 GCA_035551255.1 Solirubrobacterales bacterium
GCGGGCGCAAGCACCCCCACCAGGAGTTCCTGACGATCGACACCACCAACATCCTCTTCGTCTGCGGTGGCTCCTTCGCCGAGCTCGACAAGGTGATCGAGCGGCGGGTCGGCGACCGCGGGATCGGCTTCGGCGCCGAAATCTCCTCGCGCCAGAAGAAGGACGCCGGCGAATGGTTCGAGCAGGTGCTGCCGGAGGACCTGGTCGAGTACGGCCTGATCCCCGAGTTCATCGGCCGCCTGCCGGTGATCACCGCGATCCACCAGCTCAGCCGCGACGATCTCTGCACGATCCTCACCGAGCCACGCCACGCGCTCACCCGCCAGTTCCAGCGTTTCTTCGAGTTCGACGACATCGAGCTGGTCTTCGCCGACGACAGCCTCGAGGCGATCGCTGACAAAGCTCTGGAGCGCGAGACCGGTGCCCGCGGCCTACGCTCGATCCTCGAGGAGACGCTGCTCGACGTCCAGTTCGAGCTGCCCTCGCGCCGCGACGTCACGAAGTGTGTCGTCACCAAGGAGACGATCACCGAGGGCCGCCGCCCGACGCTCGTCACCGAGGCGGTCCAGCAGGACATCGGCCCGGCCAGCCCGGGGCTCAGCGAAGAAACCGCTTAACCCTTCCGACTTTCGCCCCACCCCAGTGGGGACAAAGTCGGAAGCGTCTATCTAGACTCGCCGCGTGGACGCGGCGCAGCGGCAGAGGCTCGAGGAGACGACTCGGTACGACCCGGGTGAGGTCGAGGCGCGGATCTTCCGCGAGTGGATCGAGGGCGGCTACTTCCACCCGGCCGCCGAGGGCACGCCGGAGGAGAACTTCTCGGTCGCGATCCCGCCGCCGAACGTCACCGGGGCTCTTCATATGGGGCATGCGCTGAACGGCTCGATGCAGGACGCGCTGGTGCGGATGAATCGGATGCGGGGCAAGAACACGCTCTGGATCCTCGGCGCCGACCACGCCGGCATCGCCACCCAGGCGGTGGTCGAGAAAGACCTAAAGAAAGAAGGCAAGACCCGCCACGACCTCGGGCGCGAGGCGTTCGTCGAGCGGGTCTGGGAGTGGAAAGCGGAGTACGGCTCGCGGATCGTCGAGCAGTACAAGCGGCTCGGCGCCTCCTGCGACTACGAGCGCGAGCGCTTCACCCTCGACGCCGGCTACGTGAAGGCCGTCTACCGCGTCTTCAAGCAGCTCTTCGACAAGGGTTACATCTACCGCGACAACTACATGGTCAATTGGGACCCGGGCTCGCACTCGGCGATCTCCGACCTCGAGGTCGAGAACCGCGAGGTCGAGGACGTCCTCTACTCGATCGACTACCCGGTCGAGGACTCTGACCGGGTGCTGACGGTCGCCACGGTGCGGCCGGAGACGATGCTTGCCGACACCGCCGTCGCCGTGAACCCCGACGACGAGCGCTACGCCGACCTCGTCGGCCAGCACGTGATCCTGCCGCTGGTCGGGCGGCGGATCCCGGTGATCGCCGACGATCACGTCGACGTCGAGTTCGGGACCGGGGCGCTGAAGATCACCCCCGGCCACGACCCCAACGACTTCGAGATCGGCCGCAAGCACAAGCTTGAGGAGATCGGCGTGATCGGCCCCGACGGCCGCATGACCGAGGAGGCCGGCGAGTTCGCCGGAATGACCGCGGCCGAGGCGCAGGTGGCGGTGGTCGAGGCGCTGCGGGCGGAGGGCCGCCTCCGCGCCGAGGAGCCCTACGTCCACTCGGTCCCGTTCTCGCACCGCTCCGGCGAGCGGATCGAGCCGCTGATCTCGCTGCAGTGGTTCTGCCGCATGGACGAGCTGGCGCGGCCGGCGATCGAAGTCGTCGAACGGGACGAGGTGCGGATCACGCCGCCGCAGTGGAAGCGCGTCTACCTCGACTGGATGCGGGAGATCCGCCCCTGGTGCGTCTCCCGCCAGCTCTGGTGGGGGCACCGGATCCCCGTCTGGTACTGCGACGAGTGCGGTGAGACGATCGTCGCCGAAGCCGAGCCCGAGCGCTGCGGCGCCTGCGGCGGCGAGCTGCGCCAGGAGGAGGACGTGCTCGACACCTGGTTCAGCTCGGCGATCTGGCCCTTCGCCACCCTCGGCTGGCCCGACCACACCCCCGAGCTGCGCGCCTTCTATCCGACCAGCTTCCTGACCACGGCGCGGGAGATCCTCTTCCTCTGGGTGGCGCGGATGATCATGACCGGGCTCGAGTTCCCCGGCGCGATCCCCTTCCGTGACGTCTACGTGCACTCGGTGATCCAGGCCCGCGACGGCCGCCGGATGTCGAAGAGCCTCGGCACCGGGATCGACCCGCTGGAGGAAATCGACGTCCACGGCGCCGACGCGCTGCGCTTCGGCCTACTGGCGATGTCCTCGACCCAGGACGTGCGCTTCTCCGACGCCAAGGTCCAGCAGGGCCGCGACCTCGCCAACAAGCTCTGGAACGCCAGCCGCCTGATCCTGCTGAACGCGGCCGATGCCTCTCCGGCGCCGCGGCCGACCTGCGTCGAGGACCGCTGGATCCTCTCCCGGCTGGAGCGCACCGTCGCCTCGGTGACCGAGAAGCTCGAGACCTACGACTTCGCCCACGCCGTCCAGGAGGCCTACTCGTTCTTCTGGCGCGACCTCTGCGACTGGTATCTGGAGATCGTCAAGCCGCGCCTCTACGACGGCGAGGCGGAGGTTTCGGCGACGCTGCTCTACGCGCTGGAACGGGTGCTGGCGCTGCTGCACCCGACGATGCCGTTCGTCACCGAGGAGATCTGGAGCTATCACCCGGCGCGGCAGGGCCACCTGGTCGCTCACTCCTTCCCGACGCCGGACGAGTCGCTGTTCGACGAGGAGGCCGAGCGGGACGTCGAGAGTGGGATCCGGCTGACCCAGCGCCTGCGTGCCTGGCGCGACCTCGCCGGCGTGCCGGTGGGAGCTGTCCTGCCGGCGGTCATCGACGGCGTCGAGCCGCCCGACTTCGTCGCCCGCCTCTCCCGCTTTGAGTTCGACGGCGCGGAGGCGGAGCCGGTCGCCTCGGTCGGCCCGGTCCGGGTCCTCGGCTCCGACGAGCTCGACGCCGAGGCGGTCGCCGCGCGACTGGACAAGCGCCGCGAGGAACTGCGGGCCGAGGTCGAGCGCGGCGAGCGCAAACTTGGCAACGAGGGGTTCGTCGCCAAGGCGCCGCCTGAGGTGGTCGAGGAGGAGCGGGGCAAGCTGGAGCGCTACCGCAACGAACTCGCCGAGCTGAGCTGATCAACCCGGACGCTTATCTCAACTCCCTCGAGCCGGTCGGGATGCGACTCGGGCTCGAACGGATGCGCAAGCTGACGACGGCGCTGGGGATGCCGCAGCACCGCTTCGCCTCGATCCACGTGGTCGGCACCAACGGCAAGTCCTCGGTGACGCGGATGACGGCGGCGCTGCTGGAGGCGCACGGGGTCAGTGCCGGCGCCTGCGTCTCCCCGCACACCGAACGCTGGTCGCAGCGGACGCTCGTCCACGGCGAGGAGGTGGCGCCGGAGGCCTGGGAGAAGGCGGTCGAACAGGTGGCGCGGGCGGCAGAGGGGGTGGACCGGACCCTGGAGGAGGGGGAGGCGGTGACCCAGTTCGAGGCTGCGACCGCGGCGAGCTTCGTGGCGCTGGCAAACGCCCGGGTGCGGGCCGGGGTGATCGAGGCCGGCCTCGGCGGCCGCCTCGACGCCACCAACACGATCCCGTCGAAGGTCACGGTTTTCACCTCGATCGGCCTCGACCACACCGAGTGGCTGGGGGAGACCGAGCTCGAGATCGCGGCGGAGAAGCTAGCGGTCCTGCGCGACCAGACGACGCTGGTCCTGGGTGGGGTCTCCGACGAGGTGAGAGCGCTGGCGGAGGAGACGGCCCGGAAGCGCAACGCGCGCTTGGTCTTCGCCCCTCCGAAGCCGGAGTTCGAGATTCACTTGCGAGCGCCGGGGGAGTTCCAGCGCCGCAACTTCGCGACTGCTTGCGCGGCGGCGGAGGCTTTTCTCGGGCACTTCGATCCGGAGCGAGCGAAAGAGGTTGCCGCCGGCGTCACAGTCCCTGGCCGGCTAGAGCAGATCGCCGACCACCCGCCCGTCTTCCTCGACGCCGCTCATAACCCAGCCGGCGCGGCGGCCCTGGCCGAATCGCTGCCGTGGCTGGCGGAGGGACGGCGCGTCGTCGCCTGTCTGGCGGTCCTCGCCGATAAGGACGCCAAGGCGATGATCGCGGCGCTGGCTCCGGCGCTCGACCGTGTGGTCTGCACCGAGCTGCCGCAGGCCGCCTTGGAAGGCCACGGCCGTCCCGGCGCTCGTTCCCGTCCCGCCGCCGAGCTGGCCGGCATCTGCGAAGCGGCGGGACTCGCCGCCGAGGTCGAGCCCGCTTTCGAGGCCGCGCTGGAGCGTGCGATCGCGCTCGCCTCGGCGGAGCCGGAAGGCCTGGTGCTGGTCGCCGGCTCCCATTACGCAATCGCCCCTGCCCGCTCTGTGCGAGGATTTCGGCATGAATCGACCCCGTAGCGCCGGTTCCGAACTGCTCTCGATGATGGGCCTCGTCGCCGCCGTGGTGGCGATCGTGATCCTCTTCTTCTTCGGCGTCGGCTACCTGTTCGGAAGGCTCTTCCTTTAAGGAACAGGGTTACCGTCGGCGACGGCGAAGTAGACTGCCGCTCCCCAGCGGCACCCCTAAATCATGGCTCTAGCGATCTTCGGCATCACCAATGGCGGCCTCAACCTGGCCGCGACCCTCTTTTTGCTGCTGCTGCTCGTCCTCTGGCTGGCGCTGATCGTCTACACCTACCTCGACGCCCGCCGCCGCATCTCCGACCCCTTCCTGGTCGCCTGCGCCACGGTCGCCTCCTTCTTCCCCTTCGTCGGCACCGCCGTCTACGCGATCGTGCGGCCGCCGGAGTACCTGGAGGACGCGCACGAGCGCGAGCTGGAGATCAAAGCCGCCGAGCTGCGGGTGCGCCAGTTGCGCGAGCAGAGCTGCCCCAACTGCGAGTACCCGGTCGAGAAAAACTACCTGCGCTGCCCGAACTGCCAGCGCCGCCTCAAGGACCCTTGCCCGACCTGCGGCAAGCCGGTCGACCCGCGCTGGGGCCTCTGCCCCTACTGCGAGACCAACCTCCGCGGCGGCGACGAGCGGCAGGAGCGGTCGCGCCGCAAACGCCGTGACCCCGAAGAGCGCCAGGCGCCGCCGCCGCGAGGCGAAGCCGCGCCGCGCCGCAAACGAGCTGCGCCGCAGGCAAACGAAGGGGCCGATTCAACCCAAGAAGAACAAAGGAGCCCCACCCGTGAGCCGGACCCTGATCCTCGTCAAGCCTGACGCCTTCGAACGCGCCCTCACCGGCGAGGTGATCGCCCGCTTCGAGCGCAAGGGGCTGCGGATCGCCGCCCTGAAGTCGATGCGCGCCAGCGAGGAGATCGCCAACCAGCACTACGCCGAGCACAGCGACAAGCCGTTCTTTGGCGAGCTCGTCTCCTTCATCACCGGCGGCACGCTGGTGGCGATGGTGCTGGAGGGTGAGGAAGCGGTGAAGGCGGCCCGGCAGCTGATCGGCGCTACCAACCCGGTCGAGGCCGCTCCCGGCTCGATCCGCGGCGATTTCGCGCTCGAGGTGACCTTCAACATGGTCCACGGCTCCGACTCCGACGAGTCGGCCGAGCGCGAGATCGGGATCTGGTTCCCCGAGCTGTCCTGAAGCCCACGCTTGCATCGGGATCTCCCCAGAGAAGGGAGATCCTGCAGAAGCTCGGAATTGAGTTTGAGGTCGTCGTGCCTGGGGTCGAGGAGCTGACCGCGGGCGACCCCGAGCACCTCGTGGTCGAGAACGCGCGCCGCAAGGCTGAGGCGGTCGAGGGGGAGTTGGTGATCGCTTGCGACACCGACGTCGTCCTCGACGGCGAGGTCCTCGGCAAGCCCGCTGACGCGCTGGAGGCGCGGGCCTACCTCGACCGTATGAGTGGGCGCGCTCACACCGTGATGAGCGGGCTGGTTGTACGCAAAGGGGGAGAGGAGCGCAGCGGTCTCGAAAAGACCGATGTCTTCTTCAAGCAGCTGACCGACGCCGAAAAGGAGCGTTACGTGCGCTTTGGAGAGTGGGAGGGGCGGTCGGGGGGTTATGCGATTCAGACGCTCGGATCCAGCTTGGTAGAGCGGTTGGAGGGGAGCGTCTCGAACGTGGTGGGGCTGCCGGTAGGACTGCTGGCTGAGCTGGCGCCGCAGTTGTTCGATCGCGCCTGAGCAAACTCACAGAACGCTAAGACGCGTTTGCCATCATCGGCCCCTGCAAATGGGCCTATTGAGCAGGATCGGAATTGGCGGGCGGGACATGGCGGTCGACCTCGGCACCGCCAACACGCTTGTCTACGTGCGCGGCCGCGGAATCGTCCTCTCCGAGCCCTCGGTGGTGGCGATCGACTCGGTCACCGGCCAGGTCCACGCGGTTGGAGTTGAAGCGAAGCGGATGCTCGGCCGTACCCCCGGCACGATCACCGCGATCCGGCCGCTGAAGGATGGGGTGATCGCCGATTTCGACGTCACCGAGCAGATGCTGCGCCACTTCATCACCTCGGTGCACTCCAACCGCTTTGCCCACCCGCGGGTAGTCGTCTGCGTGCCCTCCGGCGTTACCGGGGTCGAGAAGCGGGCGGTCGAGGAGGCCTGCCTCTCCGCTGGTGCCCGCCAGGCCTACCTGATCGAGGAGCCGATGGCGGCGGCGATCGGCGCCGGCCTGCCGGTTGCCGAGCCGACCGGCTCGATGATCGTCGACATTGGCGGCGGCACCACCGAGGTCGCCGTGATCTCCCTCGGCGGCATCGTCGTCTCGCAGTCGATCCGGGTCGGCGGCGACGAGCTCGACGACGCGATCGTCGCCCACTGCAAGCAGAACTACAAACTCGCGATCGGCACCCAGACCGCGGAGGACGTGAAGCTCGAGGCCGGCTCGGCCTCGCCGCTGCCCGAAGAGGTGCGGACGGAGATCCGCGGCCGCGACCTCGTCTCCGGGTTGCCGAAAACGGTCGAACTCAGCTCCGAGGAGGTACGCGGCGCCCTCGAAGAGCCGGTCAGCCACATCGTCGCCGCGGTTAAGGAGACGCTCGACCGCACCCCGCCGGAGTTGGCGGGTGACATCATGGACCGCGGCATCACCCTCGCCGGCGGTGGCGCGCTGCTGCAAGGACTTGAGCAGCGCCTGCGTGACGAGTGCCAGATGCCCTGTCAACTGGCAGAGTCGCCGTTGACGTGCGTGGCGGTCGGTTCCGGCATCTCCCTCGAGGAGGTCGAGACGATCCACCGCGCAGGTAGGAACAACGGAGCGCGCCCCCGGCGTTAGCCAGCGCTCCCTTTCATGCGAACCCCCAAGAACAGAACTTCAACGTGTACCGAAAGCAAGTACGCCGCCGCCGCGCGGTGCTGGCCCTGCTGATCGTCGGTTCTTTCGCCCTGCTCAGCATCACCTATGGGCAGGGGTCGAACGGCGTCCAGCGTGGCGTGAGCACCATCTTCAGCCCGATCCAGTCGGTCGCCGACCGGGCGCTGAAGCCCGCCCGCGACCTCGTCAACTGGTTCGACGAGACCTTCGACGCGAAGGGCAAGAACGCCCGCCTGCACACCGAACTGGAAGAAGCGCGCAAAGAGGCGGTGGGCGCCAAAGCAGCGCTGGCCGAAAACGCGCAGCTGCGCAAGTTGGTCGGCCTGGATGAAAGCGGCGCGATCCCTTCGGGCTACGACAAGGTGACCGCCCGCGTCATCGCCCGCTCGCCGACCGTGTGGTTCTCCGACGTGACGATCGACGCCGGCTCCGGCGACGGGGTCGAAGTCGGCGATCCCGTGGTCACGGGGGACGGCCTCGTCGGCCACGTCGCGGCAGTCACCGGCGGCAGCGCCAAGGTGACCCTGCTCGCCGACCACTCGAGCGCCGTCGCGGCCAAGATCGTCCCGAACGGGGCGCAGGGGATCCTCAAGCCCTCGGTCGGCGACCCCGGCGACATGGTCCTGGAATACCTCGACACCGAAAAGATCGTCGGCAAAGGCCAGTCGGTGGTCACCTCGGGCTGGCGCGGCGAAGGCATCGAGTCGAGGTACCCGCCGAACATTCCGATCGGCAAGGTGGTCGAAGCCGCGATCACCGAACAGGAGGCGCAGCACCAGGTTCACGTCGAGCCTTTCGCCGACCTCCGCAACCTTGACCTCGTCCAGGTGCTCACCGGGGGCTCGCGAGGGTGATCCTCACCCCGAACATCCTTGCCCGACTGGTTGGGATCGTCGTCGTCGGCGTCCTTCTCCAGCTCGGGTTCTTCTCGCAGGTCGCCTTCTTCCACGTCAGCCCCGACATCCTGCCCTCGCTTGTTGTCGTCCTCGGCCTGTTCGGCGGGACCCTGACCGGCGCCGTCTGCGGCTTCTCAATCGGCTTCCTGCTCGACTGCCTGCTGATCGCGCCGCTCGGCGGCGGCTCCCTGGTGCTGCTCGGCGTCGGTTATGCAGCCGGGCTCTTTCGCGAGCGCTTCGAGATCCACAGCCCCCTGGTGCCGCCGCTCCTCTGCATGGGGTTGACCCTGCTTGCCGAGCTCGGCTTCGGCGCGGTGGAGCTAATGCTGGGCCTGAACGACGCTGCCGTCAGCACGTTGGTGATCCGTGACCTGCTGCTGAAGAGCATCTTCGCCTTCTTCCTCGGCTGGGCGATCTACGCCCTGCTGCGGCGGGTTCTGCGACCAGCGCTAGTCGAGGAGCCGACGGCGCCGCGGCGCTCGCGACGTTGGCCATCGCGACGGGCCCCGAGGACGAGTCGTGGCAGGCGACCGCGGGTCATGGGAGCATAAGTCGGTGTACCTGCGCAACGACGACCGTCCGCAGGGCAGCCGCCTCTCGCTGCGGATCGCCGTCCTCGGCGGCGTCGCGGTGGCGCTCTTCGGGATCCTCTTTTTCCGGCTCTGGAACCTGCAGGTGCTCTCCGGCGACAAGTACCTGGCCGAGGCGAAGAACAACCGCACCCGCTCGTTCAAAGTGATCGCCCCGCGCGGCGAGATCCTCGGCCGCGACGGCAAGGTCCTGGTCGACAGCCGCAGCGCCCTGGCGCTGCAGCTGAACACGACGAAACTGCCCGAAGACCCGGCCGAAGAACGGGCGGAGCTGGCGCGGATCGGCGCTCTCGTCCACCTCGACCTGCACCAGCTGCGGCGCAAGATCGCCAA
>DASZNP010000128.1:0-46132 GCA_035551255.1 Solirubrobacterales bacterium
GCCGTCGTCGGCGTCGACGCCAACCCGGAAGCGCACGAGCACGCGCGGCTCCGCTACAGGCGCCCCAACCTCCGCTTCGAGCGCGACCTGGTGGAAGCGTTCTCCGAGCCCTGCGACGCGGTCGTCTTCCTGCAGACGATCGAGCACGTGCAGGACGCCGGCGCGATCCTCGAGCACTTCAAGTCGATGCTGGCGCCGGGGGGCGTCGCCTACGTCTCGACCCCGAACCTGCTGACGCTGGCGCCGGAGGGGGCCGAGAAGTCCGATAACCCCTGGCACGTGAAGGAGTACCGCGCCGCGGAGTTCCGGGCGCTTTGCGAGGCGCACTTCGAGCGGGTCGAGCTGCTCGGCCTCTTCCACGCCCGCAAGCTCCGCGCCCACGAGCTGGCGATCAAGCTCGGCTGGGACCCGGTCCACAAGCGCCTCGGCCTGACCAAGCCCTTCTATGACCGCTTCACCCCGGCGATCGCCGCCTCGGACTTCCGCCTGCGCGAGGAGGGCCTAGACCGCGCCCTCGACTTCCTCGCCGTCTGCCGTGCCCCCTGACGACCGCCGAACTGCATCAGATTCTCTCTCTAGTTGGTGGAGAATTTGATGCAGTTCGGGAGGGGGGAGGGCGTTGGGGACCTGGCGATCGTCCTTCACAGCCACATGCCCTACGTCGAGGGCTTTGGGACCTATCCCTTCGGCGAGGAGTGGCTGTTTGACGCGGTGATTCGCTCCTACCTGCCGGTGCTGGAGGTAGCGCGGGACCTGACGATGACGGTGACGCCGGTGCTGGCCGACCAGCTCGAGGACGCGGGGGCGGCGGAGCGGCTGTGGCGCTTTCTCCTCGAGTGGCGGATTGAGGCGGCGGAAGCCGACCTGGAACAGGTGCCGCCGGAGTGCCGTGCCGCCTGCGAGGGCGAGCGCGACCGCTACCGCCATGCGTTGGAGCTGCTCGATGCGGCCGGCGGCGACCCCCTCGCCCCCTTCCAGCGGGCGGCGCAAGAGGGACGGATCGCTCTCGCCACGTCGTCTGCCACCCACGCGGTCCTGCCGCTGCTGGCTACCCGGACGGGCCTGCGCCTGCAACTCGACGCCGGTATCCGCTCGCACCGCCGCCGTTTCGACTGGGACGGAGGCTTCTGGCTGCCCGAGTGCGCTTACGAGCCGGGACTGGAGTGGGAGCTGGCGCGGGAGGGCGTGCGCTGGTTCTGCGTCGACCAGAGCGCGCACTCCGAGCCGCTGGAGGCGCTTGCGCCCACCCGCACCGAGGCGGGCCCGGTGGCGCTGCCGATCGACTGGGAGGCGATTGCCTGGCTCTGGTCGCTCGACGGTTATCCCTCCGACCCCGCCCACGCCCAGTTCGCGGGCAAATCACTGCGGGGGATCCGGATCTGGCGGGTTGGCGGCGGCGCTTACGATCCGGCTGCTGCCGAGGCGGTGGCGCGGCGCCAGGCTGACGAATTCCTCCTCGCCGCCGCCGAGCGCCTGCGCACTTACGCCGAGAGCCGCGGCCGCCGCGGCCTGCTCGTCTTCGCGATCGACACCGAGTTGCTGGGGCACTGGTGGTCGGAGGGCCCGATTTGGCTGCGCGGGGTTCTGGAGGGAGCGGCCGATGCGGGCATTCGCCTGGTCACTGTCCCGCAGGCATTGGCCGAGCACGAGCCTGCTTATCGCCCGTTGCAAGCATCGACCTGGGGTGAGGAGAAGGACCTGCGCACCTGGGACTCGCCGGCGGTCGCCGACCTCGCTTGGGGCAACCGGCGAATGGAGCTGCGGCTGCTGCGGGCGGTTTCGGGCGGGCTCCGTGGAGGGGCGCTGGAGCGCGCCGCTCGCGAGCTGATGGCGGCGCAGGCGAGCGACTGGGCGTTCCTCGACCAGCGCAAGCAGGCCGGCGACTACGCCTACCAGCGGGCCACCGACCACTCACAGGCCCTCCTTGAGGCCATAGACTCCGCCCGCGCCACCACCGAACCGCGGCTGCGATCGCTGGCCCCAGACCTCAGCGTCGCGCCACTCCTGGAGCCTTGACCCCAGCCACCGGACCCCAGCCACGAACGTGACCCGCGTCCTGATCCTCTCCTGGGAGTACCCGCCGCTGATCGAGGGCGGCCTCGCCCGCCACGTGCGCAAGCTCTCCGAGGCGCTGGTCGAGCGCGACGTCGAGGTCCACGTGCTGACCCGCGGGGGAGAGGAGTCCCCGGCCGAGGAGCGCCGCGACGGCGTCATCATCCACCGCATCCGCGAGCCGAAACGACCGACCGATCTCGGTGAGTTCGTCGCCTGGGTCGAGCGGATGAACTCCGACATGCTCGCCGCCGGGGTCGAGCTCGGCGACCGCTACAGCTACGACCTCGTCCACGGCCACGACTGGCTCGTCGCCAACGCCTGCGACCACCTCGCCAAACGCTTCGACGCGCCGCTGATCACGACGATCCACGCAACCGAGTACGGCCGCCACCAGGGCTGGGTCGACAAGCACCCGCAGACCTACATCCACGGGGTCGAGCGCTGGATCACCAACCGCTCCCACCGGGTCATTACCTGCTCCCACTACATGCGCGAACAGGTCGCCGACATCTTTGGCCTCGAGGAGGGGCGGATCACCGTGATCCCCAATGGGATCGATCCCGACGACCTGCCCGAGCAGCCGGCCGAGGACCTGGCGCGGCTGCGGTCCGAGTTCGCCGCGCCGGACGAGAAGCTGGTCCTGCTGATCGGCCGGCTGGTCTACGAGAAGGGCTTCCAGCTGGCGCTGGAGGCGATGCCGCGGGTGCTCGAAGAGGCGCCGGGGACGCGCTTCCTCGTCGCCGGCTCCGGCACCCACGAGGCTGAACTGAAGCGTCAGGCGAGCGAGCTGGGGCTGATGGATCACGGCACCTTCCTCGGCTGGATCGGCGACGACGTCCTCCACTCGCTCTACCGGATCTCCGACCTGACTGTGGTGCCTTCGATCTACGAGCCGTTCGGGCTGGTGGCGCTGGAGGCGATGGCCTCCGGCTGTCCCTGCATCGTCGCCGACACCGGCGGCCTGCGCGAGGTGGTGCCGCACGAGGAGGCCGGCCTGCGCTTCCGCGCCCACGACCCCGAAGCACTGGCCGAGGTGGCGATCCGCGTCCTCTCCGACGACGAGCTCGGCCGCCGCCTCGTCGCCGAAGCCTACGAGCACCTGCGCCGCTTCGACTGGGGCGACGTCGCCGAGCAGACCGCGACGGTCTACGGCGAGCTGGCCGGCGCCAAGCTGTCGTAGGCCTGGCGCTGCGTCTAGCTGCATCCGTCGCGGTGGCGCTTTCCCAGCGTCCGCTCGCTGATGCTGAAGCCGCCGCCGCTACTGGTGGGGGGCGTCCAGTGGATGCCGTCGAGCAGCTCCGTGGGAGAGATATCGAGGGAGCCGGTGAGCTTCATCAGCGTGTCGACACGGGCGAGCCGGGTGCCGTGCTCGAGCATCCCGATCTCGGTCCGATGCAGCCCGGCGCGATCACCGAGCTCTTCCTGGGAGAGCGCGGCCCGCCGGCGGCAGCGCCAGAGGTTGCGGCCGAACTTCGTCGCCACCTCCTGTGAGCGAAGTCTTCCGTCATGTGGCATGTGTTCATCCTTCGTCCGAGAACTCATTGTCAGTCGGACAATATATTTCCTAGCTGACGGAAAGTTGCATCGTCGTCCAGGCCTCCGGGTCGGGTTCGACCGGCCGCTCCCAGCGCAGCTCCTCGGGCGCCTCGCGCATGCGGATGATCCGGGCGGGCACGCCGCCGACGATTGCGTTGGCGGGGACGTCCTTAGTGACGACCGAGTTGGTCCCGATCACCGAGTTGTCGCCGACGCTGACGCCGCGGAGGATGCAGGCGCCATAGCCGATCCAGACGTTGTTGCCGACCTCGACGTCGCGCTTGTAGATGCCCTGGAGGCGGATCGGCCGCTCCGTCTCGACGACGCCGTGGTCGAAGTCGATGAACATCGCCCGGTCGGCAATCACGCACTGCTCGCCGATCCGCACATGCTGGTAGGCGGAGATCGTGCACTCCTGTCCCATCACCGTCTTGCGGCCGATCTCGACGAGACCCTCGTGGCAGCGGATCTTGGTCCCGTCGCCGATCCAGACGAAGCGGCCGAAGCGGACCTTGCCCCGGGGCTCGACCTTCAGTTCAAGGCCGCGGCCGAGGAAGAAGGGGCCGTCGGAGACCCAGCGCCGGCCGGCCGGGGTCAGGAAGCGCCGCCACAGGTAGCGCCAGAAAAGCCGCGCGTAGCGAGGGGTGAGCATCCGGTTGCGGGCCAGGAAGCCGAGCATCGCGGGGCAACTCTAGACTGGGCCGCCCTTGCCCGACGCCGCCAAAACCGCGCCCCTGGCAGAGCGCCTGCTGAGCGGCGAAAAGCGGGCCCTGGCGCGGGGGATCACGCTGATCGAGTCCGACGACCCCGCCGGCTGGGAGCTCGTCCGCGAGGTCTACCCGCGGACCGGCAACGCCCGCATCATCGGCTTCACCGGCCCGCCCGGGGTCGGCAAGAGCACGCTGATCGGGGCGCTGACGGCGGAGCTGCGCAAGGTTGAGCGCGAAGTCGCCGTGCTTTCGATCGACCCCTCGAGCCCCTTCACCCGCGGCGCCCTGCTCGGCGACCGGATCCGGCTGACCGAGCACTTTCTAGATCCCGGCGTCTTCATTCGCTCGATGGCCTCGCGCGGCGCCCTCGGCGGCCTCTCCGAGGCGGCGCTGCAGGTAGCGCTGATCATGGACGCCGCGGGCAAAGACGACGTCCTGATCGAGACCGTCGGCGTCGGACAGGCCGAGATCGACATCGTCGACCACGCCGACACCATCGTCCTCGCCCTGATGCCCGGCTCCGGCGACTCGATCCAGGCGCTGAAGGCGGGGGTGATGGAGATCCCCGACATCATCGTCGTCAACAAGGCCGACCACCCGATGACCGACACGATGGTCCGCGAGGTCCGCGGTGTCCTTGCTCTTTCCCACGACCCGGAGGGCTGGAAAGTGCCGATCCTGCGCACCGAGGCGGCGCGGGGCGAGGGGGTCGACGAGCTGGCGGTGCAGATCAAGGCCCATCGCGAGTTCATCGAAGAGAAGGGGACGCTGGCCGAGCGCCGCGCCCGCAACCTGCGCAGCGAGGTCGTCGGCATCGCCACCTCGCGGATGCGCCGCCGGCTAGAAGCGACGATCGCCGATGACCCGGCGACCGCGGAGCTGCTGGACCGGGTGGTGCGGCGCGAGCTCGACCCGGCGACCGCCGCCAGCGAGCTGCTGGAGAAGCACGTCGATGCCTGAGGGCGCGCGAGGCGTCGGCACCGTCGAGGCAATGGGCTGGATGGGGGCCGAGGTCGCCGAGCTCGGCGGCGGCTCAATTGGCCAGGTTCAGGGAGTCTTCGTCGATGCCGACAGCGGCGAGCCCGCCTGGCTGGTTGCCCGGCTCGGTCGCCGCCGCCGCGCCCGTGTCGTCGCCGTCCCCTTCGCCAACTGCGCCGGCGCCCCGTTTGGCGTTTGGGTCGCCCAGGAGGGCGATGCGATCCGCAGCGCTCCCGTCGTCGACCCGACCCGGCCGCTGCGCCGCGAGCACGAGTTGACGATCTGCGCCCACTTCGGGATCGGCGAGAAAGTCGGCCGTGCCGCCGCCGTCGCCGGCCGCGAAGAAGGCGACATCACCGCCACGCCGCCCGGCCGCTAGCGGCGCATCCGTCTCCGTCATTTCCTCGTAATCCTCACCTGGGAAGGTGAAGGTCGATGGCATTGCTAATTCTCTTCGGTTTCATCGCGGGAGCCGCAACTGCGGTTTCTCCCTGTGTGCTGCCGGTGCTGCCGATCGCGCTCTCGGCTGGGGCGACCGGGGGTAGGCGACGGCCGCTCGGGATCGTCGCCGGCCTGACCGTCTCCTTCACCTTCGCGGTCGTGGCGCTGGTCTACGTGATCTCGGCTCTTGGGCTGCCGAACGAACTGCTCCGCAACCTCGCGATCGTCGTCCTCATCGTGTTCGGAGCTGTGCTGATGGTGCCGCCGCTGGCCGACCGGCTCGAGGCCTGGCTCAGCCGCTTCGCCGGTAGGGCGGGAGCGCCGAAGACGAGCGGCGACGGGTTCTGGTCGGGCACGCTTGTCGGCGCGAGCCTCGGCATCCTCTACACGCCCTGCGCCGGGCCGATTCTCGGCGGGGTGATCGTCGTCACCGCCTCGCAGACCTTCAGCGCCGGCCGCCTCGCGGTGGCGGTCGCATATGGCCTCGGCTCGGCCCTCGTCCTCTACCTGCTGATGCTCGGCGGCCGCCGGGTCGTCCGGCCGCTCGCCCGCCGCGGCCACGCGCTGCAGATCGCCACCGGCGCGGTGATGGTCTTGGTCGCACTGGCGATGCTCGGCGAATACGACCTGCGCTTCCAGCGCCAGGTGACCGCCGACCTGCCCGCCTTCCTCGTCAACCCGGCCGAAGGCATCGAGAAGACCGCCTCGGCCCAGTCGGCGCTGGCCGCGATCCAGGACAGCGGCGGACACGGGATCGGTACCCGCGCCGTGGCGGATGAACTAGCAGGCGCGCCCGGGCAGCCGTCCGCCGGCAAGGATGCCGTGCCACTGCACGAATACGGCCCCGCCCCTGAATTCACCGATACGCAGAAGTGGTTCAACACGCCGGGAGGGGAGCCGCTGACGCTGCGCGGCCTGCGCGGCCACGTCGTCCTCGTCGACTTCTGGACCTACACCTGCATCAACTGCATCCGCACCCTGCCCTATGTGGAGGCCTGGGACAAGCGCTATCGGCAGGACGGCTTGACGATCGTCGGCGTCCATAGCCCTGAGTTCCCCTTCGAGCGTGAAGCCGCCAACGTCGAAGCGGCGATCAAGGCCGAAGGCATCCGCTATCCGGTCGTCCAGGACAACGAACTCGGGACCTGGAGCGCCTACGGGAACCAGTACTGGCCGGCCGAGTACTTCATCGACGCACGCGGCCACGTTCGCTACGTCCACTTCGGCGAGGGCGAATATGGCGAGAAAGAGCAGGTGATCCGCGAGCTGCTGGCCAAAGCCGGGGACCGGGTCGGCAAGGGAATGTCCGGGGCGCATGGCCTCCAGCCCTCGGCTGGCGTCACGACCCCCGAGACCTACCTTGGGGTGGCTCGCGCCGAACGCTTCACCAACGCGGAATTGTCGCCGGGCACGCACGACTTCACCGCGCCCCCGCGAGTGCCGCCCAACGAACTCGCCTTCCGCGGTCGCTGGCGGGAGGAATTCCACTCGGCCACCGCCGCCGGCGGCTCGCTTGAACTTAACTTCGGGGCGCGCCACGTCTACCTCGTGCTCGGCACGGTCAACGACCGGCCGCGCCGGGTCAAGGTCCTCCTCGACGGCAAACCGATCGGGGCGGCAGCCGGCGCTGACGTGCACGGTGGCGTGGTCACGGTGAAGGGGCAGCGGCTGTACGAACTCGTCGACCTGCCGCGGGTCGGACACCACCTCCTGCGGCTGGAGCCGGAAGCGGGGGTGCAGGGGTATGCCTTCACCTTTGGCTAGCGCCGGTCTAGAGGCCAGAATCGCAGCTATGGCCGAGGCCCACCACGGCACCGTTCTTGTCGTCGACGACGAGCCGACGATCGTCGAGGTCGTTTCCCGCTACCTCGAGCGGGCCGGCTTCGAGACCCTGCAGGCAAAGGACGCGCCAGAGGCGTTGCGCCAGGCCGACCTCCACCATCCCGACCTCCTCGTTCTCGACCTGATGCTGCCGGGCTTCGACGGAATCGAGGTGATGCGGCGGCTGCACGAGCGGCCGGGCAAACGGGTGGCGGTGATCCTGCTGACCGCGCGCGGTGAGGAGAACGACCGGCTGGTCGGCCTGCGCCACGGCGCCGACGATTACGTGGTCAAGCCGTTCTCGCCCGCCGAGCTGGTCGCTCGGGTCGAGGCGGTGATGCGCCGGGTCTCGCCCGCGACGGAGGAGGACCAAGGGGCGCCCCCGATCGAACACGGGTCGCTGCGGGTGGAGCCGGCGACGCGGCGGGTTTTCCTCGACGGCGAGGAGCTCTCGCTGACGATGCGCGAGTTCGACCTGCTCTTCTACCTCGCCGCCCATCCCGGCCGAGTCTTCTCCCGCGACCAGCTGATGGAAGCGGTCTGGGAATATCCCTTCTTTACCGACACCAGCACCGTCACCGTCCACATCCGCCGCCTCCGCGCCAAGCTCGGCGACGACTCGGCCGAGCCGCGCTTCATCGAGACGGTCTGGGGCGTCGGCTACCGGTTCAAGGCATGAAGCTGGCGGTCGCGATCGCCGTCGCCGCCTTCCTCGCGGGCGCGGCTGCGGTTGCCATCCCACACGGGATGGGGATGGAGCAGGTCCTTCTCGTGGTCCTCGCGGTCGGCGGGGTCGTCGTCGCGGTGGCGCTGGCGATGCGATTGGCGATGCGGGAGCGGATGAACCGCGAGATCGAGGCGATGCGCCGGCAACTGGTGGCCGCCGCCTCGCACGATCTGCGCACGCCACTCGCCTCGCTGCGCCTGCTGGTCGAGTCGATCGATGACGGGGTCGCGACCGGCGAGACCCGTGAGCGCTACCTGCGGGAGATCCGCACTCACGTCGGCGTTCTCAGCGATCTCGTCGATGATCTCTTCGAGCTCTCCCGGATCGAGGCCGGCGAGATCTCCTGGACCATGCGGCAGGTCGAGCTGCGGGAGCTGATCGACGAGACCGTGGCGGCGATGCGGGCGCCGGCCGCGGAGCGGGGCGTTCACATCTCCGCCGACCTGCCCGGCGATGCGCTGCTTGCCCAGGTGAACGCCGAGAAGGTGCAGCGGGTGCTCTTCAACTTGATCCAGAACGCGATCCGCCACACCCCCGCCGACGGCAGCGTCACCGTCCGCGCCCGCCCGCTCGGTGAGCGGATCGAGGTCGAGATCGACGACGAGGGGGAGGAGATCCCGGCCGAGGTGAGCGACCGGGTCTTCGAGCCCTTCTACCGCGGCGATGCCGCTCGCAGCGAGGACGGGGCTGGCCTCGGCCTCGCGATCTCCAAGGCGATCGTCGAGGCCCACGGCGGCAAGATCTGGCTCGAGCGGGGGAACCCCGGCACCAGGGTCCGGTTCACGCTTCAGGGCTCGTAGAAGAGAATTACTATTGATTGATGCGGGGGATTTGTGCGGTGCTGGTAGCGGCGGGGGCGCTCCTCCTGGGAGGCTGCGGGTCCCAGGGATCGAGCGATGATTCGGGGGCGGAACCGGCTGCGTCCGGTCCGCTCCGCAAGGTGTCGGTGACCCTCGATGGATACGAAGGACCGGAGAACGTCGGCATCCTGATGGCGCAGCAGCGCGGCTATTTTGCCGCCGCCGGCCTCTCGGTCTCGATCCACAGCCCCGCGCGTCCCGCCCGCCCGGTCCACGACGTGATCGCCCACCAGGCTGACTTCGGAGTGACCCAAGAGCCGCAGCTCGCGTTGGCGAAGGCGAAAGGGGCCCCGGTCATCGGAGTCAGGTGCCTGCTCCACGGACCGACCGCGGCGATGGTCTGGTTGAAGAAATCGCAGATCGGCGGTATCGCTGGCCTCAAGGGGAAGACCATCGCGATCCCTGCTGTGGCATTCCAGGAAGCGTTCTTGGCGAATGTGCTGGTGCATCACGGGTTGGCGCTCGACGATGTCAAGGTCGAGAAGGTTGGCTATGGCCTGGTGTCGGCGCTTGTGAGCGGCCGGGCCGACGCCATCTTCGGGGCGTCTTGGAACCTGGAGGGCGTTCAACTCGAAGCACAGGGCCTGAAGCCGGTGGTCACTCGCCTCCGAGACATCGGGGCTCCCTTCTACGACGAATTCTTGGCGATCGCCAGAACTGATCGAGTGGCCAAAGACCCGCGCCTGATGCAGGACTTCGCGTCGGCGGTAGGCCGCGGTACCGCGGCGGCGATCGCAAACCCTCGAGCCGCTGCCGTGGCGATCGAAGAAGCGGGCCTGGGCGGCCCTCGTCTGAGTCGAAAAACGTTGGAAGCGGAGGTTGCCGCGACCCTACCGCTGCTTTCTAAGAGCGGCTACATGTACCCGGAAGAGTCGCTTCGGCTGACCGACTGGATGCGCGACGAAGGCATGATGGCGGAGAGTCCGAGGCCCGAGGAAATGCTCAACAACGAATTCGCGTCCTGGCGACCCTAGCTCGGGCTGCGCCCGCTACAGCTGCAGCGCCTTCACCTGCAGCAGCTCCTCGATTCCGTAGCGGCCGTTCTCGCGGCCGTGGCCGGACTGGCCGTAGCCGCCGAAGGGGGCGTGGGGGTTGAAGGCGCCGCCGTTGATCTCGACCTGGCCGGTGCGGATCCGCTTGGCGACGCGGATCGCGCGGTCGGTGTCGGCGGACCAGACGCCACCGGAGAGGCCGTAGGGGGTCGAGTTGGCGATGCGGACGGCGTCGTCCTCGCCCTCGTAGGGCTGGATCACCAGAACCGGGCCGAAGATCTCCTCTTGGCTGATCGTCATCTCCGGCGTCACCTCCGAGAAGACGGTGGGGCGGACGAAGTAGCCGCACTCGAGGGCCTCGGGCGGTTCGGCGCCGCCAGTGATCAGGCGGGCGCCCTCCTCGACCCCCTTTGCGATGTAGCCGCGGACGCGCTCGCGCTGGACGTCGGAGACGAGCGGGCCGAGTCGGGTCCCCGAGTCGAACGGGTCGCCGGGAGTGAAGGTCTCGGCAGCTGCTTTCGCCAGCTCCTCGACCTCAGCCAGCCGCTGGCGCGGGACCAGCATCCGGGTCAGGGCGCTGCAGGTTTGGCCCGAGTTGAGGAAGCACTTGGCGACGCCGTCGGGAACGGCCTGCGCGAGGTCGGCATCGTCGAGGATCACGTTCGGCGACTTGCCGCCGAGCTCCATCGCCACCGGCTTCACCGTCGCCGCCGCCAGCTCGCTGACGCGGCGGCCGGCGCGGGTCGAGCCGGTGAAGGAGACCATGTCGACGCCGGGGTGGCCGGCGATTGCCTCGCCGACGACCGGCCCGGTGCCGGTGACAAGGTTGAAGACCCCGGCGGGCAGGCCGGCGGCCTCGATCACCTCGGTCAGGAGGAAGGCGTTCAGCGGCGTCACCTCGCTCGGCTTGAGGACGACGGTGCAGCCGGCGGCGAGGGCGGGGGCGACCTTGCAGGCGATCTGGTTGAGGGGATAGTTCCACGGCGTGATCGCGCCGAGCACGCCGACCGGCTCGCGCAGCACCCGCGAGTTGCCGATCTCCTCTTCCCAATCGACCTCCTCCATCAGCTGCGGCGTCGAGGCGAATTGTGAGGTCGGCAGGCCGACCTGGACGATCCGGCTTAGCTTCAGCGGCATCCCCAGCTCCTGGGCGATCGTCGTCGCGATCTCCTCGGCGCGCTCGTTCAAGCCCTCGGCGATTGCGGCGATGTACCCCGCCCGCTCCTCGCGCGAAGACTGCGACCAGGACTCAAAGGCCTCGCGAGCCGCCTCGACGGCGCGATCAACCTCGACCGGCGTGCAGCCCGGGATCGTCCCCATCACTTCCTCGGTGGTCGAGTTCACCACCTCAATCGGGTCGGCCCCGCTCGGCTCCACCCACTCACCGCCAATGAAGATCTTGTCCCTCGCCTGAACCTCAGCCGCCGTCGCCATCCGTTCCTCCTCGTCGCCGTTCGCCTACGGCAACGCTAGCTGGATCGCGTCGCGCGCCGTGAGGACCTTGCCGCAGCGTTCGCAGATGCCGCGCTCTGAGACCTCGCCGCCGCACTCCTTGTGGACGATCAGGCGATGCGGGCCCTCGGGGTCGGGGGAGTAGCGCTCGCCCCAGTGCAGGAGGGCGATCAGGGCGGGCCAGAGGTCGAGGCCCTTTTGGGTGAGGAAGTACTCGTAGCGGGGCGGGTTTTCCGAGTAGGCCCGGCGTTCGAGGATCTCCTCGTCGACCAGCCGCTGGAGCCGGGAGGAAAGGACGTTGCGGGCGATTCCGAGGTTCTCCTGCAGCTCGCCGAAGCGGCGGTTGCCATGCATGACCGCGCGGACGATCAGCAGCGACCAGCGCTCGCCGATCACCTCGAGCGCTTTGGCAACGGGGGAGTCGACGGCGGGATAGTCGCGACGCAGCATGAATGTGATTTTCGCACACAAGGTTGCATCAAGCAACTCACTTCGGCTAGGCTCGGTGCAGATCAGTTGCTTGATGCAACTAACCCAAGCCGACTGGAGGCTAATCATGAGGCTGATCCCGAGACATAGGCATTCGCAGCGACGGCGGAAGTCGCGGATCACGATCACGCAGGAGGAGATCAGCGCCGACCTGCACTACCCGGCGGGAGCCTCCGAGCCCCGGCGGACCGCCGACTACCGCAGGATTGAGATCAGATGAGCGGCGACGGCGTCGTCATCGCCCCGGAAGGCAGCGCGGCCGAGCTTGCAGAGACCTTCGCCGCCTCCAGTCCCGACAGCTCCCGCAGCCGCACCCTGGTCTGGCAGGACCCGGTGCCGACCGCTGCGGCCGGCGCGACGATGAGCGGCATGGAGTACATGACCGCGGTCGTCACTGGCCAGATGCCCCCGCCACCGATCGCGGTGACGATGCGGCTGCGGCCGATCGAGCTGGAGGAGGGGAGGGTGGTCTTCGAGGGCGAACCCGGCGAGGAGCACTACAACCCAATCGGCGTCGTCCACGGCGGCTACGCGGCGACCTTGCTCGACTCCGCCCTTGGCTGTGCCGTCCACACCACGCTGCCAGCCCGCGTCGCTTACACCTCGCTCGGCCTGGAGGCGAAGTACGTGCGGCCAATCACCCGCGACACCGGCCGCGTCCTCTGCGAGGCAACGGTCCTCTACCGCGGCCGCCGGCAGGCGACGGCGGAGGCGACGCTGACCGCCGCCGACAGCGGCAAGCTGCTCGCCCACGGCACCTCGACGCTGATGATCCTCGGGGAAACCGCCTAAGAGGCGTGATGGCGGGCGAGCTCGATAAGCAGCCGTACGCCGAAGCCGCTCGCGTCCTTGCCGGTGTAGGCGCGGCCGACGTCCCAGGCGGTCCCGGCGATGTCGACGTGCGCCCAAGGCGTCTCGCCGACAAACTCCTCGAGGAAGGAGCCGGCGGTGATCGCCCCCGCCTTACGGGCTTTGGCGAGATTAGAAAGGTCGGCAACCGTTCCCTTCATCAGCTCCTTAAACTCAGGGTGCAGCGGCAGGCGCCAGGTCAGCTCGCCGGTCTCGGCGCCGGCGCGGACGACCTCCTCGGCCAGCGCGTCGTCGTTCGAAATCACTCCGGCGTAGGTGCTGCCGAGGGCGATGACGACGGCGCCGGTCAGAGTGGCGAGGTCGACGATCCGCTCCGCTCCCTGCTCGACCGCGTAGGCGAGCGCGTCAGCGAGGATCAGCCGTCCCTCGGCGTCGGTGTTGTTGACCTCGACCGTCTTGCCGTTGTACTGAGTGATCACGTCGCCCGGCTTGATCGCGCTCCCAGAGGGCATGTTCTCGGTCGAGGGGATGACGGCGAGCAGGTCGAGCGGCAGGCCGAGCTCGGCGATCGCTCCGACCGCCTCCAGGACCGCGGCGGCGCCAGACATGTCCATCTTCATCTCGTGCATCCCGGCACCGGGCTTCAGCGAGATGCCGCCGGTGTCGAAGGTGACGCCCTTGCCGACGAAGGCGAGCTTGGGACCGGAGCCGCCGGCGTAGCGGAGGACGATCAACTTCGGTTCCTGCGGACCGCCCTGGCTGACCGCGAGCAGGCCGCCCATTTCTCTCTCTTCCAGCTCGGCGCGCCCGAAGACCGCGACGCTGAGGGCGTCGGAGCCGGCGGCGATCTCTTCGGCTCGCGCGGCGAGGTCGGTGGGGGTGGCGAAGTTGGCGGGGGTGCTTTGCAGGTCACGGGCCCGGTTCTGGGCTTCGGCGCCGATGCGGGCGCGCTCGGCCGCGTCGGCGAGCTCGGCCGGCCCCAGCAGGGTCAGCGACTCCAGCCGCGGCGAGTTGTCGCCGTCGCCGGACTTGAAGCGATCGAAGCGGTAAGAGCCGAGGACCGTGCCGGTGACCACCGCGTCGGCGGTGGCCTCGGCGTCGAGCCCCTCCGGCAGCGCCCAGGCGATCGAGCTCGCCTCGAGGCGCCCGGCCTCGCCGGCCGCGACCGCGGCGGCGACGCGCAGCTTCTCAGCGTCGAGCTCATCGCTCTTACCCAAGCCGATGACGAGGACGGGCGGGAAGCCGTCTGGCCGCACCAGGCTCAGCTTCTTGAAGCCACCTTTGGCGGAATCGGCGCCTGCAGCGCCAGCGGTCTCAGCCGGCAGCTCGCCGCCCTCGAGCAGCCCCACGACCGCGAGGTCCGCCCCCGCGTCGGCCAGCCCGACCTGCTTCACCTCGACCTTCATCGGATCGCGAGTCTATGCCCTGTCGGTATCGTCAACCGCTGGACCTGGCGGACAGGGGCCAGGCCTAATGAACTTGAAAGGAAAGGCAGTAGATGCCCAGCTCAGTGATTCTCGGAACCGCGCGCACCCCCTTCGGAAAGATGGGCGGCGGTCTCTCCTCCCTTGACGCCACCGACCTCGGCGGCACCGTGATCGAGGCCGCGCTGGACCGCTCCGGCGTCGCCCCCGAGCAGGTCGAGCAGGTCGTCTTCGGCCAGGTCCTGCAAGCCGGCCAGGGTCAGATCCCCTCGCGCCAGGCCCAGATCAAAGGCGGCATCCCGAAGGAGGTCCCCTCGGAGACGATCAACAAGGTCTGCGCTTCGGGCATGCGCTCGCTCGGCCTCGCCGACCAGGCGATCCGCGCCGGCGACTCGAACGTCGCCGTCACCGGCGGCATGGAGTCGATGAGCCAGGCGCCGTACCTGCTGCCGAATGCCCGCTTCGGCTTCCGGATGGGTGACGTCAAGGCGCTCGACGCGATGACCCACGACGGCCTCACCAACCCCTTCACCAAGAAGCAGATGATCAACGAGGCGAGCGAGGTCGGCAACGAGCTCGAGATCACCCGCGTCGACATGGACCGCTTCGCCGAGCGCTCGCACCGGCTCGCCCACGAGGCGACCGAAGCCGGCCGCCTCGCCGAAGAGATCGTCGGCGTCACCGTGAAGTCGCGCAAGGGCGAGAGCACGGTCGAGGCCGACGAGGCGATCCGCCCCGAAACGACCCTGGAGACGCTGGCGAAGCTGAAGGCGATCGGCGGCGACGACGCCACCCATACCGCCGGCAACGCCCCGGGCGTCAACGACGGCGCCGGCGCGATCGTCGTCGCCTCCGAAGAGTGGGCCGAAAAGGAAGGCAAGACGCCGCTGGCCCGGATCCTCTCCTACGGCACCGTCGCCGACGACTTCCCCTACCTGGCGAAAACGCCGGCCAACGCCTCGAAGCTGGCGCTGGAAAAGATCGGCAAGAGCCCCGAGGACGTCGACCTCTGGGAGATCAACGAGGCCTTCGCCTCGGTCGCCCTGAACTCGGTGCGGATGCTCGGCGTCGACGAGGAGAAGGTCAACGTCAACGGCGGCGCGATCGCCCTCGGGCACCCGATCGGCGCCTCCGGCTCCCGCATCGTCGGCGCCCTCGTCCACGAGCTGCGCCGCCGCGGCGGTGGTCTCGGCGTTGCCGCAATCTGCTCCGGCGGTGGTCAGGGCGACGCGATCGTCGTCGAGGTTGACGGCGCCTGATCTGGGGTCTGATTTAAGTGGGCAGCCCGTGAGCGAGACCTCGCCGCGGGCTGCCGCTTTCTTCGATCTCGACAAGACCCTGATGGCGGGGTCGAGCGGGATGCAGTTCGCCCGCATCGCCGCCAAGCAGGGGATCGTCGGCAAACGCCAGCTCGCCAGCTGGGGCTTCGAGCACTTTCGCTACCGGCTGCGCGGTACCACCGACGCCCGCACCGCCGAGGTGCTGAAGGTGGCGCGGGAGCTGATCACCGGTGTCTCCGCCAGGTCGATCGACCGAATGGGGCCGGAAGTAATGGCGGCAATCCTGCCGCGGATCTTCCCCCAGATGCTGGAGGAGGTCTACGCCCACCAAGACGCCGGCCGGCCGACCTTCATCGTCTCCGCCGCCGGCAACGGCGTCGTCGAGCAGTTAGCCCACGTGCTCGGGATGGACGGCGGCATCGGCACTCGCTACGAGGTCGACGACGACGGCGCTTTCACCGGCCGCCTCGATGGCCCCTTCGTCTATGGCGAGGGCAAGGTGACGGCGATGGAGGAATTCGCCGCCCGTCACCGGATCGAGCTGGCCGACTCCTACGCTTACTCTGACTCGCTCTCCGACCTGCCGATGCTGCGCGCGGTCGGCAACCCGGTCGCTGTCAACCCCGACCCGCCGCTGGCCCAGATCGCCCGCGCCGAGAGCTGGCAGGTGATGCGCTTCGAGCGCCTCGGTCGTCGCCTCGTTGCGATGGCGGTGACGGTGCTGGCGACGGTTGCGGGTTTCGGCGCCTCACGCGTAGCGGCGCGGCGCAGGATGCCTGCGCCGCGCCGTTTCCCGGTCCGCGTCGGCCGCCGTTGAAGCAGCCGACGCGATGGGAGCCCTCCTCCCCTAGCTCGGCTGGGCGGTCGGGTGGTGCCGCCGCAGGTGCAGGAACTTGAGAACGGTGTCGGGATTGCGGACCGCGCCACCGGCGACGAGGACGGCGAACCCGATCCCGGTCAGCAGCAAGGCGATGCCGATCACGATCCCGAAGATCGAGAGCCGGTCGGCCATGTAGCTGGCGTTGAGCGCGGTCGAGAGCGCGGTCTCGGTCACCCAGGTCTCACGAGCGCCGTTTTCCACCGGCTGCTTGGTTTCCGGGTCGATCGCGGCGAACTTTTCGTTTTCGGTGCCGCCGCCCGGCGCCAGTTCGGACTTCGGCGTGTTCGGCAGCGCTTCGAAGCGGCCCATCTGCGAGTAGGTGTAGCCGCCGGTGGCGAGCAGCGCGTGGACGCGCATGTACTGGGCGAAGCAGCGGGCCTTGTCGCCGCTGTCGATCGCTTGGTTGGCGACGCTGCAGCTCGGCGTGTCGACTTTGCCCGCGAGGCCGGCGCCGCTGACCTCGGCGTTGATTTCCTTCGGCGTCATGTCCGGCGTACCGACGATCTGTTCCTGGGTGAGGCTGTGTTCGACGGTCGACTTGCCGCTGGCTCCCATCACAATCGCGGCGATGCCGAAGGCGATCAGCACGACCGCGGCAATTACGCCTCCTATTTCAAGTCCTTTACGCATTTGGTTCCTCCCTACAGTTGGCTCGTGAGCCCCTGCGGGCCCGCTTGATGCGAGCAAGATCCCAGCGCCGCGATGCCTTGCCCTCCGTGTTGAGTCCCACATCAAGAAGGTGATTTGCCGCAGTCAGGCGTCGGCGGATCACCCTGGATCGGCTGTCCACCCGCTAGGGTTCCGGCTCGATATGGAGGCAGCAACCGCTCGCAAGATCCGCGTCGTCGTCGCCAAGCCCGGCCTCGACGGGCACGACCGCGGCGCCAAGATCATCGCCCGCGCTCTGCGCGACGCTGGGATGGAGGTCATCTACACCGGCCTGCACCAGACGCCGGAGCAGATCGCCGAGACGGTGATCCAGGAGGACGCCGACGCCGTCGGCCTCTCGATCCTCTCCGGGGCGCACATGACCCTGGTCCCGAAAGTGGTCGAGCTGCTGAAGGCGCAAGGGGTGGATGACGTGCTGATTACGGTCGGCGGCACGATCCCCGCCGACGACATCCCCGAGCTGAAAAGCCTGGGTGTCTCCGAGGTCTTCACCCCGGGGTCGGGAACCGACGACATCGTTGAGTTCATCCGCGAGCGCGCCAGCGCCCGCCACGCCGAAGACTGACGGGGCGAAAACCGGTTGGATAGACCGGAAATCGGCCCGTCGGCGGCCGCTGCGTGATTTACGACACGGATCGGTGCATAGGTCCGTCCGATCGGGGTATCATCCTGATTGACTCGTCAGTCAACCGCCGGCAGGCGTTAGTATCGCGCCCCGCGAAGACCTGAGAATCACCCCTAAGGAGGCTTTGTTTTGAAGATCTGCGTCCTGGTCAAGGAGGTCCCGGACGCCGCCGTTCAGAAGCGCATCGATCCCAACACGATGCGGCTGGACCGAGGCGGCGAGAAAAATCTCAACCCCTTCGACACGCACGCCCTCGAGGCGGCCATGCAGATCAAGGAGGGTGGCGCGATCCCGGTCGAGGAGGTCGTGGCGGTGACGATGGGGCCGAGCTCCGCAGTCCGCGCACTGCACAAGGCCGTCGCGCTTGGCGCCGATCGCTCGGTGCACCTCTCCGACGATTCGCTCGCCGGCTCCGACGTCTGCGCGACCGGTTATGCGCTGGCGAAAGTGCTCGAGTCGGAGAGTCCCGACTTGGTCCTGCTGGGCCAGCAGTCCGATGACGGTGAGTGCTACACGATCGGCGCCGTCGTCGCCGACCACCTGAAGATGCCCTCGCTGACCCAGGTGATCCAAATCGACGTCACTGACGGCAAGCTGCGCTGCGAGCGCCAGGCCGAGTACGGGTATGACACCGTCGAGGTCCAGCTCCCGGCCGTGATCAGCGTCGGTGACGCGATCAACGAGCCGCGCTACCCCAGCCTGAAAGCGATCATGGGCGCGAAAAAGAAGCCGCTCGACTCGAAGGCGACCGGCGACGTCGGCATTGACGCCGGCAACGTCGGCGAGGGCGGCTCGAAGACCAAAGTGCTCGGTCTGAACCCGCCGCCGGCCAAGGAAGCAGGCGAAATCATCGAGGACGAGGACACCAACGAGACGGTCGAAAAGATCGTCGCGTGGCTCGACGAGAGGAAATTGATCTAAATGGCAGGGATCCTGGTTTACGCCCTCCACGACGACGAGGGCAACTTCAACACGAACTCGCTCGGAGCGATCTCCGAGGCGGCCAAGCTGGCTGGCGAAGTCGGCGGCGAAGCCGCTGCGCTGGTGGTCGGCGACGTCGCTGACGACGCTTGCGCTTCGCTCGGCAATTACGGCGCCGCCAAGGTCTACCGGGCCAAGAGCGTGCCCGAGGGCCTGGCCCAGCCGATCGTCGACGCGATGGCCAAGGTCATCCAGGAGCAGGGCTTCTCCTACGCCCTGTTCGGCGGCGGTCTGCTCGGCTTCGAGATCGGCGCTGGCCTCACCGCCCGCCTCAACGCCGGTGTGACCATGGAGGTCACCGCGGTCAAAGTCCAGGACGGGAAACTGGTCGTCGAGCGGCCGATCCTGCAGGACTCCGAGATCGCCGACGTCGGCTACGTCTCCGAGCCCGGCATCATCATCGGCCGCCTCAACGCCTTCGACTCGAACGAGTCTGGCGGCACCGCTGAGGTCGTCGACGTCGACGTCGAGCTCTCCGAGTGGTCGACCAAGGCGACCCTGGTCCAGCGCGGCGAGCAGCGCGGTGCTGACGTCAACATCGAGGACGCCGACATCCTCGTCGGCGGCGGCCGCGGCCTCGGAGCCAAAGAGGGCTTCGAGCTCTGCGAGCAGCTCGCCGAGTCGATGGGCGGCGCGGTTGCCGCGACCCGCGCGGTCGTCGACGCCGGCTGGTACCCCTACGCGGCCCAGATCGGCCAGACCGGAAAGACGGTGGCGCCGAAGCTGTACCTCGCCGCCGGCGTTTCCGGGGCGATTCAGCACAAGGTCGGGATGCAGAACTCGGAAAACATCCTTGCGATCAACAAGGACCCGAATGCCCCGATCTTCGAGTTCTCCGACCTCGGGGTGGTGGGCGACCTGCACAAAATCGTCCCCAAGCTGACCGAGGCAATCAAAGCCAAGAGGGGAGGCTGAGCCTCGGCTCAGTCTCCATCTAGACCCCAAGGAGCCACTTAGATGCCCGCCGTCGCACCTGCTGAGTTCCCGCCGCCGTTTGACTCCGACAGCGTGATCGGTCCGCCGACCGACGCGCCCGAGGATCGAATTGAGGTTGGGGTAGCGATCGTCGGCGGCGGGCCGGCCGGGCTTGCTTGCGCCAACAAGCTCCTGCAGCTGCTCGAGAACGAGCCGGAGCTGACCGAGAAGCTAGGTGAAGTTCCGGTCGCGGTGATCGAGAAGGGCAAAGTCGCCGGTGCGCACCTGCTCTCCGGGGCGAACATGAAGCCCTCGGCGATGGAAGAGCTCTTCCCCGACCTGCCGAAGGAGGAGTGGCCGGTCTACCAGGAGGTAACCAAGGACGCGGTCTACCTGCTGACCTCGAAGGCAGCGCTGCCGTTGAAGCCGATGCCGCCGAACTTCAAAAACCACGGCAACTACGTCACCTCGGTCGCGAAACTGGGCCGCTTCCTCGCCGACAAAGCCGAAGAAGCCGGCGCCTACATCCTCAGCGAGACCGCAGCGACGAAACTGCTGGTCGAGGACCGGATAGTCAAAGGGGTCCGCTCCGGCGATCGCGGCCGCGGCAAGGAGGGCGAAGAGCTCGCCAACTTCGAGCCCGGCTCCGACGTGACCGCGAAGGCGACCGTGCTTGCCGAGGGCACCGTCGGTCACCTCACCTACGCCGCCTACGACTACTTCGACATGCACGGCGCCGACCCGATGCGCTGGGAGCTTGGGGTGAAAGAGGTCTGGGAGGTCAAAGAGCCGCTCGACCGCGTCATCCACACGATGGGCTGGCCGCTGCGCAAATCGCCGCGCTTCAACGAGTTCGGCGGCAGCTTCATCTACCCGATGGGCGAGGACAAAATTTGCATCGGCCTGGTCGCGGGCCTCGACTACACCGACGCCACCTTCAGCGTCCACGACGCCCTGCAGCTGATGAAGACCCACCCCTTCATCAAGAAGCTGATCGAGGGCGGCAAGCGGGTCGCCTGGGGCGCGAAGACGATTCCGTCGGGCGGCTACTTCTCGATGCCGAGGCGGCTCGCGGTGCCGGGGATGATGGTCGCCGGCGACGCCGCCTCGATGGTCAACATCCCGACCCTGAAGGGCGTTCACTACGCGATGCACGCCGGTATGTACGCGGCGGAGACGATCGTCGAGACGCTGAAGCAGGACATTGACTCGGTCAACTTCGAGGCCTACGACGACAAGGTCCGCAACTCGCTGATCGAGAAGGAGATCAAGCAGTCGCGCAACATGCGCCAGCCGTTCACCAGGGGCTTCTTCATGGGCGGCGCGATCGCCTCGGCGATGACGATCACCAAAGGCGCCTTTCCCGGCGGCCACTGGTCCCAGGAGCACGACTCCGAGATCGAGATGAACCTCGGCAAGGCGGGGGACACCTACCCCAAAGCCGACAACGAGCTGACCTTCAACAAGCTCGACTCGGTCTTTCTCTCCGGTAACGCCACCCGCGACGACGCGCCCAACCACGTCCGCATCCAGACCCGCGTCCCCCGCGAGGTCGCCCAGACCTGGGTCTCGATGTGCCCGGCTCAGGTCTACGAGATCCCCGAGGAGCAACTGGAAAACGGCGCCGCCGAGGTAGACGTCCACGTCACCGCCTCCAACTGTGTCCAGTGCGGCGCGATCACCGCCAAGGGCGGCCGCCTAACCCTCCCCGAGGGCGGCGACGGCCCGCTGTACCAAGAGACCTGATTTCGTAACGAAGTCGCGCGCGAAAAAGCACGATCTGCGCGCCACGCGCGCGGACTTGCCGCCTACGCTCGGCGGGTGCTTCCCGTCGGGTCTTTCGTAAGTAACGTCGCTGGCAGCGTCGGCTTCATGGCGGCTTCGATAGCCGTGGGCGGCTTCTTGCTCCAGGCGGTGCCGACTCTCAATCGCCGAAAGGATCAGGACGTACGCGCGGCCGCGGTCATCGGCGGATTGGCTGGTTTCATCATTGCGGTGGCAATCATCATCTTTGGTAGCTGGTAATGTTTTGTCTTAAGGAGACGAAAACATGACTCGACGAAAAGCGCTCATTGCGTTCATGGCCGGCATCCTGCTGATTGAGATCACCGGGATCATTCTCTTTCAACAGATGGGAGCGGATTCGGAAATCAAGGCCCGTGCGTATGTTCTGCTGCTTTCAGTCGCTGGGTTAGGTGGGGGCTGGATCTTCAACCGTTACGACGAGTAGGAGGTCCAGCGGTCGATAGGTTCAGCGCTGTGCTGGCGCTGGGCATAGCTGCGGCTGTTACCGCTTCGCTGCTCTACAACACCTCGATCGCGCTGCAGGCGCTGGAGGCACGGGAGGTGCCGGGGGAGCATGGGTTGCGGCCGTCACTGTTGGGGCGGTTGCTGCGGAACCGGCGCTGGCTGGGAGCGACGGCGCTGGGGCTGCTGGGGTGGCCGTTCGAGATTGCGGCGCTGTTGCTGGCGCCGTTGACCGTGGTGCAGCCGTGCATAGCCAGCGGGTTGGTGCTGCTGCTTTGGCTCGGGGCGACGCGGCTGGGGGAGAGGCCGGGGCCGCGGGAGTTCCTGGCGGTGGCGGCGATCGTCGGCGGCATCGCCGGGGTCGCCTGGGCAGCGCCGGACCGGAGCACCGACCACGCTGGGGCCGGCGCGATCGCTCTGGCGCTGGTCCTCGTCGCCCTGCCGCTGGCTGCGCCGTATGCACTGCGGCGTCCGCTCGCCGGGAACCTCCATCGCCTCGGCCTCCTCGCCACCCTTAGCGCCGGCTGTGGCTACGCGTGGACGGCGATCGCCAGCAAGCTGCTGACCGATGAGCTCGCCGCGGGCACGCTCGTACTCGCAGCGCTCTGGCTGGCAACGGCGGCAGCCTCGGAGAGCCTCGCGCTGCTGAGCGAGATGAGCGCGGTGCAGCGGCGGCCTGCGACGCAGGTGGCGCCGATGATGTTCGCGGTGCAGGTGCTGGTGCCGGTGCTACTGGCGCCGCTGATCTTCGACGAGTCCTGGGCGAACACGCCTCTTGGCGGCGCGGCGCTGCTTGTTTTCATCGCCCTTGCGCTCGCCGGAACGGTTCTTTTAGCCGGCTCTAAGGCTGTTGCGGCAGTAATGGAGTCCGCACATGCCGACGATTGACCGCGACTAGAAGGGGTAAATGATCTGGTTGCGCTGGTAGATTTTCCGCCGCTTCCGGCGATGCGGTGTCTAGTCCCGCCGAGGCAAGACCCCAGCACCAGCCACATCCAGCAAGGAGCCAACGTGGGCGCCGCAGAGAACACTCTGCCCGACGCGAGCAAGTTCGCGATCGGGTTCGATCACCGCGACCGTGCTCGCCTGTTCGAGCTCTGGACGGAGGTCCTCGATTCCGAGCAGTGGTCGGAGGGCGCGAAGCTGAAAGCGTTCGAGACCTGCTGGGAGAAATGGAACGGATTGCCGAGTCTCGGCCTCTCGAGCTGGGCCGGCGGCGCCCTAGCCGCGCTCGAGTTCGGCGGCGTCCGTGGCGAGACCGTCCTCTGCCCTTCCAACACCTTCATGGCAACCCCGCTTGCCGCGATTAACGCCGGCGCCGAGGTCGAGTTCGTCGACTGCAACCGCGAGGACCTCTGCATGTCCTTCAAGGACTTCGAGCGCAAGGCCGAGCGGCACAAGCCGCGGGCCGCGATCCTCGTCCACATCGGCGGCCACATCGCCTTCGACGCTGAGCGGATCGCTGCCTACTGCCGCGAGCACGGGATCTTCCTGCTCGAGGACTGCGCCCACGCCCACGGCGCCGAGTGGAACGGCGGCAAGCCGGGCGGTTTCGGCGACGCCGGCGTCTACTCCCTCTACGCGACGAAGACGGTCTCGACCGGCGAGGGTGGCGTCCTTGTCTCCGGTAATCCTGAGCTGATCGAGTTCGCGTCGAAGTTCCGCAACTACGGCAAGTTTGAGCACGAGGTCGATGGCCTCAACTTCCGGATGAGCGAGTTCACCGCCGCTCTCGGCCTCGTCCAGGCCAACCGGATGGAGGAGATCGTCGCTTGGAAGAACGAGTACGCGCGCGAGCACCTCGACCCGGTGCACCCCGCCCGGCTCGAGCTTCCCGACGGTATGACCTCGGGCTACTACAAGTACATCGTCTTCGAAGAGCTGACCCAGAGCACGGGGAGGGTCTATGACCAGCCCTGTCATCGCATCATGGGGCGCGCGGATGAGTTGCCGAACACCGACTGGGTGGCGGAGAACCATTGGTGCGTGCCGCTCTACTACCGCCCCGCTTCGCGCGAGACGGCGCTGAAGGGAGAGTCATGAGAGTTCTGGTTACCGGAGGGGGCGGGTTCATCGGCTCCCACGTCGTCGACCGCCTGCGGGAGAAGGGAATGACGCCGCGGATCTTCGACCTCAGTGCCTCGCCCTACCACTCGCCGCTGGAAGTCGAGACCTTCACCGGCAGCATCACCGACCCCGCCAACCTCGACCTGGCGATGCGCGACTGCGACGCGGTGATCCACCTCGCCGCCGTCGCCGACGTCGGCCACGTCCACGCCGACCCGGTCCTCGCCGAGGAGGTCAACACCCGCGGCACGCTGAACGTGCTCGAGGCGGCGTGCCGAGCGAAAGTGGGCCGCGTCGTCTACGGCTCGACCACCTGGGTCTACAGCGACTGCGTCGAGCAGGAGGTCGACGAGGAAACGCCGATCCCGGCCCCGCGCCACCTCTACACCGCGACCAAGCTTGCCGGCGAGACCTACTGCGCCGGCTACGCCGAGCTGTTCGAGCTCGAGAGCACGGTCCTCCGCTTCGGCATCCCCTATGGGCCGCGCGCCCGCGCCGCCGGCGTCGTCGCCAAGTTCACCGACCTCGCCTTCGAAGGCAAGCCGCTGACGATCGCCGGCGATGGCAGCACCACCCGCAGCTTCATCTACGTCGAGGACCTCGCCGACGGGATCGTCGCCGCGCTCAAGCCCGAGGCGGCCGGCCGCACCTACAACCTCTCCGGCGACGAGGTCGTGACGATCCTCGAAATCGCCGAGCGGGTGCAGGAAAACACCGACAACTGCGAGATCGTCCACACGCCGCCGCGCCCGGGCGACTTCCCGGGCAAGGTGATCTCCAACGAGCGCGCGCTCGAGGAGCTTGGCTGGAAAGCGGAAACGAGCTTCAAAGAAGGCGTCCGCAAGTACGTCGAATGGGTGCGGTCGAGCACCCGGCCGCCGGACCCGGTTCCGGGCAAGCAGCCGTCGCTAAACGGCAACGAACACGCGGCCGGGGCGCTGCTCGCCGGGGCTTCTCGCTTTGAAGAGCGCGAGCCACGGGTGCTGATCCTCTCCGCCGACATCGGCGAGGGCCACGACCTGCCGGCGCGGATCATCAAGGCTGATCTCGAAGAGGAGTACCCGGACGCCGAGGTCAAGATCGAGAACGGGTTGGAGGCGATGGGCAAGCTGGCCGCTGCGGTCCTTCGCAACGGCTCGAAAGTGACGTTCCGCTGGGCGCCGTGGATCTTCGACGTGCAGTACTGGCTGATCACCAGGTTCGCCCCGACCCGCTGGCTCTTCCACCACATCGGCTATTTGACCTCGGGCCGCGGCCTCGCGCGCCTGGTCGCCAAACACGAACCCGACGTGGTCATCTCGACCTACCCGGGGGTGACCGCGGTGCTGGGGATGCTGCGCGAGCACCGCCGACTCGAGATCCCAGTGCAATCGGCGATCACTGACCTCGCCGGGCTGCGCTACTGGGTCCACTCCGGCGTCGACCTCCACTACGTGACCCATCCGGAGTCGATCGAGGAGGTGGAGAGCCTGGTCGGGCCGGGCATGGTCGAGTGGATGCGCCCGCCGATCTCCCGTGAGTTCCTCATGCCCCGCACCCGCCTCGACGCCCGTGAGGCACTCGACGTGCCGGCTCACGCGCGGATGGTCCTGGTCTCCGGGGGCGGCTGGGGCGTCGGTGATCTGGAGGGGGCGATCAGGACCGCCGCGGCCGACGGCGACACCCTCGTCGTCTGCATCACCGGCCGCAACGAGGCCCTGCGCGAGCGCCTCGAACAGCGCTTCGGCGACAACGAGCAGGTACGGGTGCTCGGCTTCACCGAGCAGATGAGCGACTGGATGGCCGCCGCCGACGCGATGATCCACGCCACCGCCGGCCTGACCGTGCTCGAGGCCCACATCCGCGGCTGCCCGGTCGTCTCCTACGGCTTCTCGGCCGGTCACCTGCGGGCCAACAACGCCGCCTTCGAGCGCTTCGGCCTCGCCGAGGTCGCCCGCTCGCCGCACGAGCTGGAGTCGGTCCTGCGCCACGTCACCCGCGAGCGCCAGTCGCCGGACTCCTCGTTCGCCTCGTTGCCGTCGATCGCCTCTCGCGCGCTCGAGGTCCGGCCGCGGGTCAAGCAGCAGCCGGTCTGGCGGGTGCGGACCGAGCGGGTGGCAGCGGCGGTTGCGGCCATGGCCGTCCTCGTAGTAATGGTCCTCTCCGTGGCGAAGACCGAGAGCCCCTACAAGGTCGTCTCGAACCCGCTGAAGAGCCACATCCACATCGTCACCGACGAAGACAAGGCGGCTGCCGCGTCGGCGAACGAAGAAGCTGCGCACTCGCAGCAGCCGGCGCAGAAGGCAGCCGCTTCCAGCCGTTGACCCGCCGGCTGCCCGCGGTCGGTCTAGCCGTGGGTGCGGTCTGGCACGCCGGTCCGGCGCTGGCGCCGGTCGTGCCACCGCTCGGGCGACGCCTCGGCGTCGTCCTGCGCCAGGAGGACCTCGACGGCGTCGCCCTCACCTTCGACGACGGCCCGCACCCGCACGGAACGGTCTCGGTCCTGGAGACCCTGCGCGAACACGACGCGAAGGCGACCTTCTTCCTCGCCGGCGAGCAGGTCGAGCGCCGGCCGGCGCTGGCGGCCGAGATCGCCGCCGCCGGCCACCGGGTCGAGCTGCACTGCCACCGCCATCGCAACCAGCTGCGGCTGACGCCGCGGATGCTGCTGGATGACGCCGAACGAGGAAGGGCGACGATCGAGGAGGCGACCGGCCAGGCGATCGCCGACTACCGGCCGCCCTACGGGATCTTCAGCGCCTCCGGCCTACGCGCCATCCGTGGCCGCGGCTGGCGTCCGGTCCTGTGGTCGAAATGGGGGAGAGACTGGGGCCGGGGCGCGACTGCTGCCTCGATCACGGGTCGGATAACCGCCGGCGTCAGCGCCGGGGACGTCCTCCTCCTGCACGACGCCGACTACTACAGTGCGCGCGGCTCCTGGGTCTCCACCAGCGCGGCTCTGTCGAAAATCCTGGAGCTGCTGGAGGCGCGAGGGCTGAAGTCGAGGCTGCTGCGCCGCTGAGGCGCCGCCACGACCGTCCACTGATCGCAACCGGCGAACGCTTCATCGAGGCGCTGGGCCATCGTGCTGCGGGGCCGATCCTGATCGAAGATCTGCTTGGACATACCACTCCATCCGTAGGGGGCGTTGACAAAGATTTCCCCAGCCCGTCGGACGGAAAATATGCTCTTTGCGGCCCTTTGGGAACGCTTGTTCGTTTTTGACCGGTAGCTCAAAGCCGCAAACTCGGTGATTTAGAAGCTGATTGCTGAGGGGCCCGGGGGTCCTCCTCCAGAATTGACCTCCCCTCCGCTTCGCTCCGGGGAGAACATGCTGCGGCTTCGCCGCAGACTTCAGATTGCATATCGCCGAACATTCTTCCGGAGGACCCCCGGACCCCTCCGCAACACGCTCCGGCAGACGCTGAAGGACGGAGACTGTCGCTAGGAGGAGTGGGTGTCCCTCTCGCGCCCGGCGTCCTGTTGCTGGCACAGACCACTCAGCGAGAGAAGCTCACTTAAAGGCCAGCAACCCAGGGACGAGAGGGATACCCACTCCTCCCTACAAGTGCCGGTTTGAACTCTCAGCGGATGAACGCCGCGATCTCGTCAGCCACCCGCTGAGGTTGGTCGAGAGGGACGAAGGTTTTGGCGTTCTCTATCTGGATCAGCTCGGAGTTCGGGACTTCGGTTGCTAGGCGTTCGGCGTACTTGAGGGGGAAGAACTTGTCGCCTGGGGCCCAGAGGAGGCGGAGGGGGATGCTGGTCGTTTGGAGCTTCTGCGCTGCCGCCAGGGTGTGGCGCTTGTTCATGCCGGCGGTTACCTTCTTCGTGTCGTGCATGACGCCGCTGTCATGGGCTGAGGGCTGCATCCAGGAGGCAACGAGGTCGTCGGGGATCTTCGTGCGGGCGAAGGGGGCGAAGGCTCGGCGGGCCATCGCTGGAACGCGGAAGGGGGCGGCCATCACCTGCATGCCGCCGGGCAGCTTGGCCAGCGCCGGCATCGCCTTGAAGATTCCGGGCGGGAAGTTCTCGTGGGTGTCGCAGTTGGTCAGCGCCAGGCGACCGATTCGCTGCGGGTGGTTGGCGACGAGGATCTGGGAGATCGCGCCGCCGGAGTCGTTGCCGACGATCGTCACGTCGTCGAGCTCGAGCTTGTCGAGGAAGTCGGCGACCAGGCGGGCGAGGCCGGGAGGGGTGAGGTCGGCGTCCTTGTTCATCGCCACCTGGTGAGCGCCGAGCGGCCAGTCGGGCGCGAGGCAGCGGCAACGGTCGGAGAGGCTGTCGACTACGCCTTCCCAGAGCCGGCCGTCGACCAGGAAGCCGTGGACGAAGACGACCGGCTTGCCCTCACCCGCCTCGCGGTAGCGGATCGTCCCTGCGGGAAGGTTTACTTCCTTGCGTCGGTTAGGCATCTGTGCCCCTCCTAATCGGTGAGCTATTAAAGTAACATACAAGCTGTATGAATGTTCGTCGCACCCAGATCGAACGCACGGAAGCGACTCGCGAGGCGCTGATCGCCGCTGCCCGCAAACTCTTCACCGAGCGCGGCTACGAGCAGGTAGGGACGGAGGAGATCGTCCGCGCCGCCGGCGTCACCCGTGGCGCCCTCTACCACCACTACGGCGACAAGGCGAGCCTGTTGGAGGCGGTCTACAACCGGATCGAGGCCGAATCGACCGAGCGGGTCGCCCGCATCGTCCTCGGCTCCGAGCTGCACAGCCCCCTGGAGGCGATGAAGGCCGGGATCGAGGCCTTCCTCGAAGAGTGCGAAAAGCCGGAGCTGCGGCAGATCGCTCTCCACGACGCGCCCGCGGTCCTCGGTTGGGAGCGCTGGCGGGAGATCGGCGCCGCCAACGGCCTCGGGCTGATCGAAGCCAGCCTCGCCGCCGCGATCGAGGCCGGCGAGCTGCGGCCGGTGCCGGTGAAGCCGACTGCGCACCTGCTGATGGGCGCGCTCGACGAAGCGGCGATGCTGCTCGCCCGCGACGATCGCCCCGAGGCGCGGATCGAGGTGACGGAGCTCCTAGCGTCGCTGCTCGACGGCTTCGCGGTCAAGCGGCTCGACTGACCAGGCCAGCCGCCGCGACTCCTTCTGCGCGTACATCCGCACGTCGGCGAGCTGCATCGCCTCGGCCGGCGAGTCCGCCTCCTCCGGAATCGAGGCGAGGCCCCAGGAAGCGCTGAGATCGAAGCTGCGCCCGCGCGAGGTAAGCGCTTCGGCGACGCGGCCCGCCAGCTTGTCGCGCTCCCGCAGGCCGATCTCGATCACCCCGCCCTCGATCAGGACCAGGAACTCGTCGCCGCCGAGCCGGTAGGCGGTGGCTTGCACCTCCGCCTCCTTCATCGCCTCTCCCAGGCGCTCGCCCAGCATCCCGAGCATCTTGTCCCCAGCGGGATGGCCGAAGGTGTCGTTGTAGCGCTTGAAGCCGTTGAGGTCGAGCAGGAGCACGGTCAGCGGCTTGCCCGGCGCTCGTTCGCGGGCCTCGAGGTCCATCCGCAGCCGCGCTTGGCTGCCGAGACCCGTCAGCGGGTCGGTGCGGACCTGCTCGAGCAGGTGCTTGTTGGCGCGCACGCTCAGCGCCAGCCGCCCGACCACGGCCAGCATCGTCGCCGACCAGAGCGCGGTGGTGAGGGCGCTGGCATGGGCGAAGTACTGCATGACGACAAGCGCGACCATCGTCATTCCGACGAGTGCCGGCACGATTACTTCCCGCAGGCCGTCGAAGCGGCCCTCGGGCCGGATCATTTCGGCTTCCGGCTGCCAGGCCTCGGCCCCGAGCAGGACCGCGGAGATCAGGTAGAGCGGTTCGACCCAGTCGCCGCCAGGCAAGGCGGCTTCGTAGGTCTGGAGGGTGAAGGCGACGTCGGCGATCGCCATCGTCGCCAGGCCGGCGAGCAGCAGCGTCCAGGTCCGGCCCGGGTGCCACCGAGTCAGCGCGACCACGCCGACGGTCAGCGCCAGCAGCACGATGTCGCCGAGGGGATAGGCGAGGGTGGTCGCGACCTGCAAGGGGCTGCCGCTGGTGCGATGGGCGACGAATTCGAAGACGAGCGCCGCCCCCAGTGCCAGCGTCCCCAGCCCCGCCAGCGCGCCATCGAGCCAGAGGCGCGAGTCGAGCCGGCTGGCGTGCGCGCGCACCAATAGGTAGAGCCCGCCGATCGCCAGCGGGTAGAAGGCGAGGTAGCCGAGGTCCGCAGGGGAGGGGTAGGGGGCGTTGGGATTGCCTTCGATGTAGAGCGTCCACCAGATCTCACCCGCCGCCCAGGCGAGGATCGAGGCGCCGATCGCGATCCAGGCGCCGCGCTCTGGTCCGCCGCGCGAGGCCCGCAGCAGGCAGCCGAGGCCGGCGCAGACAACGACCGCGTCGTAGACGACCCCGTTGATTGCGCCGTTGAGGCCAGCGCCGCCGATGCCGAGCCAGTCGTAGGCGACCACGAGCGCCATGCCGCCGAAGAGGACGCACCCGATCAGGCGCTTCAGCGCTGCAAACCGGCGCGTTTTCGAGGAGCGCGTCTGTGCTTGCACAGGGACCTATCGGCAAGGCTTGCGCGGTTCTCTAGACTTGGTGGAGATGAAGGCTGAAATCCACCCCGAATACAAGCTTGCCAACGTGCACTGCTCGTGCGGCAACCAGTTCTACACGCGGTCCACGAGTGAGGACCTGCATGTCGAGCTCTGCTCCGAGTGCCACCCCTTCTACACGGGCAAGCAGAAGCTGGTCGACACCGGCGGTCGAGTCGAGCGCTTCCAGCGCCGCGCCGCCAAGCACAGGGCTGGGAAGTAGCGCGTGAGCCCCCCGTCGGGCTCGGCACTCGCATCCCACGAAAACTCCTCCGCCACTAACGGAGGAGACCCCCTGCGCATGCCCGACGGGGCGCTCGTCGCCAAGCGCGACGCGCCGGTCGGCGGCCAGGCCGTCCTCGAGGGCGTGATGATGCGCGGCGTCTCCGTCTGGGCCGTCGCGGTCCGCTCGCCCGAGGGCCAGATCGAGGTCGAAACCGAGCCGATCAAGCCCTGGGCCGAACGCCACCGGCTCTGGCGCCTGCCAGTGATCCGCGGCGTCGTCGCCCTCGGCGAGTCGCTGAAGATCGGCTTCAAAGCGCTGGCGATTTCCGCTAACGCCCAGCTCGACGAGGACGAGGAGGGTAAGAAGGAAGAGATCGGCGGCTGGGTCTGGGGCCTGACCATCGTCCTCTCGATGGTGATGGCGATCGGACTCTTCTTCGTCGTCCCGGTTGGCCTCACCAGCCTGATCAAGGACCAGCTCGGCTCGCCCTTCCTCTTCTGGCTGGTCGAGGGGGTCCTGCGGACGGGGATCTTCATCGGCTACATCGCCGCGATCTCGAAAATGCCGGACTTGCGGCGCGTCTTCGAGTACCACGGGGCCGAGCACAAGACGATCTCCTGCTACGAGGCCGAAGACGAACTGGTGCCGGCGCGGGCGAAGCTCTACTCGCGACTGCACCCTCGCTGCGGGACCAGCTTCCTGCTGATCGTGATGGTGCTGGCGATCTTCGTCTTCGCCCCGCTCGGCCTGCCTGCCTGGTACTGGCTGCTCGCCTCGCGCATCCTCGGCATTCCGCTGATCGCCGGGCTCTCCTACGAGGTGATCAAGTGGGCCGGCAAAAACCGCCGCAAAGGCTGGGTGCGGGCGATCATGTGGCCGGGGCTGATGCTGCAGAACCTGACCACCCGCGAGCCCGACGAAGAGCAGCTCGCAGTGGCAATCGCCTCTCTCAACGCAGTGCTGGCTCGGGAGACGCCCGAGGAGGCAGCGAAGAAGCCCCACATCGAGATCGTCGCTTAGTTGAGGCGGGGGGCGGGGGTGTCCTCCCCGGACACCACTCGCTATGGCTCGTGGTTGAGTGTCCTGGGAGGACACCCCCGCCCCGCCGTTGTGGGGCGCTCCGTAGCTATGTTGTCCTCGTGATCGAGTCTTTGGTTCAGCAGATCGAAGCGCGCTTTGCGGAGCTTGAGGGGCAGATGTCGGACCCCGCGGTGATCTCCGATCGCGAGCGTTATGCCGCTGTGGGGCGGGAATACCGCGAGCTTCAGCCTGCTCACGAGCTGGCGGGGCGGTGGCGGACGCTGCGGGATGACCTCGAGGGGGCGCGGGAGTTGCTGGCCGAGGGCGAGGACGAGGAAATGCGGCAGGTGGTCGAGGAGGCGCCGGGGCAGATCGAGGAGCTGGAAGAGGAGATTCGGCTGGCGATGGTCGAGCGCGACCCCAACGACGCCAAGAACGTGATCGTCGAGATCCGCGCCGGCACCGGCGGCGACGAGGCGGCGCTGTTCGCCGGCGACCTCTTCAAGATGCTGAACCGCTACGCCGACGAGCTCGGCTTCTCGATCGAAGTCCTCTCGCAGAGCGGTTCGGAGGCCGGTGGATTCAAGGAGGTCACCTTCGAGGTCAAGGGCGAGGGCGCCTACTCGATCTTCAAGTTCGAGGGCGGGACGCACCGCGTGCAGCGGGTGCCGGAGACCGAGTCCCAGGGCCGCATCCATACCTCGACGGCGACGATCGCGGTGCTGCCGGAGGTCGAGGAGGTCGAGGTCGAGATCGACCAGAACGATCTGCAGATCGACGTCTACCGGTCGTCCGGGCCGGGGGGGCAGTCGGTCAACACGACCGATTCCGCGGTCCGCATCACCCACAAACCGACCGGGGTTGTCGTCTCGATGCAGGACGAGAAGTCCCAGCTGCAAAACCGCGAGCGGGCGATGCGGGTGCTGCGGGCGCGCCTGTACGAGCGCGAGCTCGCCGAGCAGCAGGCAAAGGTGGCCTCCGAGCGCAAAGCCCAGGTCGGCAGCGGCGAGCGGTCGGAGAAGATCCGCACCTACAACTTCCCCCAGGGCCGGGTCACCGACCACCGCATCAAGCACACCTCCCACAACTTGGAGGGCGTGCTGGCAGGGCAGCTGCGCGAGTTCACTGACGCGCTCAGCGCTGAGGAGAAGCGGCAGCGCTTAGAGGCTGCGGCTTCGGCCGCGTGACCTCATCCGACATTCACCACAGCGGGGTGGGGCGAATGTCGGATGAGGTCACGGCCGGCAGCGTTCGTGAAGCATTAGGCGCGGCGGTTGACGGGCTGACTGCGGCCGGAGTTGAAGACCCGCGCTTGGACGCGGAGCTGCTGCTGGCTGAGGCGATGGGACGGGAGCGCGCGGCGCTGGTGGCGGAGCCGAGCGCCCAGGTGCCGCCGGCGGCGGCGCGGCGGTTCGGCGAAATGGTGCGCCGGCGGCTGCGGCGCGAGCCCGTCGCTTACATCCTCGGCCGCAAAGGTTTCCGGCGGCTGGAGCTGGCGGTTGATCCACGGGTGCTGGTGCCGCGGCCGGAGACCGAGCTGCTGGTCGAGCTGGCGCTGGAGCTGCGGCCGGCGCGGGTGCTCGACGTCGGCACCGGCTCCGGCGCGATCGCCCTTGCCGTGGCGGACGAGCTACCGGCCGCCGAGGTGACCGCGACCGACACTTCGCCCGGGGCGCTGGAAGTGGCGCGCGCCAACGCCGAGCGGCTGGGCCTGGCCGAGCGCGTTCGTTTCGTCGAAGGCGCGCTTCCGGACGAAGGCGACGGTTTCGACCTGGTCCTCGCCAACCTCCCGTACGTAGCCGAGCGCGACTGGTCTTCCCTCCAACCCGAGGTCACCCAGTACGAGCCGCGCGAGGCGCTCCTCGCCGGCCCCGACGGCCTCGACGCCTACCGCGCTCTGATCCCGAAGTGCGCCCCTCTTTTGTCTCGCTATGCGGAACAAATGCGGGGAGCACTTGCGGTCGAGCTGGGGGAGGGGCAGGCGCCGGCGGTGGCGGAGCTGATGCGTGCTGCTGGGTTCGCCGAGGTCGAGGTGCGGCGCGATTTGGCGGGGATCGAGCGCGTTGTGATCGGCCGCTCGGTAAAAACCGAGGCGTGAGCAAGGTCGTAGAGCTACGAAGCGGTGAGGCCGACGTGGCGCGCAAGGCGCTGGAACGCTGCATCGCCGATGGCGGTGTCGCTGTCTTCCCCTCCGACGGCCTCTACGGGCTCGCCTGCGATCCGCTCGACGCCAACGCGATCTCGAAGATCCACCGGCTGAAGGGCCGGGATGACGGCAAACCCTCGGCGGTCATGTACTTCTCGCCGCTGGCGATCCGCGAGCTGCTCTCCGGGTTAGGGCCGCGGACGAAAGCGGTCGCCAGCGCGTTGCTGCCGGGACCGGTGACGCTGGTCGTCGATAACCCGCACCGGCGATACCCACTGGCGTGTCGCCAGGACCCCGAACGGCTTGGCATCCGCCTGATCGGCGGGCCGCTGGCGGGGACGATGTGCGCGATCTTCCAGACCTCCGCCAACCTCAGCGGCGAGCCGGCGCCGTTCCGGTTCAAGGACGTGCCGCAGTCGATCCTCGACGGGGTGGCCCTGGCGATCGACGGGGGCGAGTTGCCCGGCCTACCTTCGACCGTGATCGACATCGCCGCGATCGACCAGGACGGCAGTTGGCGCATCCTCCGCGACGGCGCCCTCTCGCCCGGGGACGTCACCAGCGCCCTCAACTCCGTCGGTCTCGACTAGCAGCCGGTGTGGCCGGGGTACGGCAGGCGGACCAAGACCTGGCTGGTGTTGTCGTCCTCGTTTGACTCGAAGAGGACTTCCTTCGGGTCGACGGTCATCCGGTAGGCGAAGCAGCCGCGCAGGCCGGCGACGTTGATCCACTGCTTCGAGTAGGCCGCCGGGTAGATGTCCGACCAGCCGACCGAAGTGCCGAGGACGTCGTGATCGATGTACGGGTCCTGGCGGCAGCCGGGGTAGTGCCGGTGGCTGGGGGAGCGGCGACCGGGGCGGGTGCGCTCGAGGTCGCGCAGGCAGTAGTTGAGCTTGGGGCTGGTGCGGACGATCGGCCCAAGGCTGCCGTCGCCCCGCACCCGCAGCAGGTCGAAGTGGGCGAGCTGGTGGACCTTCCAGTAGGCGCCGCCCCAGTAGGAGCCGACGTTGGTGAAGCGGAGGGTCACCCGGCTCGGCACGGTGATGTGGCCGCCGTCGCCCACCTTGTAGATCCGCTGGTTGACCCGCATCGAGTGCCAGCCGTTGCGATGGCCGCGCAGCTCCATCGGGCCGCGGCCACGGCTCTCGACGTCGCTGGTCGCGCGCAGAAGTACGTGTCCGTCGCCGGTCCGCTCGACGTACAGTTCGCTCGGCTTGGCAATCCGCAGGTTGGGGCAGAGGAGGTGCCTGGCTTCCGGGCCGGTGCAGGGATTCTCGGCTTCGGCGCCGCTGGGGGCGGCGGGTAGCGCCAGCGCCGCGAGGAAAGCCATCGAAGCGAGGAACCTGCGGCCTCTCACCGGGCTCAGACTATCCCGAGCCGTTGCTATGGTCGCCTGACGATGCCCTCCTTGCCAGACGACTTCCAGACCGCGCCGCTCGCCGAGGTTGATCCCGCGATCGCCGACGTCCTCGAGGCCGAGCTGAAGCGCCAGCAGCGGACGCTGGAGATGATCGCCTCCGAGAACTTCGTGCCGCAGGCGGTGCTGGAGGCGGTCGGCTCGGTGCTAACCAACAAGTACGCCGAGGGCTATCCCGGCCGCCGCTACTACGGCGGCTGCGAGGAGGTCGACGTCGCCGAGCAGCTGGCCATCGACCGGGCGAAGGAGCTGTTTGGGGCCGAGCACGCGAACGTCCAGGCCCACGCCGGCGCCCAGGCCAACAACGCCGCTTACATGGCCCTGATCGAGCCCGGCGACACGATCCTCGGCCTCGCCCTCGACCACGGCGGCCACCTCAGCCACGGGATGAAAATCAACGTCAGCGGCAAGCTCTACCACCCCGTGCCCTACCACGTGCGGCGCGAGGACTACATCGTTGACATGGAGGAGGTCGAGCGGCTGGCGAACGAGCACAAGCCGGCGCTGATCGTCGCCGGCTGGTCCGCCTACCCGCGCCAACTCGACTTCGCCGCCTTCCGCGAGATCGCCGACTCGGTGGGGGCAAAGCTGATGGTCGACATGGCCCACTTCGCCGGCCTCGTCGCCGCTGGCGAGCACCCGAACCCGGTGCCCCACGCCGACGTGGTGACGACGACCATCCACAAGACCCTCTGCGGCCCGCGCAGCGGCATGATCCTCTGCCGCGAGGAGCACGCGAAAGCGATCGACAAAGCGATCTTCCCCGGCCAGCAGGGCGGTCCGCTGATGCACACGATCGCCGCCAAGGCGGTGGCTCTCCACATCGCCGCCAGCGAGCAGTTCAAGCAGCGCCAGCGCCAGACCATCGCCAACGCGCGGGCGTTCGCGGCCGGCTTGGAAGCGGGCGGGGTGCCGGTGCTGACCGGCGGCACCGACGTCCACCTCGTCCTCGTCGACCTCACTCCGACCGGCCTCGACGGCCAGACCGGGGAGGACCGGCTCGACGAGGTCGGGATCACCGTCAACCGCAACGCGATCCCCTTCGACGAGCGCCCGCCGATGAACCCCTCGGGCCTGCGGATCGGCACCCCGGCGCTGACCACGCGCGGCATGGGCGAGGCGGAGATGACCGAGATCGCCGAGGTGATCGTCGCTGCCCTCGGTCCCGACTTCGAGTCCTCGAAGGAGGACCTACGGGCCCGCACCGGCGCCCTGATGGACCGCTTCCCGCTTTACGCCGAGCTCGCCGCCGTTTAACGCCTTGCACGTCTGGGTCGACATGTCGGCGCCGGCACACGTGCTGGTGCTGCGGCCGATCATCGAGCGGCTCGAGGCCGAAGGGCACGAGGTCGAGGTGACCGCCCGCGACTACGCGCAGACCCTGGCGCTGCTGCAGCTGCACGGGATGCCGCATACGGCGATCGGCCAGCACGGCGGCGCCTCGCGGCTGCGCAAGGCCTACCGACTTGCCGGTCGCAGCGCCCAGATGCTGATGTTCGGCCGCGGTCGCGGCTTCGACCTGGCGCTCGCCCACGGTTCCAACGACCTCGCGATCGCCGCCAAGACCCTCGGCATCCCCGAGGCCAACATGCACGACTACGAGTACGCGGTGACCCAGCACCGGATCGGCTGCCGCTTCGCCAAGCGGGTGATGTTCCCCGACGCGGTGCCGCTCGAGCGCCTGCGCCGCTTCGGCGTTACCCCCGAGAAGTACTTTCCCTATCCCGGCTTGAAGGAGGAGTACTACCTCTTCGACTTCGAGCCTGACCAGGAGGCCTTGCGGCGCCTCGGCGTCGACGAGGAGCGGGTTGTAGTGATCGTCCGCCCGCCGCCCGACGTCTCGCTCTACCACCGCAAGTCGAACCCGCTCTTCCCCAAGGTCCTCGACCGCCTCGGCCGCGACGAAGGCGTCCACGCGGTGGTCCTGCCCCGCACCGGGGCGCAGCGCGAGTTCATCGAAGGCCTGAGGTTGCCCTCGGTGATCGTGCCTCCCGGCGCCGTGGAGGCACAGAGCCTGGTCGCCCTCGCCGACCTCGTCGTCTCGGCCGGCGGGACGATGAACCGCGAGGCCGCCGCCCTTGGCACCCCCGTCTACACGACTTACGGCGGCCGCCTCGGCGGCGTTGACGAAGCCCTGATCCGCTCCGGCCGACTGCGGCCGCTGACCGACTCCCGCGCGGTCGTGCTGGAGAAGCGCACCGCGGAAGCGACGCCGACTCGCCGCGATCCGTCCTCCCTGGTCGAGACGATCCTAGGTACCGTCGGAGCCTCACCATTGCGCGAAGAGCCCCAGCCCATAACGCCCTCCTGAGCGATCTTCCCGAGGCCGAGCCCGGTCTCGAAGAACTCGTCGCGCCCGCGGCTGAAGGCGACCCGCGGCCAATCGACCCACTCCTCCGCGCCCTCGACATCCTCATCTCGGCCGCGATCCTGCTGGTCCTCTCGCCGCTGCTGGGATTGATCGCGACGGCGATTGCGATCACTTCCGGTCGGCCGGTTTTCTACCGCGGCGCCCGCGTCGGCAAAGCCGGCCACCTCTTCTGGATGTACAAGTTCCGCACCCTGAAGCCGGACGCGGAAACTCGCCTCGGCCCCTACTACGGCGAGGAGTTGACCCGCCGCACCGAGGAAGAGCGGACCCTGATCGGGGGCGCCCTGCGCAAGACCCACCTCGACGAGGTGCCGCAGCTCTGGAACGTCCTCCGCGGCGACATGTCGATCGTCGGCCCGCGCCCGATCCGGCCGACCTTCTACGCCGAGCTCTGCCGCGAGATCCCGCAGTACTGGCAGCGGCTCGTCGTCCGCCCCGGCGTCACCGGCTTCGCCCAGACCCGAATCACCCGCGAGGAGACCTGGGCCGATAAGCTCGCCCACGACATGGAGTACATCGCCGACCGCTCGGTCAGCCTCTACTTCCAGGTGCTTCTCGCCACGGTCAACAAGGTCCTCGGCCGCGGCCCGGCAAACACCCGCCCCGAGGCCTGACCCACCGGCGCGGCTGCGAGACTGCCGCCCATGTGCGGCATCTGCGGCCTTGTGGCCGGCGAGCGCGAGCGGGTTCCCGACCGGGAGGCGGTGGCGCGGATGAGCGGGCGGCTCGTCCATCGCGGGCCCGACGACGACGGGCTCTTCTGCGAGGGGGCGGTGGCGCTGGCGGCGCGGCGGCTCTCGATCATCGATCTAGCGCACGGGCACCAGCCGATCGAGAACGAGGACGGCAGTGCCGTCGTGGTCCAAAACGGGGAGATCTACAACTACCGCGAGCTGAAGCGCGAGCTGGAAGGGCGCGGCCACCGCTTCGCCACCGACTGCGACACCGAGGTCCTCGTCCACGGCTACGAGGAGTGGGGGGAGGGCTTTGTCGAGCGACTGCGGGGGATGTTCGCGATCGCTCTCTGGGACAAGCGGCAGCAGCGGCTGCTGCTGGCCCGCGACCGCTTCGGGATCAAGCCGCTCTACTACCGGCACGTCGACGGGGGCCTCTCGTTTGCCTCGGAGCTGAAGGCGATGCTCGAGCAGCCGGGCTTCTCGCGCGAGATCGACTCCAAAGCGGTCGCCGCGTACCTCGCCTTCAACTCGATCCCGGCGCCGCTGACGATCTTCAAGGAGGCGCGCAAGCTGTCCCCTGGATACCTGCTGAGCTGGGAGGGGGGAGAGGTGGCGCTGCGCCGCTACGCGCGGCCGGGCCCGCCGCCGGCCGACGAGCTGCGGGATGGTTCGATCGATCTGCTCGCAGCCGAGCTGCGCGAGGTGCTCGACGACAGCGTTCGCGCCCACCTCGTCGCCGACGTCCCGGTCGGCGTCCTGCTCTCGGGCGGGGTCGATTCCGGCGGCCTCGCCGCGCTCGCCTCGCGTCAAGTCGATGAACCCCTGCGCACCTTCTCGATCGGCTTCGAGGAGGAGGGCTTCAACGAGCTCTCCCGCGCCCGCCTGGTCGCCGAGCGCTACGGCACCGACCACCACGAGCTGGTCCTCCGCCCCGACGCGGTCGAACTGCTGCCGAAGCTCGTCGAGGCGTTCGATGAGCCCTTCGGCGACTCCTCGGCGCTACCGACCTACCTGGTCTCCGAGCTGGCGGTGAGCGAGGTCAAGGTCGCCCTCTCCGGCGAGGGCGGCGACGAGCTCTTCGGCGGCTACTACACCTACGTCGCCGACCTGCTCGCCCGCCGCGTCGGTCGCCTCGCGGCGCTGGCGCGGCCGCTGGCTGAGGCGCTGCCGAGCCGCACCGATCGGGTCGGCTTCGATTACAAAGCCAAGCGCTTCGCCCGCGCCGCCGCCCTGCCGCCGCTGGAGCGCCATCACGGCTGGAAGGAGATCTTCTCCGCCCAGGCGCGGGCCGATCTGGCCGGCCCCGCCGCCGCTTGGGACCCGCTCGACCTCTATCGCCAGCGCTACGCCGAAACCGCGGACGCCGAGCCCCTGGCGCGGATGCAGGACGTCGACCTCGGCATCTACCTCGTCGACGACCTGTTGGTGAAGACCGACCGCCTCTCGATGGCCCACTCGCTGGAGCTGCGCGTCCCCTTCCTCGACCCGAAGGTCGCCGAGTTCGCCTTCTCGCTGCCGACCAGCCTCAAAGTCCGCGGCACCGCCAAGAAGCGCCTCCTGCGCAAGGCGCTGGAGCCGCTGCTGCCGCGCGAGATCGTCCACGGCCGCAAGCAGGGCTTCTCGATCCCGATCGCCGCCTGGCTCCGCGGACCGTTAGAGCCCTTCGCTCGCGAGGTGCTGGCGCCGAGCGCGATCGCCCGCCAGGGTCTACTCGACCCCGCTGCCGTCACTCCCATCCTCGACCGCCATTGCTCCGGCCAGGAGGACCTCAGCCGCCAGATCTGGGGCCTGATGGCGCTTACCCTCTGGTTCGACCGCTATGCCGGCTAACCCCACCAACCTCGAAGCGCTTTACGCCTTTCTGGTCGCCGGGCTGCTGGCACTCGTACTGGTGCCGCTGACCAAGCGGTTGGCGATCCGCGTCGGCGCGATCGACTACCCGAACGAGCGCAAGCTGCACACGGTGCCAACCCCGAAGCTGGGGGGGCTCGGGATCCTTGCCGCGGCGCTCGTCTCCGGCCTGCTCTGGCTGCCGTCGGACAACGAGAGCCACGCGATCATCTACGGCGCCGTCGCGATCGCCTGGGTCGGAGTTCTCGACGACGTCTTCGAGCTCTCGGCGGCGCCGAAGCTGATCGGCCAGATCGTCGCCGTGGTGATCCCCGTCTCCGCCGGCGTCACGGTCGAAAACTTCACCGTCCCCTTCTTCGGCCGTCTCACCCCGGGGACCGTCGACCTCGTCCACATCGCCGGGACGACGATCCAGCTCGGCGACGTCGCCACCGTCCTCGGCCTGGTCGCGATCATCAACGTGATCAACCTGATCGACGGCGTCGACGGCCTCGCCGCCGGCGTCGCCGTGATCTCGGCCCTGACCCTGGCGACGATCGCCCTCTCGCTCGAACGCACCGCCGCCGGCGTCCTCGCCGCGCTGACCGCCGGCGCCGCCCTCGGCTTCCTGCGCTGGGGGTTCCCGCCGGCCAGCACCTTCATGGGCGACACCGGTTCCAACCTGCTCGGCTACCTGCTTGGGGCGGTGGCGGTGCAGGGAGCTCTGAAGACCAATGCGGTCGTCGCCTTGTTCCTGCCGCTGCTGATCCTCGCGGTGCCGATCCTCGACACCGGCTTCGTCGTCGCCAAGCGCCTCAAATACGGCAAACCGATCTACAAAGCCGACCGCTGGCACTTCCACCACCGAATGGCCGACATCGGCTTCTCCCAGCGAAGAACCCTGCTCTACCTCTACGGCTGGACCGCGGTGATGAGCGGCCTTGCCCTGGCCCTGCGTTTCGTCCCCTACAGCGACAACCACGGTCATTTCAACGCCTTCTGGACCGCGGTGATGGCCGCCTGCCTCCTCGCCGCGATCGCCGCCAGCATCTACCTCGTAGAGGTCCTGGAGATCCTCAAGCTGCGCCAGACCCGCCTCCGCCAGCTGGTTACCCTGCGCCGCGCCGCCGGCGCCCCTGAGCCCGAGCTGCAGGAGGTCAACACCGCGGTCGAGCAGGAGCTCGAGACCGGCAGCTTCCCGGCCGTCGATCCCGAAACGGGAGAATTCCAAGCGGTCGAGTAGTGGCAACCCTCACGAAGTGGCTTCCTAAAGCCATTCGCGGGCCCTATCGGATATAGTCGCGGACCCGCCCGCTCTGCCCCGAGCCGGGCGTTTCTTTGCAGTACCGACTAAATGTCTCCTCCCAAGTACGTCGACCTAATCGCGCTCGCTGCCGCGCTCGCAATTTTCCTGCTCGGCGGCTTCCCCCTGCTCGGGTACGCCGCCGCTGCTGCCGTCTGGCTTGCCCAGCGGGGCTTGCAGATGCTGGCCCAGCGGCGGATGCGCGAACACCTCGCCGCCGGCAACCGGCAGAAGGCGATGGGGATCGTCGCCGGCACCACCCTCGGCCGCGTCTGGCTGATGGCCACGGTGGTCCTGCTGGTCGGCCTCGCCGAACGGGAGTCCGGGCTGGCCGCGGCGGTGCTGCTGGCGGGCCTGTTCACGATCTCCTTCGCCGCGCAGGGCATCTCGCACCTGCTCGAGCAACCTGAGGGCCAGGGGGCCGCGTAGCCATGGAGTCGGCCACGGTCACGGCGCCCGGCGGCGCCCCGCAGCGCGACGGCATGAGCACCAAAGCCAAAGTCCTGATCGGGCTTGGCATCTACTTCGCAGTCGCGATTCTGCTGCTCCTGATCTTCGGCAACGCCGGCAAGAACGAAGAGTTCAAGCCGCAGAACGAGTTCAAACTGGAACCGTGGGTCTCGATCCACCTCGCCGGGATCGACCTCAGCATCAACAAGGCGGTCCTCTACCTCGTCCTCGCCAGCCTCGCGACGATCGGGACGATGGTCTGGATCGCCCGGCGGATGCAGCAGAAACCAAACCGGGTCCAGGCCGCGGTCGAGGTCGCCTACGACCTGACCAAAAACACGATCACCGGCGGCAGCCTCTCCGGCGAGCTGGCCCGCAAGTGGTTCCCCTTCATCGGCGCCCTCTTCTTCTGGATCTGGTTCTCGAACATGCTCGGCTTCCTGCCGCTGCCGACCAACACCGAGCACCACTTCACCCTCTTTGGCCTCGAAATCCCCTCTTTCGCGATCTACGCCGCCACCGCCAACATCGCGATCCCGCTGGTCCTCACCCTCGTCGTCTGGCTCAGCTACCACGTCGAGGGCATCCGCGCCAAGGGCCTCGTTCCCTACTTCAAGAGTTGGCTGCCCCCGGGTCTGGAGGAGATGAGCCCGGTCGGCAAGGGCGCGATCTTCATCATCGAGGTGATCTCGCATTTCGTGCGGCTGATCAGCCTCTCCGTCCGTCTTTTCGCCAACATCCTCGCCGGCCACCTACTGCTGCTTTTCATGGGCGGCGGCTTGGCGGTGCTGCTGGGGATCGCGGCCCTCGGGGCGCTCACCTTCCCGCTCGCCTTCGCCTTCTTCATCTTCGAGGTCGGGCTTGTGGCCACCCTGCAGGCATTCATCTTCTCGACGCTTAGCGCTATTTACATCGGCGGAGCGACCTCCGCCACTCACTAGAAAGGAAGTAACTCTCGATGGATCTCACTGCCCTGCCGCTCGCTGAAGTCACCGACGAAGGTGTCAAAGGCGCCGGCAAAGCGATTGCCCTCGGCGTCGGTGCTGGTCTCGGTTCGATCGGCGCCGGTATCGGCGTGGGTTTCATCTTCGGTAAGGAGATCGAGTCGGTCGCCCGCCAGCCGGAGATGAAAAGCGACCTGGAAAGCATCCGCTGGCTCGGCTTCGCGCTGACCGAGGCGGTCGCCTTCTACACCTTCATCTTCGGCCTGATCGCCTTCTTCCTCTCGTAAGTCGATGGAGCTCCTCGGCTACATAGCGGCAGTTCCACTCGCCGCCGAGAAGAGCGAAAGCGGCGGCAGCTTCCTGGTCAGCCCGGGCCTCGGCCTGATGATCTGGACGCTGGTCCTGTTCCTGTTCACGATGTGGGTGTTGAGCAAGGTCGCCTTCCCGAAGATCCAGGAAGCGCTCGACAAACGCGCGAACGCGATCAGCGAGTCGATCGAAGCCGCCGAACGGCAGCGCAAGGAATCCGACGAGCTGCTGGCCGAGTACCGGTCCCGCCTCTCCGAGGCGCGCGAGCAGGCCGACGACATCATGGCCCGTGCCCGCAAATCAGCTGAGACGGCGGAAGCCGAGGCGGCTGCCGCGGGCAAAGAGAAACGCGAGGAGCTGGTCGAGGCCGCCAAACGCGACATCGAAGCGGAGACCCGGCGCTCGCTCGACCAGATCCGCCAGGAGGTCGCCGACCTCACCGTGCTCGCAACCGAGCGCGTGACCCGCAAATCGCTCAACCCCGAGGACCAGAAACGGCTCGTCGAGGAGGCGCTCAGCGAGGTCGACTTCTCGACCCTGTCAGGAGCGGAGAAGAACTAGATGGCCGACGCAGCTCGCGTATACGCAGAGGCCCTCTTCGAGGTGGGCCGCGACAAAGGCAAGCTGGACGCGCTGCAGCAGCAGCTCGGCCAGTTCGCCGATGCCGTTGACCGCAACCACGAGCTGCAGGTCTTCTTCTTCAGCCCCTACCTCTCCACGGCGGAGAAGCAGGAGGGGATCGAGCGGGCGATCACGGGCGCCGAGCCCGAGCTGATCAACTTCCTCGAGCTGCTCGTCGACAAGCACCGGATGACGGAGGTCTTCGGCATCCGTCGCGAGCTCGACGAGCTCTGGAAGCAAGAGAACCGCCGCATCGACGTCACCGTCACCAGCGCCGTCGAGCTGGACCCGGCGGTTGTAGAGAAAATCGGCCAGGAGGTCGAACGCCAGACCGAGGAGAAGGTCGACCTCTCGAGCAGGGTTGACAGCGAGATCCTCGGCGGCATCGTGCTGCAGGTCGGCAACATGGTCCTGGACGCGAGCATCCGCAGTCGCCTGGAGAAACTTCGAAAGAGCGTCGCCACCGCGGCGTAAGGAGGCAGAGAGCACCCGATGGAGATCAAGCCCGACGAGATCGCAAGCATCCTGCGAGAGCGGATCGAGGGACTGGAGACCGATTCCGCCGACCTCACCGAGGTCGGGACGGTCCTGTCCGTCGCCGACGGCATCGCCCGCATCCACGGGCTCGACAACTGCATGGCGCTGGAGATGCTGGACCTGCCCCACGGGGTCACCGGCCTGGCGCTGAACCTCGAGTCCGACAACGTCGGCGCCGTGCTCTTCGGCGAGTGGGAGCACATCGAGGAGGGCGACACGGTCAAACGGACTGGCAAGCTGCTCGAGATCCCGGTCGGCGAGCAGCTGCTCGGCCGCATGGTCGACCCGCTCGGCCGCCCGCTCGATGACCGCGGCGACATCGCCACCACTGAGACCCGCCCGGCCGAGTTCAAAGCCCCGGGCGTCGTCCAGCGCCAGCCGGTCGAGGAACCCGTCCAGACCGGCTTGATGTCGATCGACGGGATGATCCCGATCGGCCGCGGCCAGCGAGAGCTGATCATCGGCGACCGCCAGACCGGCAAGACGGCGATCGCGATCGACACGATCATCAACAACAAGGACAAGGACCTGATCTGCATCTACGTCGCGATCGGGCAGCGGATGTCCACCGTCGTCCAGCTGAAAGAGACGCTGGAGGAAAACGGCGCGATGGAGAACACGATCATCGTCGCCGCTCCCGCCGACGAGGCGGCGCCGATCAAGTACATCGCCCCGTACGCCGGCTGCGCGATGGGCGAGTACTTCCTCTACAACGGCAAAGCGGCGCTCTGCGTCTACGACGACCTCACCAAACACGCCTCCGCCTACCGACAGATGTCGCTGTTGCTGCGGCGCCCGCCGGGTCGCGAGGCATACCCCGGCGACGTCTTCTACCTGCACTCGCGGCTGCTAGAGCGGGCGGTGAAGCTGAACGACGAGCTCGGCGGCGGCTCATTGACGGCGCTGCCGATCATCGAGACCCAGGCCTCCGACGTTTCCGCCTACATCCCGACCAACGTGATTTCGATCACCGACGGCCAGATCTTCCTCGAGTCCGACCTCTTCTTCTCGGGAGTGCGGCCGGCGATCAACGTCGGCATCTCGGTCTCCCGGGTCGGCGGTAACGCGCAGACCAAGGCGATGAAGAAGGTCGCCGGAAAACTGCGCCTCGACCTCTCCCAGTACCGCGACCTCGAGGCGTTCGCCCAGTTCGGCTCCGAGCTCGACGCCGAGACCCAGAAAGCGCTGACCCGCGGCGAACGGCTGGTCGAGCTGCTGAAACAGAAAGAGCGCGAACCGCTCTCGGTCGGCGACCAGGTCGCCTCGATCTACTCGGGCACCGGCGGCTACCTCGACCGGATCAAAGTCGAGCGCGTCAGCGAGTTCCTCGCCGACCTGCGCACCCGCCTCCACTCCGAGCAGTCGGAGCTGCTGAGCCGGATCGAAGAGACCGGCAAGCTCGAGGAGGACGACGAGAACGCGCTCGGCAAGGCGATCGCCGACTTCGTCGACGACTTCGGCCCTGATTTCGACGAGCACGGCGATCCGCTCGAGGAGGGCGAGTCCGACCGCATTCACTCCAAAGAGGAGCGCGAGGCCCCGGCCCGTACGCCCGGCTCGGACACCGCGCCCGAGACGACCGAGGATGAGGAGGCGGCGACTCCGGCCTGATCGCCGGACGCAGGTTCCCTCATGGCATCGCAAAAGGAAGTCAAGAACCGCATCGCGTCGGTCAAGAACATCAACAAGATCACGCGAGCGATGGAGATGGTCGCGGCCGCGCGCCTGCGGCGGGCCGAACAGCGCATCTCCGACATGCGGCCCTACGCCGAGGGGAT
>DASZNP010000129.1:0-57503 GCA_035551255.1 Solirubrobacterales bacterium
CGGCGGAGACAGTGGCCAGACGCCAACGGACGGGCCAGGAGCGCGGGTGGAGCAGGCGCCGGGGCATCCGGCTGAGGTTGCCCCGGACTTTCCGCACTGGCCTAGGCCTTGAGGACGTAGCCGGCACCGCGTTTGGTGTGCAGCAGGCGCGACTCGCCGCCCGCCTCGAGCTTGCGCCGCAGGTTGGAGATGAAGACGTCGATCGTGTTGGTCGCCGCCATCGGGTCATAGCCCCAGACCTCGTCCAGCAGGCGCTCGCGGGAGACAACGAGGCGCTCGTTTCGCATCAGGAACTCGAGCAGCTCGAACTCGCGGTTGGTCAGCTCGATATCGCGCTCGCCGCGGCAGACCTCGCGGGTGTCGGGGTTGAGAATGAGGTCGCCAACCTCCATCGAGGCAGCGCCGCGGGGGGGACGGCGGCGCAACAGGGCGCGGATGCGCGCCAGTAGCTCCTGGCGCTCGAAGGGCTTGACCAGGTAGTCGTCGGCGCCGCTGTCGAGGCCGGTTACACGATCCTCGGTCTCGGCGCGGGCGGTCAGCATCAAGATCGGGACATCGCCGTCGCTGCGCAGGCGGCGGCAGACCTCGATTCCATCGAGTCCCGGCAGGCCGAGATCGAGGACGACCAGGTCGGGAAAGAAGCCGGCGGCGACGTCAAGTGCCTCGGTCCCGTCGGCCGAGGTGCGGACTTCGTAGCCCTCGTTCCGGAGCGAGCGGCGCAGGACGTCGGCGATGTCGACGTCGTCCTCGACGATCAGGACGCGGCCCCCAGCTTGTTCGACTTCAGAAAGCACAAACCGATGGTAGCGGCGGAAATTGCCGCTCCTCGCGACTTTTAGAGCGAATTTACCTCGCAGGGGTGGAGCGCCCGGCGTCGAACGGGAGAGCAATGTTCGTGCGTAAGAAGCGGGGGGGAGCGGCCCGCAAAGGCAAAGCTGCGTCAAAACGGAAACCGAAAGGCAGGGGGGCGGCCAAAGGAAGCGGGCTGCGTCTGCCGGCCGGGCTCGAGCAGCGCCACCTCGACCTGATCGCCCTCTTCCTGGTCGCCTTCGGGGTCTACCTCGTCTTCGTCCTCTTCTTCGGCTGGGAAGGCGGCAAGGTCGGCTACGGGGTCGAAACCGCACTCGTCTACCTCTTCGGGACGATCGGCGCCCGCATCTTCACCGTCTTGCTGCTGCTGGTCGGGGGCATGTTGCTCACCGGTACTTCGGTCTCAGCGCTGGCGCGAGGGATTGGTCGCGGCCTGCGGGCGATCTTCCGGGGCGCCTTTGCCGGCGGTGACGCGGCCGCCCGCACTGTCGCCAGGACCCACGCCGACTGGCGCGAGCACCGCGAAGCCCGGGCCGAGGCGGGAACGCTTGCCGGTCCCACCGACGTGATGAGCGCTTACCCGGAGGAGGACGACGACTTCGAACCGACCGTCGCTCTGGCCGAGGAGGACGAATTCGACTCACAGATCTTCGAGGCCGAGGACGATTCCGAGACGCAGGTCCTTCCGGCTGAGGATGACGCCGAGGAGTCACCGCAGAAAGTGGAGCTCCAGAACTACGACTCGGCCGATGCGGTCGCGGTGGTCGACGAGGGGGACCGGGCGCACGCCGGCCTCACCCCGATGGGCAACAAACGCGGTGTCACGATGTCGGAGGAGATCGACTACCGGCCGCCGCCGGCAAAGCTGCTCGAGCGCGGCAAAGGCGAGAAGGGCCCCGACCCGCGCGACCACGAAGCGGTCGGGCGCAAGCTGGTCGAGACGCTCGGTCACTTCGGCGTCGAGGCGAAGATCGTCGGCATCGTCAGCGGCCCACATGTCTCCCGCTTCGAGCTGCGGTTGGCGCCAGGGACCAAAGTCAAGAAAGTCACCGAGCTCGCCAACGACATCGCCTACGCGCTTGCCTCAACCGACATCCGCATCCTCGCCCCGATCCCTGGCAAGCAGGCCGTCGGCGTCGAGGTCCCAAACCGGACGCGGAAGATGGTCCGCCTCGGCGACATCTACGCCGGCCGCCCGGAGAAGACCTCCCCGCTCGTCGCCTGGCTGGGCAAGGGCATCGACGGCAACGCTGTCTGGACCGACATCGCGAAGATGCCGCACGTCCTCGTTGCCGGCACCACCGGCTCGGGCAAGAGCGGCTGCGTCAACGCGATCCTTTCCTCGATCCTGATGCAGGCTTCGCCGAACGAAGTCCGTCTGGTCCTGGTCGACCCGAAGCAGGTCGAGCTCAACCACTACGAGAACGTCCCGCACCTGCTGACGCCGGTGGTGACCTCGCCGCGTCTGGCCGCCAACGTCCTTTCCAACCTGATCACCGAGATGGAGAGCCGCTACGGGATCATGAGCGAGGCCCGGGCGCGCAACCTCGACGAACTGAACCGGATCCGGCGGAAGAAAGGCGAGTCGCCGCTGCCGCACATCCTCTGTGTGATTGACGAGCTCGCGGACCTGATGATGGTTGCCCCAGCCGAAGTCGAGGACTCGATCATCCGCCTGGCGCAGAAGTCGCGCGCGACCGGCATCCATCTGGTGCTGGCGACCCAGCGCCCCTCGACCGACATCATCACCGGCACGATCAAGGTCAACATCCCCTCGCGGATCGCCTTCGCCGTCTCCTCGCAGACCGACTCGCGGGTGATCCTCGACCAGGGCGGGGCCGAGACCCTGCTCGGGCAGGGGGACATGCTCTTCCGCGGCGCCGGCACCTCGAAACTGTCCCGCGTCCAGGGAGCTTTCGTCACCGAGGACGAGATCGCCCGGATCACCAAGCACTGGGCCAAACAGGGCGAACCGGAATTTGAGGAGGAGCTGCTGGAGACCCCGCAGGAGGCCGAGGACGAAGGCCGCGACGACGACTTCGATCCTGATAGCGACGACCTGCTTGATGAGGCGATCCGCCTGGTCGTGCAGACCGAGACCGCTTCGGTCTCGATGGTCCAGCGGCGGCTGCGGGTCGGCTACACCCGTGCGGGCCGCCTGATCGACATGCTCGAGCGCCGCGGCGTCATCTCCGGCTACGAGGGCTCGAAACCGCGCCAGGTGCTGATCACCCAGGCCGATCTGCCGCGGTTCCTCACCAGCGGCGACGCTGAGCCCGCCTCCGTCGCGGTTGATTCCGATCCCGACGCCTAGTCCGAAGAAAGACTTTGCGTCGCGGCGCCAATAGCCGCAAAATGGGAGATGTGGACGACGGCGTCGGGAAGAAGCTTCGCGCGGCCCGGACTCGGGGGAAGCTGAGCCTCCAGGAGGCCGAAGAAGCGACGAAGATTCGCTGCCGCTACCTGCCGACGATTGGGGCCAGCTGCCGGGCGACACGTACGCCCGCGCCTTCATCCGGACCTACGGGCGCTACCTCGGCCTCGATGGCGAGCGGCTGGCGGAGGAGCAGCGGCGCAGTCGGGGCGCAGCGCGGCCGGGAGAGCGGCTGCCGCGGGTCGATCCGAGGCCCCGGCCGGTGGCGAGGCGGCGGCGCGGCGGCCTTTCGTTCTCGCCGCGAGTGCTGGTCGTCGGCGTCACCGCACTGGTGATCGCTGCCCTGCTCGCGGTCGGGCTCTCGACCGGGGGCGGATCGAGCGGAAGCGGTGAAACGAGCCGCGGCGGCGGCCATCCGAAGCCCCACATCAGCCAGGCCGTGCCTGTCCGGTAGCGTCAGCGGCGTGATTCGCGCTGGCATCGTCGTCACTGGAACCGAGGTCCTGACCGGGCGAATCTCCGACGCCAACGGCCCCTGGATCTCCGAGCGGCTCGCCGAGCACGGGGTGGAGGTTGCCCACATCCTCGTCGTCGCCGACCGCCGGGACGACCTAGAAGCCGCGCTGCGGTTCATGGCCGAGGAGAGGATGGACCTGATCATCACCAGCGGCGGCCTCGGACCGACCGCCGACGACCTTAGCGCCGAGATCGTCGCCCGCTTCGCCGGTCGCGAGTTGGTCCTCGACGAGGAGATGGAGGCGAAGATCGCCAAGATCCTCGAGGGCTTCGCCAAACGCTTCCGCCTCGACGAGAAGGCGATGCTGGAGGCGAATCGCAAGCAGGCGATGGTGCCGGAGGGGGCGACGCCACTCGACCCGGTCGGAACGGCGCCGGGGCTGGTAGTGCCGGCGGATGAGCGGGTCGTGGTCGTCCTGCCGGGCCCGCCCCGCGAGCTGCAGCCGATGTGGGAGGAGGCGGTTGAGACCACTCCTGTCAAGGAGGTGCTCGACCGAGCGACCCCCCTGCACGCCTACACGATGCGGATGTTCGGCGTGCCGGAGTCGGAAATCGCCAAGAGCCTGCGGGAGATGGAAGGCGACGGGATGGCGCTCGACCAGGTTGAGATCACGACCTGCCTGCGCAAAGGTGAGATCGAGATCGACGTCCGCTACCGCGACGACGCGGCCGAGTTGGCCGAGGCCGTGCGCACGGGGCTGATACGGCGCCACCCACGGGAGACCTTCAGCGTCGACGGCGAGACGATCGACGCCCAGGTCGCGACCCTGCTCCTCGGGCATAAGTTGGCCCTGGCGGAGTCCTGCAGCGGGGGCCTACTGGCAGCGCGAATTACCGATTTGGCGGGCGCTTCGGAGTACTTCGCCGGCGGCGTCGTCGCCTACTCGAATGAGGCCAAGGCGGAAATGCTGGGGGTCGACCCGGAACTGATCGAAGCAAAGGGGGCGGTTTCGCCGGAGGTCGCCGAGGCGATGGCGATCGGCGCGATCGAGCGCTTCGACGGCGACGTTGCAGTCTCGATTACTGGCATCGCCGGCCCGGGCGGGGGCTCGGAGGAAAAACCGGTCGGCTACGTCTGCTTCAACGCCCGTCTCGCCGACGGTACCGTCATCGCTCGCGACCCGGTGATCCCGGGCGGGCGCCCCGACATCCGCGAACGCTCGGCCCTGGTGGGGATGCACCTGCTGCGCCAGCTGCTCGGTGACGGAATTGGCGAGAAGTCGTGACGCAAAAGTTGCTTTAGAGCGTTGTTTCGTGCGTCGCGGCCCCGTAGCGTCGCGGCCGTGGTCAAGGAGAGACTGAAAAGCCCCCGGGCCCGCCTGTTCGTAGCGCTCGACCTGCCCGACGAAACCCGAGAGGGGCTGGTTGCGTGGGGGAGGAAGGCGCTCCGCGACCCGGCGCTGCGGCCGGTGGCGCCCGAGTCGCTGCATATCACCCTCGCCTTCCTCGGCTACCGGCCGGAGAAAGAGATCGAGGCCATCGCCGCGGTGGCGAAGGAGAGCGCCGCGCCGGCCCCCTGGGTCGAGCTGCGGGACCCCGAGCCGCGTCCGCCGCGGGGACGGGCGCAGCTGTATGCGCTGCCGGCGGTTTCGCCCGGTGCCGAGGCCCTTCAGGCAGGGCTGGAGCAAAGACTTATCGAGGCGGGCTTCTACGAGCCCGAGAAGCGGCCGTTCTGGCCGCATGTGACCGTGGCTCGGGTGCGTCCCGAGGCGCGGGGATCGAGGCGGCCGGCGGTCGTCTCGGAGCCCCCGGGGCCAATTCCCGGGGAGCTCCAGGAGCCCCGGCTTGCTGTCCGGATGGCTCTCTATCGTTCTGTCCTTCAGCCGAGTGGTGCGCGCTACGTGCCCTTGGCGCAAGTCGAGCTGCCCGGATGAGGCAGCAGTGAGGTGATCGAGATGGCTGAGAGAAAAGTGACCTTGAACGACGTCTCCGCGAAGGAGGCGAAAGCAAAGGACGCCGCGCTGCAGAACGCGGTCGGCGGCATCCGCAAAGAGTTCGGCGAGGGCGCGCTGATGCGCCTGGGCGATAAGGGGACGGTCAAGGTGGAGTCAATCCCCACCGGTTCCCTGGCGCTTGACTTGGCACTCGGCATCGGTGGCGTCCCCCGTGGCCGCATCGTCGAGATCTTCGGGCCGGAGTCCTCAGGTAAGACGACCCTGGTCAACCACATCATCGCCCAGGCCCAGGCGATGGGCGGCGTCTGTGCCTTCATCGACACCGAGCACGCGATCGACCCGGTCTACTCGCGAGCGATCGGGGTCGATACCGACGAGCTGCTCGTCTCTCAGCCCGACTACGGCGAGCAGGCGCTGCAGATCGCCGACCGCCTGATCGCCTCCGGGGCGGTGGACGTGGTCGCGATCGACTCGGTTGCGGCGCTGACTCCGAAAGCTGAGCTCGACGGCCAGATCGGCGATACCACGGTCGGCCTGCAGGCCCGATTGATGTCGCAGGCAATGCGGAAACTGGCCGGAAACCTCAACCGAACCAACACCGTCTGCCTCTTCACCAACCAGATCCGCGAAAAGGTCGGCGTCCAGTTCGGCTCGCCGGAGACCCAGCCGGGCGGGCGGGCGCTTAAGTTCTATTCCTCGCAGCGCTTGGATATTCGCCGGATCGAGACCCTGAAGGAAGGGACCGAGGCGGTCGGCAACCGGGTCCGGGTCAAAGTCGTCAAGAACAAGGTCGCGGCCCCGTTCCGCCAGGCCGAGTTCGACATCGAGTACGGAGTCGGGATCTCCCGCGAGGGCGGCTTGCTCGACTTCGGGATGGAACAGGACCTGGTGCAGAAATCCGGCTCCTTCTTCTCCTACGGCGAGACCCGGCTCGGCCAGGGCCGCAACAACGCCAAGCAGTTCCTGGTTGACAACCCGGAGCTGGCCCTGGAGCTGGAAACCAAGATCAGGACCGGGCTTGGGATCGACGGCGAGGCTGCGCCAGCGGCTGAGGCCGAGGATGCCGCGCCGGCGGCCGAGGTGAGAGCGGCCTGAGCCGCTTTCGCCTCACGGCGAGTTAAGCACCGACCTCTATAGGATGGCCGCCGCCTGATGAGCACTAACGAGAAGATCTTTTATGCCTGCGGCATCGTCCTCGCCCTCTCGGCGCTGGTCGTCACCTTCGCCGGTCTGAAAATGAAGAACTTTCCCGGCAAAGCTCTGCCGGCGGTCATCCTCTGGTTCGTCGTCTTCGTCGTCGCTGCCACCACCTTCGCGGTGAAGTACTCGGGCGAAGAGCACGAAGCCAAGGCGGCCGAGTACGCGAAGTTCAACGAAGAACTCGAAAAGGACCAGACCTCCGGTCCCTACTCGAATGAAGGTGGCGCCCAAGGCGGCGAAACCGAAGAGAAGGAAGAACAGGCCGAAGAAGAAGCCGAAGGCTCGGTCAAAGAAGAAGAACCCGTCGGCCCGACCGAAAACGAAAAGGGCGGCGAAGCTTCGAAGGGAGCTGGCGAAGAAGGCAAGGGCGGCGGCGCCAGTACCACCCTCCAGCTCGAAGCCAGCGAAACCGAACTGGCGTACAACACGACCGAACTGAGCGCCAAGGCCGGCAAAGTCACGATCGACTTCAAAAACCCCGCGGCGCTCGAACACAACGTGGTGATCGAACAGGAAGGCAAAGAACTCGTCGGTTTCGAACCGATTACCGAAGGCGAAGAATCCGAGAGCGCCGAACTGAAGCCCGGCACCTACACCTTCTACTGCTCTGTCCCAGGCCACCGACAGGCCGGCATGGAAGGCACTCTCACCGTCAAGTAGTCGGCGACGCTACCCTGCGTCCGATGGCGAAGAAGTTCCACGTCACCACCTTCGGGTGCCAGATGAACGTGCACGATTCCGAGCGGATGCGCGGGATGTTGGCTTCGCTCGGCTACGAGGAGGCCCCAGCGCGAGAGGATGCCGATCTGATCCTCTTCAACACCTGCTCGATTCGGGAGTCGGCCGACAGCCGCTTCATCGCCCATCTCGGGCAGGCGAAACGGCTGAAGAGCGAAGACCCCGAGCGCGTGGTCGGGGTCGGCGGCTGCTGGGCCCAGTCGGTCAAGGACGAGGTCTTCGAGCGCTTTCCGTTCGTCGACGTTGCCTTTGGGCCCGGCCAGATCCACAAGCTCGCCGAGTTCCTCAACTCCGACTCGCTGACCGCCCAGGGCTACTTCGAGTTTGAGGACTTCTCCGGCCACCTGCCGACCCGTCGCGAGCGCGAGTTCCAGGGCTGGTTGCAGATCTCCCAGGGCTGCAACTGCGTCTGTTCCTACTGCATCGTCCCTTCAACCCGAGGTCGCGAGGTCAGCCGCGATCCCGACGAGCTGGTCGCCGAGGCTGAAGCGCTTGCAGCCGACGGGGTGGTAGAGGTGACCCTGCTGGGGCAAAACGTCAACAGCTACGGCCGTGACCTGCCGGGGGAGAAGCGGATCGGCTTCTCCGACCTGCTGCGGCGGGTGGACGCGATCGAGGGGATCGAGCGGATTCGCTACACCAGCCCGCACCCGAAGGACATGAAAGAGGACGTGATCCTCGCCCACGCCGAGCTGCCGGCTCTCTGCGAGCAGATCCACCTGCCGCTGCAGTCGGGCTCGAGCGCCGTCCTCAAACGGATGCGGCGCACCTACAACCGCCAGCGCTACATGGACCGGGTGGCTCTGATCCGCGAGCACGTGCCCGACTGCGCGATCACCACCGACATCATCGTCGGCTTCCCGGGCGAGACCGAGGCCGACTTCGCCGAGACGCTGCAAGTGGTCGAGGAGGTCGGCTACGACGGGGCCTTCACCTTCATCTTCTCGCCCCGCCGCGAAACCGAGGCGGCGACAATGGACGAGCAACTGCCGCATCCGGTCAAGGTCGAGCGGATGGAACGGCTGGTCGAGGTGGTGCAGCGGCGGGCGGCGGAGCGTGCGCAGCGGTTCGTCGGGCGGACGCTCGACGTGCTGGTCGAAGGCACGAGCCGGACGGATGAGACGAAATTGAGGGGGCGAACGCGGCACGGGAAGGCGGTCAACTTCGAGGGCGAAGGTCAGCCGGGCGAATTCGTCCCAGTCGAGATCGAGTCCGCCACCTCGCAGACGCTGAGCGGCGTCTCAGCCCGGCCTCTCTCGCACCTTCTTTGAACGTCCTGGCGATCTTCGGCCCCACCGGGGTCGGGAAGACGGGGGTGGCGATCGAGCTGGCCGAGGTGCTGCGAGATAGGGGGGAGGACCCGGTCGCGATCAATTGCGATGCGCTGCAGGTCTACGAGGGTCTCGGAACCCTCACCGGGGCCGCCACGGCGGAGGAGCAAGAGCAGCTGGAGCATCGGCTGCTTGGCTGCGTGCCGATCACCAGCGACTTCTCGATCGGCGATTACATGCCCCTAGCCCATGCGGAGATCGATGGGGCTTTGGAGGCGAGGCGGCGGCCGATCGTGGTGGGGGGGACCGGGTTGTATTTGCGGGCTGCTTTGGCCGAGTTGTCGCTGCAGAAAGTGCCTCCGGAATCGGAGGGGTCGGAGCTGTGGTCTCCGGCGACGCGGCACCCGACGACGATCTTTGGGCTCGACATGGATCGGGCGCAGCTCTACGAGCGGATCGATGCCCGCACGGAGGCGATCGTCGCCGCTGGAGCGGCAGAGGAGGCCCGGCGGGCCGATGCCCTCGGTCCCGGCCGTACCGCTCGCAAAGCGCTCGGCTTCGACGAGGTGCTCGCCGGCGACCTGGAGACGATGAAGAAGCGGTCCCGCAACTACGCCCGCCGCCAGCTCACCTGGATGCGGAAAATCCCCAACCTCCACTACCTCGACCGCACCGGCTTAAGCGATGCAGAAGTAGCGGCACAGCTGACGGACCGATTTCCCTCCATATAGGCGTATTTTCGGCCCGTCGGCAGAGTGGATAGGGTCCGCGGCGTGAAATTCGAGAAGTGGCAGGCGCTGGGCAACGACTACCTGATCTTCGAGGACGAGCGGCTGCCCTGGGAGTTGACGGCGACGCAGATCGAGTGGATCTGCGACCAGCACTTTGGCATTGGCGCCGACGGGATTCTTCTGCTCTCGAAGAGCGAGGACCCTGAGTTCGTCGCCGATCTGAGGATCTTCAACCCCGATGGCTCCGAGGCCGAGCTCTCCGGCAACGGCGCCCGCGAGGCGATCCTCTACCTGCGGCGCAACGGCTGGACCGACCAAGACGAGTTCGCGATCTCCACCGTCGCTGGCCCCATCCGGCCGACGATCACCGGCGAGCTGACCTGCTCGGTTGACATGGGCCGCGCCTCAACTACCTCGAAGGACTATCCCTCGGGCGGCGAGGACGGCCGCGGCACGCTCGAGGCCGGTGGTCGCACCTGGGAGTTCCAGCACGTCTCGATCGGCAACCCGCAGTGCGCGATCGTGGTCGGCGAGGAGCTCGACGAGCTCGACCTCGGTGAGATCGGCCCGGGGATCGAAGGGCACGAGCTCTTCCCCAACCGCACCAACGTCTCCTTCCTGGCGATCGACGGCAGCCGGGTCCGCGCCCGGATCTTCGAGCGCGGGGTGGGGGAGACGCTCTCCTCCGGCACCGGCGCCAGCGGCGCTGCTGTCACCGCCTTCCTTCGCGGCACCGAGAGCCCGCTGGTGGTCGAGCTCGAAGGCGGCGAGCTGCAGGTTGCGATCTCGCAGGACCTCGACGTCCAGCTCGACGGCTGGGCCGAGCCGGTCTTCCGCGGCGAATTGACGCCGGAGCTGCTGCAGGCGCTGTCCGAGCTAGACGGATAGATTTCCGCGTCCGCATGGGCATCGCCGACCCCTCACGTCGCCTGGAGGCCATCCCTCCGTACAAGTTCCAGGAACTCGAGCAGCAGATCGCCGACAAGCGCGCTGCCGGGATCGACGTGATCAGCCTCGGGATCGGCGATCCGGACGAACCGACCTACGGGCACGTTGTCGAGGCGATGCAGGAGGCGGTCGCCAACCCCGCCTACCACCAGTACCCGAGCAACCGCGGACGCGACGAGTTCCGCCAGGGCCTTGCCGACTTCTACAGCCGCCGTTTCGGCGTTGAGATCGACCCGAAGTCCGAGGTGATCCCGGCGATCGGCGCCAAGGAGTGCATCTACAACCTCTGCTTCGCCTTCCTCGACCCCGAGGACGTGGCGCTTGCCTCCGACCCCGGCTACCCGGTCTACACCGGCGGGCCGATCCTCGCCGGCGCCAAGGCCGAGCTGCTGCCGTTGGTGCCGGAGCTGGGCTTCGCCCCCGACCTGACCGCGGTTCCCGCCGACATCGCCAACCGGGCGCGGCTGATGTTCATCAACTACCCGAACAACCCGACCGGCGCGGTCGTCCCCGAGGGCTTCTTCGACACCGTCGTCTCCTTTGCCCGCGAGTACGAGATCCTCGTCGTCCACGACAACGCCTACTCGGAGACGACCTACGACGGCTACGTCGCCCCGAGCTTCCTCGCCACCCCCGGCGCCAAGGAGGTCGGCGTCGAGGTCTTCTCGCTCTCCAAGGGCTACAACATGACCGGCTGGCGCTGCGCCGCGATCCTCGGCAACGCCGAGGCAATCCAGACCTACTGGCGGCTGAAGACCAACATCGACTCCGGCCTCTTCGAGGCGATCCAGATGGCCGGTGTCGCCGCGCTGGAGGGCCCGAGCGAGCCGATGGAGCGGATGAACGGCATCTACACGCGCCGCCGCGACCTCGTCGTCTCCGCTCTGCGCGAGATCGGCGTGGATGTACCGACTCCGAAAGGGACGATCTACGTCTGGGCCCCGGTTCCCGAGGGCCACACCTCGACCTCCTTCTGCGAGCTGGTGCTCGAGGAGGCGGCCGTTGTCATCTCGCCCGGCTCGATGTACGGGCCGAGCGGCGAGGGCTTCTTCCGCATCGCGCTGACTGCGCCCGACGACCGCATCGAAGAGGCCGTCGAGCGCATGCGCGAGCACCTAGCTTGAGCGCTAGCTCCTTCCGGGCGCCAAGGCGCCGCTGCGGTGGCGCCAGTCGTTGAAGGTCGTGCTCCAGGCCGCTTCGGCGAGCTTCGCCTGGCCGGAGACCGACGGGTGGAAGTAGTCGGCGGTCGAGTTCGGGTTGCCGGGCCCGAAGACCGGGACTTCGGTGAACGGTTTGATCGGCAGCCCGCCGGTGTTCTGGACGTTGGCGACATCCGCCGTCGTGAATTCAGAGTCGAAGACCGCTTCTTCGTCCCAGAGACAGCGCTTGAATTCGGCGCAGACTTCGGCCAGTGCCTGGTTGTAGGCCATCACCTGTTCGCGGAAGGCTTCGCGCCGGGCTTCGTCAGCCGGTTCGATCGAGGTCGGGTTAGCGAGCAGGCCCTGACAGACGTGGAACAGTTCCCAGCGCAGCAGGGCGTTTTGGTCCGGCGGTTCGGTGAAGATCGTCCGCAGGTTGTTGATGTCGGGGATGCTCATCAGCTGGATGTAGACCTGCTTGTTTGCCGAGACCACCACCTGCAGCGCTTCCCGTACCTGTTCGCGGAAGGTCGCGGTGGGGGTGGGCGTCGAGGCGCAGGCGTCGTTGGCGCCGATCTCGATCAGAACGAAGTCGGGGTCCTGGCTGGCGGCGACTTCAGCCTGGGCCAGCAGGTTGACGGCGCGGGCGCCGGAGACGGCGTCGTTGTAGGCGGTCAGGGGCTGCGGCGAGATCGCGTCAAGCCGTTCGCGGAAGCTGTCCACGGCCGGGTTGGTGCCGGTTGCCCACGAGTTCTTCGGGCAGTCGAGGCCCGGGCCGGTAGGGCAGCCATTGCCGGTGGTGTTGTAGGCGCGGGTGATCGAGTCGCCGAGGGCAGCCATCACCCGCGGCACCTTCGTCGCCTGTGCCGGTCCGGCCAGCAAGGCGAAGCTGATCAACAGTGCAAATAGAGCCACGACAGTGCGTCGCAGCGTCGAAATAAGGTGCATCCTCGTCCTCCTCCTGGATTCCCTGGGTTCGGACGCCTCCTTGCCGCAGGGGCCAGTTACCCGCTACTCGGAGCGCTTACGCCAGTAGCGGTCGAGGCCGCTCCACTGGTAGGCGGTCGGAACCGCCTGCAGGAGCTCATCGACGGTGTCGCCCTCGAGGCCTTCGGAGGCCAGCGCGCGGCGGATTCGGGACTCGTTGTCAGCGTCGTACTCCTCCTTCGACAGCTGTCGAGCCAGCTCCGCCTCTTCGCGCAGTTTCGCCCGCACTTTCTCGATGTGGCCGGGGACGTCGTCCTCGACGGCGCCGAAATGGGTGAGCGCGAGTCGCTGCGGCTCCCAGGCGGCAATGGTGTCCAGCGATTCCTCCCAGACCTCGATGTTGATGTCGGGCGGGGGAGTGGGGGGCACGACCAGCCGCGACGGCGGGATGCGGCAAGCGGCGACGTCACCGCAGAAAGCAGTGCCGCTCTCCCCGTGGAAGTAACAGACGTGGTGGGAGGCATGGCCAGGCGTATAAGCAACCTCCATCCCCAGCACGCTCTCGCCACCATTCAGCACCCGCACGTTCTGTTCCGGCACCGGCAGGATCTCGCCCCACAGATAGTTCAGCTTGTCCCCGTAAAGCCGCTCGGCGCTAGCCAGCAGCTTCGAAGGATCAATCAAATGCGGCGCCCCGCGCTCATGCACGTACACCTCCAGCTCCGGCCACCGCCGCACCATCGCCCCGGTAGCCGCCGCATGATCCAAGTGGATATGAGTCAGCAGAACAGCCCGAGGCTGCTCATCCCCGATCGCATCAATCACGGTCTGGAGAGACGACTCCGGCCCCGGATCAATCAGAGCTCCATCTACCTCCCAGCAGCCGATCACATGCGGCCGCCCCAAATGCATGACGTCGATTACGCGCACTGGCGGGAGCTTATGCAGCCGGCGTGGGGAAGCGGTCGTCCGCTTCGAGCGTCTGCCGCAAACCCTCTTCCATCCCCCGAGGCGAATACCCAAGCTCGCGCTGGGCCTTCTCGTAGCTGGCCCAGAAGGTGACGTTGTCAGCTGAGGAGATCAGCTCGCGCAGATTCGGCGGCTGGCCCATCACTTTGCCGACCAGGGGGCCAATCGGGATCATCGCCTTCATCAGGACGGTCGGCAGATCGCGCTTGGGCGCCTTGCGGCCGCTGACCTTGGCGACCGTCTCGATCGCCTCGCGCATCGTCGTCACCGGGCCGCTGATCACGTAGGTCTCGCCGAGGCCGCCCCGGTGGAGCGCCAGGAGGACGCCGCAGGCGATGTCCTCGACGTGGCTCATGCAAATACCCAGCTCGGGGAAGGGCATCAGCGGCAGCTTCCCAGCGAAGAACTGCTCGAGGAGGTCGGCGACCTGCGAGGTGTCGCCGGGGCCGTAGACCCCGCCCGGCTGGACGATGATCGCCGGCAGGTCCTGCTCGTCGATCATCCGCTGGACCAGCTTGTGCGCCTCCAGCTTGGTCTCCTCGTAGTAGGAGGTGAAATCGGTCTCCGGATTCTTGTAGCTCTCGTCGACGACCTGTTTGTGGGTGTTGCCGAAGATGCCGACGGTGGAGACGTAGACAATCCGCGGAATCTGCTCCTCCAGCGCGGCCTTCATCACTCGCTCGGTGCCGGTGACGTTCGCTTCCCACATCGCCGGGCGCTGCTCGGTCGGAATGCCCACCTCGTACATCGCCGCGGCGTGGATCACCGCCTCGCAGCCCTCCATACCCTGGCGGATCGCCGTCTCGTCGGCGAGGCTCCCGGTCACCAGTCTGCAACCGAGCTCGCGCAGCTTCGCCGCCTTGTCGGGGCTGCGGACGAGGCACACGACCTCGTCGCCGCGGTCGCGGAGTTGGCGCACGATCTCGCCGCCGATGAAGCCGGTGCCGCCGGTGACGAAGACCTTCACGGCAACCACCCTAACCGGCTTGGAGCCGCCCCGTACAATTCCTCTGAGTGCAATCTTCGAGAAACGGCAGGACGGCCCAGACCCGCTACGCGGCGTCTGCCAACGGTGCCGGAGTCTCGAACCCGCGGGCGCGGCAGCGAGCGATGGCGATCGGCATCGTCACCGGGCGCGAGGACAGCGAGCCGTTGGCCGAGCTGAAGGAGCTATTGCGAACGGCTGGGGTGGCGACGGCCGGCGAGGCCACCCAGCAGCGGCCGAAGCCCGATCCCGACCGTTATTTCGGCCGCGGACGGCTGGCGGAGCTGAAATCCGAAATCGCCGCCGCCGGGGCGAACTTGGTCGCCTGCGATGACGAGCTAGCGCCGCGCCAAGAGCGCAACCTGGAGGCGGCACTGGGCGTGCCGGTGGTTGACCGCACCAGCGTCATCCTCGACATCTTCGCCGACCACGCCCACTCGGCCGAGGGCAAGCTGCAGGTCGAGCTGGCGCAGCTCGAATACAACATGGCTCGCATGCGGGGCCTCTGGACCCACCTCGAGCGGCTCGGGGGCGGGATCGGCACCAGGGGCCCGGGCGAGACCCAGATCGAGACCGACCGCCGGCTTGCTCGCAACCGGATTGCCGCGCTGCGCCGCCGGCTGGGACAGCTGGAGCGCAATCGCGGGATCATGCGCGCCCGGCGCGAGGCGTCCTCGCTGCCGCGGATCGCCCTCGCTGGGTACACCAACGCCGGCAAGTCGACGCTGCTGAACGCGCTGACCGGCGCCGAGGTCGAAGTCCGCGACCGCCTTTTCCACACCCTCGACCCGACCACCCGCACCTTCGAGCTCTCCGGCCGGGACGCCTTGCTGACCGACACCGTCGGCTTCATCGAGAAGCTGCCCCACCAGCTGGTCGAGGCCTTCAAGGCGACCCTCGAAGAGACTGTCCTCGCCGACCTGATCCTCCACGTCGTCGATGCCTCGGCTGCCGAGGAGCGGCGGGTCGCCGACATGGAGGCCGTCGACGAGGTGCTGGAGGAGATCGGGGCGGGGGAGAAGCCGCGCCTGCTCGTCTTCAACAAGATCGACCTGCTGAGCGATGAGGAGCGGCGCGAAACCGAACTCGACCATCCCGAGGCGGTTCTGGTCTCCGCCCAGGAGGGCGAGGGGCTCGACGCCCTCAGCGAGCGGATCGAGGCGGCCTTCGAGGAGACGCTGACCGAAGTTGAGCTTCTGATCCCCTACTCGCAGGGCGGCCGTCTGCACGAGCTGCACGAAGTGGCGGGCGACCTCGAGCGGACTGATCGCGAGGACGGCGTGCTCGTCCAGGCCAAGGTGCCTACTGCGGAGATGCATCGGTTCAGCGACCTCGCTGTTGTCTAGGTAGGTCCAGGGGAGGGGTCCCCGGACAACAGCGGGGAGGGTCCGGGGACCCCTCCCCTGGACCTATAGGCTGGCGCTCGTGGAGCTACCCGTTACGAGATTGAAAGAGGGGGCGCAACTGCCTTCGCGCGCTCATGAGGGGGATGCGGGACTCGACCTCTATTCCTGTGAGTCAGCCCATATCGGTCCTGAGGAGCGGTGGGGGATCGGGACTGGGGTGGGGGTGGAGATTCCTGAGGGGCATGCGGGGTTGGTTCTGCCGCGGTCGGGGCTTGCTCGGGATCACGGGATTGCTCTTGTCAACGCTCCCGGCCTAATCGATTCTGGCTACCGCGGCGAACTGCGGGTGCTGCTTCTCAACACCGATCCTGCTGAGACCTTCAAGGTCGAACCCGGCGACCGCATCGCCCAGCTGGTGATCACCCCGATCGCGACGCCGGAACCAGTCGAGACCGTTGAGCTCAGCGAGTCCCTCCGCGGCGAGGGCGGCTTCGGCTCAAGTGGCCGCTAGGCGGGCCGACTCGTGAGCTGCCGCCTCTAGCTCATCGGGCAACGGCTCGAGTGCGGGTCGGGTGCCGTACCGTCGCTCGAGGGCCAGGGCGATTAGGTGGTCGGCTAGCCAGGCGTTCTTTGGCAGCAACGGGCCGTGGAGGTAGGTGCCGATTACGTTGTCGCGCTTGACACCCTCGAAGCCGTCGCGGTCGTTGTTGCCGTGGCCTGAGACGACTTTGCCTAGAGGAGTGGCGCCGGCGCCAAGGTAGGTGCGGCCGCCGTGGTTCTCGAAACCGGCGATCAGCCGCGGGCCGCTGCCGAAGTCGGCCTCGATCGTGACGTTGCCGATCAAGCGCGGGCCGGGCTCGCGCACGGTCTCGAGGTCGGCGATGCCGAGGCCGGGAAGAGTCTCGTCGCCCATCTGGTAGCTGTGGCCGAGCAGCTGGTAGCCGCCGCAGACCGCCAGCAGGACGGCACCGTCGTCCGCCGCCGTGGCAATTGCCTCGCGCTTGGTCGCGACCATGTCGGCGGCGACCGCCTTCTGGTCGCGGTCCTGACCGCCGCCGATGTAGAGGAGGTCATGCTCGCCCGGGTCGAACCCCTCGCCGGGCCCGACGCCGCTGTGGGAGAAGCCGATCCCGCGCCACTCGCAGCGCCGCCGCAGGAAGATGATGTTGCCGCGGTCGGCATAGATGTTCATCTGCTCGGGATAGAGGCTGAGAACGCGCAGCTCCATCAGGCGCTCCTTTCCAGGAGGACGACGGTGGAGCCGACATGCAGCTCGGTCGGGGGGATCTCGCGGCGGCCCGCGGGAACCAGGCCGGCGGCCGCGGCCTCGGACTCCAACGTAGTGGCGGCAAAGGTGAGGATCCTCACCTCGTTCGGTTCCTCGCTCAGCGCTCCCTCCGGCGAGACCGTCTGGCGCAGGCGGCGGACGACAACTTCACCGGGGCCGATCGCTGCCTCGATCGCGAGGCTGGAATAGACCCAACCGTCGACCTCACGCACGTCGGGGAGGGGGGGAGGGGCGCCATCGGGCTCCGGCATCTCCTCGAGGATCGTGGCGGCGAGCAGGCCGGAGGGACGGAGGGCTGCGGCAACGCAGCGCAGGCACTCGACCCGCTCTGTCGGGCCGGGCAAGAGCTGCAGCAGATGGGTGGGCGCCAGCGCCAGGGCAATCGGCTCAGGCAGCTCGAATTCCCGGGCGTCGGCGGCGACCGGCTCCACAAGCGCAGCCGATTCTTGACCCACCCCGTTGTGCAAAGAATCGGCTGCGCGCTCGGCGAGCACGGCGAGCAGCTCGCGGTCGCGGTCGAGTCCGTAGACGCGGTGGCCGCGCCTGGCTAGGTGCAGGGCGACGCGACCGGTGCCGCAGCCGAGCTCGAGGATTGGGCCGCCGCAGCGGTCGCCCAGCTCCTCCCAGAGCGGCAGGTCGGCGCTGTAGCTGCCGCACTCGACGTCGTGCCAGATCGCGGTCGTCCCTTTCATCGCCAGAACTCCTTCGCCAGGCCGCGGTCGGCCAGCAGTTTGCGCAGTTCCAGGAGGGCGGTGTAGGTAGGGAGGGCGAAGAGGCGGCCCTGCGAGTCTGCGACGGCGGCGTCAAGCGAGGCGTCGATCCCGGGTATCACCTCGATCGCTCCCTCGGACCAGCCCGCGTACTTCAGCCGCAGCGCCATCTCCGGCGCCCGCGTCCCGGTACAGACCACACGCCGGACACCGCCGGCCAGCAGCTCGAAGTCGGCGTCCCAGATCCAGGAGACGTCGCGGCCGTCGGCGATCCGGTCGTTGAGGGCGATCCAAAGGTCGATTCCCTCGCCTTCGCCCTGGTGCTCGCGGCTCTCCAGCATCAGCGTGCGGAGGACCTCGTTGGCGCCGGCGGGGTTCTTGATCAGCAGGATCGAGACCGGGGTGTCGCCGACCTCGATCGTCTCGACTCGACCAAAGGCCGCACGCATTTCCCCGAGCGCCGCCGCGATCCGCTCCGGAGCAACTCCGAGTTTCAACCCAGCTGCGACGGCCGCAAGCGCGTTGTAGACGTTGTAGAGACCGGGCAGCGGCAGCTGAAGCTCGATCTCGCCAGACGGGTGTCGAACCCGCGACCGCGAGCCGTCCATGCCGTGCAGCTCGATCTCGATCGCCGCAACCTCCGGCCGCGGCCGTTCGGCGCCACAGTTGGGGCAGGAGTAGTGGCCGAGGTGGCCGACGAAGGCGCGCTCGTAGGCGTAGGGATGGCCGCAACGGCGGCAGTGCTTGGCGTCGAAAGCGTGCTGGAGCTCGGGCAGCGCCTGCGAGGCATCCTCGATCCCGAAGTAGAGGACGCCTTCGCGCCGCTCGCCCGCGGGGTCGCGACCGAGGTCGGCGATCAGCGGATCGTCAGCGTTGAGCACGAATTCGGTCAGCCCGACCCGCGCCGCCACCGTGCCCGCCCAGTCGTCGGCCAGGGCCTCCATCTCGCCGTAGCGGTCGAGCTGGTCGCGGAAAAGGTTGCCGAGGACGATCAGCGAGGGGTCGAGCTGTTCGGCGACGCGCGGGAGCCAGGCCTCGTCGACCTCGAACAGTCCCTCCTCGCCTCGCTGCTCGAGTAGGGCCGTCGCCACGCCCCAGGTCATGTTCGAGCCGGCGCGGTTGTGGACCGGCTGGCGGCCGTCGGCGGCGAGGATCGCGGCAATCATCCCGGCGGTGGTCGTCTTGCCGTTGGTGGCGCTGACGATCGTCGCACCGCGGTCGAGACCGCTGCCGAGGCGGGCGATCGCCTCCGGCTCCATCCGCAGGAGGACGCGGCCGGGCAGGGTGGTGCCGCCGCCGCGGCCGCTCGCCCGGCTGGCGGCGCCAACGGCGCGCGAGAGCGCCACTTTGGCGCCGAAGAGGCTGCCTTTCGCGGTTCCGTTGCGGGCCATCGCGCTAGGCCTCCCGCCCCGGCGGGACGAGGATCGAGAGGCTGCGCGGCAGCACCCGCAGCGAGACCGGCAGGTCGGTGAGGTGGTCGCCGTCGGCGTAGACAGGGAAAGGACGGCTGGCGTCGAGCTCGAGCCGCGGGGTACGGAAGACGTCGACCGAGTTCTTCTTCAGGTGCTCTCCCTTCAGCACGTCCTTCAGTCCCCAGAGGAACTGCAGCTTGCCGCCCTCGCCGATCGAGACGACGTCGAATTCGCCGTCGTCGAGCTGCGCGTCGGGGGCGATGTACATGCCGCCGCCGTAGACGCTGTTGTTGGCGACGGCGACGAAGTAGCCGCTGATCCGCTTGCGTTCCTCGCCAACTGCGAGGGTGAAGCGGGCGCTGCGCCAGCCGATCAGCGTGCGGGGCATTGAGTAGGCGTAGACGAGGTTGCCGCGCAGCCAGTGGACTTCGTTGGCGAGGCGGTTGCATTCGGAGTCGAAGCCGACGCTGGCGATCCCGAGGAAGCGCTTGCCGTTGGCCTCACCGACGTCGATCCGCCGGCTCTCGCCGGCGAGGACCGTCGCGATCGCCGCCTCCGGTTCATCCGGAATTCCCAGCGCGCGGGCGAGGTCATTGCCGCGGCCGGCCGGGATCAGACCAAGGGGCACCTCGGTCCCCGCCATCGCCCCTCCGACAGCGCCGAGCAGGCCGTCGCCGGAAACCACTACCGGGATCTCGCCGAGCTCGACCGCCCGCAGCGCCAGCTCGACGCCGTGCTCGAGACTGCGCGTCTTCTCGACCCGAAAGACGGCGCGGCGGGCGTCCAGCGCCGCCTCCACCCGCGGCAGCAGCTTCAGGCTCTTGCCGCCCGCGGAGGAGGGGTTGACGAGCAGGGTCAGCGGCGTCCCGGCGTTCTCCATTCGCGCTGGAGCCTAGAGGGCGAGCCCTGGGGCACCGCCGCCCCGCAGTCGCAGGACCGCGAAGCTGCCCTCGCCGGCCGCCTCGGACCAGATCGACTCGAAGCCTTGGCGCTGCAGGCGACGGCGCAGCAGCTTGCCGCGCCAGCCGGGCGGGGTGATGGACGTCTGCGTCGAGGCGAGGGCAAGGAAACCGCCCGGACGCAGCACCCGGGCGGCCTCGGCGGCCGCTGGGGCGGCGTCGATGGCGGCGAGGAGGTCGAAGTAGCCGTCTGGGAAGGGCAGCGAGCGCGGCGCGCCCTGCTTGAAGGCCACGCGGCCCTCCGGGTCCAGCCCGACGCGAGCGGTCGCCTGGTGGACGGCCTCCTCGGAAGAGTCGACGCCGCGCACGCGGGCGCTCGGGAACTCGCGAGCGAGGAAGAGCGCCGCCTCGCCATCGCCGCACTCGATCTCCAGGATCCTCTCCGGATCGCCGACATGCAGCACTGCAGTCGCCAGCGGAGTCAGCAGAGGGGAGGAGGGCACCGGACGATCGTAGATGCGCGAGTCCGTAAAAACCCTTCTTCAAGGACGGTTTTCACGGACTCGCTGTCGTCTTGGTGCAATAGGGTTCCTCGCCGTGGAGCAGCAGGGACCCGACCGCCGCTGGATCATCCTCGCCGTCTTTGCGGTGATTGCCGCTGGCATCGTCGCCGCGGTGCTGATCTCGCGCGGAGGCGGCAGCTCCGACTCCAGCTCCGCTTCGACCTCGGCCGAAGCCGGCGCCAACGGCTGCAAAAAGGTCGAAGCGCCGAAACCGAAGACGGTCAGCTTCAAGAAGCCAAAGCAGGTTCTGAAGCCGGGCGAAGAAGCGACCGTGGTGATGAGGACCAGCTGCGGCACCTTCGAGATCGCCCTCGACACCAAGCGCGCTCCGAAGACCGCCAACTCCTTCGCCTTCCTCGTCGAAGAAGGCTTCTACGACGACCTCACCTTCCACCGGGTGGTCCCAGAATTCGTGATCCAGGGCGGTGATCCGGAAGGGACTGGGACCGGCGGCCCCGGCTACAAAGTCGTCGAGAAGCCGCCGGCGAACCTCGCCTACACCAAAGGCCTCGTCGCGATGGCGAAGAGCTCGGCCGAGCCGCCCGGCACCTCCGGCAGCCAGTTCTATGTCGTCACCGCACCCGACGCCGGCCTGCCCCCCGAATACGCGCTGGTCGGCAAAGTCAGCAAGGGCTACTCGGCCGTGGAACGGATCGAAAAGCTCGGCGGGCCGGAAGAAAAACCGAAACAGACCGTCCTGATCGAAGAAGCCACGCTCGAACGCGGCTAGCGCCGGCTAAGCTCGCCTGGATGGCGAAGCTGAAGGTCGGCGATCCGGCCCCCGATTTCGAGCTACCCGGGACGGGCGGCAGGACCTACCGCCTCTCCAACTACCGGGGGCGGAAGCTGATCCTCGCCTTCTATCCCGGCGACTTCACCGCGGTCTGCACGAAACAGTTCTGCTCCTATCGCGACGAAGGCGAGCGGCTCGACGGCCTCGGCGCCGAGGTGCTCGGGATCTCCTCCCAGTCGGTCGATTCGCACGAGCGCTTCGTCAAAGAGAAGAGCCTCAACGTGCCGCTGCTGGCCGACGAGGACAAGGAGGTGGCGCGGGCCTACGGCGTGGTGATGGGACCGATGGTCCGCCGCTCGACCTTCGTCATCGACGAGGAGGGGGTCGTCCGCCACGCCAAGGTCAGCCTGACCAGCCTCGGCTACGACTCGGTCGGGGACCTCGAGCAGGCGCTCGCTTCGATCTCCTGATGCCGCTGGAGGCGGTGCCCTTCGAGGTCGGCCCGGCGCCGCTGCTGCGGGGCGAAACGGAAGGGGAAGGGCCGCCGGTTGTCCTCTGCCACGGGATCACGGCGACGCGGCGCTACGTCCTCCACGACTCGCGGGCGCTGGCCCGGGCCGGCTACCGCGTCGTCACCTACGACGCGCGCGGGCACGGCGAATCGGAGGCGGCACCGGTGGGGGAGAGTTATGGATACCCGCAACTGGTCAACGACCTCGAGCGGGTGGTGAACGACCAGCTCGGCTCGAAGCGGTTTCTGCTCGGCGGCCACTCGATGGGCGCTCACACTGCGGTTGCGTACGCGCTGCGGCATCCCGAGCGGCTAGCCGGCCTGGCGGTGATCGGGCCGACCTTCCTCGGCGAGATCAGGCCCGAGTCGCTCGAATACTGGGACGGGCTAGCGGCGGCGCTGGAGACCGGCGGCATCGACGGATTCGTCGCCTATATCGGCGAGCGCCAGGGGATCGACGCACGCTGGCGGGACTCGGTGCTGCGGTTCACGCGCGAGCGGATGGAGCGCCAGGGGAATCTCGAAGCGCTGACGGAAGCGCTGCGCCAAGCGCCACGCTCGCGGCCGTTCGACTCGCTCGACGAGCTGGGGGCGATCGACGTTCCGGCGCTAATCGTCGCCAGCAACGACGACGCCGATCCCGGCCATCCCTATGCAGCCGCGGCAGCGTACGCGGAGGCGTTGCCGCAAGCGAAGCTGGTCAGCGAGCCAGAGGGGGAGTCGCCGCTGGCCTGGCAGGGCGGCAAGCTCTCGCGCGTCTTAGCAGCCTTTTACGGCGAAGCCTTATCTTCCGCGCCGTGAAGACGAAGGGCCTCCCGAGCGAGTGGACCCTGCAGCGCGCGATCGCCTTCGTTGCGGCCCTCGGGATCGGCGTTGCCACCTACATCGCGATCGCCGATTCGGGCGGTGGCTCACCGGTCTGCATCGCCGGCAGTCACGGCTGCGCCACTGTCGCCAAGAGCTCCTACTCGCACCTCGCCGGCGTCAACATCGCCGTCTTCGGGATCGTCGGCTACGCCTTGCTGCTCGCCACGGCCTTTTTCGCCAACGACGCGGCGCGCTTCGGCGGTTTCGTGCTCGCCCTCGGCGGCTTCGGCTATAGCGTCTTCCTGACCTACCTGGAGATCTTCAAGATCGAGGCGATCTGTCAGTGGTGTGTCGCCAGTGCAGTGCTGATGACGATCCTGTTCGCTCTGAACGCGACGCGGTTGATCGGCTACGCCGGAACCGAGGAGAGGGCACGCCCGCTTGAGCGCCGAGCCTGAGCGCCGCCAACGGCTCCTGCAGATGGCCGCTGGCGCTGCCTTCCTGGCGCTGGCAATGGTCCTCGTCCTGATCATCGTCAACTCAAGCGGGAGCGGCGGCGACCCCGAGCACATCGAAGGGAAGGCCGGGGTTGACCGCCTTCTCGCCGCGATTCCGCAGCAAGGGATGGTTCTAGGCGATCCCAAGGCGCCGGTGACGCTGATCGAGTTCGGCGACCTACAGTGCCCGGTCTGTGCGGGCTACGCGAGGGAAATCCTGCCGCCGATTATCGAAAACCCGGTCAAGAAAGGCGAGGTCAAGCTCGAGTTCCGTAACTTCACGATTATTGGCGAAGAATCGGTTCCCGCAGGAGCCGCCGCGCTGGCGGCCGGCGAGCAAGGCAGGGGCTGGCACTACATCGAGCTCTTCTACAGGAACCAAGCCGCAGAGCGCTCCGGCTACGTCACCGACGAATTCATGGAAGCCGTCGCCATAGCGGCGGGCGTCGAGAATCTCGGCAAGTGGAACCAAGACCGCCGCAGGCGGACCGACGAGGTCGAAAAGACCACCGAAGCAGCCAAGCAGCTCGGCTTCAGCGGAACGCCGACCTTTCTTGTCAACGGCCCAGGTACCAAGGGCCTGGAACCCCTGGGCACGCCGGAATCCACGGGCGCCCTGGAAGAAGCGATCGAAGCGGCAAGGTAGGGCGCTCCGGCGATTTCTTCCGCATAGCGAACGAAATCACCGGCTCCCCTTCGCCTCAAGTTGACATAACCACCATTATCGTGCATTGAGGGTGGGAAATGCGCTAACGGACAAAAGCGGAGAAAGCCTTCCCCGCCTCCAACGCAGTCAACGGCCCAAAGCGCAGCGACCACGAGCTGTCCAGGTTCTGCATCAGCTTGCGGCAACCGGGCCAACGGGAAAGTCAACCTCCAAAGGCATCTAGCCGTACATCGGCAGTCCTGTTGACTTCTTGAGAATTCGACTTTTATCCGCCGAGAGTCGCGCGCCCTTGTCGTAAAGGCCGCACCAGCGGCGGCAGCTTCGGCAGCTCGCCGCTCTCGACATCGCCAAGCTCGAAGCCCGCGGCGCCGATTGCCGAGACGGTGTCGCGATTGCAGCGACAGCCATCGGCGAGGAATTTCCACGGTCCTTCTAGACGGTCCTGCCATTTCGCGAGGCTGGGCTGATGGGAGCGGACGTGCTCTAGGAAGAGCAGCTGGCCGCCGGGCGCGAGGACGCGTTTGATCTCCGCCAGAGTTGCCTCCGGCTCGGGGACCGTGCAGAGGACCAGGGTGACCGCCACGGTGTCGAAGGAATCGTCCGCGAACGGCAGGTCTTCTCCGGATGCTTCGACTATCGATACTTCGGCGCTCCGCCCCGACTGGGCCAGCCTCTCGCGCAGCTGCTTGATCATGTGCGGATCGGGCTCGACCATCGTCAGGCTTTCGATCTCCCGCGGATAGTGCTCGAGGTTGAGGCCAGTGCCAGCGCCGAGCTCGAGCACCCTCCCCTGCGCCTGTGCCAGCAGCTCGCGGCGCATCTCCCTTAATCCGGCGTCTTCGGCTCCCTGGAAACCACGGTCGTACATGGCAGAGAAAGCCCACCCCCAAGTCGCGTCATAGATCTGTCCCACAAATCCTCCTTCGATGAGTTCGAGGAGCTATACGGGCGCTGCGCGACCCTCGTTCATCTAGGCGGCGTCGTGCTCGCGCGCCTGCTCGTCCTCGAGTTCCTCGTTCTGGGAGGACTCGAACGCGGACACCCGCTCCTCGTAGGAGCGCCGTGCTTGCGGATCGACCTCGGTCATGATCTTGTCGACGCCCATCAGACGGCCGACGGCCTCACGCGCTTTGCGCGGCAGGATCCCGCCCATCGCCACCGAGGCGCGCAGCTGTTTCGGCACGTAGACGTCGACCTTGCCGGTTTCCAGCGCGGCGACGATCTCGTCGGCGACGTCCTCAGGCTCGACCCGTTTCACCCCACGCTGGTCTTTCAGCCCTTCGATCAGCTGGGTGTTGACCGTGATCGGCATGACGTAGGAGAACTCGATGCCGTCGTCGGAGTGCTCGGCCCGCACCGCCTCGGTCAGGCCGACGACCGCGTGCTTGGTCGCCGAGTAGGTGGCGATGCCCGGCACGCCGGCTTTGCCCGCCGAGGAGGCGATGTTGACGACGTGGCCGCTGCGACGCGGCTTCATCCGCTCGATCGCCAGCTGGGTGCCGACGATGACCCCGTAGAGGTTGATGTCGAGCTGACGACGAATCGAGGCGTCGCTCTCCTCGACGAACGGCGTCACCGGCATCACCCCGGCGTTGTTGACGACGACGTCGAGCGGGCCCAGCTGGCGCTCGGCCTCGTCGAGGAAGTGGGCGAAGGATCCGCGGTCGCTGACGTCAAGTGCCAGCCCGACCGTGCCGCCGCCGAGCTCCGCCGCCGCGCTCTCTGACAGCGAGGCGTCGAGGTCGCCGATGGCGACGCGGCAGCCTTTGCCGACCAGCGCTCGCGCCGTCGTCTTGCCGATCCCCCTCGCACCACCGGTGATCGCCACGACCTTGCCGCTCAGTTGCCGCCGCTCCTTCGCCATCGTGCTCCTCCTCGGTTTCGGCAGGCCGTCCCTAGGCCGCCGGTTTGTAGACGGTGACCACGGCGGCGCCGCCGAGGCCGATGTTGTGCTGCAGGGCCGTCTTCGCGCCCTCCACCTGCCGCTTGTCGGCTTCGCCGCGCAGCTGCCAGGTCAGTTCCGAGCACTGCGCCAGCCCGGTCGCGCCGAGCGGGTGGCCCTTGGAGATCAGCCCGCCGGACGGGTTGACGACCGGGCCGCTGCCGCCGTAGGTGGTCGCTTCTGCCTCGACCAGCTTGTGCGCCTCGCCCTCGGCCGCAAAGCCGAGCGCTTCGTAGGTGATCAGCTCGTTGGCGCTGAAGCAGTCGTGCAGCTCGCAGACGTCAACTTCCTCGGCCCCCACTCCGGCTTCCTCGTAGGCGACCTTCGCCGCCGTCCTCGACATGTCCGAGCCGACGATCGTCATGCAGTCGGCGTTCTCGTCGAAGGTCGAGGAGAGGTCGGTGACCATTGACTGGCCGGCGATCTCGACCGCCTGCTCCCAGAGGCCGTTGCGGTCGACGTAGGCCTCGGAGGCGACGATCGCGCAGGCCGAGCCATCAGAGGTCGGCGAGCACTGCAGCTTGGTCAGCGGGTCGTGGATCATCTTCGCCGCCTTGATGTCCTCGAGCGAGTACTCGTCTTGGAACTGGGCGTAGGGATTGTTGACCGAGTGCTTGTGGTTCTTCCAGCCGATCCAGGCGTAGTGGTCGGGTTCGGAGCCGTACTTCTGCATGTGGTCGCGGCCGGCGTTGCCGAACATCTGCGGGGCCGGCGGCGAAGCCTCCGGCTGGCGCAGCTCGAACATCCGCATCGCGTGACGGTCGAGCGCGTTGGTGCGGTCGGTGTACTTGACGCCCAGCGAGCCAGGCTCCATCTTCTCGAAGCCGAGCGCTAGCGCGCACTCGACGAGGCCGCCTTTGACCGCCTGCCGGGCCAGGAACAGCGCCGAGGAGCCGGTCGAGCAGTTGTTGTTGACGTTGACGACCGGGATCCCGGTCAGGCCGAGCTGGTAGAGCGCCCGCTGGCCGTAGGTCGAGTCGCCGTAGCAGTAGCCGGCGTAGGCCTGCTCGACGTCCTCGTACGGGATGCCGGCGTCGGCGAGCGCCTTCTCCCCCGCCTCTTTGGCCCAGTCCGGGTAGTCGCCCTCCTTGCTGCCGGGCTTCTCGAACTTGGTCATCCCGACCCCGATCACATACGTCTTGCTGCTCAAGTCTCCGCTCCTCCCACGTTTGGCTGACCAGCCAAATCTACCGCGCCGCGGGGATTTGGCCAGAGACGCCAAGCTAAAAATGCGATCGCGATGCCGAGGACGGTGCCGGCGGCGCGCTGGCCGGCGGCGTGGAAGGCCCCCTCCCCCACCGTCGTGCTCATGAGGACGACGAAGGTGGTGATCGCGGCGGTGAAGAGCGCGTACTGGACGGTCAGCAGACCGAAGGAGAGCGCGGCGGCGAGGCTGAGGACGACGCCGAGGACGAGGTCGTTGCCGGCGAAGGCCTCGCCGATCGAGGTAGCGACGAGGAGGCCAAGGACGGTGCCGAGGGCGCGGAGAACGAGGCGCTTGTCCGTCTCCTCGCGGTCGGGGCGCATGACGAAGAGGATCGTCAGCGGGACCCAGTAGCCGTGCTGGTCGAAGCCGAGGAGGAGCAGCAACACCCGCCGCGAGGGCGGCGCCGAAGCGGATGCCGTGACGGGCGCTCACGCGAAGAGACCCATCAGACCGAGGGCAAGGACCGCGGCCGCCCCAACCTGACTGCTGAGGATGCCGAGGCAGGCGGCGAGGCCGATCAGCGGCGCGGTCGCTGCCTGCCAGCCGGCGCGGGCCTTGGCGGGCGCGTCCATCCCCGGGAAGCCGTTGATCAGGGCGCCGGCGGCGATCGCGCCCTGGGTCGGCGCGTCGAAGCCGAGCTCGACCATCAACGCGATGCCGATCGGGACCGAGAGCAGGAAGCCGCGGCGGATCGCCGGCCCGGGCTCGCTTGGCCCGATCGCGAAGAGCGGCGAAGCCCGCAGTTCCCGCGCCCGTCCGGACGCGTTGAAGAGACGTGACGATGACGCCTGGTCCGGCACGGCCCTGAGGGTAACCTGAGGGGTCGTGGTCCACGCCGTCGTCAGCACCCCCGACCCCGCATCTGGGGTAGGGATCTTCGCCGCCCTCGCGGCCGGGATCGTCTCCTTCCTCTCCCCCTGCGTGCTGCCGCTGGTGCCCGGCTACCTCTCGGCGGTGACGGGGGTCTCGGCGAACGAACTCGACGACGCCGGCTGGCGGCGCGTCCTCGGCCCAAGTCTCCTTTTCGTCGCCAGCTTCTCGGCGATCTTCATTCTGCTCGGGCTCGGCGCCACTGGCCTCGGCTCGACCCTCCAGGACCACAAGGACCTGCTGACCAAGATCTCCGGCGTCCTGATCATTGCCATGGGCGTCCTCTTCGTCGCCTCCCTGTTCATCACCCGCCTCAACCGCGAGTGGCACGTCGACGCGTTGCTGGCGCGGGCCGGCAAAGGCGGCCCGATCGTCGCGGGCGCTGCCTTCGCGATCGCCTGGACCCCTTGCATCGGCCCGACGCTGGGAGCGATCCTCGGCGCCGCCGCGCTAGCCGACTCAGTCGGCCGCGGCGCCTTTTTGCTGGCGGTCTACAGCGCCGGTCTGGCGATCCCTTTCCTCCTAACGGCGCTGGCCTTTTCCCAGATGACGACGGCCTTCAGCGTCGTCAAGCGCCACTACCAGGCGATTGTCGCCGTCGGCGGAGTGATCCTGATCGCAATGGGCATCCTCATCCTCACTGGCGAAATGTCGCGGCTGAACCTAGAAGCTCAGAACTGGCTCGAAAGCTCCGGGATCTCCTTTTTCAACGTCTAGGGACCTCGCGAGTCCGTGAAATTCCTTGTAGAGCAAGGACTGAGACAGACTCGCGATCAGTTCTGGACCGGCGTAGCGGTCTCGAGCTCTTTCCCGACGGCCTCGACGATCTCTAGGCCGTCGTCCTCGAGGTCGCGGGAACAGACGATCCGGAACCGTCCCGTCCCGATCTCCCCGTCGGGCACCACCGGCAGGCCGCGGATCGTGTCCCAGCCCAGCCGCTCGACCTCGAATGGGTTCATCCGCACCTCTGCCGCCGGGAACGGACAGTTCATGTTGTGCTGGTCGATCGCCTTCGAGATTGCCTCGAGGTTCTTCGCCTCCGGGGAAGCCACGGATGCAGTTTAGGTTGTCGTCCCTAATGGGCACCAGCGCCGGAGCCGAATGATCCCCATGCAGGCAGGGATGTCCACCGTGCTGGCCGTGTGCGGCGGCGGCAACAACACCTTGGCGATCGTCTTCCTGCTCGTCGTCGCGGCTGTGTACGCACTGACCGTGATCGCTGGCGTCCGCAGAGCCGAAGACGCCACCGAGATGCTCGTGCTGATCGCCCTCTTCCTCGTCTCGGCAGTCGTGAGTGGGCTGATCTTCTTCTTCCCGGGAGGCAACCCGTCTGTCGCCCGCTTCGTCATCTCGATCGTGGTGACCGGCGGCATGGCCCTGGTGATCGCGGCGAAATGGCGCGAAGAAATCGCCGGCAGGGCGGTGTTCGTCGCCTTCGCCGGAGATCTCCTCGTCCCGGGCGGGTTCGTGGCACTGCTCATCGCCGCCTTCGGAATAGGCGAAGCCTGCCTCGACTGAGCGGCTAGAGCGTGCCGCCAGTATCGTACGGCTCGCCCGGCGTACCGCCGATCGCCAGCAGTCGCAGGCCATCGGGACCGGGCAGCACCTTGCGCACGACAGCGGGCCCGACCCGAACCGCGTGGTCAACATCGAGTGGGTAGCTCTCGCTCTCAGCCTCAACGGAACCCGATCCGCGCAGAGCCAGATAAACCTCCTCCTGACCCAGCTGCTGCGGGCGCTTGGCGAACATCTGCCCGCCGATCCCCTCCTCCGAGTGATCGTGCTCCGGATACGTGTCCGCCCCCGGCTCCAAGTCAACGATCGAGATCCCGAACGAGGTCACGCCCAGCGCTCCAGCAGCTTTGTGGAAGGTGATCCCCTCCAGGACCCCGCGGATCGCCTCGATCTCGCCGATCTTGATTGGAGTTACGTCGGTCATCGGCCGCGATGCTATCCAGGTCGGCTTAAGCGTTTAGGTCCGCCTCTAATCTGCTCCGCCATGTCGACGGTTGTCTTGCAAACGAGCGCTTGTCTCAGCAGAGGACGGGGGAGCGACTCTGCAACAGCGTCTCCGCATCGGGATCTGGCTCCTCGGTCTCCCACTCGATCTCAATACTTGCTTCTGGATCGACGCGTCGTGGAAGCCCCAGCTCAATCTGAGGAGCCCAGTTGATGAGGTAGCCAGCAATCAGCTGCGCAAAGTAGCTCTTAGTAGGAGCTACAAATTGGGAAGCGGCGATTGCGGGGCCGATCTGTCGACCATCTGCATAAGCCATAACGAGCAGCTCGTCGGCTGCATCCGGGTCGTCTCTCAAAGTAGAGACAACGGCCTCGCGAGCAGTAGGAAAATCCTCAAAGAGGTCCAACGTAGAACCGTAGAGGTCAACAAGCACGTACTCCATAGCCCCGTAGTTTAGCCCTCAATCGAAAATATCTCGATGATTCCGGCGGCAAGCACCTCCGGTTGCCCCCATACCGTGATATGCCCATCCTGCTGTTCCAGGTCCTCATAAAAGATCCCGCTATCGGCCTGTAGCTGGACAGCGGCTAAATAGGTACCAATCTTTGGAACCGCGAGAGGGTCTCGCTTCCTCGCATATTCCGCAATGCCCTTCCATCGTTCAAGCGCGAGTTCCTTCGTGCGAAAGAACGAAAGACCCTCCCGCAACTCGGGAATCCGGAGGGATCTACCTCGGGGAGGTTTGCCCAGTTCCGCATCGGAGCGAAATGCTTCAATCGCTACTGGATCATCAGGCTGGGAGAAATTAACGAAACGATAGGCCACGCGAAGGGCAGTTGAGGCTTGCACTTCCTGTTTATGAAGGAGGTCTCTGTCCAGCACGAGCCGTCCGCGCGTCGTGATTGCTGTAGCCTTGAGCGATCAACGGTGAGGCTTAAGGCTCTTCCCCTGGGTCAGTTGAGAAAAGTTTGAAGCTCGCTTTTCCATGCTCGTCCAGGCGAAGGGGCCACCAAGCGTCGACTTGCGAGACCGCCACTCGCAGCACGCCTAGCTTCATAGACCCAACTTGTGCAGGCGCGGCGATTTGGACGTTTTTCAAGGTCAGGAATGACCGTGCCTGAAAGTAGATCATTCTTCTGGCGAGATCGGCGGGCAGATTTGCCGGATCAAGCCGCCCGGTTTCGCCAATCTGTTCAAGTTCTGAGTCCAGCTCTTGAAGTTCCTCTCGGAATTCCCGAAGTGCCGCTGAAGTAGCCGTACTGAAATCCTCGAGTATCTGCTCCCATTCCTCGTCGGTGAGGTTCTCCGGCTTCTCTCCGATTCGAGCCTGCTCCGCAAGGCGAGACCTCTCCGAATCGACCTCTTTGGCCATGTGCTCCGGGGGTGCCAGGGACCCAACAACCACCATGCCGTTGAGTAGCAGTCCAACGGCGAGACCGAGGTTGCGATCGGCAAGACGAATGAGCTCCAGGAGATAGCCATCTTGGTGTCCGCCATAAGCCGCTATTCGCGCCAGATCGACTTCGGCAGGAGAAATGGAGTTGGGGATTGGATCGTTCTCGGACATGCAGCTCCCTTCGGTCCTCGCGGATTCCGTTCAGCCTAGAGAAAGAGACAACAGGAAGTGCTCCATCAATGTGCGGTATCTCGACGCCACCCTAGGATCATGCGATGGTCTTAACGCCGACCATCGCGCATCTCGACATGGACGCGTTCTATGCGTCTGTGGAGCTGCGGCGCCGGCCTGAGTTGAAGGGCAAGCCCGTCGTGGTCTGTGGATCGGGTCCTCGGGCGGTGGTTACGACCGCCAGCTATGAGGCTCGGAAGCTGGCTGGGATCCATTCGGCTATGCCCGCTGCGGTGGCTCGCCGGCGGTTGCCTGACGCCATTTATCTGCGACCGGACTTTCCTGCTTACCGGGAGGCCTCGGGGCAGGTGATGGACATTCTGCGGGCTAACGTCGAGATCGTTGAGGTGGTCGGTCTCGATGAGGCTTATCTTGATCTGACCGGGCTCTTCTCGCCCAAGGCGACTATGCGGCGGATCGCCAATGAGATCCGGGTCGAGACGCAGCTGACCTGCTCGGTCGGGATCTCCGAGTCGCGGTTGCTCGCCAAGATCACCAGCGAGCTCGGCAAGCCGCGGGGGCTTGTGGTGCTCTCGCGGGAGCAGGCGCTGGAGCGGTTCGCCGACACCTCCCCCGGCCTGATCCCGGGCATCGGGCCGAAAACGGTCTCTCGGCTAGAGGCGATGGGGATCCAGACGCTCTCCGATCTGCGCCGGCGCAGCCGGGAGGAGCTGGAATCTTCCTTCGGTCCTCGCTCGGGGGCCTGGCTCCACGCCCGGGGAGCCTTTTTCGACAACACGCCGATCACGCCCGAACACGAGACGAAATCCCAGTCGACCGAGATCACTTTCGACTTCGACGTCACTCAGCGGGCCGAGCTGGAGCGGCACCTCCACGAGCTCTCCGAGGAGCTCTGTCGCCGCCTCCAAAAACGGGAGCTCGAGGGCCGCTCGATCGGGATCAAGATCCGCCTCGACGACTGGACCAACGTCACCCGCTCGCACACGATCGAGCAGCCGACCAACGACCCCGCGGTCGTCACTCCGATCGCCCTCGAGCTGCTGCGCGCTTACGACCCCCAGCGCCCCGTCCGCCTGCTCGGCGTCCGCCTCGCCTCCTTCGGCTCCGGCGAAGCAGCCGAGCCGGAGCCGACAGATGGTCAGCTCCGGCTCGGCCTCGCCAGTTGAAGTCGTGGTTTTTTATGCACGTCATAGGTGCAAAAGGAACCACGGGATTGACTAGCGGCTCGCCAATACGGTCCCGACGCCCGGGAAGCCGAGCTTTTCCTTGACTGCCGTCGTCAGGTCGTAGTCGCGTCCGGCAACGTAGGGGCCGCGGTCGATCACGGGCACCGTGACGGTACGGCCGTGGTAGCGCAGCTTTACCTTCGTGCCGCACGGGAGCGTCTTGTTGGCTACGCCCATCGTCCCTGGCATCAGCGTGCCGCCGCAGGCGACGCCGTTGCCGTACAGGCCGGGCCCGTAGTAGGAGGCGCCGGCCAGGCGGTAGGTCGTCAGCTTGCGCGCCGGGCTCTTCGACCCAGCCGTGCGGCGGTCGTGGACGCCGTAGGCGCGGACCGCGTAGCTGCCGGTCCGGCCGGGCAACCAGCGCAGCGCGAAGGTCCCGTTCGTCTTCGTCGTCACACCGCGGACGCCACCGTCAGGACCGCGAAAGACGATCTTGACCCGGTGGCGGCCGCTCGGCCGCACCTTGCCGCGCACCGCCAGACCGTTCCCCTTCAGCACAGAGTGCGTGGTGAGGTGCAGGGAGACGTGAGCCCGCGACCGCTCGTGGTGGTGATGATGTGCAGGCAGCGCCGCCGCCGGTGCGAGGCCGGTCGTGAGCGCAGCGGCAGCCGCCACCGCGGGCAGGAGTTTTCGCATGTAATCAGCTCGCTTTCATGCTGCCTACGGGGTTAGCTGACGGGCTCGCAGTCGCCGGCACCTCCGACTCCCGCTACGGGCGGCTCGCCACCCGATTCGCCCCGGCCACGCACAGGCGCGGCAGTGGGTCCCCCGCTCCCCCGCGCTGGGCGCGAGGAACTCGGCAGGTTGTTTAGCTCGTTCTGTGACAGAACACGCTAGGAGGAGCTTCAGAGCGCGATTGTGAGCAGACGCACACAGAAGCCTCATGAATCGGAAACTGCAAATGTGACTGAGGATTCCGCTTAGGAGTGCGGTTTCGCTCCTTTACATCCTAGCTAGACAAACGTGCGACTATGTCTTTCATGGCGAAGCCCGAACGACTCAGCGGCCTGGACACCTCCTTCCTGCACTTGGAGCGCTCCGGCGCCCACATGCACGTTGCCTCCGTCTCGATCTTCGAAGGCGAAGCGCCGACCCACCAGGAATTCCGCGACCACATCGCCTCGCGACTGCACCTGGTCCCCCGCTTCCGCCAGAAGCTGCGCTTCGTCCCCTTCGGCCAGAGCCGGCCGGTCTGGGTCGACGACCCGCACCTCAACATGGAGTACCACGTGCGCCAGACCGCACTGCCGGCGCCGGGCTCCGACGAGCAGCTGCGCAACCTCGCGGCGCGGATCTTCTCCCAGCAGCTTGACCGCTCGAAGCCGCTCTGGGAGCTGTGGCTGGTCGAGGGCCTGAGCGACGAACGCTTCGCGATCGTTGGCAAGAGCCACCATGCGCTGGTCGATGGCGTCTCCGGCGTCGACATCACCACCGTCCTCTTCGACCTCGACCCCGAGCCGCAGGGCGCGCCGGACAAGGCTCCCCCGTGGCTGGCCGCGCCGGAACCGACCGACACCCAGCTGCTCGGCGAAGCGATCAAGGAGCGACTAACGAGCCCGAAGGAGATCTACCGCGGCGTTCGCGCCGCCTTCCGCGGCCCGCGCCAGGTGATCGAAGGGCTCGGCGCGACCTCGAAGATGGTCACCGCCGGGATGTCCGCCCCCCACACGGTCTTCAACGTCGAGATCGGCCCCCACCGCCGCTTCCAGATGGTCCAGACCGACCTCGACGACCTCAAGCGCGTCAAGGACGCCCACGGTGGCACCGTCAACGACGTCATCCTCTCGATCGTCGCCGGTGGCATCGGCAAATACCTGCGCGCCCGCGGTCACGACACCGAGGGGCTCGAGCTGCGAGCGATGGTCCCGGTCAGCGTCCGCGCCGACGAGGAGCACGGGGCGCTCGGCAACCGGATCTCAGCGATGTTCGCGCCGCTCCCGGTCTGGTGCGAGGACCCGGTCGAGCGCCTGCACGTGGTGACCCGCGAGATGGGCGACCTGAAGAGCTCCGGCCAGGCGGTCGGGGCCGAGATCCTCACCAAACTGACCGATTTCGCGCCGGGGACGATCGCCTCGCAGGCGGCGCGCCTGCAGCCGGCCCAGCGCTTCTTCAACCTCGTCGTCACCAACGTGCCGGGGCCGCAGTTCCCGCTCTACGTCCTCGGGCGCAAAATGGAGTCCTTCTTCCCAATGGTGCCGCTGGCCCGGCGCCAGGCGCTCTGCGTCGGGATCATGTCCTACAACGGCCAGGTTAACCTCGGCCTCGTTGGCGACTACGACGCGATGGCCGACCTCGACAGCTTCGCCCTCGACCTCGAGGCGGCGACTGCCGAGGTGATCAAGACGGCGCCGAAGAGCACCGCTAAGAAGAAGGCGAAGAAGTCAGGGACGAAGGCGAAGGCCGCCGCGGCGCCCAGCAACGGCGCCGGCCCGGTCGCCGCCGAGTCGCACTCGTAGTCAGCGGACGAGTTCGCCGCTGACTTCGAACGGCAGGCCGTCGGTCAGGTAGAGCCAGTCGAGACGGCGGGCGCTGAAGCCGCGCGCTCGCCCGTCGGCGTTGACGACCACCGCGGTAACGCGGGAGAAGCGGCCTGGGCGCGGCAGGCGCACCGTCAGCCGTCCTCCCCCGCGCTTGAAGTTAATCCGCGAGATCGTGCGACCGTGGCGCTCGCTGCCGATCCGGCCGACCAGCGCCAGGCCCGCCGCGGTCCCGACCGGTGCCGTTAGGTGCACGATCACCGCCCGCCCCTTCTGCGCCGGCACCCGCAGCAGCTGGAAGGTCGTGTGGTTGAGGAACCGCGTTAGTCGGCCGCCGTCGAGAGGCAGGTGCCCCTGGCGCGGCACGTCTGGGAACAGGTAGCTCTCGCGAAATCCCTTCCCCGTCCGCCACTCGGGCACGTCGGCGGCGAAGCGGGTGAAGTCGTGACTGAAGTCGGAGGGGCCGGCGGCGCGGATCGCCCGTTCGTAGCTGGCAACTGAGAAGCCGCCCGGTTTGGCATCGATCGCCCCAGCCCAGGCCTTGCGGATGATTGACTCGCCGTAGCGCCGCGCCAGCCATTGGTTCCAGACAGCGCTGCCGTACTCCTTGATCGAGCTCGCAGTCAACGGCGTTTCCCACAGCTTCACCCAGCGGCGCACGTAGCGCAGGTAGTCGTCGATGCCGTTGTAGACCTGGTCCTCCATCCAGGTCGCGCTCGACTCGGCGAACCAGGGGTCCTGGTAGGCGTCGTAGCCGAATTGGAGGATGTGGTTGTACTCGTGGGCGAAGGTGACCTCGAGGTCGTTCTGCGGCTTCGTATGCGGGAACTCGAAAGCGCTGTAGTCGTTGTCGAGGACGAGGTAGCCGTGCAGCCGCCGCGGGATCCGACCCTTTTTCGCCTGGCCGCGGTCCGGAGCGGCGTAGCCGAACAGTTCGCCGCCGATCTGCGAGAGGTAGACATCGGTCTTGCCGTTGCGGCCACCCATGTGCCCGTCGCTGCGCGGCTCGCGCCAGCCGAGCCTCTCGTTCTCGACGTCATGGACGTGTTCGGCGACCCGCAGCACCCGCTCGACGGAGTCGGGGATGCCGTTGCCGTTGCGGTCGCGGAGGTTGGGGGCATCGAGGCCCTGATCGACCCAGTGGACGCAGAAGTGCCGCGAGCAGGCCGGCGAGTTTTTCGCCTCCGGCACCGAGTAGGCGTTGCGGTTGGGATCGGGGTTATCGGTCGGCCGCGGCCGCTCTTCGGTCGGCCGAGGCCGGGGCATGATGAACGGCTTCTGGGATTTCGACGCGAGGGTTGTCGGTGCGACGTCGATCGCAGCATGGGCAGCGGGCGTTGCGGCGAGAGCCAGGAGCAGCACCGCCGAGGTTCCGACCAGGTGGCGCCGGCGGTTCCGCATGCCTCGAAAACCCTACTGCGAGCGAAAAGTCGCCCTCTTGATGAAGATGCAGGCACGCGGGTAATAGCCTCCGCGAGCCGATGCGCATCGCCCTTGCCCAGATCAATCCCACCGTAGGCGCGATTGCCGCCAACGCGGCGAAAGTGGCCGAGTGGATCGGCCGCGCTCGCGACGAGGGCGCCGAGCTGGTGATCTTCCCCGAGCTCTGCATCCCCGGCTATCCCGCCGAGGACCTCTATCTGAAGCGCCACTTCCTCGCCGCCAATCAGCACGCCGTCGAGGAACTGGCGCGGGAGACCAACGGGATCACCGCCCTGGTCGGATTTGCCGAGCCCGCCGGCGAGCGCAGCGACGCCCGCCACGCCTTCAACTCGACCGCGGTCCTCGCTGACGGGGCGATCCAGACGATCTACCGCAAGAACCGGCTCCCCAACTACTCGGTCTTCGACGAGCAGCGCTACTTCATCCCCGGCGGCGAGCCGGTCACAATCGAGGTCAACGGCCTCGCCACCGGACTGACGATCTGCGAGGACGTCTGGCTTCCCGGAGGCCCTGCTCAGGCAGAGGCCGAGGCTGGCGCGCGGCTGATCGCCAACCCCTCCGGCTCCCCCTACCACCGCGGCAAGGGACATGAGCGCGAGCGGATGTTCTGCGAACGCTCGCGCGCCTACGGCGCTTACTTCGCCTTCTGCAACCTGGTCGGCGGTCAGGACGAGCTCGTCTTCGACGGCCAGAGCCTCGTTACCGCTCCCGACGGGAGTGTGATCGCCCGTGCCTCGCAGTTCGAGGAGGAGCTGCTGCTCTGCGAGGTGCCGCACGTCGGCAGCGGGCAGCTCGCCGAGCCGCTCTCCGACCTCGATGAGGTCTACGGGGCGCTCGCTCTCGGCCTGCGCGACTACGTGCAGAAGAACGGCTTCAAGCACGTCGGGCTCGCCCTCTCGGGGGGGATCGATTCGGCGCTGGTGGCGATGATCGCTGCCGATGCGGTCGGGCCGGAGCGGCTCTCCTGCGTCGTCATGCCCTCCCCCCACTCCAGCGGCGACACCCAGCAAGACGCCCGCGACATCGCCGAGAACCTCGGCTGCGAGCTGCTCGAGATCGCGATCGAGCCGATGATGCAGGGCTATGAGCAGGCGCTGAACGGGCTGATGCGCCCCGGCGAGGAGCCCTCGGCCGGCGAGGACGAGGTGCCGCGCGACCCGGCCCGCCCCTCCGAGCCCGATCTGGCCGCCGAGAACATCCAGGCGCGGATTCGCGGCAACCTGATGATGGCCCTCTCGAATCGCCACGGCTGGCTGGTCTTGACGACCGGCAACAAGAGCGAGATGTCAGTCGGCTACGCGACCCTTTACGGCGACATGGCGGGAGGCTTCGCGGTGATCAAGGACGTGCCGAAGGGGCTCGTCTACGAACTGGTCGAACGGCGCAACCAGCGCGAGGGGCGCGAGCTGGTGCCGGCAAGTGTGATCGAGCGGCCGCCCTCGGCCGAGCTGCGGCCCGACCAGCTCGACGAAGACTCGCTGCCGCCTTACGACCTGCTCGACCGCATCCTCGAGGCCTACGTCGAGCGCGACGAGGGGCGCGAAGAGCTGATCGCCGCCGGCATGCCGGCCGAGACCGTCGACGAGGTGATTCGCCTGGTCGATCGCGCCGAGTACAAGCGCCGGCAGGCGGCGCCGGGGATTCGGATCACGCCGCGGGCGTTCGGCAAGGATCGGCGCCTGCCGATCACGAACCGGTTCGGCGGCTGACTAAGCGTTCGGCCGCGGGCGGACCGCGATCGTCATGCGACTGAGGGCGCAGAGTTTGCCCTCGTCGTTGAGAACCTCGCACTCCCAGATCCAGGTAGTGCGGCCGCGGTGGCGGGCCTTGGCGCGCACTTCCGCTGCGCCCTCGGTGATCGGCCGGATGAAGCTGACGTCGATCGACTGTCCCATCGCCGCCATCCCGTCGTCCCAGACCGCGCCGGCGGTGGCGCGCGAGCAGACGCTCTCGACCAGCGTGGACATCACGCCGCCGTGCATGAGGCCGAAGGGCTGGCGCAGGTCGTCGCGGATCGGCAGTCGCACCCGCGCATCGTCGGGGTCGTCGCTTAGCCATTCGGTACCGATCAGCTCGTCGAAGTGCTGCGGCTTAACCTGAGCGTCCTCGTTCACAGCTGGGCACCCTAATAGGCTTCGCGGTCCGTGGCCCTGAGTGACGACCAGAAGGCGATCCTGCGGCTGCTCGCGCAGCGTGGTGCGGCGGGCTACGACGATCTTGCAGCGTTGATGGGGATCTCGGTTGACGAGGTTCATCGGCGGGCGCAGCAGGCGGCCGCCGATCTCGAAGCCGAAGGGATTCCCGCTCCCTCGATTCCGGCGCCGGGGGCAGAGGGGGGTCCCCCCTCCGTCGCAAAAGATGGGGAGGCTCCTCCGGGGGGACCCCCCTCTCCCGAACCGTCGGAGAAGAAAACCGTCGCTGAGCCCGTCAAGCCGATTCCGCACCATGAGCATGGGCATAGCCCGAAGGAGATTGCGCATGAGGCGAAGCTGTTGGAGAACCGGGGGCTGTGGGCGATCCTGGCTGGGGTTGCGATCGTCGTGCTCTTTGTGGTGATCCTGTTGGTCAGCAGTGGCGGGGACGGTTCGGACTCGTCGGGCGCTGCTGCATCAGCCACTGGCAGTCACTGCGAAACGCCGACGGCGGCTGCGCCTGCGCCGAGCGGGAAAGCGATTGCGGTCCTGGCGGCTTCGGCGATCAAAAGCTCGAAGGAACCGACCCGTGCGGTACTGAACCCCGTCGACGGCAGCGAAGCAAAGGGGCTCGTTGTTTTTGGGCGGGTGAAAAACAGCCTCGCGCTGCAGGTCGCGGCCGAAGGCCTCGCCCCCCTCCCCTCCTGCGGTCGCTACACGGTTTGGCTGGCGGCCTCGCCGCAGAAAATGCTGCCGCTGGCCTCAATCGAAGTCGGCAAAAACGGCCAGATCCGCGCGCAGGTGGAAGTGCCGGTGGAAGTCCTCGCCTACCTGGCCAGCGAAACCTTCGACCAGATCGCGATCACCGCCACTGATGAATCACAGCTGAAAGCGTCGCTGAAAGAAGCGACGAAAGCAAAAGCCGCGCCGGAATACACCGGCACCGAAGTCTTGCGCGGCAGCGTGAGCGGCCCCGTTGTCGGCATCGCCAAGAAACTACGCGCGAACGAATAGTTAATTGTCAGCTTTCCCTGAGTGACCTAGCCTCTCCCGCCATGGAGGCCTCCGCGTGGGCAAAGTGGTCTTTGATTTTGACGCTCAGCGCCTGCGCGCTTGTTGTTGTCGCTGCGGGATGCGGAAGTAGCGGTTCTTCGGACTCAAACGCGGCGGCGACCGTGAAGGAGCCCACCTCAGGATCCACTGAAGCGGTGCTGAATCCTGCAGGGGACAGCGGAGTCTCAGGGAAAGTCGTCTACGTGAAACAGAGCTCTGGGATGCCCCTGATGAAGATCCGGCTGCAAGACCTGAAGAAGGCAACCGGGGAGGCTCAGTACTTCATCTGGCAGATGGGCGACAGGCACCACATGACCTCCTTTGCGAGTTACCACGTCCCCCACGGGACGACGCTGTCGGTCAATTTGGAACCGAGCCCAGAGTCTCTTGGCTGGCTCGAAGAAGGAAGCAAGACGCAGATGCTGATCACCCGGATTGAGAACGACGACGTGTTCTTCGCCTCGCAGGAAGATTGGCCCAACGCGGAAGATCCGACCGAAATCGGCGCACCAGTTGCCCGTGGGACCTTCGTCGGTCCTCTGGTTGGGGTGCCAGCTGAATAGAGGTCAGGCGTCAGGCAGTAGCTTGCCGGGGTTCATAACCCCCGCCGGGTCGAGCTGCTCCTTGACTGCGCGCAGTACCTCGAGCCCGTTTTTGCCGACCTCGGCCTCCATGTAGGGGCGGTGGTCGCGGCCGATTGCGTGGTGGTGGGTGATCGTGCCGCCGTGGTTGACGATCGCCTCCGAGGCGGCTTGCTTGACGGTGCGCCACTGCTCGAGCTCGGCACCGCGGCGAGCACGGGAGATGAAGGTGAAGTAGAGGGAGGCGCCGTCGGCGTAGGCGTGGGAGAGGTGGCAGAAGACGAGGCCCGGCGTGCCCTGCCCGGCGAGGGAACCGCGAATCGTCTCGCCGACCGCCTTGTGCAGCTCCTCGAGGCGGCTCCAGGTGTGGGAGGTCTCGAGCGTCTCCACCATCGCCCCCATCTCCATCAGCGTGTCGCGCAGGTACGGGCCTTGGTAGCGACCGCGCTCCCAGGCGTTGCCTGCCGCCTGGCCGAGGTAGGCGGCGCCGCCCTCGCGCAGGGCGCGGACGGTGAGGGCTCGCTTGCGGGCGACGTGCTCCTCGTCGCCCTCGAAGCCGACGATCACCAGGGCGCCGTCGCGCCGCTTGCGCAACCCGAGATAGCCTCCGAAGAGCCGACCGCTGAGGCCGCGTGGACCGGAGAGCGCCAGCGTCCCTTCGGTCTCCTCCTCGTCGGAGACGCGGATGATCTCCGGCAGACCGGGGCCCTGCGCCAGCGCGCGGATGATCTCCGAGCCGGACTCGAAGGACTCGGCCATCCAGGCCTCGTACCGGCGCACCTTCGGTGCACGCCGCACCCGCACGGTGACGTCCGGGATCACGCCGAGGACGCCCTCGGAGCCGATCACCAGCTCCCGCAGGGCGGGACCGGCGGCGGTATGCGGCGTCTCCAGGGTCTCCAGCTGACCAGTGGGGGCCAGCAGGCGGACCGAGCTGACCAGCGCGTCGAAGCGCCCGTAGCCGCTCGAGGCCTGACCAGCGCTGCGGGTGGCGGCGAAGCCGCCGACGGTTGCGTACTCGAAGGACTGCGGGAAGTGCCCGAGCGTGAGCCCAAAACGTCCGAGCGCCGTCTCCGCCTCGGGACCGCGCAGGCCAGCGCCAAGGCGGGCGGTCAGCGAGCGCTCGTCGACGACCACGTCACGCAGGGCACCGAGGTCGAGGCTGATCAAGCGCGAGTGGGCGCCTCGAACTGGCTCGACCCCGCCGACCACGCTGGTCCCTCCTCCGAATGGCACGACCGCCACCCGCTCCGCCGCGGAGACCTCCAAGACCCGCTGCAATGCCGAAGCAGAGCGCGGCATCAGCACAGCATCGGGAGCCGCTTCCAAGGCGCCGTTCCGCAGACGCGCCAGGTCGACGTAGCCACGCCCGACCGCATGCCGCAGCCGGTCCTCGGCGTCCGTGAAGACGTTCTCCTCCCCCACCGCCTCGACCAGCGCCCGCGGCAGCTGCTCCGCCCCCGGTAACTCGAACTCCTCCAGCGAGCGCGCAAGAGGCCAGGGCTCCAGCTCCCCGATCCGCTCGCGCAGCACTCCCAGCGCGGCGTCGTCCAAGTGCGGCTCGACCGACGGGTCTCCCCACCCCCACCACTTCGCGTCTCGCTTCGGGGTCATGCCAAAGCCTCTTCGATCCCGTCGAGCGCTTCGTCGAGGATCTCGCCACGGGCTCTGCGCATCAGGGGGGAGCCGAACTTGGACATCCCTTTCAGGGTCTGTTCCTCGGTCAGGCTGACTTTGGTGCCTCCCTCCCCTTCCTTCAGGCCGATCTCGACGCGCAGTGCCTTCAGGTGACGCTCGAAGGGCGTGCCCTCCAGCTCCTGCTCCCAGACATAGCGCTCGTTCTCCGCTGAGCTGACGCAGCGGAAGTCGGCGCGCACGCCACGCCCCTCAGAAGTCTGCAGCACCTTCGTCCAGGCGCTCCGCTTTCCGCCGGGCTTGGCGTCGACGTTCTCGACCCGTCCGGTCCGCGGCCACCAGCGCGGCAGGCTGTAGGGGTCGGAGACGAGCTTCCAGACCGCAGCCGTAGGCGCCTCGATCTCGCGCGTGCGGGTGACCCGGGCCACTCAGTCGCCGGCGAGCCGGCGCAGGTCCCTGACCAGCAGCAAATGCTTGAGGTGCGACACGGTCGCCGCCAGGCTCTCCAAGCTCTGCAGCGCCTCTTTGCGGCGCTCGGGGTTGCGCGAGCGCAGCGATGGCCCGAGCAGCGCTTCCAGCAGGTTTGCCTCGCGATCGGCGCTCGAGCGGAAGACGCGCAGGTTGCGCGCTCCCACACCGACCCGCGAGAGCTCGTTGGCGGCGCGGACGATCTCGCGGTCGGTCTCGTCGTAGACGGTTTTGCCCTCGCGTTTCTCCGGCTGCACGATCCCGTAGTTCTCGAGCTCGCGGATCAGCTCCTCGCGGGCGCCGGTCTCCTCGACGATCTCCTCGAGCGTCAGGTAGGCGCGCGAGGTGTCAACCAGGATCGCCCGCCGCACCGTGCTCCCGCTCGGTTTGCGCTCACCGTCGCCGCTCCCGCCAAAAGCCAGGTCGCCGCCGGAGGCGAGCTCCTGGCGGATCACCCGCAGCGGCAGGAACTCGTCGCGCTGCAGCCGCAGGATCGTCCGCAGTCGTTCAACGTCGGCTTGGCTGTAGAGGCGGTAGCCGCCGGAGGTCCGCCGCGGGTTCAGCAGCTTCTGATCCTCGAGGTAGCGGATCTTCGAGATCGAGACGTCGTCGAATTCGCTCTGCAGGATTTTGCAGACGGCACCGATCGTCAGCGCCTTGCGCGGCCGGCTGGGTGCCTCGGCGCCGCGCCCGGTCTGTCCCGAGACGGTCATCTAGCGCTCCAGATAACTCAGCTTGTACTTGCCGACCTGGATCTCGTCGCCGTCGGCGAGCCGGTGGGACTCGATCCGGCGCCGGTTGACGTAGGTGCCGTTGAGCGAGCCGAGGTCGTCGATGTAGAGGCCGTCGCGCCGCTTGACTAGCAGCGCGTGGTTGCGGGAGACGGTGACGTCATCGAGGAAGACGCCGGCGTCGGGGCTGCGGCCGATCGAGACCCGCTCCTCGGCGATGCTGAAGCTCTCCCCCGCGCGGCCGCCGCCGCTGCGGATGACCAGGGCGGCGCCGCTCTCCTCGACCACCTCGTCGATGTCGACCGGCTTCATCTCGCCGGTCTCGTCGACCCGGTAGGTCATCGTCGTCGGTTCCTCGCCCGCCTCTTTCGGCCCGCCGAGGTAGGCACCGCACTTCTGGCAGTAGTTAGCGCCCTCGTCGTTGGCGAACCCGCACTCGGGACAGTGAAGCGCCATGGCGTATCCCGCTCAGGCGGCGGGATCGTCCTCCGTCAGCGGCTGCGTTTTGCCAGCGAGGATCTGGGTCAGCTGCTCGACGTCGTCGCCGGAGATCACCGACTCGCCCGCCTCGCGTTTATGGCGCAGGCGGTTGACCAGCTCGGCCCGCAGGATGTCGATCTTCCCGTGCAGGACGCGCCGCTTGTAGGAGATCTCGTTCTCCTCGGCCGTCAGGTTGTCGATCATGTCCTTCAGCTCCTTATCGCTGAGGGAACCGAGATCGGGAAAGGTGTCCTCCATCGTGCTCCTAACTCGAGGAGGCCGGGCCTCCGTTTGCGAGGGATGATGATACTCAGCATCCCAAGAAAGGTTCAACCCTAGGTTAAGGGTTGGGGTGATTCTGAAGCTCAGCTTGCAGCGCGCTGGGCGCGGACGGCCCGCATGCCCGTGCGGGCGTAGAGCACGGTGGCGATGATCGCCATGGCCAGCCCCCAGAGGACGAGCGCGGTCGCGACCCAGCCTGGCGACAGCAGGGCTAGCCAGATTCCGCCCATCAGTGGGAAGACCGAGATTCGGCCCGGCCAGTTGACCTCGATGTCGACGCCGTGGCGGAGGCCGTACTCGGCGAGGATCAGCATCGAGAGCTCGCGCAGCGCCATCAGGGCGAGTGCCCAGCGCGGCAGCAGCTCGAAGCTCCAGCAGACGACGGCGCCGGAGAGGATCGTCAGCCGGTCGACCAAGGGGTCGAGCAGGGCGCCGAGGCGGCTGTACTGGCCGGTGATCCGGGCGAGGATGCCGTCCAGGTAATCGCCCGCCGCGATCGCCCAGAAGACCATCGCCGAGGCGACCGAGGTGCCGTCGTCGGTGTTGTAAGCGAGGACGAGGAAGACCGGCAGCGCCGCGAGGCGGACGTAGCCGACAGCGTTGGGGACGGTCCAGGGGTGCAGCGGTTCGCCCTTGCGGGTGGACGGGGGCGGTGGCGCGCTGCGGTCGAGTCCGAAGAGGCGGCGCACGCGGCCGCGGCCGAAGGGGTCGTGCTCAGTCATCGAGGAGCGACAGCGCCAGGGCGGCGGCGTCCTCCAGCGGCAGCTTGTGCTCGGCGCCGGTAGCGCGCTCGGTCGCCTCGATGACGCCTTCAGCGAGGCCGCGGCGGCCGGCGACGATCCGCAGCGGACAGCCAATCAGCTCGGCGTCGGTCAGCTTCTCCCCCGGCCCGGCGTCGCGATCGTCATAAAGCACCTCGGCGCCGGCCTCCAGCAGCTGCTCGTAGAGCTTGTCGGCGGCTTCGCGCTCCGGCTCCCCCGCCTTCGCCAGGGAGACCAGGTGGACTTGCCAGGGGGCGATCGCCTTCGGCCAGACGATCCCGCGCTCGTCGGCGCCCTGCTCGATTGCCGCAGCGATGATCCGCGCCGGGCCGATCCCGTAACAGCCCATCACGATCGGGTGTTCGGCCCCGTTTTCGTCGAGGTAGGTGGCGCCGAGCGCCTCCGAGTATTTGGTCCCGAGCTTGAAGATGTTGCCGACCTCAATCGCGGTCTCGATCTCGATTGCGTCGCCGCCGGGGGAAGTGTCCCCCACCTCGACCTTGCGGACGTCCATCTCGTAAGCCTTGAAGTCACGAGCGGGATCGACGCCGCGCAGGTGGGTGTCCGGCTTGTTGGCGCCGGTGACGTAGGAGTTGCCGGTCAGCGCCGAGTCCTTGATGATCGGCAGGCCGCTGTCGACGGGCCCGAGGTAGCCGGGCGGCCCGAGCTGCTCCTCGATCTCCTCGGCGCTCGCCTGGCGGAAGTCGGTTTTCATCCCGTTGCGCAGCTTCGTCTCGTTCAGCCGGTGGTCGCCGCGCAGCAGGACGAGGACCATCCCGCGGCCCTCGACGATGATCGGCAGGGTCTTGATGAAGGCGCCGTGCGGCAGCCCGAGGTGCTCGGCGACCGTCTCGACCTTGGTCATCCCCGGCGTCTCGACCTCCTCCGGCGCGTCCAGCGGCGCCGGCAGCTCGACCGGCTGCGGCTCGGCCGAGGCGATCTCGACGTTGGCGGCGTAGCCGTCAGCCAGCGCGACCTCGTCCTCCCCGGCCGGACAGGGGGCCATGTACTCGTCGGCGTCAGTGCCGCCCATCATCCCGACGTCAGACTCGACCCGGTACCAGCGCACCCCGCAGCGGTCGAGGATCCGGCCGTAGGCCTCAGCCTGCAGCTCGTAGGAGCGGGCCAGCCCCTCCTCATCGCGGTCGAAGGAGTAGGCGTCCTTCATCGTGAACTCGCGCGTGCGCAGGACGCCGGCGCGCGGGCGGGGCTCGTCGCGCTCCTTGGTCTGGATGTGGAAGAGCATCAGTGGCAGGTCGCGGTAGGAGCGCACGTCTCGCGAGACGTGCGTGGTCACTGCCTCCTCGTGCGTCATCGCCAGGACCAGCGGCGAGCCCTTGCGGTCCTCGAGCTTGAACAGCTCCTCGATCGCATACCGCCCCGTCTTCTCCCACGGTTCGGCGGGCATCAGCAGCGGCATCAGCATCTCCTGGCAGCCAATCCGCTCCATCTCCTCGCGGATGATCTGCTCGACCTTCCGCTCCACCCGCCAGCCCGCAGGCAAATAGCTCCACAACCCAGCCCCCAGCTGCCGGATCAACCCAGCCCGAACCATCAACTTGTGCGAAATCGCCTCCGCATCAGCAGGCGGATCCTTCAGCGTCGGCAGAAAGGTCTGAGAAAGGCGGCTCACGCCGCGAAACCTATCCGGGTAGTCCGTAGCACCAATTGCTACAGTCGTGGCATGGCTAAAGAGGTCTCGATTCGAGAGCTTCGGAACTCCACGTCTGCCGTGGTGGCGGATCTGGAAGCCGGCGAGCAGTTAACGCTCACCGTGAACCGTCGCCCCGTGGCCGACATATTTCCCCATGTCGAGAAACGCGACCCTTGGGTGGCGTCGAGCGAGCTGCGGCGCATCCTGCGGGAGGCGCCGGCCGACTCGAGGCTGCTTGATGACTTAGCCGATGTCCGCGGGGCCGAGCTCGACGAGTGAGAAAAGCTGTCGCAGACACTTCTGTGTTCATTGCTCAGGAGACCGGCCGCGAGCTTGGCGACCTCCCAGAGAAGATCGCCGTCTCCGTGATCACCGTAGCCGAGCTGGAGCTAGGTGTGCTCCGCGCCACCGATCCACAGGATCGAGCCAGTCGCCTCTCCACCCTCTCCCGAGTGCAGTCTCTTTACCCCTTACTGCCAATCGGGCCCGATATCGCTACCTGGTTTGCACGGATCGCAGCAGCCGAGCGGTCGCGCGGTCGCCGCCTTCGTCGCCACGACACTTGGATAGCGGCTACCGCCGCGCATCACGGTGCCGCAGTTTTGACGCAAGACTCCGACTTCACCTCATTCGACGAAGTCGACGTGATCCGGGTCTAAGCCCGGGTGAAACGACGGCCTGCGGTTGGTGAGGCCTCCTCGTCGAGGAGGACGCGGTCGGACTCGCCTCGCTCTACGGCTTCGGCCTCCATCGCGGCGATCTTCTCGGGGGTGAGGTCGCCGGCGTTTTCGGCCTCGATGTTGGCTACCCACTCGGCGCCCTCTCGGGACTCGGCCTCGTCGAACTCGACTTGGCCGCCGCGGTCGAGGGACTTGTCGATCTCTTCGAAGAGGGTGTCGACTAGCTTTGCCTGCGGGACCTTGCGGAGGGGTTTGCCGCCGGCGAAGATCAGGCCCTCGTTCTTCGCCCCGGCGATACCGAAGTCGGCGTGGCTCGCCTCGCCGATCCCGTTGACCGCGCAGCCGAGCACGGCCACCTCCACCGGCTCCTCGTAGCTTTCAAGGCGCTGCTCGATTTCCGCCACCACCGAGTCCATATCGAACTGGAGGCGGCCGCAGGTCGGGCAGGCGATCAGGACCGGGCCGCGCTCCCGCAACTGCAGTGCCTTGAGGATCTCCCAGCCGACTTTGACCTCCTCCTCGGCATGGAAGGTCGAGAGGCTGATCCGGATCGTGTCGCCGATGCCATCCGCGAGCAACGTGCCTAGGCCGACCGCGGATTTCAGCGAGCCACCCCACTTCGTCCCCGCCTCGGTCACGCCCAGGTGCAGCGGGTAGGGGATCTTCTCCGAGAGCAGGCGGTTGGCGGCGATCGTGTTCGGCACGTTGGTCGACTTGATCGAGACCTTGAAGTTCTCGAAGTTAAGGCCCTCCATCAGCTCGACGAACTCGATCGCGGCGGCGACCAACGCCTCGACCGGTGCTTCGCGCTCGAGCGCGTGCAGATGTTTGGGCAGCGAGCCGGAGTTGACGCCGATCCGCATTGGCACGCCCTTGGCGTTGGCCTTCTCGGCGACCTCGGCAACTTTCTCCCTGCCGCCGATGTTGCCCGGATTGAGCCGGATGCAGTGGGCGCCGGCGTCGATCGCTTTCAGCGCCAACGTGTGGTTGAAGTGGATGTCGGCGATCACCGGGATCGGCGATTCGCGGACGATGGTTTTCAGCGCCTCGGCGTCCTGCTCGCGCGGCACCGCGCAGCGCACCAGGTCCGCGCCTGCGTCGGCGACCTTGCGGATCTGCTCCATCGTCGCCGCCAGGTTCGCGGTCTCGGTCTTGGTCATCGTCTGTACAGCGACCGGAGCGCCGCCGCCGATCGGCACGTTGCCGACCCAAATCTGCCGTTTGGAAGCCATATCCGAAGCTTATTGAGCCAGGGACGCGGGCCGGTTGAACCTCAGGGGCGCGGGAGCCGTATCCCGCCACAGATGAGGAGGGGGATCGGCCTTTTCGTGCTCACGACGGCGCTCACCGCCGCGCTCGCCATTGCGCCGGCGGCGCAGGCGAGCTTCCACCTGATCAAGGTCCGGGAGATCTACGCCGACGGCGCCGACGACAGCTACGTCGAGCTGCAGATGTACGCGGCGGGCCAGACCTTCCTCGCCAACCACGCGATGACCGTCTACGACGCGAGCGGGACGCTCGTCCACAGCTCCAAATTCGCTAGTGGCGTCACCAACGGCCAGAACCAGGCGACGGTGCTAATTGGCGACACGGGAGTGCAAGCGAAATTCGGCATCGCCCCCGATCTGGTCGACGCGGAACTGACGATCCCGGCATCAGGCGGCGCCGTCTGCTGGAACGCCGGAGGTCTACCGGCCGACTGTGTCGCCTGGGGCAACTTCAGCGGCGGCAGCGCTCTGCAGACCGCCACCGGGACCACCGTCGGTTCGCCGGTCTCGCCCAGCGGCATCACCGCGGGCAAAGCGATCCGTCGCTCGATCGCCCCCGGCTGCTCGACCCTACTCGAGGAAAGCGACGACTCCAACAACAGCGTCACCGACTTCGTCGAGGTGACCCCAGCGCCGCGCAACAACACCTCGCCGATCACCGAGACCACCTGCCCCGGCTCACCTCCCCCGGTGACCGAAGAAGAACCGCCCGGCTCCACGCCCACGCCCACTCCGACGCCGGAATCCGAAACTCCTCCGAGCTCTCCGGGTCCAGCAGGCAACAGCGGTGGCGGAACCAGCCCGAATCCGGGTGCACCTGTAGCGGCAACCACTCTGGCCTTCGTCAAGAAGCCGCCGGCAAAGACCAAGGACCGCACGCCCACCTTCCGCTTCCGCTCCGACCCGCCAGGGGCAAGCTTCCGATGTGCCGTCGACAGGGGACCCTTCCGAGCTTGCCGCTCTCCCTTCACGCCGAAGAAGCCGCTCTCCCTCGGCCCGCACAAGCTGCGCATCCAGACCACCGAACTGGGCGGCCCGACGCTGAGCGTCCGGTTTCGGATTGTCCGAGGCGCCAAATGAGAGGCCCACGGGCGGTCTTCTGCTTCGCAGTCGCAATCGTCGCGGCGCTGGCGATAGGCGTCGCTCCTGCCGCGGCCACCTTCCACCTGATGCAGATCCGCGAGGTCTACCCCGGTTCCGCCGCGGCCCCGGAAGCCGAGTACGTCGAGCTGCAGATGTGGGCTTCGGGCCAGAACCTGGTCGAAGGCCACATCCTGCGGAGCTATGACGCAGCCGGCAACGTCAACGGCAGCTCGACCTTCACCCACGACGTCTCCGGCAACGCGAACCAGAGCACCTTGCTGCTCGCGACGCCGCAGGCCGAAGCGCAATTCGGGGTTGCCGCCGATGCCTCGCTTGCCGCGGGAAGCCTCTCCCCGAGTGGCGGAGCCGTCTGCTGGGAGACGATCGACTGCGTCTCTTGGGGAAGCTTCAGCGGCGCTCTGCCCAGCCCCGCCGGGACGCCGGCCGCACCGGGTGGCATCCCCGACGGCATGGCTTTGCGCCGCTCGATCTCCCGCGGCTGCGCGACCCTCCTCGAGCCGGTTGACGACAACGACGATAGCGCCGAAGACTTCGCGCTCGGCTCACCTCTCCCGCGACCCAACTCGGTGCCACCGACAGAGCAGCCTTGCACCCCCGGCGGCACTGGTGGTGGATCGGGGGACGGAACCGCCGGCGGGGGTGGTGGTGGAGGAGGAGGAACCGCCGGAGGCCCAGGGCAGAGCACGGGCCTTGACACCTTCCTCCGCCATAAGCCACAACGGCGGAGCCACGATCGCACTCCCACCTTCCGCTTCACCGCCAGCGACAACGGAGCCAGCTTCGAATGCAAGCTCGACGGCAAGCCTTACCGCAACTGCCGCTCGCCGTTCCCCACCCGCCGCCTGCACCCTGGCAAGCACCACTTCCTCGTCCGCGCTCGCAGCGGCGGCGAGGTCGACCCCTCTCCCGCCTCCTGGCGCTTCCGCGTGCTCCGGGCCGGTTAGCGAACTTCGAAACCTTCGCCGGTGATCCGGCCGATGTCGTTGGAGAGACCGATGAACATCAGCATCAGCACTAACGCAAAACCGAGCACCGTCGCCCGCTCGATCACCCTTAGCGACACCGGCTCTCCCCGCAGTTTCTCGACCAGCGCCCAGAGGATGTGACCGCCGTCGAGCGGCAGAATCGGGAGCAGGTTGATCAGGCCAAGGGAGAGGCTGACGAGAGCGAGCAGGAGCAGCGACTGCTGCAGGCCGGTTTCCACCACCTGGTGCCCGACGTCGCTGATCCCGACTACGCCTGAGACCTGCTTGCGCTGTTGGGATTCGAAGATGTGGGTGATCAGGTGGACGGTGCGAGACGTCACTTCCCAGATTGCGCCGGAAGCACGGTCGACGGCTTCTCCTGGCGAGAGGTTGAGCGGACGACCGGCGAATCCAAAGCCCACCAGCGTCTGTTTCGCGGCGGTGTCGTAGCGCGGCCTCACCGACAGGGTGAGGGTCCTGCCGCCGCGTTCAACCGTGAGCTTCACCGGCGTTGCTGCCAGGCAACCCTTCTTCTGCTCCCCTGCGCACTGGTGAGAGCCAATTTCTTCGCGGAACTTTTCGATCCGCTCTGCCGAACTGAGGTTGAGATAGCGGCTGCCATCAACGGCGACAATCTTGTCGCCGGGTTTGAGGACACCGGATGCCGGCGTCTTCGGCATCACCTGGCCGACCGACTGAGTGCCCTGTTCGAGCGTGGCAAAGGTGTAGACCCCGACCAGGATCAAGAACGCCAGCACGATGTTCACCGCCGGCCCTGCCGCGACGACGACGATCCGCTCCCAGACCGGCTTGCGGAAGTAGGCGTTTGCGGCGTACTCCGGAGGGACGTCCTCCTCCGGGTTCATGCCGGTGATTTTCACGTAGCCGCCGAGCGGAATCGCTTTGACGCCGTACTCGGTTTCGCCGCGCTTGAACGACCAGATCGTCGGCCCGAAGAAGAGAAAGAAGCGCTCGACCCGCATCCCCGTCGCCTTGGCGGCGAAGAAGTGCCCCGCCTCGTGAATCATGATCAGGAAGCAGAAGCCGAGGAAGACGATCAGCCAGCTCATGCGGGCGCCAACTCCCTGACTTGCTCCTGGCTGCGTTCGCGCGCCTCCGCGTCGGCGGCGAAGAGGTCGTCGAAGTGGCTGACGGCAGCGGCGGGCATCTCTTCCAGAACACGCTCGATCACCGCAGAGATCGCCGTAAACGGAATTCGTTCTTCGAGGAAGGCGGCGACGGCGACCTCGTCGGCGGCGTTGAGCACGGTCGGCGCGGTGCCGCCAGCCCGGCCGGCCTCCAGCGCCAGGCGCAGGCAGGCGAAGGTCTCGAGATCCGGCTCCTCGAAGGTCAGCGAGCCGGCGGCGGCGAGGTCGAGCCGGGGCAGGTCGATGTCGGCCCGCTCGGGGTAGTGCAGCGCGTAGGAGATCGGCACCCGCATGTCGGGATAGCCGAGATGGGCGAGTGAGGAGCCGTCGATGAGGTGGATCAGCGAGTGGACCAGCGACTCCGGGTGGACGACCACCTCGATCCGCTCAAAGGGGACGGTGAAGAGGTGATGCGCCTCGATTGCCTCGAAGCCCTTGTTCATCAGCGTCGCCGAGTCGATCGTGATCCTCCCGCCCATTCGCCAGGTCGGGTGCGCGAGGGCGTCGGCGACGCTGACGTCAGAGAGGTCGTCGCGACCGCGGAAGGGTCCACCGGAGGCGGTGAGCACCAGCCGCTCGACCGTTCCAGGTGCCTCGGCGCCGATCAGCTGGAAGAGGGCCGAGTGCTCGGAGTCGACCGGCAAGAGGCGCGCCCCGGTCGCCTCGGCCAGGGCCATCACCAGCTCGCCGCCAAGAACGAGGCTCTCCTTGTTGGCGAGGGCGACGTCGATCCCCTCGGTCAGGGCCACAATCGTCGAGCCGAGCCCAGCGGCCCCGACGATCGAGTTGAGCACCAGATCCGCCCCAGAAGAAACGATCAGCTCCCGGATCCCCTCCTCGCCCGAGAGCACCCGGCCGCTCCAGCCAGCCCGCGCCTGCTCCGCCGCGCCATCATCAGCCAGGGCGATCGTCGGCACCCCGTGCTCACGCGCCTGCTCGACCACCGTCTCCCAGCCGGAACCAGCCGCCAGGCCGACGGCCTGCAGCTCATCCGAGCGCCCGATCACCTCCAGCGCCTGCGTTCCGATGGACCCGGTCGACCCGAGTACGAGGACCTTCTTCATGCCTGACAGAGGATACGGACCGGCTATTCGACCAAGCCGCCGAGGAAGGAGAAAGGGCTGTGGGAACGCTTGGCGTAGGCCTCGCGCCAGGTGCCCTCGACCGTGATCTTGCTGCCGGGAGGCACCTCGGCGCGGACCTGCTCGGCGAGTTCGTTGGCGCTGTCCTCGTCGGCGGCGCCGAGGAGGACGTACTTCCAGCGGTGGACGCTGGGCAGAGCCTCGGCGCTGAGCCGCTCCACGAGCTCCTTCGCCTCGCCGTGCGAGGGGAGATCGATCCGCACCTCATACTCCGGATATCCGCTCGCTTCGGACTCCGCGCGTTCGCAAGCAACCCGCGCCGCGTGCTCGGCAGCCTGCGCCTCCGCGTCAGCCGGCAGCGGCTCGTCAGCAGGCCGCCATTCCTCGGCCTCGTGATGCCAGCGGTCGAAGCTAACTTCGACGTCCTCCCCTTGCTCTCGGGCAAGCCGTTCGACCAGCGCCTGCGCATTTTCCGCCTGGGACCGGTCGCCGGCGTAGAGGAAGATCGTCGTGCCGTTACGGGCGACGACCACGCGGTCGGAGAAAGTGCGGCTGAGGTCGTGCTCGAGCTCAGCGGCGGCAAGCCGATCGTGAAGAGCGTCGGCAACGCCCTCCTCGACGAAATCCACCTGCACGCGCCAGTCGGCGTTCATCGCGTCAGTGAACCAGCGCAATGTCGAAGGGGCAGTCGATTCTCCACTATGCACCGGCAGCCCGACAGCTCCGCCTCCACCGGTCTAGCGCGACCCAGCTAATTTTGCTGAATCATTTCCCTTTGGGGGTCTGCGGGCTAGGCTTCAAAGGAACGAGATTGCTCGGTGCCGGGGGGTTCTTGGGCGTGTTCTGTGGCGTCAGCGACCCCTTTTTGACTGGGCCTCTGCTTGAACGCTGCGAAGATCTACGCTGTGAGCTCATTTATTTCCTGACTTCTTTGGCGGCGCTATGGGAACGAGGTTGGTTGGCGCCGGAGGGTTCTTGGGAGTACTGCTGGGCGTAAGTGACGCTTGCTCTTCTAGCGGCAGCCGCCGGGGGGCATCCGGTGCCTTTCGACCCGCTCCGTGCCTCATTTGTCGGACCTCTTGGCTTTGGCTGGCCTCAGTGGCACGAGTTTCGGTGGCGTAGGAGGATTTTGCGGAGTCTTCAAAGCGCTCAAGGCACCCTCTTGGAGGCGCTTGTTCTCTGGATCGCTCATGACTCCAGAGTATCGGGTCCTTCGGGCACGAGATCAACGCGCGCTATCTGCGAAGCGGGTATATAGACACCTCGCTCTGGATCGACACGCGAAGCGAGGTTTCGAATCCCATCCTCATCCTCGCTAACGGTGCAGAGCGACTCTAGGTAGATGTCATGAGGAGACGGAGTTTGGCCTACCGCCGAGCGCTCGCCGTAAATCCCTCCGACTAACCGAGGCTGTTCTGAATTGTGGCCTACCAGCTCGACGATCACATAGACGCCATCGCGTCGCCAGCGCTGATACGCATAGTCGAAAGCATCCCTGGCCTCGCCACCTCCGAGTCCGGCGGCTAAGAGATTTGGGGGGCCGTCCTGCGCCTCAACATAGGCAAGGTAGCGATTCAACGCCATGCCAATCACGATTGGCACAGCGAGCAAGACAAACGCGACGTAGGCGCTGATCGCTTTTACGTGATCGGTCCAATGGTTCGGTGAACCAAGCGTCTTGATCAAGTGCGCGGTCCAGAAGCCGAATAGGAGATGGACAATGAGCGTGTAGGCCAACGCCCTCAAAGCGAGTTCTAGATCGCTTCGCGACGAGCGGGCTGAACGGGCCACGCTGAGCTCCGCAATGATGAAGCCAGGCATAAGCAGGGCTATGGCAGCCAGGATTGAGACGGCCGTCTGAAGCATGCTCAGTTCCTATCAACCACCGGGGACGTGTTCGCTCTGCTCGGCGGTGAGGAAGAGCTCCCTCGAGGACATCCCCTCAGTAAACCAGCGCCACCGCTAGGTAGTAGCCGATTACGACGGTGAAGAAGACGGCGTCGAGGCGGTCTAGGAGGCCGCCGTGGGGGCCGAAGAGGGTGCCGCTGTCCTTGGTGCCTAGATCGCGCTTGATCATCGACTCGAAGAGGTCGCCGATCGGGGCTACGGCGGCTACGGCGGCGCCGATGAGGAGGGCGTCTACTCCTGAGAGCCAGTCCTGGTATAGGCCGGCGAACCAGAAGCCCATGGTCCCGATTACGATGCCCCCGATCAGGCCCTCGACGGTCTTGTTCGGGGAGAGGTTCGGGGTGAGTTTGTGGCTGCCAAACATGCGGCCGGTCGCGTAGGCGGCGGTGTCGGCGACAAAGGTGCCGACCAGGACGTCGATCAGGAGCGCCGCGCCGTGCGAGGGCAGGTCGCGCAGCAGCATCGCGTGGGCGAGCGGGATCCCGATCCAGAGGACGCCGAGGAGCGTCACCCCGATCGAGACCGTCGAGCCCTGCTGGTGCCCGGGCCGGGCGGCGAAGGCGAAGATCAGCGGGAACGAGGCCGCGAGGACGTAGAGGGTGTTGAAGGCGGTCCCGAAGTGGGCGGCGATCACCAGCCCCGCCACCGCCAGGTAGGACGGGATCACGAGCGGCCGATAGCGCGCCGCGATCGCGTCGAACTCGCGCAGCGCCACCACCCCGATCGCGATCATCGCCAGCATGAAGACGATCCCGCCGGCGACGGTGATCGCGATCGCGAAGGCGATCCAGGGCAGCGCCACGAGGATCCGCTTTGCGGTCTCGCCGCTGCCACGCCGGCGTCCCCCTCGTTTGCGTGGCTCCCGCGGTGCCCGCCGCGGTGGCTGCGGCTCGTCCTCGAACATCTCGTCGTCGAAGAGGTCCACCGACACGCGCGGCTCCTCCCCCTCAGCGCTCACGCCCGGCTCCCGAAGCGGCGCTGCCGCGTCTCGTACTCGCGCAGGCAGGCCTCGAGCGCGGCGCGGTCGAAGTCCGGCCAGAGCTCGTCGCGGAAGACGAGCTCGGAGTAGGCGCACTGCCAGAGCAGATAGTTGGAGAGCCGCTGCTCGCCGCTGGTGCGGATCAAGAGGTCCGGGTCGTGCATCTCGGGCGCGTAGAGGAGGCGGGCGAAATCGCCATCCGAGCCACCTTGAAAGCGCTCCGCCGCATCGAGGATCTCCGCCCGGGCGCCGTAGTTGAAGGCGACAAAAAGGGTGATCCGCTCGTTCGCTGCGGTCTCGGCTTCCGCCCACTCCATCTGCTCGACCAGCGCCGGGTCGACTCCCTGGCGCCGCCCGATGAACCGCATCCGCACGCCTTCCTCCTTCAGCTCCGGCGTTTCCGAAGCGATCCGCTCGCTGAACATCCGCATCAGCCCCTCGACCTCCTGCGGCGGCCGGGTCCAGTTCTCGGTCGAGAACGAGTAGACGGTCAGCTCCTCGATCCCCAGCTCGGCGGCGTCGCGCAGGCGCGCCTTTAGCGTGTCGGCGCCGGCCCGGTGACCCTCGACGGTCGGCAGGTCGCGCTGTTTCGCCCAGCGGCCATTGCCGTCGGTGATGATCGCTACGTATTTGGCGGCGGTCACGCGAGGGCCACCGATCCTCAGACCTCGAGGATCTCTTCTTCCTTGCCCTTGAGGAGGCTGTCGATCTCGGCGACGGCGGCGTCGGTCTCTTTCTGCAGGTCGGCCTCGGCTCGGCGCTCGTCGTCCTCGCCGGCTTCGCCTTCCTTTTTCAGGTCGCGCAGGTCGCTCATGATGTCGCGGCGGATGTTGCGGATCGCGACCCGCCCCTCCTCGGCGACCCCATGGACGACCTTGACCATCTCGCGCCGCCGCTCCTCGGTCATCTCCGGGATCTGCAGGCGGATCAGGTTGCCGTCGTTGCTCGGCGTCAGACCGACGTCGGACTCCTGGATCGCTTTCTCGATCGCCCCGATCGCGCTCTTGTCGAACGGGGTTACCGTAAGCAGCCGGGCGTCTGAGGCGGCGACGTTGGCGAGCTGTTTCAGCGGCGTCGGGTTGCCGTAGTAGTCGACCGTGATCCGGTCGAGCAGGTGCGGCGTGGCGCGGCCGGTGCGCACGGTGATGAACTCACCACGGGTCGACTCGACGGATTTGTTCATCCGTTCTTTCGCGTCCACAAGCAGTTCGTCGATCAGCTCCACCGGTTCCCGTCCCTCCTAAGCAGCGGGCTTGCTGGAGACCAGCGTCCCCACTTTTTCACCGGAAACGATCCTATCTATGTTGGTCTCGTCGCCCATGTTGAAGACGTAGATCGGCAAATCGTTGTCCATGCAGAGCGAGAGCGCGGTCGAGTCCATCACCCGCAGGCCACGCTCAATCGCTTCCTTGTGAGTGATCATGGGGATGAACTCGGCGTCCGGGTTCGTCGCCGGATCGGAGTCGAAGACCCCCTCCACCCCGTTCTTCGCCATCAGGATCGCCTCGGCGTGGATCTCCAGGGCCCGCAGCGCCGCCGCCGTGTCGGTGGTGAAGAACGGGTTGCCGGTGCCGGCGGCAAAGATGACGACGCGGTCCTTCTCCAGGTGGCGCATCGCCCGGCGGCGGATGTAGGGCTCGGCGACCTCCTGGACTTCGATCGCCGACATCACCCGCGTGTGCTGGTCGTGGCGCTCGAGCGCGTCCTGCAGGGTCAACGCGTTCAACACCGTCGCCAGCATCCCCATGTAATCGCCGGTAGCGCGGTCCATCCCGCTTGCCGCTCCGTCGAGGCCACGGTAGATGTTGCCGGCACCGACCACGATCGCGACCTCGACACCGCGATTGCGGACCGCCGCCACCTGCTTGGCGATCCGGTCGACCTCGGCGGCATCGGTGCCGAAGCTCTGGCTGCCCATCAGGGCCTCGCCGGAGAGCTTCAGC